>JBKJLC010000175.1:0-3099 GCA_046597055.1 Kofleriaceae bacterium | reverse complement strand
CTCGGGATCGATCCCAAGTCTTCATGTGATCGGAAGCGCTCACCTTTCCCGGTGGCCCTGAGCCGGCGCCGCAGGCGCCGTGTCGAAGGGCAGAGCGCCAAGGTGCCGCACGTGATCTTCGACGGGCTGCCCTTCGACGGCGGGCACGCTGGCGCTCGCCCTGGCTCAGGGACACCGGGGAAGTTGTGCGGGATCCCGAGGGCAGAGCGCCAAGGTGCCGCACGTGATCTTCGACGGGCTGCCCTTCGACGGCGGGGTCGCTTGCGCTCGCCCTGGCTCAGGGACACCGGGGAAAGATGTGCGGGATCCTGAGCGCAGACGGCAACGCCGTCGGGTGGTGGCACCTTGCCCGGTGCAGCGCGACACCCCGCGCGGATCCCCGAGGTCAGCGCTCGAAGGCGCCGATGTCGGGGCGGGCGTCGCGCGTCCGACCGTCGTCGGCGGCAGACCATGGCGCCGAGCCGATCGCAGTCGGCGCGGCGTGGATGGCGTCGCCGCTGTCGACCAGCGGCGACCCCGCGCCGGGCCGGAGGTCGGCCGTGGCCGGATCCGCCGTCACGGCGGTGAACGCCGGATCGCCGCTGAGATAGCTCCGGAAGGTGCCCTGGTCCGCGACGTTGCCGTGGCACGCGTTGCCGACCCGGCTCGCGTAGGCGTCGTCGCCGAGATCCAGATCGAAGCAGCGCCAGCTGTTGGGCGCCTGGCCGGGGGCAAAGTAGATCGCGTTGTTGGTCACCTCGTGGCCGGTGCCCTCGGTCCCGACGCCGATTCCGACGCCACCGGGACGGGTGGCCGCCGCGGTGATGACGATCGTGTTGTTGCGGACCTTGGTCCGGGTGTTGACGAGGTTGGGGCCGACACCCTCGCTCTGCGGATGCCACGGCACGATGATCCCGAACGTCTCGAGCGAGCTCACGACGAGGTTGCTGTCGATCACACAGTCCTGGCAGTTCTCGATCGAGATCGGCTGGTAGCCCGCGTTGTAGAGCTGGTTGCGCCGGATGGTCGCCCGCCGCCACTGGCCCGGCTCGTCACCGCCGCTGCTGATGCTGATGCCGAAGCAGCCGCCGTTGTCGCCGGGCTCCTCGTGGATGAGGTTGTTCTCGATCAGCAGGTCGTCGTGCGGCTCGTGCACCACGATCACCGTGCCGACGCAGACGCCCCCGCTCGGCGACGAGTGGGTGAGGACGTTGTTGGTGATCCGCATGCGCTGGGTGCGGTGATACGTGCCCGAGCCACCCGTGACCGGCTCGACACAGCCGCTCGTGCACGGCTCGGGGTTCGAGCCGATGTAGATCGGGTGGTCGCGGTTGGTGTCGCCGCCGCAGGTGTCCCACACGTTCGCGTCGATGCTGCAGTCGTCGCATGCGCCGAGGTAGCCCTGCCCTCCGGTCCCGACCCGGGTGAACGTGTTGTGGTGCATCGCGATGCGCTTGGTCGTCGAGTTGGTGACCACGTACTGCGCGCCGCCGGTGGCGTCGGTGCCCGCGTTGCCGCAGATCTCGACGTCGGTGGCCGAGCCCAGGATCGTCCACAGCGTGTCCACGCCGCGGATGTCGAGGTTGAGGAAGCGCAGGCCCTGCACCGGGGGCTGCGCGTAGTCCTGGTACCGGCCGATCTCGAACAGCGGCTCGCCAGTGCCCACCAGCACCGGCCGCGGCTGGCTGGCCTCGCCGTAGTCGCGCAGATCGCAGGTCGCATCGGCGCGGCAGCTCGGGTTGCGGATGGTGCCCTGGGTCGCCACGCCGCGCCAGCGCCCGCCTCGACACAGCGCCACCGTGTGACCGGCCGGCATCGTGTCGAAGTCGGCCATCGCGGCCGCCCACGACCGCCGCGCGGTCGCCGGGGTCAGCCCGTCACGGGCATCGTCCCCCGCCACGCAGCCGGGGTCGGCCCCGTCGGCGCAGTCGCAGACGTGGTGGACGTTGCTCGCGCGCAGCGGCTCCGTGCTGCAGGCGGCGCCGAGGTCGGCACCCCCGTCGCGGCCCCCATCGTCGTCGGCCGGGTCGTTCCCATCGCCGCCGCAGCCGGCGATCACCAGCCCCGCCAGCACCAGGGCGCGGGCCCAACAAGACATGCGCGCGCGCAGGGTCACTGCTTTCATGGACGACAACCTCCCGGGTGGGGCAGGCGTGGTGCCCATCCGCACCATCCACGCTGACGCGTCTGGTGCGAACCGTCAACGCGCCCGCCCGCACCCGCGTGGCGGAAATCGGCAGCGAACGCACAACCTCAGCGCGTGGCGTGGTAGCCGCTGGCAGGCTTCCGTCGACGGCGTGGCCCGGCGCGATGGCCGTGACGGATCGTGGATGCGTCCGCCACTCACCGTCCATGCATCCCCGCCTCGCCCGCCCCTCGCTCGCGACGCTCCTCGCGTTCGGCCTCGCCGCCTGTCACGCCGAGCCGGTCGGCCAGCGCTGCGACCTCGGCGCGCCCGCCCCGTCCGACACGATCGTCATCGCCAGCTCCAGCGTCGACTGCGCGTCGCGCCTGTGCCTCGCGACCACCGCCGGCGCCAGCAACCCCGCCGGCCGCAGCACGGGCCTGTGCACCGCGTCGTGCACGTCCGACGACGACTGCGAGGGCACGGTCGACTCGCTGTGCACCGCCGGCTTCACCTGCCTGGCAGCGCGGCACCGCGCTCGCACCGGCGGCCTCCGCCAGCGCCGATCGGTCGAGCCGGATGATCGCAGCGCCGCGGCTGATCGCGGCCGGGCTGGTGACGTCGATGGTCAGCTGGCCCCAGCCATCTTGCTCGAGCTGCGCGCGGATGAGCTCGAGCGCATCGTCGAGCGGCCGCTCGCGCAGCGGGCGACCGCGCTGCTCGAGCAGCTCGGTGTCGAGATCGATCATCGCCAGCCGACCCCAGCGCGCGCCCCACTCGGCGCAGAACAGGTTCCAGCCCTGGGGCGCGATCTTGTCCCAGGCCAGGCGCAGCGCGCGCAGCGCCACCGACGGCATCACCACCACCCGCTGCTCGGCGTCGTCACGCCGCACGCCGAACGCCTCCTCGCCCGGCACCAGCTCGGCCTGGCGCGGCGCCGCGACCGGCTGGTACGCGGGCCGCGGCGGCCGGAACTTGTGGCGGTTGATGCACAG
>JBKJLC010000046.1:0-18923 GCA_046597055.1 Kofleriaceae bacterium | reverse complement strand
CCGTGCTCGACGAAGATGCCTTTCGTGAGACAGCCCGTCCCGTGCGTCCTGCGTCCATCCACCACTTGACCTGGGCGCAGCCGGTCGCCAAGCGACAGGAGTCGAAGGGCACCCGGCAGAGGGCAGAGCGGCAAGGT
Source organism: Kofleriaceae bacterium (assembly GCA_046597055.1). Classification (GTDB taxonomy): domain Bacteria; phylum Myxococcota_A; class Polyangia; order Haliangiales; family Haliangiaceae; genus UBA2376. Next base: position 18,786 of record JBKJLC010000046.1, on the reverse strand, counting down.
GCAGCCCGTGATCTTCGACGGTCCGCCCGGAGGCGGCGGGCTCGCTGCGCGAGCCCTGGCTCAGGGCCACCGGAACTTGTGCTGGATCCCGACGGGCGTCCTTCGACTGCGAGCTCGCTACCGCTCGCGCTGCGCTCGGGACGGACGGAAACTGTTCGCTCCGGATCGTTGGCGCCTTCTGATCGCTACCGGCCTCAGGGCTCGATGACGATCACGCCGTCAGGCTCGTCGGCCGCGCGCTCGCGCAGCGCGCCGATCACGGCCGCCGGCAACCCCTGCGCCTGCAGCGCGACGACCACGAGGTCGGCGGCGCTGGCCGGCACGCACAGCAGCAGGCCGCCGCTGGTCTGGGCATCGCAGACCAGCGTGAGGAGCTCGTCGCGCAGGCCCTCGTCACCGCGGTCGTCGATCATCGCGGCGAGGTACCCGCGGTTCGACTTGCTGCCGCCCGGCACCCGCCCGGCGGCGAGGTGGGCCCGCACCCCCGGCAACACCGGCAGCGCCGACGCCGTCAGGGTCGCCGACAGCCGCGAGCCGCGCAGCAGGTTGCGCAGATGGCCGGCCAGGCCGAAGCCGGTGATGTCGGTGGCCGCGGTGACGCCGTGGCGCCGGCCGACCTCCATCGCGCCGCGGTTGAGCGTGGTCATCGAGGTCACCGCGGCCGCGATCTCCGCCTCGCTGGCCGCGCCCACCTTGATCGCCTGGCCCAGGATGCCGGTGCCGAGCGCCTTGGTGAGCACCAGCGCCTGGCCCGCGACCGCGCGCCGGTTGGACCAGACCTCGCCGAGCCCGACCTCGCCGGTGACCGACAGCCCGAACTTCACCTCGGGATCGCGGACGGTGTGACCGCCGACGACGCGCACGCCGGCGCTCGCGCAGATCCGGGCCGCGCCGGCCTGGATCGCGGCGAGCACGTCGAGGCCGAGCTGGTCGTCCGGAAAGAACGCCAGGTTGAGCGCGAACCGCGGCACGCCGCCCATCGCGTACACGTCGGAGATCGCGTTGGCCGCGGCGATCGCGCCGAACGTCTCGGGGTCGTCGACCAGGGGCGCGATCACGTCGGCGGTCAGGACCAGGCCCTGGCCCGGGGTCGGGCCGGCCACGACCGCGGCGTCGTCCTTGTGCGCGTGATCGACGAAGACGCCGGACGCACCGGTCCCGTCGCGGCTGTCGGCGCCAGTCGCGGACGCGTGATCGAGGACCTGGACCAGGTCCGGCAGCCGGAGCTTGGCGGCTCAACCACCGCCGCGCGCGAACTGGGTGAGTCGGATCGCGGCCTGGGCTTCGTGCGACATGCCCGAAGCGTAGCTGAAACGACGCTAGAACGCGCCGGCGACGCCGACCAGGGTCCGCGCGCCGGGCACGAACACCGGCGACCAGGTCACCCGCGGCGCGCCCGCATCCTCCGGCACGCCGCGCCGCCAGCTGCGACGGGGATGGGTGAGCACGTTGACGATCGTGACCGCGATGCCCATGCCCGCCGACACGCCCGCGGTGGTCCAGTCATCGGTAGCCAGCCCGAGGTACACGCCACCGGCGACGTTGACCAGGACGCCGCCGCCCGCGTTGAGCAGCACGCTCTTGCGCTGGTTGCCCGCGGTGATCGCGAGCGCGCGCTCGGCCGCGGCCAGCGAGCCGCACGGGTCGGCCGGGTCGACCGGTCCCGGCTGCGCCGCCCGCAGCGGGAGGATGATGCGCGACACCAGGCCGATCGTCGCCTTGCCGGCGCCGACCCACAGGCTGGTCTCGAAGGTGGTGTCGACCTCCGTGAACGGCGCCCACTCGGCGGCGGCCATGCCGGCCTGCGCCGCGGCCACCACGCCGTAGCCGACGCCCCACGCCAGGTTCCACCGGCGCGCGGCCCGGCGCTCGCGCTCGAGGTGCGCGCGGATGCGGGCGTCGCGCGCGTCGTCACACGGCAGGTTCGACGCCGCCGCCACGTCCGCGCCGCGCTCCTGCGCGAGCGCCGGCGCGCTGGTCGCGGCCAGCACGGCCAGCGCGACCGCGAGTCGCCCGGTCACGGCGCGCCGCCGGGCAGGCCCACGCCCTCGAAGAACTCGCGGCGCTCGCCCGACGAAGCGTCCCAGTCGGCGGTGCGCGTGTAGTAGGCCATGACGATGATCCCGGGCTCGATGAAGAACCGCGCCTCGGCCTTGTCGACCGCGGTCTCCATCACGACCCGGTAGCGCTTGGTGCCCTGGGTCACCGCAGAGCCCGACTCGATGATGGTCGCGCCGAGCGTGGTCGCCAGGTTGCCGGCGAACTCGTCGAGCTCGGCGGTGGTCGGCTTCTTGCCGGCATTCGGCGTGGCCAGCACACCGACGACCAGCGTGGTCGAGCCCTGGCTGCCGGTGAAGTTGGCGGCGCCGTTGGCGAAGGTCGGCGTCGACGAGACGCCGGGCGGCAGCCGCAGCGTCCAGCCGAGGTCCGGGCTCTGGTAGCCGCTCCAGCCCGACGGCGCTGGCGGAGCCTCGGGTGGGTCGGGCTTGTCGGGGGGATCCGGGATCGCCACGGGGGTGCCGCCGCCGCCGCCGCCCCCCGACCACGGATCGCTGGGGTCGGCGATCGTCGCGGTGCCGGTGCCGGTGCCCGTGCCGGGCTCGTCGTCCTGGCTCGCCTGCACGCCCAGGAAGATCGCGACGCCGGCCGCGGCCGCGAGCACCACGCCGACCGCGATGTAGATCGGCGCGCGCGAGGCGGGCCGCGGCGGCGCGTGGTGAGCCGGCGGCTGCGGGTAGCCCGGCATCGGCGGCGCGCCGTAGGGCGCGGGGCCCGGCGGCGGCCCCATCGGCGGCGGCGTCGGGGCCGATCGCGGATCGAGGCCGGGCGGATGCGTGCGTGGGACCCCGGGCGGTGGCCCCGACGGCATCGCGCCGTGGGGCGGGCCCATCCCACCGTGCCCGGTCGGGGCGACCACGCCCTGCTGCGCGCTCCACGCCGCCGACGGTACGGTCGCCGGCACCTGCTGGCTCGCGGGTCCGCCGCCGAGCTGTGCCGCGAGCGCGGTGACGTGCTCGCAGATCTGATCCATCGTCGCCGGGCGGTGGGCCGGATCCTTGGCCATCGCGCTCATCACCAGGCCGTCGAGCGCCGGCGGCAGGCCCAGATCGGGGCGGCGGACCGTCGGCGGTTCGGCCGGATCGAGCAGGTGCTTCGACAGGATCGCCATCACGGTCGCGCCCTCGAACGGCAGGCGGCCGGTGAGCATCTCGTAGAGCATCGCGCCGAGCGCGTAGATGTCGGTGCGGCCGTCGACCGCCTCGCCCTTGATCTGCTCGGGCGCCATGTACTGCGGCGTGCCGACCAGGTCGCCGGCACGGGTCATCACGTTGACGGTCTGACGGTTGACCTTGGCGATGCCGAAATCGAGGACGCGGACGATGTCGCGCTCCTTGCCGCGGTCGATCAGCATGACGTTGTCGGGCTTGAGGTCGCGGTGGACGATGCCGTGGCTGTGGGCGTCGGACAGCGAGGTCGCGATCTGGCGCGTGATCGCCAGCGCGCGCCACGGCGGCAGCGGCCCGTCCTGGGTCATCAGCTGGCGCAGCGAGCGACCCTCGAGGAACTCCATCGCGATGAACAGCGAGCCGTCGGCGTCCTGGCCGAAGTCGTAGATGTTGACGGTGTTGGGGTGGCTGAGCCTGGCGACCAGCTCGGCCTCGTGGTTGAAGCGGCGCACGATGCCGGGATCGCGCGACAGCTCGGGGCGCAGGACCTTGATCGCCACCTTGCGCTTGAGCGAGATCTGCTCGGCGCGATAGACCGCGCCCATGCCGCCCTCGCCGAGCTTGGCGAGCACCCGGTAGCGGCCGGCGATCTCGCGGCCGATCAGATCGGGCGCGGTGACGCCGCCGGGCGGGGCCAGGTCCTGGTAAGACGGCTCGGTCGCGGCAGTCGCGCGTCCGCACACGCCGCAGAAGCGCGCCTCGTCCGAGTTGTCGGCATTGCAGTGCGGACACTTCACGGAAGACCTCGGACCATGGCCGGCAACGTCCGCGAAGTATACGTCAGCGGCGGAGATCGAAGATGGCGTAGACCGGCTGACCGCCCCCGCGCAGCAGCCGGACCTCGATCCGCTCGTCGTCGTAGAGCGCGACCACCGCGAGCACGTCGCCGCCGCCGTCGGTGGTCGGCACGAACGCGAGATAGGTCCGCAGCGGGCCGCCGTCGAAGGTGAGGCCAGCCAGCGCGTCGGCCTCGGCGCCGGCGAGCGGGGCCAGCGCGGCGGTGGTGACCAGGCCGTCGATCGAGAGGCTGCCGGTGAGCCCGTGCGGGTCGAGGCTGGCGATCGCGAGCTGCGCGCGCGCGGCGCCGTCGATCCCGACCCGCAGGGCCGGGGTGTCGCCGACCCTTGGCCCCTCCCAGCCGCCGCGGAAGTCGCGGAGGTCGTTGCACGCCGCCAGGGCCAGCGCGACCGTCGCCGCGATCACACCGGGCTGGCAAAGACGGGGCATCCGGGCATCCTACGACGTGCGGCGGGGGGTCGCTCGCGTTACCGTGACGGTGATGACTCCCGGGCCCGCGTCGCGCGCTGCGATGTCCATCGCGCTGCTCGCGGTGGCGATCCCGCTCGCAGCGGCCCAACCGGCACCGCCGGCACCGGTGACACCGGCGGAGGGGCCGCCCGCGGACCCGGCGGATCCGCCGCCCGCGGACCCGACCACGCCGACCCCGGACGGTCCCCCGACCGCGCCCGTGCCGACCGATCCGTCGGCCGTCGATCCCGAGGTCGCCGCCAGCGAGGCGCTCGGCGACGTCGACCCGCAGTTTGGCCCGATGATCGTCCTCGAGGACATCGTGGTGGTCGGCAACCGCACCACCGCCGAGCGCGTGATCCTGCGCGCGCTGCCACTGCTCCAGGGCGAGGTCCTGCGCGCCGGCGATCCGCGGCTCAAGATCGCGCGCTTCAAGGTGCTCGCGCTCGGCTACTTCCGCGACGTCACCCTCGCGCTCCGCAAGGGCTCGGCGCGCGGCCGGGTGGTCCTGACCGTCACCGTCGTCGAGCGCGGCACGATCGGCCTCAACCGCCTGTGGTTCGGGTCGAGCGGACTGGCGCCGTGGTGGCTCGGCGCCGATCTCACCGAGCGCAACCTGCTCGGCACCGGCCTGTCGATCGGCGGCGGCCTGGTGTTCGCCGATCACGGCGGGGTCACCGGCGCGCGCGACCAGTGGGGCGGCGAGCTGCGGCTCGGCGCCGCCGGGATCGCCGGCACCCGCTGGGGCGGCTACGGCGCGCTGACCGGCCAGCACGGCAGCGAGCCGTACCGGGTCGGCGGTGATCCCGACGAAAGCCGGCTCGACGACTTCCGCGCCTTTTCGTACCGGCGCCTCGCGGCCCGGGTCGGCGCGCGCTTCGACGTGCGCCCGACCACGGGCCTCACCGCCGAGCTGCGGGTCGAGGGCATCGACGCCGACGTGCCGGTCGCGCCGACCCGCACCTTGCCCGACGGCCGGGTGGTCGCGACCGACCTCGGGCTGCGCCGGGGCTCGAGCCGGGTGGTGTCGATCGGCCTCGGCTTCGATCGCGACACCCGCGACGATCCGGTGCTGGCCCACGCCGGCAGCCGGGTCCAGGCCCGGGTCGAGCTCGGCAGCACGCTGCTCGGCGGCAGCTACGACTACAGCTCGCTCCTCGGGCGCTACGAGCGCTGGTGGGCGGTGCGCGCGCGCCACACCGTCGGGCTGCGGATCGCCGGTGGCGTCGTGCTCGGCAGCGCGCCCCGCTTCGATCGCATCCACGTCGCCGACGTCAACCGCCTGCTCACGCCGCGCGTGATGGGCATGACGGTGGCGACCGCGGTGCCGCCCGACTTCCTCGGCACCCGCAACGCCGAGGTCGTCTACGGCGAGCTCGGCGGCAACCTGATCGCCGAGTGGGCGTACCGCTGGTTCCGGCGGCCGCGCTCGATCTACGGCGGCGATCTGTTCATCGCCGGCGGCGTGTGGGGCCTGGCCACCGACGATCAGCTGCGCACCCGCGCCGGCTCGGCCTGGGACGCCCTCCCGATCGACCTGGTCCTCGACGCCGGCCTGCGCATCGACACCGAGCTCGGCGTCTTCGAGATCACGATCGCGAACGCGCTGGGCCGGGTGCCGCGATGGTGACCACGGCCGCGGCGCCCGGTCGCGCCGCGACCGGGGTCGGGCTCGCGCTGGTCGTCGGGCTCGGGCTCGGCGTGACCGCCGCCCGCGCCGACGAGCCGCCGCGGCCCGACATCAAGCTGATCGAGCGCGGCAAGTCGCTGCTGGTCACCACCACGGTCGGCAGCGTCTTCGATTCGGGTGCCTTCGAGCGGCTCGGCAACGGCCTCGAGTCGACGGTGGTGATCCGGCTGTGGCTGTACCCCAAGGGCAAGCCCCGCCCGGTCGCCTTCCAGCTGCTGCACCGCCAGGTCGTCTACGACCTGTGGGACGAGGTCTACCAGATCGCCCTGTCGAGCCCGGGCGGCCGCCGCACCTACAAGGTGAAGTTCAAGGCCGAGGCGCTGAAGCTGATGACGGCGCTCGATCAGATCCCGGTCGCCGAGCTCGACGGCCTCGGCGGCGACACGCCGTACGTGGTCGCGATCGTCGCCGAGCTCAACCCGGTCTCGCAGGAGACGCTGGCCGAGGTCCGCCGCTGGCTCAGCGAGGGCTCGGGCGGCGGGCTCGATCGCGGCGGCTCGTTCTTCGGCTCGTTCGTGTCGGTGTTCGTCAACCTCAAGATTCCCGACGCCGACCGGGTGATCCGCCTGCGCTCGGATCCGTTCGTGCGCGCCCGGCCCGTCACCGCGACGCCGAGCTCGAGGAAGAAATGATCTCGCGCAAGGCGCAGTTCCACAGCCGCCTGGTCAGCCTGCAGATCAAGCTGGTCGCGATCCTGCTCGTGGTCGTGCTCGCGCCGCTGGCGGCGTCGGCGTACCTGATCGATCAGATGGGCAAGGTCGCCGCCAACTTCGCGGCGTCCGACGCCGCCGCCCGCGACCTGGCGATGGAGAAGGCGCTGGTCACCTATCGCGATCTGGTCGAGGCCAAGAAGCTGCAGTACGCCGAGGTCGCGCGCCGCCTGGCGGCCGCGCCCGCGGTGCTGGCCGCCGACCAGGCCGGGCTCGAGCGCCTGCTCACCGCCGAGCCGGGGTTGACTCGCCTGGCGATCCGCGCCGCCGACGGCGCCGAGGTCGCGCGCGCCGAGCGGACCGCGCCGGCCGGGACCCGGACCCGCTCGGTCGAGCACCCGCTCGGTGCCGGCGCGGTCATCGAGGTCGGGTTCCCGGTGCTGACCAACCTCCAGACCGACTACCAGGAGCTCGCGCTCGCGCTCGACGCCTCGCGCCGGGTGGCCCGCATCCGGACCGCGCTTCCGTCCGGTTACCGGACGGCCTTCCTGGCCCTGGTCGGCGGCGCCGCGCTGGCGGTGGTCGGGCTCGGCGTGGTCGCCGCCCGCCGGGTCACCCGGCGCATCGCGGCGCTGGTCGAGGTCGCGCGGGCGGTGTCGCGCGGCGAGGCCGCGGCGCGCGCCAAGCTCGGCGGCCGCGACGAGATGGCCGAGCTCGGCGCCGCGTTCGACACCATGCTCGACGACCTCGGCCGCCAGCGCGGCGAGATCGAGTACCTGCAGCGCATCGGCGCCTGGCAGGACGTCGCGCGCCGGCTCGCCCACGAGATCAAGAATCCGCTCACGCCGATCCAGCTGGCGGTGCAGCAGTGCGTCTCGGCCTACAGCGGTGATGACCCGCGGTTCCGGCGGCTGCTCACCGACACCGGCGAGATCGTCGAAGAAGAGATCGCCGGGCTGCGGCGGCTGGTCGATACGTTCCGGACCCTCGGTCAATTGCCCAGGGTCGAGGCCGCGCCACTCTTGCTGTCGGAGGTGGTCGAGGAGCTCCGGCTCGACCCGGCCCTCGGAGAACGTCTGGTGATCCGCCCGGGCCCCGGCGCCGAAGGCGTGGAGGTCCGCGCGGACAAGTTGCTGCTCAAACGCGTGCTGGCGAACCTCGTGGAGAACGGTGTTCAGGCCGGCAAGGAAGCGGGCCGGCCTGGCGCGGTCGAGGTCGCGTGGTGGACCACGCCCCAGGGCAGCCATGCCACGATCGTCGTCGACGACGAGGGCAAGGGCGTCGGCGCCGACGCGCGGGAGCGGGTCTTCGAACCCTACGTGACGACCAAGGCGACCGGCACCGGGCTCGGGCTTGCCATCGCCAAGAAGATCGCGCTCGAGCACGGCGGCACGCTCGAGGTCGCGGCCACGCCGGCGCCGATCGGCGGCGCGCGTTTCGTGCTGACGGTCCCACTGGCAGGTGGCGATTCCGCGATCTCGGCGTCGGACCGCGGGTAGTATCGAGCGCGATGTTCCAGGTCGCGATGCGACGCGTCACCGGCGCGTTCGTGCTGGCGGGGGGCCTCGGGCTGGCCGGTGGCTGCCTGCGCGCGACCACATATCAGTGCGACCTCGACGCGCAGTGCGGCGCCGATGGCGTGTGCGAGCCGGGCGGGTCGTGCAGCTTCCCCGCGGCCGACTGCCCCGGCGGCCGTCGCTACGGTGAAGCCACCGGTCCGCTGGCCGGACAGTGTGTCGGCGATGGGCCCGACGCGGGTGAGCTGGTTACCGATGCCTCGATCGCCGAGCCCGACGACGGCGTCGCGCCCCCGCCGCCACCGTTCGGCGATCTGCGCGATGGCAATCTGACGACCGGCAACAGCGATCTCCGCATCAACACCTACGGGGTGATCACCACCCCGGCCGCCGCTGGCGCCACCACCGTGTCCATCGCGATCCGGATGAACCCGAACGCCGGCACCTGGGTGCATGACGTGACGGTCGGCGACCAGGTCATGCTGTTCCAGCCGGCCGGGGCGCTCGATCCACCCACGTCGGGGAGCCCCGCGCCGCTGGTGCTCTCGAGCCAGCCCGGCCGCTATCACGTCTCACGCGTGGTCGCGCGCGGCGCAACGACCATGACGATCGCCGACCCGCTGCCAGTCGCGTTCGCGCCCGAGGTCAGCCAGGTGGTCAAGCTGCCGCAGCTGCGCCGGGTCACCGTCACCGGCAGTGGCCGGCTGCGCGCCGCGACCTGGGACAACGCGCACGTCGGCGGCGTGGTCGGCTTGTTCGCCGACGAGCTGGTGCTCGACGGCGGCAGCGTCGACGCCGACGGTCGCGGCTTCCGCGGCGGCCCGCGCGCGGAGCAAGTGGACCGCACCGGCTGCGCGGCGCTCGACGGCACCGTCGCCACCGACGGCGGCGCGCGCAAGGGCGAGAGCCTGGTCGCGGTGCGGTTCGGGCCCGGCAATCCGGGGTCGGGCCGCGGCAACATCTACAGCGGCGGGGGCGGCGGCAACTGCCACAACGCCGGCGGCGGCGGCGGCGGCAGCGCGGCCGCGGGTGGGCTCGGCGGCAACGATCGCGACAACCAGTTGGTCGGCGGGCTCGGCGGCGCGCCGGTCCACGTCGACCCGCGCACCCATCTCACGTTCGGTGGCGGCGGCGGCGCCGGCGAGGACGACACCGGCGCGGGCAGCGCCGGCGGCGACGGCGGCGGCATCGTCTGGATCCAGGTGCGCGCGATCACGTGCACGAACGGCGGCAGCATCGGCGCCGATGCCGATAGCGCGGGCGACGCGGGGATCGACGGTGCCGGCGGGGGCGGCGGCGGCGGCATGGTGTGGATCCGGGCGGAGTCGATCACCGGCTGTGCGCTCACCGCGAACGGCGGCGACGGCGGCGACGCGCTCGACAGCTTCGGGCGCGGCGGCGGCGGCGGCGGCGGCCGCATCATCCTCGCGACCGGCAGCGCGACCGGCGTGACGATCGACATCGCGGGTGGACGGCCCGGCAGCGCCGGCGGCAGTTCGCGCGGCGCGACCGCGGGCGCGCCTGGCGCCAGCTGCGGCAACGGCGTGCGCGAGGCCAACGAGACGTGCGACGACGGCCGGCTCGGCCTCGACGACGCCTGCGCCACCTGCTCGGAGTGAGCACGGCCGCGCCGCGTGCGGTCGCTCGTCACGTCTCGCCATGTGATCGAAGGCGCGCCCACGTTCCAACCACATCTCTCGATCGGATCGAAGTCGCTCCCGTTCCCGGTGGCCCTGAGCCGGCGCGAAGCGCCGTGTCGAAGGGCAGAGCTCGGGATTGATCACAAGTCTTCCTGTGATCGGAAGCGCTCCCCTTTCCCGGTGGCCCTGAGCCGGCGCCGCAGGCGCCGTGTCGAAGGGCAGAGCGCCAAGGGGCCGCACGTGATCTTCGACGGGCTGCCCTTCGACGGCGGGCTCGCGTGCGCTCGCCCTGGCTCACGGACACCGGGAAAGATGTGCGGGATCCTGAGGGCAGAGGGCAGAGCGCCAAGGTGCCGCACGTCGCTCCGACGGGCTGCCCGGAGGCGGCGGGCTCGCGTGCGCTCGCCCTGGCTCACGGACACCGGGAAGATGTGTGGGATCCAGAGGGCAGAACTCGAGATCCAACACGAACGTCCGGTGGCCCTGCCTGTACTTCGACGGTCTGCGCTTCGACCGCGGGCTGGCTGCGCGAGCCCCGGCGCGCACGGCGCGGAACGCTGGTCACTCGCGAGCCCGGCTTGGCTTCCGAGGTCCGAGCCACGAGTGCCGAGTGCCGATGGCCGAGGTGACGGCGCGCAGCTCGGCTCTTCGCCGTGGGGGCGCAGCCGAGCCCAGGCGTGCGACGTGGTTTCCACTGCGTCTCTTCTGTGGTCGGCGCTCGGCGCTCCGGCGCTCGGAAGCGGCGACGATGCTCGGCGATCCCGGCGAGCTCGCCGCCGCGCGCACCGCCGCGGGGCGCTCCGCCGCGATGTGCACGGCGCTGTGCCGGGTGCGGTGACTCGGGCCGCCACCACGGCTCGTGCGGCTGGCGAGCCGGGCGCTCGGGCGGCGAGCGACGAGCGGCGGCGCGGTGGAACCGTTGCCGCTACGTCGAGACGCGGCGCATCAACCGATGACCTTGTTCCGGCCCTCGCGCTTGGCGCGGTACAGGTTGTCGTCGGCCATCTTGATGAACGTCGTGGAGTCGACGTCCTCGCCCTCGACGGTGGCGACCCCGACCGAGACGGTCACGGGGAACTTGTCACCCTCGTACTCGAAGGGCTCATCGCCCACCATCTTGCGCACGGTCTCGCCGAAGACCATGGCGCCGGCGTTGTCGGTCTCGGGCATGACCGCGGCGAACTCCTCGCCGCCGTAGCGGGCGAGCAGCTCCTCGCGGCGGATGCGGTTGAGCAGCCGCTTCGACATCTCCTTGAGCACGTAGTCGCCGGTGAGGTGCCCGTGGGTGTCGTTGATCGTCTTGAAGTGATCGATGTCGAACATCAAGAGCGACAGCGGTCGACGGTGGCGGGCGCAGCGCGCGATCTCGCGCTCGAGGAACTCGAGGAACGACCGCTTGTTGTGGGCACCGGTGAGACCATCGATGATGGTCATCCGGTAGATCTCCTCGTAGTACGCGGCCTCGACGCCGGCACCGGTGAGGAACTTGAAGATCGCCGCGCCGATCTTGAGGAAGTCGGTGTCGCGCAGGATCGACCGCTGGACCGGCACGTCGTTGACGTAGCTGCCGTTGGTCGAGCCGAGGTCCTCGATCATCCACTGCTCGCCGTTGCGGAAGACGCGCGCGTGGCGACGCGAGACCGAGTCGCGATCGACCTGGATGTCGCAGTCGGAGCCCCGCCCGAGGACGACCTCGTCGCGCGCGAGCGGAAAACGCTTCCCCATGTCCGCCCCGGGCGGATAGACGAGCACCAAGCAGGCCTCGCCGGTGTCGACCCGCGGCTTGACGACCTGGACCTTGGTTATGCGGGTCTTCCACTCGCTCATGTTCGGAAGCTGCCGATAACTCTACAGGATCTAAGCGCCCCTCTCCAGCCATGTCAATGTGCGCACGGATGCGACCTCGCGTGGCCTGGTAGGGTGCGCCGGTGAGCTCCGCCCCGTTCGACCTCCCCGGTGACGACCGCGGGGTCCTCTGTATCCATGGCTTTACCGGCACGCCGCACGACATGCGCTTCCTCGGCGGCTCGCTCGCCGAGCGCGGCATGACGGTCCAGGGCATCGCGCTCCCGGGGCACGCCACCCGGGTCGAGGAGCTGGAGCCGCTCGGCTGGGCCGAATGGACCGCGGCGGTCGCCGAGGCCTACGACCAGCTGGCGGCCCGGTGCCGGCGGGTGGCCGTGGTCGGTCAATCGCTCGGCGGGCTGCTCGCGCTGCACCTGGCGACCCGGCGCCCGGTCGCCGCCACCGCGTCGCTGGCCGCGCCGCTCTGGCTCGACGGCCTCGGCGGGACCATCGCGCGCGCGACCACCACCGGCGCGCTCGCCGGCCGGATCCGGTACCTGCCCAAGCTCGGCGGCTCCGACGTGCGCCACGCGGGCGAGCGGCGGAACAACCCGTCGTACCGGCGCATGCCCGTGCGCGCGATCGGTCAGCTCGTCGACTTCATGCAGGTGGTCGACGCCGCGCTGCCGGAGGTGCGAACGCCGCTCCTCGTGCTGCACGGCGCCCGCGACCACACGGCGCCGCTGGCGTCGGCGGCGCGGATCGCCCAGCGAGTCAGCAGCACCGACGTCCGCGTGCGCATCCTCCCGGACAGCTTTCACCTGCTCGCGACCGACGTCGAGCGCACCATCGTCGCCGCCGAGGTCGGGGCGTGCTTCGCCCGTCACCTGCGCTCGTGATACAGACCGACCAGATCATGCGCAACGTCATCGCGATCGATCAGGGCACCACCGGCACCACCGTGCTCGTCCTCGACGACGAGCTGCAGGTCCGCGGCCGCGGCTACCGCGAGTTCCGCCAGCACTACCCGCAGCCGGGCTGGGTCGAGCACGATCCTGAGGAGATCTGGGCCTCGGTCACCGACGCGCTCGGCCAGGCGCTGGCCCAGGCCAAGCTCGGCGCCGGCGACGTCGCCGCGATCGGCATCACCAACCAGCGCGAGACCGCGATCCTGTGGGAGCGGGCGACCGGACGCCCCGCTCACCGCGCGATCGTCTGGCAGGACCGGCGCACCGCCGACACCTGCGCCCGGCTCAAGGCCGACGGGACCGAGGCCCGGGTCCGCCAGCTCGCCGGCCTCACCATCGATCCGTACTTCTCGGCGACCAAGATCGCGTGGATGCTCGACCACGCGGGGTTGCGCGCGCGCGCCGAGCGCGGCGAGCTCGCGTTCGGCACGGTCGACAGCTTCCTCTTGCACCGCCTGACCGGTGGCACCGTGCACGCGACCGACGTCACCAACGCGTCGCGCACGCTGGTGTTCGACCTGGCCCGCCTCGACTGGTCCGAGGAGCTGCTGCGCCTGTTCGAGGTCCCACGCGAGGTGCTGCCGTCGGTGGCGCCGTCGGCCGGGACCTTCGGCGTCACCCGCGGCGTGCCCGGGCTCGCCGACGGCATCCCGATCGCGGGCATCGCCGGCGACCAGCAGTCGGCGCTGTTCGGCCAGGCCTGCTTCGAGCCGGGCGACGCCAAGTGCACCTACGGCACCGGCGCCTTCATCCTGATGAACACCGGCGGCGTCCCGGTCGCGTCGCGCGCCGGCTTGCTCACCACGGTCGCCTGGCAGATCCCCGGCGAGCTGGCCTACGCGCTCGAGGGCTCCGCGTTCATCGCCGGCGCCGCGGTGCAGTGGCTGCGCGATGGCCTCGGCTTCTTCGCGTCGGCGGCCGAGGTCGAGGCGCTGGCGACCTCGGTGCCCGACTCGGGCGGCGTGGTGGTGGTGCCCGCGTTCACCGGGCTGGGCGCGCCGCACTGGCGGCCCGAGGCCCGCGGCGTGATCACCGGCCTGACCCGCGGCACCACCCGCGCGCACATCGCGCGCGCGACGCTCGAGGGCATCGCGCTGCAGAACGTCGACATTTTGCGCGCGATGGAGGCCGACTCGGGCCGCGCGCTGCGGGTGCTGAAGGTCGACGGCGGCGCCGCCAACAACGATCTGTTGATGCAGTTCCAGTCCGACGTGCTCGGCGTCGAGATCAGCCGGCCCGAGCTGGTCGAGACCACCGCGCTCGGCGCGGCCTTCCTCGCCGGCCTGGGCGCCGGGGTGTGGACCTCGAAGGACGCGATCGCGCGCACCTGGCGCGAGCAGCGCCGGTTCAAGCCGAGCGGCGATCAGGCCGCGGTCGATGCCCACCTGGCGCGCTGGGCCCAGGCGGTGGCCAAGGCATGAGCGGCGCCGTCGACGGGCCGACCCCGCCGGTCGCCGCTGAGCCACCCGCCAGCGCCGACGCCCGGCCCGACCAGCCGCCCAGCAGCCAGGTCCTGTGGGCGGTGGTCCTGGTGATCGCCGGGATGGTCGTGCCGGCGGTGGGCATCGCGATCGGCTACCGCGCGTGCGACGCGGGCACCTCGCGCGGCCAGGTCATCGTCGAGAACAGCCCGCTCGGCTCGTGGCGCCACGTCCTGCTCGGCTGCACCATGGCGCCGGGCGTGCTCACCGAGGTCGAGCTCGGGCGCGACGACGGCCTGCCGGTCGCCCGGATCTTCTACGACCGCGGCGTGCCGGTGGTCGAGCTGACCGAGCCGTCCGGCAACCGGACACTCCGGCTCGACCCATCGATGTGCGAGCTGAAGCTCGACCCGCGCCGGCCCGCCAGCGCGCCCGAGGGCCTCGACCTCGGCGGCGGCTCGCTGTCCGCGCAGTGCAAGCTGGCACCGGGCGGCACGGTCACCATCGACGCGTGGTGGCAGCGCTGCAAGCCGCGCTGACCGCCACGGCTACGCGGTGCGCGGCGCGGCCACCGCGAGCAGCTTGACCGCGCGCTGCGCGGCGGCGTCGGCGAGCGCGTGCTGACCGAGGGCGCGGCGGGCGGTGGCCAGATCGCGGAGCGTCTCGCCGAGCGCGCGCTCGCGACCGGCCATCCGCTCCCAGCCGGCGATCGCCCGCTCGAGCGGCCCCAGCCCGTCGGCGGGGCGGCCCTCGGCGATGCGCAGCCGGCCGACCAGGCCGAAACACCGCAGCCGGGTCGGGCTCGGCGTCAGCCGGTCGGGCTGGCACACCGCGACCGCGCGCTCGAGGTGGACCGCGGCGTCGGCCAGGCGCTGGGCCGCGATCAGCGCCTCGGCCAGGTGCAGCAGCGAGACCGCGACGAAGCCGTGGCCGGCGCCGTGGGTGATGGTGTCGAGCTCGACCGCGCGCGCGAAGCTGGCGGCGGCGTCGAGCGCACGGCCGCGGGCAAGCAAGCACGCGCCCCAGTTGTTGAGCAGCCGCGACCGCAACGACGCGTTCTCGCCGACCCGCTCGAGCGCGACCTCGGCGGCGGCGAACACGCCCTCGGCCTCGTCGAACCGGCCCAGGCCGAGCCCCACCACCAGCACCAGGAACGTCCACGCGTTGGCGACCTGCCAGTCGTCGCCGGCGCGGGCCGCCTCGCGGGCCCCCTCGAGCAGGGTCGCGCGGGCAGCGACCGCATCGCCGGTTCGGTACTGCAGGTTGCCGCGCAGGTACAGCAGCGCGGCGCGCAGCGGCCGGTAGCCGAGCCGCTCGATCTCGGGGCCGGTCTCGGCGACGATCCGCAAGGCGGGCGCCAGCGCGCCGCGGCTCTTGAGCGCCCACGCCTTCTCGAGCTGCCCGCGCAGCTCCTCGACCCGGCGGGCGACGAACAGATCGTCGGGCGGCGGGAACGCGGCGAGCATCGGATCCATCGACGCCGAGCCGTCGAGCGCGGCGCGACGATCGCCCTCGCGGCCGCGGGTCAGCTCGTCGACCAGCGCGTGCATCGACGGCCAGCGCTGGGCCGGCTCGCGGGCCAGGCCGCGGATCACCAGCGCGCGCAGCCAGCGCGGCGCGGTGCACGACGCCGGCCACGGCCGGATCTCGCCCGAGGTCACCGCGAGCATGAGCGCGGCCATGCTGTCGCCGAAGAACGGCCGCTGCCCGGCGAGCGCCTCGTACAGGCACACGCAGAAGCTGAACTGATCGGCGGCCGGCCCGACCGGCTTGGCCTTGACCTGCTCGGGCGACATGTAGCGCGGCGTGCCGACCGACGCGCCGACCGGGGTCAGGCTGGTGTCGAGCGCGAGCACCGCGGCCTCACCGGTGGTGGGCGCATCGTCGCCCTCGGCCCAGCGGACCAGCCCGAAATCGACCACGCGGACCCGACCGTCGGTGCCGATCAGCACGTTCTCCGGCTTGAAGTCGCGATGGACCAGCCCGGCATCGTGCGCGGCGGCCAGGCCGCGGCCGGCCTGGGCGAACACGTCGACCACCTCGCGCATCGTGCGCGGGCCCGCCGTCATCCAGTCGCGCAGGCGCTGGCCATCGACCAGCTCCATCGTGAGGAAGACCTGATCGCCGACCACGCCGACGTCATGGATCGCGACGATGTTGGGATGCGCGACCTGCGCGATCGCCTGGGCCTCGCGCAGGAGCCGGGTCGAGCGCGCGCCCGAGCTGCCGGCGTGCACCAGCTTGATCGCGACCATGCGGCCCAGGTCGGGGTCGTGCGCCTTGTAGACGGCGCCCATCGCGCCGGCCCCGACCTCCTCGACCAGCACGTAGCGCGAGATCTCGCGCAGCGGCGGCGCCAGCGGGCCCAGCTCGTCGACGAGCTGATCCATCGTGCTCACGCGATCTCCCTCCACGGCGCCGAACCTACCCCACGGTGACCGTCCACGGTCGCCGAACGCCGCGAACCACGCTGGCAAGGTTGCGACACCGCCGATCCCAGCAGGCGGGATCGCCGCGCGACCTAGCGGGTCGCGGCGTCCAGCAGCGCGACGATCTCGACGTGGCCCTGGCCCTCGGCCAGCGAGCGCGCGCTGCCGCCGCGGCCATCGGTCCGCCGGGGATCGGCCCCGGCCGCCAGCAGCGTGCTGACCAGCTCGGTCCGCCCGAACAGGGCCGCCAGCATCAGCGGGGTCTGCCCGACCGCGGTCACGTGATCGGCGCCGCACGGGCCTGCGGCCAGCGCACGAACCACGGTGCCGTGGCCCCGGAACACGGCGCCCATGAGCGCGGTGTAGCCGCGCCGGTCGCTCACGCACGGGTCGGCGCCGCGGCCGAGCAGCCAGCGGACCACCGCCGTGCGATCGTGATAGGCCGCGAGGACGAGCGCGCTGTAGCCGGCGTCGTCGGTCGCGTCGACCGCGAGCCGCGGGTGCTTGCGGACGAGTCGCTTCAGCCCGGCCACGTCGCCGGCACGGGCCGCGTCGAACCAGGTCGCCGCGGGTGGGTCCGCGGCCGGCCGGGCCTCGGCCCGACCCGCCAGCACGAGCGCGAACACCGCGACCGCCGCGACCGCGGCGCGGCTCACGGCCGGCTCCCGACGCGAACCCGGTCGTCGAGGCGCGCCGCGATCGCCTTGGCCTTGGCGACATCCACGCCGACCGCCTTTGCCAGCGCCGTACCGTACTCCGGGTCGGCGGCGTAGGTGTGAGCCACGATCTGCAGCTTGACCTTGGGGTTCTTGACCTTGCCGAGATCGCCCGCGAAGTTCGCGATCAGCGCGGTGCGCTCGTCGGCCTTCAGCTCACGATAGCGCTCGCCGGCCTGCACGAAGTTGGCGGTCTTCGCGATCATCGCCTGCTGGGTCGCGCCCGACAGCGCCTGCGGGGCTGCCTTGAAGCGGGCGTCCTCGCGGTAGACGCCCTCGGTGCGGTCGGGGTTCCCGTCGAAGCCGTTGGGCTGGTAGTTGACCTCGCCGCGCTTGCCGGCGCTGCTGAGCGCGCCGTCCTGCCGGTGGCTGGCGACCGTCGCCAGCGGCCGGTTGACCGGCAGGGCCAGGTGGTTGATGCCGAGCCGGTAGCGCTGGGTGTCGGCGTACGAGAACAGCCGGCCCTGCAGCATGCGATCCTCGGACGGCTCGATGCCCGCGATCAGGTTCGACGGCGCGAACGCCGACTGCTCGGTGGTCTCGAAGAAGTTGGCGGGGACCTCGTCGAGCGTCATCCGGCCCAGCTTCACGACCTTGAGGCCTGGCAGGCGGATCCACTCCTTGGTGGCGTCGAGCGGATTGAAGTCGAGGTCATCGAGCTGGTCGGGATCGAGCAGCTGGACCTCGAGCTCCCACCGCGGGAAGTCCTTGCGGTCGAGCGCCTGGTACAGGTCGTTGGTGAGGTGGTTGAAGTCGGTCGACTGGACCTTGGCGACCTCGGCGGCCGACAGCGTCTTGATGCCCTGCAGCGAGCGCCAGTGGAACTTGGCGTAGGTCACCTTGCCCTTGGCGTTGACCAGCCGGAACGCGTGGACGCCATTGCCGTCCATCTGCCGGTAGCTCGCCGGGGTGCCCAGGTCCGAGTAGAGGTACGTGAGCATGTTCGTGCTCTCGGGCAGGTGCGCGAAGAAGTCGAAGATCCGGTTGGGATCCTGGAGGTTCGAGCGCGGCGAGGGCTTGAACGCGTGCACCATGTCGGGGAACTTCATCGCGTCGCGGATGAAGAACACCGGCAGGTTGTTGCCGACCAGGTCCCAGTTGCCCTGGTCGGTGTAGAACTTGACCGCGAAGCCGCGCGGGTCGCGCAGCGTCTCGGGCGAGCCGCTCGGATGCACGACCGACGAGAACCGGACCAGCACCTTCGTCTTCTTGCCCTTCTTCTGGAAGGGCGCGGCCCGGGTCAGGTCAGCAAAGGCGCCATAGCTCTCGAAGTTGCCCAGGGCGGCGGCGCCGCGGGCGTGGACGACCCGCTCCGGGATGCGCTCGCGATCGAACCGGGCGAGCTTCTCGACCAGGTGACCGTCCTGGAGCAGGACCGGGCCGGCGGCGCCGGCGGTCTGCGAGTTCTGGTTGTCACCGACCGGCGCGCCGTTCTCGCGGGTGAGGGTGGACTGGGCAGCAGCGATCGCCGGGAGCCCGGTGATGGCGGCGACGA
>JBKJLC010000027.1:0-3305 GCA_046597055.1 Kofleriaceae bacterium | reverse complement strand
GCTTGATCCACAGCTCGAGGCGCTCGGTGCCGATCTCCTCGTTCGCGGTCAGCACGTACCCCGGCAGCGGACCCCGGCTGAAGCCGTGATAGGTGACGACCCGGGTCCCGGTGGGCGCGGCGGCGAGCCGGTCCTCGACCCAGCGGACGTAGAACGCGAAGTGCGACGGATCGAGGTCGATCCGCTCGTCGAGCACCGGGGTGTGCTCGCGCAGGTGCTCGGCGAACGGGTTGAACAGGTAGAACCCGTCGAAGCCCGACCAGTCGACCTCGATCGCGTCGCCGTGCGCGAACGAGACGTTGGTCAGCTCGAGCCGATCCGCGATCCCAGTCGCGATCTTGACCAGGTGCCGGCGGCGCTCGATGCCCACGAAGTGGGCGTCGGGGGTGGCGATGCCGGCGATGACACAGAACTTGCCGACCGCGGAGCCGACGTCGAGGACGCGCACGCCGGGCTCGACCACCAGCAGCTCGGCGGCGCGCCGGGCCACGTCGGCCGGCGTGAAGTGCACGCTCGCCAGCGCGCGCAGCGCCGGCGGCAACATCGCGTCGAACCCGCGGTCCCCGAGGACGCGCTCGGGCGCCGGTGGGAGGACGTCGGCCATGACACCCACCATAACGCGCGCGGCCGCTCAGGCGCCGCGCAGCCGGGCCACCGCGGCGTCGACCGGCCCGGGCGGGCCGCCGGCGATCCAGGTCGCGACCGCGGCGTCGAGCGCGTCGAGCGCGGCCGGGTCGGCGCCGCACGCGCGCACGTCGGCCAGCGGGACCGGCCGTGGTCGGCCCCGGGCCGCCTCGCCGGCGATCCAGGCCAGGCGGCCGTACGGCACGTGCCCGATCGCGCGCCGGCCTTGCCACCACGCGAGCGCGAGGGCGGGGACCGTGAGCAGGTCGGTCGGATCGGCGACGATCGCGGCGCCCGACCACGCGTGGTCCCAGCCCCGCGCGACCAGCCCGGCCGCGGCCGGCGACAGCTTGACTGCCACGAAGACCCCGCCGGTGGCCGCGCAGGCGAGCGCCAGCTTCCAGCGCCGCAGGGTCGGATCGACCGGCGCGCCGGCCGCGCGCGTGACCCGCAGCAGCACGTCGGTGGCGGCGGTCAGGACCAGCGGCGCCAGCGCCAGCCCGGCGACGTCCGACAGCTTGCCGGTGAGCCACCCGATCGAGCCGCCGTAGCGCGGCTTGAGCACCCAGTCGTTGACGACCAGGAGCACCAGCGCGACCAGCGGCATCGGCGCCAGCACCTCGTCGATCGGCAGGCCGGCCCGGGTCGCCCGGTCGGCGCCGGCCAACCACCGCCACGCGCGGTTCATGTCGCGATCAGACCACGGCCCCGCGAGCCTGTCAGTTCACCAGCGCGCTGTTCAAGCAGATCTTCGGCGCGGTCGCCGGGAAGAAGTAGCCGACCGCCATGCACATCTCGTCGGTCTTGGCGCTGGCGCCCTCGCTCACCGGGTTGGTGTTGCCGCGGTTGTCGTACTCGCAGTGATAGGTGAGCTGGTTCGACCCGAACGCGAAGAACGGATCGCCGGCCCAGGCCGCCGCGCCCGGGTGCTCCCAGTTGTCCGACTCGAACACCATCGCGTCGCCGTCGGTGACCCGGGTCAGGATCCCGCGCCTGTGGGTGTGGGTCGACAGCGAGAAGAATCGGGCGCCGGCCGGCACCTCGCAGGAGCCGCCGGTCTCGCCGAGCGAGTTGGCGCCGATGGTGAAGCCGGCGCGGTAGGTGATGTAGGCGGCCGCCGGCGTGTAGGTCTCCGCGGCCGGGTAGGCGTCGGCGTCGACCACGACGTGTGCGTTCAGCACCTCGTCGCCGGTGTTGACGTAGTGCATCTGCACGTAGACCTTCTGCATCGCGCCGACCGTCATGCCGATGCCGGCCGGCATCCGCGACTCGGCGACCGCGGTCTGGGCCGAGTAGGTCCAGTACGGGATGTTGAAGCCGCCGCCGCCGAGCCCGCCGCAGTCCTTCTCGATGGTGCCGTCGGGCATGCTGGCGCCGGTCGCGAAGAACAGGATGAGGTGATGGCTGCCTGGCGTCATCGTCGACGACCACCGCTTCACGCCCATCTCGCGCGTGATGGGGATGGTCGTGTAGTAGCAGTACGTGACCTCCTCGCCGGGCTGGATCGGGATGTCGGGTGTGACGATGCGGAAGCCCTCGGTCGGCGCCGCACCGGCGTCGGGGACGTCGTTATCTCCGGGGACACCGCTGTCCCCGGAACCACAGGCTGCGACAAGCATGCTGACCACCACGAAGATCGAACCCAGGCTTTTCATGCGCGCTCCTCCTCGCGCACAGGGTAGCAGCCATCATTGACCGCGCGTCAATAGCGCGGGCCTCCCCGCAAGCGCGGCCGCGTGTGGGCGGACCTGCGCCGGTGTCAGCACCGCTCGTTCACGTTCGGCTGGCGGGCGTGCCAAGGAGCCCTATGGGCGCCGGGCGCCGGCAGATCCCGCAAATCTTCCCCGGTGTCCCTGAGCCCGCCGTCGAAGGGCAGCCGGCAGCCCGTCGAAGATCACCTGCGGCACCTGGCGCTCTGCCCTCCGACACGGCGCCTGCGGCACCTTGGCGCGCTGCCCTTCGACACGGCGCCTGCGGCGCCGGCCCAGGTCCACCGGGAAAGGGTGAGCACTTCCGATCACATGAAGACTTGTGATCGATCCTGAGGGCCGCCCTTCGACTTCGGCTCGCTGCGCGAGCCTTCGCTCAGGGACACCGGAAGAACATCTGCGGGATCCTGAGGGCAGAGGGCAGAGCTGCAAGCAGCACGTGATCTTCGATGGTCGATGGTCTAGCCAGTAGCCAGCTAGCCCCCCCGAACCTCTGCGGCCTGTCAGAGCGGCATTGGTGCCGCCGCGCGGCAGGGCCTGTGGCTTCTGCCGCCGCCGTGACAGCCGCGCCTTCGGGTCGTGTTCGGCGTGCCAGCGGCGCGGGGGCGCGCCTGCCCACCGCGGCTTGGATTGTCGCGCTTGCGAGTCACGAGCGGCGTGATGGGCGCGCCAATCCACAGACTCCACAGGTCCCGACTGCCTCTGATACAAAAATTCTATTGTGCGGAAGCCAGAGGGGCCATATCAGTATGCAGAACGGAGAGAGCGTGTCGTCTCCGCGGGAGACTGGTGTGGATGGATGGCTATTGTCAGACTGGCGTGGTAGCCAATTGGGATGCGGGTGGAGATGATGGAGCTGGGGGATCGGATCGCGGAGCAGGCGGCGCACCTGGATGCGGCGCTGTTCCGGCTGATGTCGGATCTGCGGGAGTTCGACGCGGCCGGCGGCTGGTATCAGGCGGGTGCGCGCTC
>JBKJLC010000157.1:0-6316 GCA_046597055.1 Kofleriaceae bacterium | reverse complement strand
ACGGTTGATTTCATTCCGCCGTTGACGTGCGCGGTGCAGTACGAAGGCGCACACTATCTCAAGCGTTGCTCTCTGAAGCACGATCAATGGATCGGCGCGTACCGGATTCAGATCTTGAACGACGGAAACGATTGGCGGACGCTTGAGAAAAGCCAAATGGCCTCGTTCTTGAATCGCCACGGTGCGTTTGTGGGTGCCAACGGCTCGCCGTTCCCAGAGAAACCGTACGTCGAAGGCGACTATCCGGAAAGTTTCGAGCGCTGGACCTCGGGCGAGTCCCATCGCCGAGGTCCTGGCTCCAGTTCGGACTACGCAGCGACCGGCGTAAACTGGCAATCAAGCGGGTTTGCAAATATGCTGCCGTCCGGGGTGCTCGGCGTCCGCTCGTATGCGGACATATGGAGCAGTCCGGCTTCGTTTGAAGCAAACCGTGACAGTCAGTGCGGCCGGTTAGCACCAGACGCAATGCCGTACATGTCTCGACAGCGGAAGGGTAGTGTTGACTTCAACGGCGATGGTTTGCTCGACCGTGTGGTCGTGGACGGTGTCACCGCACGAGTGTCGTTCCGCAGCGGCGAGAAGTACAATGGCCCCACTGACATCAGGACCCCCCATGGCATGCCATTCGAGCTCTCGTCGGCCGCCGGGACCTGCGGCGGCACGAGTAACACCACGGCCGGCTTGGTCGACCTGGACGGCGATGGCAAGCCCGAGATGTTGCGGGTCATCGACGGCCAGTTGTGGATGTCGAGCCTGGTTACTGCCAAGGGTGACGACGTGCTCGCCGTCGGAAGGCTCACTTCTATCGATAACACGCACGGTGCAGTGACGTACCTGAAGTACGCCAACGCCAAGCGCGACCAGTTGACAATGCATCAGCTTCCGTTCCCCGAGATCGTGATCGGCGAGACCGGCACTCGCGTGCTGAATTCGACGGCGCGAGAGCTAGCGCCGGTCTACTTCGCATACGGCGACGCTAGCCTCTCGTTCGATCCGGTTGCGGGACAGTGGGCCTTTCCCGGCTACCGTCGTCAGGTGACGTTCCAGGGGCGGGCGCGCACGCGCTTCGGCGTGCCGATGCGCGTCGGCATAGTGACTCTGTATGAGCGTAGCGGCGCAGCGCGCCCTGACTCGAGCTTCGCCGACCACGCGCAAGCACATCAACTCGTAAAGGTCTCGAGTGTGGAAAGGTCGATGACCGCGTCCGATGCCTGGGGTCACCTTGCCTGGAACGGAAGTGGAGCCTCCCGTCAGTCCACCACGACCTACGCAACCAAGCAGCGGGCCACGCTCTCGAGCCCCGTATCGCCTCAGCCATGGGGGCTGGAGTGCGGCCACGTGAGCGATGCCACAGGTGAGCTGGCGGGCACGACGATGTGTGAGTCCGCGGGATCGGTCTACATCGCGTCCAGCCAGCAATGGGAGGGTACAGCCGCACCACCCGCGCTGACGAACATTCTCTCCGGTTCCTCCATCGACGAGGTCGACCATTACGGCCGCCCGGTCCGCCTCCGCGCCGGCGGGGATCTGCGGCGGACCGACGATGACGTGTGCACAGTGATCGACTACGCGGAGCCGCGGCAAGGAGGCCCGTTTCCATCCGTGCCTGCGGTGGTCGTCCTTACCGACTGCGGCTACGCTGCCGACGGGAAGTTGGGTGTTCCTTCCATCGTCGCAGCGGCGCACTTTCGCTATGATCATCTGCCTGAAAACGAGGTAATCGTCGGGCGGCTCACATCGCGCGAAGTCGATCGCTATACAGACGCAGGCGCTGCAGGGCGCCACGTCGTCGAAGCCTTGACATACAACGGACTTGGTGAGGTCGAGACGATCGAGGTTAATCGTCAACTCGGGACGGCCGCAACTCGCGCAACCTGGTTCACGTACGACCCCTTCGGATCGACCGTCACTTCCACGACCACGCAGGCGTCCGACGTCGCAGCCGTCTTCTCACGAAGCTCCCAGACCTCGAGTTGGCCGTCGCAGGGCTCGAAGGAGACCGACCACGCTGGAGTGATCACCGTCGTAGAATACGACGCCTTCGGGCGCTCGCTTCGGGAGATGGTCGAAGTGCAGGGTCAGCGAACGACCCGACGCCGCTTTCGCTACGACGACAGCCCTGGTAACCGGCGCTTCACCGTCGAAATCTTTCCAGGAGACACCGCAAGTGGGCAGGAGGATGGCGCGCCGGATCGTCAGCGCGCGCATACCGCCTTCGATGCGTTCGGGCGTCCCCGGTTCACCCAAGTCGAGCTGGGAGGCGACTACGGAGGTGCAACTCTGGTCAGCGGGTTGGTCGAGTACGACGAGCTAGGTAGGGTCGCCTTCGAGGCGCACTCGTTTGCTACGGCTCAAATGCCGTTCGTTCCTGGAGCATCACCAGGCACGCCCTATGGGACGACGACGATCTACGATACGCACGGGCGGGTCGTGCGCGCGGTGGAGACGGTGGGTCGCGACGATCTCAGCACGAACACGTCGTTCGACATGGACCGATTCGTTCGTTCATTCGTGTACGCGTACAAGGATGGCAACAGCGTCATCTCTGCGTTCGGGAACGACGAAAGTGACGCAAGTTCGCCGCGATTCAATGCTCGCGATGACGTCTGGACGACGGCTATAGGCCGGGAGGTCGAGCGTGAACGAATCGGGGCGAACGGTCAACGTCTCGACCTCGTCGCGCAAACCTGGGACCGGCTCGGGCGAATCATCGAGACTCGACGTTTCCGCGATCCGGCAACCAAGTCGGCCCCGGTGGTGTGGCGAGATCGCTACGACTCGCTGGGTCGCCGGCTCTCCACCGAAGAGCCAGGAATGTCTGTGCGCAGCTCGCAGTATGACGAGCAGGGCCGAGAGATTGAAGCGTCGTGGATTGATGGTGCGCGGACAAGGCTCGCGAGGACCGAGTACGACGGCCTGGGGCGAGTGCGCGCGCGGCAACTGCTCAGTCGGGGCGGAGGTCTAGCCGACCAAGTCGAGTCAACGGAAAACTATGTATACGATATGCTGGCTGGTGGCTCGGACCAGCCGGAGAGTAATCTTTC
Source organism: Kofleriaceae bacterium (assembly GCA_046597055.1). Taxonomy (GTDB): domain Bacteria; phylum Myxococcota_A; class Polyangia; order Haliangiales; family Haliangiaceae; genus UBA2376. The sequence continues at coordinate 3,272 of JBKJLC010000157.1, read as the reverse complement.
GGGTCGTCTCTCGGCCATCTCGACGTCCGGCGTAGGGTCTGTCTACTTTTCCTACGATCCGCACGGACGTACCGATACGACCACGTACCGGTACGTTGGACACGATCAGCGAGTGCGCGAATCGGCGAAATACACAGCCGGCGGCCGACTCCGCTCGATGGTCCTCGAGACAGGTCGGACAGTCGACAACGTCGAGTACATCAGCGACACGGCTGGCCGAACACGGAAAGTCGTGGTCGACGGAGACACGTTGTTTGAAGCGCGCCGAGTGTCGGCCAAGGGGCAGTACATAGACGTGGTGTATGGGAACGGGGTCACGGAAAGTTACGATTTCGCCCCGGACGGACGCGAGGAGCTGCGCGGGTGGACGGCTACCACCAACGAAGGCGAGCATGCTTACAGGCGGACGGCCTTCGACGGCGCCGGCCGTGTCACGCGCGAGCAGGAAGCCACGCCGGCGGGTACGATGAGCCGCGGCTACGCCTACGATTCGCTCGGTCGCGTGAGCGAGATGGCACAACTCGGCGGAACGGGCAGTGGCTACGAGAGCTACACGCACGATCCGCTCGGCAACGTGCTCACGCGGTCCGCAACCACGGGTGCCGCTGCGCGCGTGTACACCCCGGATGCTGTGGATCTTGACCGTCTCTGCCGGTTTGCGGCGCCCGGCAGCACTGGAGATTGTCAGTTCTTGTATGACGGGGCCGGCAATGTTCGGGTGGATCGTACCTGGCCAGGTTTCGGTCGCGGCTTCTTCTACGACGCCGCAAATCGATTGGTCTCGATCCGCAAGCACACGCAGATGGCGGTCATGTTTCGGTACGGACCACTGGGGCGCGCGAGTACGCGCGTCTTGACCGGAAGCAATCCACGCTCGCTGTGGCACTTCGGCAGCTTGCTCGAAGAGCGCGCCGACCAGTACGACCGGTATGTCTGGACCGAACGCCGCATCCCCGGCCCACTTGGGGTGTTCGCGCGGATTCGCACCGGAGAAAGTGGCGCTGATGAAGTCGTCTATGCCCACGGCGATGGCCGCGGCAACCGGCTGTTCACCGACGTCGCCGGCGATGTCGTCCAGGCGGCCAGCTACGATCTTTTCGGGCGCGTGACCGACGAGATCGGGACGCCGGGCGACATCGACTATACCGATGAGCTCTGGAATGGCGGCGACCACCTGCCCGAGGTCGGCATCGTGATGCTCGGTGCGCGCGCCTACGACCCAGAGATCGGTCGATTCCTCCAACGCGACCCCATCGCGATCACGGCCCGGTCATCGACCGCAAATCCGTACGCGTTCGGGTTCAATGATCCTGTCAATTATACTGATCCGACCGGTATGAGCCCGCCAGAGGCGCCTCCGGGCGGGTCCGGGGCCGTAGTGTGGCCGACCGACATAATGAGGAATGTCGGCATTGCATCGAGCAACAGGGTCTTTCGTCGGATCGCAGGTCACGATGTACCGACCTGGTCGAACGCAGCCGAGGGCACCACAGGTGCGGAGTCTTGTGGAATTGGTTGCGAGCTTGGCACCCGCTTAGCGACGACGGGAGGCAAGGCGGCGACCGCGGGAGTCTGGTTCTTCCGCAAGGCGCCATTTAGCCCTGGTTGGCACTACAGCTACGCCAAAGGGTTTGCGAGGCAGGCGGCCCGACACGGGGAAACGGTGGCCAACGCATGGGTCAAATGTTTTGGGATCGTGTGGGTGTGCGCCGGAACCGCGGTCAAGGACGGCGCCGCCGGAGTCGCTTCGATCGTCCAAAATTCACCCGAGTTGGCGGGTGCTGTTGCAAACGGCGTGGTCGCCGCCGTCAAGGATCCGATCGGTACCATAGGTGGCAGTGGCGAGGTGGCCGGCGCTGTCGGATACGAGGTGGCCGTCGGCCGTCTATCGCCAGGGGCGGCTGCTCCGAGGGTAGCAGCTTCCGAGGCAGTGGGGGCCGCTCGTGCGGCTATTGCGAAGATGTCCGCAGAGACCTTCGAGATGGGTAAGTGCACGCAGTGTGCGGATGCAATCCGGAGCGCGCTGCAAAAGGAGGGTATCTCTGGTGGCGTACTCGAAATCACTGCGAAGAATGGCGCGGACTTTATTGTTCAGGATTTGTACAGGTCCGGGAATTCAATCACCAAGAACGGCTTTCACACCGCTGTGCGGGTTGGGGATACGGTGTTTGACAATCTATTCCGTGAAGGGATAGGCTATCGGGAGTATGTTAGAGGTCTGTGGGCGGTGGATGGTGTCACTGTCGTCGAGCGGCCTTTCTGAGGATCATATGCTGAGCCAAATCCTGCGCGAAATTGCTGCCGAGCCAGAGTCGCGCCTTGCCGAGGTGTGTCCACTTGCTCTTGGGTCTTTCTTGGCTGGCTATCGTTGTGCCGACGAAGGGATAGCCGTAGTTCAGCGGGGTCTGCACGCGTTCGTTGACGCGTGTCCCAGCGAGATCGGGCCGTACGGCGCGCTATTTCTGCGCGAGCCGGACCGACGACGTGGTCTCACGATGGCCCTCGAGGCAATCGATGCGGTGATTGCTCAACACGGCGAGTTGGTTCAGGCGCCGTCGCGGTTTGCGGAATGGGAATGGGTTGACTTCTTTCGAGATGGCCGGCCCGGAATGTACGTGGGCGACGTGAACGCAATGAGTGTTGCTGACTTCGTTAGTGGGTTTCATTGCGCGCAGTCCATGGTCCGGCCTGAACTTGGAAGGCTGCACGGTGAGCGATTGAGCGACTTCGAGCGCTACCTGCGCACCAAGAACTCGGCGGGGGCGGTCGCGTGGTGGCGCATTGTCAGGGTCTATGTCGGTCTATGTGACGTAGCCAAAGGAGTTGTGGCGCTGTGGGACCAGTTCATTGCTGACGGCGGGCACAATCCGAAGCCGGGCCGTTGCCAGGGGGCGTAGTCTGTGTGTCGAAGTCGCAGGGCATAAACATGTCGGCCACTGCTGGCGTGGGGAGCCCTGGCCTCGTTCAAGCCGCTGACAGCGGTTCGCCGAGCCGAAGTGCGGTGCCCAGCCCGCCCGCCGCTCTGTTGCAGCGCTGATTGCGCCGTAGTCATAGCCTTCGCCAGTGCGCCAGGCGTTGAGGGCCGCGACCGCCTGGGCCCACCCGCTTCTCCTGAGCTACCGGGTGCGCGGATGGGGTATCCGCGCCCGGCGCCGGCTACAGGCCGAGCTTGTCGAGCTTCTTGTGCAGGCCCTCGCGCGTGATGCCGAGGGTGACGGCGGTGCGGGTCTTGTTGCCGCCGTGGTCGCGCAGGGCCTCGGAGATGAGCCAGC
>JBKJLC010000302.1:0-7686 GCA_046597055.1 Kofleriaceae bacterium | reverse complement strand
CGGCGTGCGCGTGATCGATGGCCTGCTGCCGTGTGGCCGCGGTCAACGGGTCGGCATCTTCGCCGGCGCCGGCTGCGGCAAGAGCGTGCTGGTCGAGCAGATCGCGAACCACAGCGCAGCCGAGGTCGTGGTGGTTGGCCTGGTCGGCGAGCGCGGTCGCGAGGTGCGCGAGCTGATGGCGTCGCCGCGCCGCGGCCAGATGATCGCGGTGGTGGCCACCGCCGACCGGTCCCCGCTCGAGCGCGTCCGCGGCGCCGCGGTCGCGTCGTCGGTCGCCGAGTACTTCCGCGCCCGCGGCAAGGACGTGCTGCTGGTGATCGACTCCTTGACCCGCTACGCGATGGCGCTGCGCGAGATCGGCCTGTCGCTCGGCGAGCCGCCGGCGACCAAGGGCTATCCGCCCAGCGTGTTCGCGGCGCTGCCCCGCCTGCTCGAGCGAGTCGCGCCGTCGGCCACCGGCGGCGCCATCACCGCCTTTTACACGGTGCTGGTCGAGGGCGATGATCTGTCCGACCCGGTGGCCGACTCGGCGCGGTCGCTACTCGACGCCCACATCGTGCTGTCACGTGGGCTCGCGGACCGCGGCCACTTCCCGGCCATCGACGTGCTGGCCAGCGCCTCGCGCGTGGCGCGCCGGGTCGCGACCCCGCAGGCGTGCGCGCTCGCCGAGCGCGCTCGTTCGGTGCTGGCCAGCCGACGCCAGGCCCAGGAGCTCCAGTCACTGGGCGCCTACACCCCTGGCGCCAACGCCGCGATGGATCAGGCACTCGCGGTCGGCGCGCGCCTCGACGGCTGGTCGCGCCAGGGCGCCCACGAAGCGGTGACGTGGACCGAAAGCCTGCGCGGGCTCGCGGCCGCGCTCGACGAGGAGAAGAAGTGATGACGATGAGCGCCCGAACCCTGCGCGCGGTGGTCGCCGCCCGCACCCACCTTCGCAACGCCGCCGCTGCCGCCGAGGCCGCGGCCAGCAGTCACCACGCCCACGCCACCGCCGGGGTGGTCGATGCCCACAACCGCCTCGACCGCACGATCGACTCGGTCCGCGACCAGCTGCCCGCGATGACCAGCGTGTACCAGGCTGAGCGGCTGGCCGACGAGATCACCGGCGATCGCGCCTTGCGCGCCGACGCCGAGCGGGCGCGGGTCCAGGCCGCGGCGGGCCTGGCCCGGTCCAACGTCGAGCTGCGCCGTCAGGCCCGCAACCTGCGCTCGATCGAGCGCGCCCTCGACGTCCACATCGAAGCACGTGAGGCGTCTCAGGATCGCGAGGAGCAGCGCATGTGTGACGACCTGAGCGCCCGCCCGAGGGGGGTCTGATGCGGATCGCCGGCCCGCTTGCGGCGCCGACCGCGGTGGTTGCGTCGCGCCCGGACCCGATCGATCGCGGCTTCGCCGGGGTGCTCGATCAGGCGGCGGTGACGCGCGAGCGCACGCCGGCGCGGGTCGCCGACGATGACCGCGCCCATGACGCGCGCGAGGATCGCGACGACCGCGCCCGCCGCAACCTCGCGCGCGACGCGGCCGAGGTCGGCGCGGCGCCGGCCGCGCCCGCCCCGCCGCCGCCCGCCCCCCGGCCCGTCGCCGACCGGCCCGTCGCCGACCGGCCGACCGCCGCCGGGCGCGACGACCGGCGCGACGTGACGGCGCGCGGGGGCGCCGCCGGGCGCGACGCCGCCGCCCATGCGAGCAAGGGGACCGATGCCACCGGCCCGGACCGCGCGGCCGGCACCGACCGCGCGACCAGCTCGATCAGCGGCGTGGCCGCGACCGGCGCCGCCGCCGCGGCCGGCACCGCCGCGGCCGGCAGCAACGCCCCCGCGGTCACCGCGACCGCCGCAGGCGGCCCGGCCGGCGCCCCTGGCGACGCGGCCATGACCACGTCGCCAACCGTCCCGGCCCCCGCCCCCGCGGCCACGCCGACGCCGGCCGCCGCCCCCCCCCGGGTCGCCGCGACGCCGTCAGCGGCCGCGACCGCGCCGATCGCGCCGGCGGCGACCGGCGCGGCGCTGGCGACGCAGCTGGAGCTCGCCGCCAGCGTCGATCCAGCGGCCGCGCCGGCGGCCGCGCTGGAAGACACCGACGACGAGGCCGCCGAGACCTGCGGGCTCGACGCCACGGTGACGATGTTCGCGCCCGACCCGGCTGCGGCGACGACGAGCGCGCGCACCCACACGGCCGCATCGGCACCCGGCGGAGCCGACGACTGGCGCAACGTCGAGATCGATGCGGTCACCGACCCCGCCGCCACCGCGTCCACCAACCACGCCCGCATCGTGGTCGGCTCCGACGACGAGCGCGTCGTCATCTTGGTGGCGGTCCGCCACGGCACGGTCGACGTCGCGGTCCGGACCGGCCAGGACCAGCTCGCCTCGGCGCTGGCGCGCTCGCTCGAGGAGCTCGATCAGGCCCTCCACCAGCACGGCCTCGCGCTCGGTGACATGTCGGCAGGCGATCGTCGCTCGGCCCCGGAGCCGGCGCCCGGCCGCGCGGTCCGCGCGGTCCGCGCGCACCGGTCCGACGCCGCGGGCGACACAGCCACTTCAAATCCCGCGGCGCCGGTCGATCCACGCCTACGAGCGCTTGCCTAGGAGTCCCTGATGCGAATTGACCCCACCACCACCCCGGCGCCGATCGCGACCGGCGCGACCGGCGCGACCAGCCCGAGCGGCGCGTCCCGCGACCAGTTCCTGCGGCTGTTCGTGGCCCAGCTGCAGAACCAGAATCCACTCGACCCGCAGAGCGGCGCCGACATGGTCGCACAGCTCGCCCAGTTCTCCTCGGTCGAGCAGGCCGTCGAGACCAACAAGCGGCTCGCTGATCTGGTCAATGCCCAGGACGCCGCTGGCGCGGCCGGCCTGGCCAACCTGGTCGGTCGCGAGATCACGGCGGACGCCTCGAGGCTCACCATCGACGGCACGCCGCCGGCGATCGAGCTCAAGTCGAGCGCGCCGATCACCGGCGGCGAGATGATCATCAAGAACGAGGCGGGCACCGAGGTCCGCCGGATCGTCTTCGGCGCGGGCCCGAGCCCGCTGGCGGTCCCGTGGGACGGGCGCGACGGCAACGGCGCCCAGGTCGCGTCGGGAAACTACACCATCGAGGTCGTCGCCACCGGCGGCGGCGCCACCACCGCCCGGCCCCAGCTGCGCGGCGTCGTCGACGCCGTCGAGCTCGGCAGCACTGGCTCGCTCCTTCGCATCGGCAACGCCAGCGTCATGCCGGCCGCCGTCACCCTCATCGCCCGTACCGGAGCAACGTTATGAGCATTCTCACCAGTCTGTACACCGGCGCTGGCGGCATGACCGCCCATGGTGGCGCGATGGGCGTGGTCGGCGACAACATCGCCAACGTCTCGACGATCGGCTTCAAGCGGTCGCGGGCCGCCTTTGCCGACGTGCTCGGCGGCACGCTGAACGGCCAGCGCCTCGGCGCCGGTGTCCGGCTCGGCGGCGCCGACGCCCAGTTCGAGCAGGGTGCGATCCAGCAGACCGGCGGCACGCTCGACCTCGCGATCCGCGGTCGCGGCATGTTCGTCGTCAACGGCAACCACGACGGCCAGACCGCCAGCTACTTCACCCGCGACGGCCGCTTCGGCCTCGACAGCGGCGGCTTCGTGGTCGATGCGCGCGCGCTCCGCCTGCAGGGCTACCTGATCGACTCGAGCGGGCAGCAGGCGGCCGCGGCCACCGATCTGCGCCTCAGCGGCGTCACCAGCCCACCGATCGCCACCACCGCGGCAACCCTGGCCATGAACCTCGACGCCACCGCGGTCCCGCCGCCGGCGTGGGATCCGACCGACCCCTCCGGGACCAGCAACTACGCCACCTCGACCACGGTCACCGACTCGCTCGGCAATACCCACCGGGTCGACCTCTACATGCGCGCCCAGGGCGGCGGCGGCTGGGAGTGGCACGCCATGGTCGATGGCGGCGAGCTCACCGGCGGCACCGCCGGGACCCCGACCGAGATCGCCAGCGGCACGCTGCAGTTCACCACCGATGGTGCGCTCGACGTCGAGACCGCCGGCGCCTCGTCGGCCAACTTCGTGGGCGCCACCCCCGGTCAGGTGATCACGTTCGACTTCGGCGACGCCATCACCACCGACGGCGGCACCGGTCTGAACGGCTCGACCCAGTTCGCCAGCGCCTCGGCGGTCACGGCCACCGACGTCGACGGCCACGGCGCTGGGACCCTGGTCGACGTGATGGTCGCCGATGACGGCACCGTCCAGGGCCGGTTCGACAACGGCGAGACCCGGGCGCTGGCCCGGGTGGCGCTGGCGACCTTCGGCGACGAGGAGAGCCTGACGCGCGCGGGCGACGGCCTCTACGCGCAGTCGTCGAAGTCGGGTGAGCCGCTGCTGGCCGCCGCCGCCACCGGTGGCCGCGGCGCGATCTCGGGCGGCGCGCTCGAGAGCTCGAACGTCGATCTCGGCGACGAGCTGGTCACGCTGATTGCCTATCAGCGGGCGTTCCAGGCCAACGTCAAGACCGTGACGACGGCCGACGAGATGATGGCCGAAGTGAACAGCATCAAGCGCTGACAGGAGCTCGCCGATGATCAGCAGTCGCACCGGTCCGATCCGGAAGATAGTGGCCGCCGAGGAGTCGGCGGGCATGGACCGCGAGCTCGTCCTCGGCGTGGACTTCGGCACCAGCCATACCTCGGCCGGGGTCTACCTCGACGGCCGGGTCCAGCTGGTGGTCGACGGCGGCGATCCGATGATCCCGTCGGTGGTGCACCTCCCCGACCACGGGGCGGCCGAGGTCGGCCGGCGCGCGGTCCCGTTCCTCTTGTCGGACCCGAACGCCACCGTGGCATCGGTGAAGCGGCTCATGGGCAATGGCGCCGACGAACCGACGCTGCGTCGGCTGTCGCCGACGGTCCCCTACCGCCTCAGCGGCGCGCCCAGCGGAGCCCTGCTGCTCCGGATCCGCACCCAGGACTACGCCGTCGAGCAGGTCGCCGGCTACATTCTCGAACGGATCCGCAACCTGGCCGAGCAGCGGTTCGGCGGCAGCGTGCGTCGGGTGATCTGCACCGTCTCGGCCACGGCATCCGAGCGCTACCAGACCGCGCTGCGCATGGCGGCGCGGCTCGCCAACCTCGACGTGGTCGGCATCATCGCCGAGCCGATCGCGGGCGCGCTCGCGCTCGGCATGCACGCCCGCCCCGATCACCGGCGGATGGCGGTGGTCGACTTCGGTGGCGGCACCTTCGACGTGACGCTGATCGAGCAGCGCAAGCTGCGCTTCGACGTGATCGCGACCGGCGGCGACGAGTTCCTCGGCGGCGACGATCTCGACCAGGCGCTGGTGCAGGGGGTGGCCGGACACATCTTCCGCGGCGCCCGCTTCGACCTCCTGCGCGACGCCACCCGTCGCCAGATGTTGACCGTGCGCTGCGAGTCGATCAAGCGCGCGCTGTCGTCCGCGCCTCAGGCCCGCCTGCACATGCGCGACGCCTTTGTCGAGAACGGCGTCGCCCGCGACCTCGACCTCGTGATCGACCGCGAGTGGGTCAAGCCGCTGTGGGACCCGTTGTTCCTGCGCGCCCTCGACACCCTCGATCAGACCATGGCGCGCGGCGGCTGGGGCCCCGGCCATCTCGACGAGCTCGCGCTGATCGGCGGCACCACCCTGATCCCCCGCTTCCAGCAGATGGTCCGCGAGCGCTACCCCAAGGTCAACGTCACGATCAGCGACCTCGCCGGGGTCGCGGTGGCCATCGGTGCCACCCTCCTCACCGGCCGCGCCTCTGATGGCGACGTTCCGGTGCTGTCGTCCGGCTCGCTGTCGGTCGAGTCGGCGGCCTGCGCCAACTAACCGAGCTGGTCGAGGACGCGGTCGGCGCCCTGGCCATCGGTCGATGCCACGGCGCGGGCCCGCAAGTCGCGGCGTCGGATCGGGTCCGCCAGGAGCGCCGCGATCACGCCTGCCAGCCCGCGGTCGTCATCGCCGTCGACCAGGGCGCCCCCGGCGACCAGCCCGAGCCCGACGTGACCCGCGACGTTGGCCTGCTGATCGTCGACGATGGCCAGCGCCACCGTCGGCCGGCCCAGATAAGCCAGCTCGGCCAGCGTGCCCCCGCCGGCCGACACCGCGAGGTCACAGCTCGCCATCAGGTCCGCCAGATCGGCCGGTTGCCGGCGAACCTCGACCACATGGCCGCGGGCAAACGCGATCGCCGCCGCCGCCGCCAGGTCGTCATCGCCGCGGAAGTCGGGGCCCACCACCACCACCACGTGCACGCCGCGGCCCGGCATCGCGGCGACCACCCGCGCGGTGGCGCCGGCGGGATCGCTGCCGCCCATCGTGACCAGCACCCGGTCGGCGACCGCACGCGTGGCTGCGCCGCCGGCGGGCAGCCGGCGGAACTCGCCACGGAGGAGATGATAACGGCGACCGAGCAGGCGCACCGGCGACCTCGGGTAACACGCCGCCAGCTGCTCGGCGCCGAGATTGTGGTTGATCACGATCGCGGACGGCAGCGGCGTCACCCCCAGGTCGTCGACCGAGGCCACGGTCAGCCCCGCGGCGGCGATCCCGGCGGCGTACGCGGCGGTGAACCCGCGGCCGTCGATCACCACCGGCGCACCGCCCTGCGCGTGGGCCGCGGCCACCACCTGGTCGCGATCGGGGTCGTCACCGGTGGCGCTGCCGATCGCCACCGCGTCGAGCCCGCGGGCGACCAGCGCCTGCACGAGGGCCGCCGGCTCGCCGCCGATCAACAGCCGGGCCCGGCCGCCGCGGCCGGCGGCCGCCTCGGCCAGCGCGACCAGACGCATCACGTGCCCGCTGCCGATGCTGTGGCCGGCGTCGGCCCGCAGCACCAGCCCCGCGGTCATGCCACCTGCGCGAGCAACTCGCGCGCCTCGGTCACGTCGAGGCGCGGCGTCGCCACGTCACTGGAGTACACGAAGCCGTCCGGCAGCACGCCCCCTTCGGGGCGTGGGGCGGTCGTGTGGAACTGGAACTCGGGCCAGATCACCATCAGCTCGCCGAGATCGCGGGTCCGGCGGGCCTCCTCGGTCGACAGCAACATCTCGTGCATCTTCTCGCCGGGGCGGATGCCGATGGTCTGACACGGCACCCCGGGGGCCATCGCCTCGGCCAGCGTGGTGATGTCGGTCGCGGGCAACCGCGGCACGAAGATCTCGCCGCCCTGCATCAGCGCCAGGCCGCGCAACACCAGCGCGACCGCGTCGGGCATGCCGATCCAGAAGCGGGTCATGCTGCCATCGGTGATCGTGATGAGACCCTGGTCGCGCTGGGCGCGAAACAGCGGGATGACGCTGCCGGCCGAGCCCATCACGTTGCCATAGCGCACCACCGAGAAGCGGGTCGCGCCCTCGCCGACGTAAGCGTTGGCGGCGATCATCAGCTTCTCCATGCACAGCTTGGTCGCGCCGTACAGGTTGGCCGGCGCCACCGCCTTGTCGGTCGACAGCGCGATGACCTGCGCCACGTTGTTGGCGATCGCGGCCTCGATGAGGTTCTTGGCGCCATTGACGTTGGTCTGCACCGCCTCGATCGGATTGTACTCGCACATCGGCACGTGCTTCATCGCGGCGGCGTGGACGACGATGTCGACCCCGCGCAGCGCGGTCTGCAGGCGATCGCGGTCGCGGATGTCGCCGATGAAGAAGCGCAGGCGGGGATCCCGCATCGCCTGGTCGAGCTGGTA
>JBKJLC010000281.1:0-4937 GCA_046597055.1 Kofleriaceae bacterium | reverse complement strand
CGGCACCTTGGCGCTCTGCCCTTCGACACGGCGCCTGCGGCGCCGGCTCATGGCCACCGGGAAAGGTGAGCGCTTCCGATCACACGCGTCGCGTGCCGGGGGCTCGAGCCGGGGGAGCGCTTTCGATCACGTCGAAAGATGTAATCGATCCCGAGGCCGCACGCGTCAACGCGGCTTGCGGCCGCGGCGTCGGTCGCCCCACAGATGCCCGACCACGGCCACGGCGGCGACGATCCACATCACCATCGCGACGGTCGGGTGGCGGTCGGCGATCGCCAGCGCGGTGCCCGCCGCGAGCAGCACGGCCGCGACGACCGCGGTGAAGACGCGCCGGCCCAGCCGCTCGGTGGCGACCGCCAGCTCGGGATCGCGGGCCATCACCGCGAGCTTGCCGCCGCGCAGGTCATCGAGGATGTCGTGGATCTGGCCGGGCAGGCTGGCCGCGCTGGTGCTGAGGTTGCGCGCGCCGCGCAGCAGATCGCGGCCGAGTCGGCGCGGCCCGAACCGGTCCATCACCAGCCGCGTGAAGTACGGCCGCAGCTCGGCGAACACATCGAGCTTGGGATCGAGCTGCTTGCCGATGCCCTCGACGGTCATGAGCGCCTTGCCGACCATGAGCATCTCGGCCGGCATCTCGATGTCGTACTTGACCGCGCCCTGCAGGAGGTCGCGGATCAGCGCCGACATCTCGACCTCGGCCAGCGGCCGGCCCAGGTACTTCTCCGACAGCTCGGCGACCTCGGCGCGAAAGCGCGGCAGGTCGACCCGGCCGCGCGGCGTGCCCAGCGCCAGCAGCGCGTCGGCGAGCCCGAGCGGGTCGCCGGTGACCGCCGCCAGCATGAGTGAGATCGCCTTGTCGCGGGTGTCCTCGCCGAGCCGGCCGACCAGGCCGAGGTCGATCAGGCCGAGCACCGGCTCGGCGGCGGTGCCGAGCATGATGATGTTGCCGGGGTGCGGATCGGCGTGGAAGAAGCCGTCCTCGAAGATCATCTTGGCGACCACGTGCAGCGCGCGCCGCGCGATCAGCGGGCCGGTGTCGGGCCCGCCGGCGGCGACGAAGTCGTCGAGGTGCTGGCCGACGAACCGCTCCATCACCAGCGTGCGCTTGCTCGACGCCGCCCGGTACGGGGTCGGGAACCGCACGGTGGCATCGCCGGCGAAGTTGCGCGCGAACCGGATGGCGTTGTCGGCCTCGAGCCCGCTGTCGAGCTCGGCCGTGATCGCGCGATCGAACGCGGTGATCATCGCGATCGGCGAGAACGCGCGCGACTCGGGCACGTGGGCCTCGACCAGGCGGGCCAGCAGGTACAGCAGGTCGAGGTCGCGCTCGATCGTGGCGCGCGCCTGCGGTCGCTGCAGCTTAACCACCACCTCGACCGCGGGCTCGGCCGCCGTCGGCGGCCGCAGCCGCGCGGCGTGGACCTGGCCGATCGACGCCGACGCCAGCGGCGACCGGTCGAAGTGGGCGAACACGGTGTCGAGCTCGTCGCCGTAGGCCTCGACCAGGACCTGGTCGACCTCGGCCGCGGTCATCGGCGGCACGTTGTCCTGCAGCTTCTCGAGCTCGACGATGACCTCGGCCGGCAGCACGTCGGGCCGGGTCGACATCACCTGCCCGAGCTTGACGAACGACGGCCCCAGATCCTGCAGCGCCTCGCGCAGACGGATCGCGAACGTGCGCGGCTCGCCGCCGGCGGGCACGGTCGGCGCCAGCGGCCCGAGCGGCAGCCGCGACACGATCTCGCCGAAGCCGTGGCGGATCAGGACCAGCCCGATCTGTGCGAGCCGCTCGGTGTTCTTGACCGCCCTGACCACGGAGACCATGGGCCCGAGGGTACCCTCGCCGGGTCTGGTCGGTCTCAGCGGCGATCCGTGATCACGCGGCCAGGGCGACCACGTCGTCGACCACCGCGGTCACCGCGCGGCGGCTGGTCTCGACGGTGTGGTGGGCGGCGGCGTAGAGCCGCGCGCGCGCGGCCAGCAGCGTCTCGAGCTCGGCGTAGGCGTGGGGGTTCTTGGCCATCGGCCGCTGATCACCCTGCTGGATGACGCGGTTCCAGTGGTCGATCGGGCGGGCCTTGAGCCACACCGTCAGGCACCGGGCCCGGAGGAGCGCGAAGTTCTCGGCGTCGCTCACGATCGAGCCGCCGGTCGCGAGCACCATCGGGGTGCGGCGGCCCAGCAGGCCGGCCAGCACCTCGCGCTCGACCCGCCGGTAGTACGACTCGCCGTGCAGCTCGAAGATCTCGCCGAGCCGCAGCCCGGCCGCCTTCTCGATGTGCTGATCGAGCTCGATGAACGGCACGCCCAGCCGGCGCGCGGCCTCGCCGCCGACGGTCGACTTGCCGGCCCCGCGGACGCCGAGCAGCGCGAGCGCCTTGCGCCTCGGATCGGGCGACAGCCCGGCCAGCAGCTCGGCGGGCGTGGTGTCGAGCGCGGCCGCGACGTCGGCGAAGCGCGCCAGCGAGATGTTGCCGCTGCCGCCCTCGAGCTGGGCGAGGAACCGCTCGCTCACCCCCGAGCGCTCGGCCAGCTCCCGACGCGACAGCTCCAGCCGGTCGCGGGTCGCGCGGACCCGGGCCCCGACCAGCGCGAGCAGCGAATCTCCACGCGATGACACGTATGCAATATAATGCGCAACCGGCGCGGCCGGCAAGCAGTAAAGTGCTTGCCGGCTACCCGGGTCGCACGGTAGATCCTACCCATGGATCCGACCTCGTTCGAGACCCATCCCGATCGCTACCACCACTGGAAGCTGACGGTCGATGGCGAGCTGGCGACCCTCACCATGAAGGTCGACGCCGACCACCCGCACCGTCCCGGCTACGAGCTCAAGCTCAACAGCTACGACCTGTCGGTCGACATCGAGCTGGCCGACGCCATCACCCGGCTGCGCTTCGAGCACCCGGCGGTGCGCTGCTGCGTCATCGCCGCCGAGCTCGACCGGGTGTTCTGCTCGGGCGCCAACATCTACATGCTCGGGCAGTCGAGCCACTCGTTCAAGGTGAACTTCTGCAAGTACACCAACGAGACCCGGCTCTACCTCGAGGAGGCCAGCGCGTCGTCGGGCCTCAAGTTCCTGGCCGCGTGCAAGGGCACCACCGCCGGCGGTGGCTACGAGCTCGCGCTCGCCAGCGACGAGATCCTGCTGGTCGACGACGGCAGCTCGGCGGTGTCGTTCCCGGAGACGCCGCTGCTGGCGGTGTTGCCGGGCACCGGGGGCCTCACGCGCCTGGTCGACAAGCGCAAGGTGCGCCGCGATCGCGCCGACGTGTTCTGCACGGTCGCCGAGGGCATCAAGGGCAAGCGCGCCAAGGACTGGGGCCTGGTCGACGCGGTGGTGCCGCGGTCGCGCTGGGACGCCGAGGTCGCCGCCCACGGCAAGGCGCTGGCCGCCACCACCAGCGCGGTCGCCAAGGGCCCCGCGGTCGCGCTGCCGGCGCTCACGCCAAGCCACGGCAAGGACGCGATCACGTACCAGCACGTGACGGTCAAGGCCGACCGGGTCGCACGGACCGCCGAGCTCACGATGCGCGGCCCGACCGCGCCGCCGCCGGCCGACCTGGCGGGCGCGGGCGCCGAGCTGTGGGCGCTGCGCGCGTTCCGCGAGCTCGACGACGCGCTCTTGCACCTGCGCTTCGACTTCCCCGAGATCGGCGTGGTCCTGGTCCGCACCCAGGGCGATCGCGACCTGGTGATCGCGCACGACCAGGCGCTGGCCCGTGACAGCTCGGGCTTCGCCCGCGAGGTGCGCCTGCTTCAGCGCCGTGCGCTCAAGCGGCTCGACAACACCGCGCGCTCGATCTACGCGGTCGGCGACCGCGCCGACAGCTGCTTCGCCGGCGTCCTGCTCGAGCTCGCGCTCGCCGCCGACCGCTGCTACCTGCTGGTCGATGGCGACGGCGCGATCGCGGTGCAGACCTCTATCGCCAACGACGGCGTCCACCCGACCGCGACCGGCCTGACCCGGCTCGAGGCCCGCTTCTTCGGCGATCCCGCCCAGGTCGCCCGGGTCCTCGGCCGCGGCAGCGACGGGCCGATCTCGAGCGAGGAGGCCGAGACGCTCGGCATCGCCACGGTCGCGCTCGACGACATCGACTTCGCCGACGAGCTGCGCATCGCGGTCGAGGAGCGAGTCTCGCTGTCGCCCGACGCGCTGACCGGCATGGAGGCGAGCCTGCGCTTCGTCGGCCCCGAGACCCTCGAGACCAAGATCTTCGGGCGCCTGAGCGCCTGGCAGAACTGGATCTTCACGCGCGCCAACTCGACCGGCGCGCAGGGCGCGCTGACCCTCTACGGACGCCCCGAGCGGCCGTCGTTCCAGTGGAACCGCACCTGACCGCCGGGAGCCCCATGACCAGCATCTCCGACGACAAGATCCCCAACAACGTCAACCTGTCCTCCGACCGCCGCCTGCAGCGCGCGCTCGAGGCGTGGCAGCCGCAGTTCATCGACTGGTGGAAGGAGATGGGGCCCGAGGGCTACCAGGCCAAGGACATCTACCTGCGCACCGCGGTGTCGGTCGAGGCCAACGGCTGGGCTCACTTCGACTACGTGAAGATGCCCGACTACCGGTGGGGTATCTTCCTCGAGCCCAAGCAGGAGGGCCGCCTCCATCACTTCGGCGATCATATGGGCACGCCGGTGTGGGACGAGGTCCCCGGCGAGTTCCGCAACATGATGAAGCGGCTGATCGTCACGCAGGGCGACACGGAGCCCGCGAGCGTCGAGCAGCAGCGCTTGCTTGGCAAGACCGCGCCGAGCCTCTATGACCTTCGCAACCTCTTCCAGGTGAACGTCGAAGAGGGACGCCATCTCTGGGCCATGGTGCACCTGCTGCATCAGTACTTCGGCCGAGATGGCCGCGAGGAGGCCGAGGAACTCTTGCAGCGTCGTTCGGGCAATCCCGACTCGCCGCGCATCCTCTCGACGTTCAA
>JBKJLC010000204.1:0-11168 GCA_046597055.1 Kofleriaceae bacterium | reverse complement strand
AAGCGCGCCGGCCAGAAGATCATCTTCACGGCCTGCCAGTTGGTGAGCCAGCCGATGAAGGCGGACACCGCAGGCACGGTGAGCAGGAGGTACAACCAGTCAGGCATGCCGTGAAGCTCCTCGGGAGGTGCCGGAGGGTATCACCGCGGCGCTCGCTCGCGCGGGCGCCGCGCGCGCGCGACTGGCCGGATCGGTCGGCGCCCGCCGGTGTCAGTCCGGCCGGGGGCGGGAACACCTCGCTCGGGGATCAGCGGCCCCGCTCGGGCGCGAGCCTGCTGCGGATCGGGAACCGGTGATGCTGCCCGTCGGCGTCAGCCATGCGCGCGAAACAGCCCGTGCGTCACCAGCGCACGCCACTGGCCGCTGACCCGGCTGGCAAACACGCTGTCACGGATGAGCACCCCGAGCTCGACGTTGGCGCGCTGGGCGCGGCCGGTGAAGTTGGCCGACGTGATGAGCACCTCGCGATCGTCGACGACGACGCACTTGGCGTGCATGGTCGACGAGGTGTCGGCGGCGTCGGCGCGGGCGTCGTAGTAGAGGCGCGGGGTGACGTCGCGCCACGGCCACGAGTGGGTGAAGAAGCTGGCGGCCGACATGCGGGCGTTCTGGCCGGTGCCGTCGACGTGGATGAAGAACTCGACCTCGACGCCGGCGTCGCGGGCGCGCACGTGCAGCGGCGCGAAGATGTTGCTGGCCTCGTAGAAGGCGAAGCCGGCGATGATCACGCGACGCTCGGCGCGCGCGAACAGCTCGGGCAGGACCTGGCTGGTGTCGCGCGACAGGGTCGGGCCGCCCTCGCGGCCCGTCCACACCAGCTCGAGCCCGGGCCGCGGGTGCGCGGTGCGCTCGGCCAGCACCGCCTCGACCACCATCCGGGCCGCGGTCGAGGGCAGGTCGGCGAGCCCGCCGCAGGTGGCGAGCTCGAAGCCGTCTTGCTGGAGGCCGATCGGCGTGACCGGATCGCCGCGCCGCCGGAGCGCCGCGAGCAGCTGCGCCAGGCGCGGCGTGGACAGTTCCCACACGCCGCGGCGGGTCAACCCGCGTCCCCGAAGAAGGCCAGCTCGGGCGGCTGGTCGATGACCGGGACGACCAGGGCGCGGTCGAGCATGCGGTTCATGCGCTCGCAGCTCACCTCGGCCAGGTACAGGCAGCCGTGGCAGGCCGCGCCCTCGAGGTGGTGGTCGCCGTGCTCGTCGTTCGGCGCATGGCCGGCGCAGACCGGGTCGTTCGAGCACAGCCGGGCCAGGCCGAGCGCACGCTCGAGGTGCACGTCGAGACGGCGGCCCTGCGCGACCAGCCCGCCGAGCGTGCCCTCGCTGCCCGGCGTGGTGGTCACCAGCAGAATCGCCGCCATGGGTGTGCTGGCGCCGGGCTGCGAGCAGTAGATGCGCTCGCGGAGCGAGCTGGCGCCGTAGCCACACTCGAGCGCGATCGCCTGGATCAGCAGGTGCGAGAGCGAGTGCAGCAGGTAGTAGCGCGCGCCAAAGAACGTCGGACCGTTGCGCGCGCGAAATTCGCGATGCCAGCCGGCGCGCAGCGCCTCGGCGCGCCGCTGCACGACCGCGTGCTGCTCCCACGCGGCGAGCCGGGCCTCGTCGAGCTGGATCCACAGGCCCTCGCCGCGGTTCTCGATCGCGGGCAGCCAGTCGGTCATGTGGCCGAGGTGCGCGATGTCCACGTCGACGTCACCGTCGAGCTCGGCGTCGATCGGCGCCAGCCGCGAGAACCCGACCTGCGCGTAGACCTCGCGCAGCTGGCGCACCAGGACCACCCGGTCGAGGCCGGCCGGCAGCCCGCGCTTCGGGCGCAGCCGGCGCGCGAAGAAGGCCGCCGCGCGCTCGTCCGCGGTCGGCGCGTCGCCAGGACGCTCGACCGGCACGCCCTGCAGGTACGCGTACTCGGGCTCGCGCAGCGGCAGGGTCGGCGCCGGCTCGCCCCGGCGCACCGCATCGAGGACGCCCCAGACCTGATCGAGCGGATAGCTCCCCAGATCGGCCTTCACCGGCGGCACCAGCCGCAGCAGGCTGGGCAGGTCCTCGTAGGTCGTCTCGTTCAGGATCGGCAGGTGCTTGCGCACCAGGGTCTCGAGCCGGTGGGCGGCGTTCGGGATCGACAGCGCGCTGGCCCCGACTCCGAAGTACGTGCTGCTCGACGTGCGCACCTTCATGGTCACGTCGCTGTCGCACGCCTCGGCGACGTCGCTGGCGCGGCCCAGCCACGGGCGCGACCCGCGGCACGGCGACGCCTTCATGAACGGCTCTGCCTTCTCCATGCTGCGGGTCAGGTTGCAGGCGAGGCAGGTCACGCGGACGTCGAACAGCTCGGCGCCGGCGTCCTCGGTCACGGTCAAGGCCGTGCTGGTGCACGGGCTGCCGTCGTGGACGAACATCGACCACGGGAACTCCTCGAGGTGACCCTTGCCGCACATGACCACGAAGCGAACCGGCACCAGCACGTCGTGCTTGCCGCCGCACGCATGGTGGTAACGGCCGTCGACGACCTTGAGGCTGCTGCTGGCCTGCACCAGCTGGCGGCACGCCTGGCACACCATCCAGCGCGGGAACTCCACGACCTGCAGGCCGGCCTGCTCCGACGGCTCGCGGTCGTCGCACGCGGGCGGCGGCGAGAACGTGTCCACCGCGTTGAGCGTGCGCCCGGCCTTGCGGAACTGCATCACGAGCCGCGCCGACAGCCGCGGCTCGTGGATCACCGGGCGCTTGCCCGGGTAGTTCCAGAAGTCGAGCCCGGCCACCAGGATCGACCGGTCGACCAGATCGATCATCGATCCGGCGCCGTAGGTGGTGAGCAGCTGACTGCGGCGGGCCTCGCCGACCGGCGGCGCCTCCTTGGACTTCTGCCAGCGGCGTCGCTTCATACCGCCTTCCTTCCCAGCGCGTAGCGCAGCCACAGGTGGACGGTCGGCTCGGTGTCGCGCATCGAGGTCGGCGCCATGAACTTCTGGTGGACCTCGTCGATCGCCGCCTCGCCCGGGGGCAAGAGCATCGGGGTGGCCAGGCCCTTCTTGTCGAGGTCGAACGGCGAGTAGCCGCGCTCGATGTTGCGGCCGCGCTCCTCGGCGACCTTGCTGTTCCAGGCATCGGCCAGGTCGCGGGCGCGGGCCCGCACGATCTCGGCCAGCCCCTCGGCGTCGGCGTCCTGCTGCATGGCCGCGCGGGCGGTGAGCGCCGCGATCGCGCGCTCGACCACGTCGCCGTGCGCCGGCACCTCCATCGCGCCCCGCGCCGGCGCCAGCGCGGCGTGGCCATGGCGGACCATCGCCATCAAGACCCCGGCCAGCGCGCGATCGAGCGCCGGCTGCGAGAACGGCGTGACGCTGGTCGCCTCGACCCAGCCGTAGAAGCTCTGGTGGTAGGCGGGGAACCGCTCGAAGAACGAGCGGTCGCGGACCCGACGCACGTTGTAGCAGGTGACCACCAGGCCGGGCCGCTGGTGGTCGCGCCCGACCCGGCTCGAGGCCTGGATGTACTCGGCCGACGTGGTGGGCTGGCCGGCCACCACCATCAGGCCGAGCCGGTCGATATCGACGCCGACCGAGATCATGTTCGAGGCCAGCACCACGTCGACCCGGCGCTCGTCGGCGAACGGCCGGCTCAGCCGGTCCTTGGCCAGCTTGATCTTCGCGCTCGACTCGCGGCTGGTGAGCTCGACCAGCTGGCTGACCGTGCGCGTCGCCAGGAACGGGTGCGCGGCCATGCCGAGCGGCCGGCGCTTCTCGCTCTGCAGCGTGCGCTGCGGGACCTCGTCCTCGACGACGCGCCGCATCGCGCCGAGCTCGCGCAGCGCGTTGAAGTAGCCGACCAGCGTGAGATACGGATCGGCGGCGGCCGGGTTGTCGCGCGCCGCAAACTGCGCGGCCGATAGCAGCGTCTGGTACACGCGGGCCTGCACGGCGCGGAACGCGCGGCCGGGCGCGGCGACCCCGAGGTACAGGCGGCCGTCGCCCACGGGGTCGACCTCGGCGAAGAACGTCTCGCCCGGATCGGGCCCCTGGGGTGGGAACGTGCGCACGTCGGGGCGCCCCATCAGCGAGCGCACCTGCTGGGCGGCGCGGCGCACGGTGGCGGTCGACGCGATGACCTTGGGGACGATGCGCTTGCCGCCCTCGGTGCGCGCGCACAGCTCCTCGATCGCGGTCTCGTACAGCCCGACCATGGTGCCGAGCGGCCCCGAGATGAGGTGCAGCTCGTCTTGCACGATCAGGTCCGGTGGCCGCAGCCCGCGGGGCAGGCGAACCGCGCCCTTGGGGATCGGATCGCCGGGCTCGATCATGGTCCGGCCCGCGATCGCGGCGACCCGGCCGAACAGCATGCCGGTCTCGGCGCGCCACGGCACCATCGCGAACTTGTCGACGGTGCCGACCAGGAACGGCGGCAGCTCGCGGTACACCTGCTCGTCGACGAACACCACCGGCAAGCCGCCCTCGTGGTTGGCCGGCGAGAACTCGCAGCGGTCGTTCTCGCACCCGACGATCACCGCGGTCGGCCTGGTCGGGTTGTCGAGCGTGAGGCTCTGCGCCGTGAAGTCGCGCTTGCACCACGGACAGCGCGCGAGCGGGCACGGCGAGGCGCCGGTGCCCTTGCGGTACTCGCCGAGGTCGGCCTTGACCTGCGTCATCGTGTTGCTGGTGGCGCTGGCGCCGACCCACAGCCCGACCGCGAAGCGCTCGGCGCCGAGCCGCGCCGGCTGCCCGCGGCGCAGCAGCTCCAGGGCGCACATCAGCGTGGTGGCGCGCTCGAACTGGTCGAGCGTGAGCAGGCGCAGCGTGTAGCGCAGGATCACCGCGATCCCGCGCCCGCCGTCGGGCTGGCCCTGGCCGCGCATGCGGCGCAGCAGCAGCACGTACGCGATCACGCCCAGGTAGGCCTCGGTCTTGCCGCCGCCGGTGGGGAAGAAGATCAGCTCGACCCAGTCGCGCTCGTCGTGGCGATCGTCGGTCACCGACGGCAGGCACAGCAGCACGAACGCGAGCTGGAACAGCCGCCACTGCGGATCGGCGATCCCGAGCCGCCGGATCGCCTGGTCGGCCATCGCCCGGTTGGCCAGCGCGAAGGCGGCCCGCGCCTCGTCGCGGGTCGCCAAGAGCTCGATCCCGGCGGCGATGCGCCCGCGCGCGTCCTCGGCGCACTTGACCAGCTCGTCGAGCGTGCCGCGGTCCGCGGCGTCGATCGCGGCGTCGCGCTGGGTCTCGATCCAGCGCCCGTACGCGGCCGGCAGGTCGCCGAGCGCCCGCCGCACCGCCGCCCCGTCGGGCAGCTCGGCGAGCACCGCCATGCGCTGCTCCACCGCCAGGCCGTCACCGAGCTGGTCGCTGGTCGCGACCCGGCGGACCTCGCTGCGCGGCAGCCAGGTCGTCGTCACCGTGGTGACCTTGCCGCCGGTCCTGGTCGGCCCCTCGACCGCGACCCCGTGGCCGACCGCGTACTCGCACACGTGGCGGAACTGCAGCGACGCGATCTTGTCATCCAGCTCGGTGCCGCGCCGCAGCGCCGGCCGCGCCACGAAGCCGTCGGCGTACGCGACCTCGAGCGAGACCTGGAACAGCATCTTCTCGTCGCGGCGGCCGCGGTCGCCCGGGCTCTGCCGGTTGACCACGAACACGCTCAGCGCCCGCGTCCCCGGCCGCGGCGTCGACGACTCGCCGAGCTTGCCCTCGATCGACACGCCGGGCAGCGCGGCGAGCCGCACCCCCCTCGCCAGCGCCGCCGGATCCAGCGGCAGGACGATCGGGTACGGCGGATGCGGCTTGCGCCGCCAGTTCGGCCGCCGCGTCTTCTTGGCGCCCTCCGGGTGGTACGGCTCGTACTCCGCGCAGCGCAGCGTGACCGTGATCGTGTCGGTGGCGGTCCCCGGCGGGAGCAGCACCGACAGCCCCAGCGACGCCGGCATCACCTGCGGCCGCCGCGACGCCTCGCCGGCCGGCCGCTCGCCCTCGCCGCCACCGGTCTCCTCGTCGCCATCGGCCTCGGCCTCCTCGGCCTCGGTGTCGTCGTCGGGATCGGCCAGCGGATCGGCGGTGCGATCCTCGCGCGGCACCAGGAACCCCGTCAGGTACGTCCGCGACGGCGCCCGGTCGAGTTCCTCGCGCTCCGCGTAGGGCCCGACCAGCTCGGCCTCGAGCGCGCGCACCAGGTGCGCCCGCACCCCCGACGACGTCATGGTGCTCACGTCCGGACGGTATCCCGCCGGGGCGGGCGACGGTGGCTGATGACCCTCGAGACGTCAGCACGCGCGGCAGCTGGTCGGCTGCGCCCGGCCCGCCTGGCGACGCGTACACTGGACAGCTCCATGGCGAGTCCGCACCAGCTGATGCAGACGTCTCGTCTCGCACAAGTCGAACGTCATCCAGGGAAGGGTGTGCCGCAGAGCAGCCCGCTCAGCGCCGGCCGCTCGCCTTCTCGAGCTCGGCGACCATCTCGTCCGGTAGCCGGACGATGCCGCCGGTCACGTCTGCCACGGCTACCAGCCCCTGGCGGAGCCGCTCCAGGTTGAGGCTCCCGCACGGCACTGGCCCGTCGTCGTCGATCGTCCACGGCCGCCACAGCTCGTACCGCGAACGCGCATCGAGCCACAGCCGCACGGGCTGCTCGTCGCTGTCGCAGGTCAAGTCGAGATAGACCGGCCCATCCTCTTCAACCGCAGTGGAAGTACACAGCGCCTTCCATGTGCGCATTCGCGTCGACGCCTCCAGTCGATCCGTGCGGGTCTCCAGTGGCATCGGCACGGCGCACTCGCGGTCCTCATCGGCCTCCCAGTCGGCCGTCTCGACCGCGGCGATGTCGTCGGGCAGAAGCAGGTCGACGTCGCCGCACAGGACCGCGCTGGTCGGCTCCCATGAGCCGCCGCCCGCGCGCCCGCGCAGAGCCGCGAGCCCGCCAGGCAGCCTCTCGATCGGCCAGAGCTCGGGCTCGTGGGCCGGCTCGCCGCGCCACGCCACGTTGACTCGCCCCCGCAACGACTCGAGGACGGTCTGGGTCGAGGCCAGCGCGTGCAGCACGCGCAACAACAGTGTCCAGATGTCTTCATCCGGCGCGCCGGTCCACGACGCCCGCACCAGCATCACCGAGTTCGACCGGTACCAGGTCTCGAGGGTCTTCGTCATGGCGGCGCCTTCCTACGGGACGAACCTGTGCTCGGTCCCGTTGATGATGATGACCAGCTCGTCGACATGGGCTTTGATCCACGCATCCTTCGTGACGTAATCTTGCACGTAGCCCAGGGCCTTTGCCTCGGGCATCCCGCCGGCCGCCAGATTGTTGCCGAAGTCGACGAGAGCCACGTTGGACTTGCCACCCGCGCCTCGCGGAATGCCGGCTTCGTGGAACTTGCCGCGGGCCTCGTTGATCTGGCCGTGCACGTCCTGGCGCGTCGAGATTGGCCCGCGTACCCGCTTCCACTCGCGGCGTTCGGTCGCGGTCACGACGTCGAAGTTCTTGGCCCCGGGGGTCCGGGGTGGCACCTCTGCGCCACCCTTGATGAAGACCTCGAGCTCGGTAGCCGGATCGATCGCCCGTTGCCCGATGCCGTCGATGAGGCTCAGCTCGAGGTCCTTCAACTGCTCGATGTCGTGACGCTGTCTCGACGCCAGTTTCAACCACCGCTCGAGATTCGGGATGTCCGGGTGGCCCATCGCCAGCGCGGCGAGTCTCGCGGCGGTCGGGTCGGCGACACCGTGCTCGTAGAGTCGGAGCATCGCATTCAAGTAGTCGTCGCTCTGGCCGGCCTGCGCGGCGCCGAAGTCGAGCAATGCCTGGATCCGCATGGGCGTGTCCGAGCGAACGAAGCCCTCGAGCGTGCCCGGGATCCGGCTGGCCCTGGCCAGGCGATCGAGGCCGGTGAGGTGAGCGCCGTCGAGGCTGCCCAGGCGGACCAACGCCTCTGCGACCAGGTCGGGGGCCAGCGTGTTGGCGGGCCGGAGCAGGATCGCGACCGCGCGATCCGCGTGGGCGGGCGACAGCTTGGCCAGCTGAGCGAGGTAGCGTTCGAGATCGTCGACCGAGCCGGCGAAGAGCCGGTGCAGGAGGTCCCAGGTCCCCTGGGGGTTCACGCGCAGCCGTTCCAGCAAGGCGGGTGCCTCGCCGAGGCGCGCGAGCTGGCCGCTGGCCTCGAGCGCCTGGAGGGCGGCGTCGTCGAGGAATGTGAGGTGCTGCTTGGCGACGATCTCACCGGCGGACAGGGCTGGGTTCGCGCTGGCGAGCTGCAGCGACTCGGTCCAGACCTCCTTGGCCTTGACCAGCTCCTCCGGCGCGAGGTCGCCCAGGCCGGCCATCGCGCGAGCGCGCCGGATCTCGTCCATGAAGACCTGAGAGCTGTGCACGCCGCGCTTGATGGTCGCGAGGGCGAACCTGCCCAGGGCAGCGAGGAACTGCGGGTCGAAGAACTGACCGGGGAAGGAGTACAGCTTGCCGGCAAAGGCGCCGACCATCTCGTCGAACGCTGTCGCGGCAGAGCGGCGCGCGGCGGCCGCCTTCACTGCCGACTCCGCGATGCGAGCATCGATCTCGCCGGCCTCCTTCAACGCGTTGACTGCCTTGGCGAAGTCGGCGAGCTCCCCGCCCCCGTCCAGAGCCTTGGCGGCGATGGTGAGGGCCCTCACCGCCTTGACCGCCGCGGCCATGTCGAGGCCCGCGCCCGCGATCGAGATCACCAGCCAGACGACCGACGGGTCCGGGGCGAGCCCGACGTCGGAGAGGTCGTTGGCCTCGTTGTACTGCTGGTACTCCTCGTACACCATGTACCCGCTCAGGCCGGCGCCCGCGACTGCGGCGCCGACCGCCAGGATCGCCGGCGTGGCGGTGCCGAGCGACACCACCGCGAGCGCGATGCTCAAGACCGCGACCGCGATGCCGATCATGATCTTGTCGCTCAGGTCCTGACGCATCTTGTCCTGGATGATCAGGTCGTAGATCGATCCGGGCGCGATGCCTTGCTGGGCGTAGAAGTGCGGCAGCAGCGGGCCCATCTTATAGATGAGCTCACGCTCGCCGGTGACCTGCGCGCGCGCGTCGCCGACGTCGCCGATGCGGCTGGCGATGTGCGCTTGCAGGAAACTGCCCAGCTCGGACTCACTCGAAGTCGTCAGCCGGGCGACATCGATGCGCTTGTCCGACGGCAGACCCTCGTCCTGGAAGATCGGGTGCTCGGCAGCCAGCGCCGTCAGGTCGGCTCGGGCCGAGTCGCGCGCCGTGCTCGCGCGGCGCTTGGCGGTCTGGGCCTCGTCGCGCGTCGGGCCGTCGGGGTTCGAGACGATGCCGTGCGGCCACGCGGTGTTCTTGGCCTGGTAGTCGTCGTGGATCGATTGCTGCTTGCTGGCCTCGGCCTGGTGGGCGCGTGCCCCACCGAGCTTGGCGTGCAGCGCGGCAACCTGCGCCGGGTCCTGGTAGCGCTCGCTCTCCTTGTAGAGCCGGCTCTCGTACCGCGTCAGGTAGTCCTTGGCGATGTTCTGCGCCTCGAGCTCGAATGCCGACTCGAAGCGCGCGATGAACGTCTGAAACTCATCGAGCCCTGCGAAGCCGTGCTGCGCGAGCTGTTGCCGCAGCTCGACCGCCTGGCGGTCGCTGAGCGTGGTGTCAGGCTCGGCGCCGTCGTCGACCGTGTTGTTGGCGTAGGCCGCCTCGAGGCCCTTGGTCATCTTGTAGTCGCGATACAGCCGGTAGACCGCCTCGAGACCGAGCAGCTTGGTCTTGATCTGCTCGCGCTCCTCGCCTTGACTGGCGCGTTCGCCCATCTCGGCTCCGTAGCGATCGAGCGAGGCCTCGAACACGTCGAGCTCCGTCGTGCCCGCGGTGATCTTGCTGGCGTAGTCGGCCGCCTGCCCCGGCGGCAGCTGCTCGATGCGCTTGGCGAGGCCGAACAAGCGATCGTAGTCAGCAGGCGAGAGGTCGCGGCCACGGATATTGAAGCGGATCAGCTCCTTGACGGTCGGCGGCAGGTTGGCGAGGTACGCGTTCTGGAAGAGGACCTCGTCGCGTACGGCGCGCCAGACCTCCGCGCGCGCGACGTCCCCCCTCTTGACGAGCGTGCCCGGCGCTGCGCCGGTGACCTCGTAGTACCGGCGGTCGATCTCGGCCATCAGCGCAGACTTCGGACCAGAGCCGGGCATGTCGTCGAAGGCCTCGGCGCGGTCGCGGGAGCCGGCGATCGTCCCGTCGGCCCCGACCTCGATGCCGCGCGCCTCGTTGACGGCGCCGCGCGCCTGCTTCACGATCGCGACGTCGACCTTCAGCGACACCGGGCTGTCGTCCGGCGTGTAAGAGTCCTTGATGTTCTCCCAGGCCCCGCCGACAAGCGTGTCGCCGATGACCTGGCGCATCGCCTCGACCTTGAACTCGTCGCCTGTCATCGGTCGATCGACACGAATCTGGAAGCGGACCTGGAGCGGCTTCCTCTTCTTCGTTCCCTTCTTGCTTGCGCGCTGGATCGGCGGGCTGCTGCGGTGGGCCTGCACCGCGGCGGACCGACCGGTGCTCGGTGCGTCGTCGTCGGCCGCAGCTTGGTCCAGCGTTACCACCGCTGCGTCGTCGTCCTCGTCGGGCCGATCGTCCCCCG
Source organism: Kofleriaceae bacterium (assembly GCA_046597055.1). Taxonomy (GTDB): domain Bacteria; phylum Myxococcota_A; class Polyangia; order Haliangiales; family Haliangiaceae; genus UBA2376. The sequence goes on along the minus strand of JBKJLC010000204.1, from coordinate 599 downwards.
GCGCTGGCGAGGCCTGGATCGAGCTCGTCGGCGCGAGGTCGTGGAGGTCGCCGTCGGGCGCGACGCGCTCACCACGCGCGGCGCGAGCGCCGAGGTCGTCAGCCTCTCGCTCCAGCCCGGGATCATCGTTGATGTGTAAGCGCTGCACGGACCGCACCGAGAAGGCGCGAGCGGACCGTCGATGCTGCGGGCATGCGAAGGCACTACACGCAGTACACGACTGATCAGCGGACGCAGTTGATCGACCTGGTCCGGGGCGGGACGGCGGTCCCGGAGGCTGCGGCTCGGCTCGGGGTGCAACCGGCCACCGCCTACACGTGGACCAAGGCGACGAGGGCGTCGCCGACAGGGCGCGGCCGAGAGCGGCGGCGGCCAGGTGGGGCGCCGGCAGCGCCGCCGGGTGGCACCCTGTTCGCGCGGCTGGTCCCGGCCGAGGGCCGCGAGACGACGATCATGGTCCGCGTCGGGGGCGCGACGGTCGAGGTGCGCCCCGGCTTCGACGCCGAGTTGCTGCACGCGGTGGTCGCCGCGCTGCGCGGAGGACGGGCGTGATCGGGCACGGGCTGCCGATCTACGTGGCGCTCGAGCCGGTGGACATG
>JBKJLC010000242.1:0-47119 GCA_046597055.1 Kofleriaceae bacterium | reverse complement strand
TGACCATCCGTTATAACGGATTGTCTGTCAAGGCGGACGTGTCTCCGCCATGACAGAAGTTGGCCCGGGGCGGGCACCGCGACTTGCGTGCGAAGGCGCCCGGGCTTATCGGTTCGTCACCACGTCATGAGCCAACCCGAACGTCACGAATTCCAGGCCGAGGTGAAGCAGCTCCTCGACCTCATGGTCCACTCGCTGTACTCCGACAAGGACGTCTTCCTGCGCGAGCTGATCTCGAACGCGTCGGACGCGCTCGACAAGCGGCGCTTCGAGCAGCTGACCAACGCCGACCTGGCCGCCCCCGACGAGGCCCAGGTCCGGCTCGAGGTCGACAAGGCGGCCCGCACCCTGTCGGTCAGCGACAACGGGATCGGGATGACCCGCGACGAGGTGATCCGCAGCATCGGCACCATCGCCAAGTCAGGCACGCGCGAGTTCCTGGCCACGGTCAAGGACGCGCAGCGCAAGGAGGTCCCGCCCGAGCTGATCGGCCAGTTCGGGGTCGGCTTCTACGCGGCGTTCATGGTCGCCGACCGGATCACGCTGGTGACCCGGCGCGCCGGCGCCGACCAGGCCACCCGGTGGGAGTCGACCGGCGACGGCAGCTACACGGTCGCCGACGCCGAGCGCGAGCACGCCGGCACCACCGTGACGCTCCACCTCAAGGCCGAGGACGTCGAGCACGGCCTGAAGGACTACACCAGCGAGTCGATCCTGAAGGAGATCGTCAAGCGCTACTCGGACTTCGTCGCGTATCCGATCCGGCACGGCGAGGCGACGCTCAACTCGATGAAGGCGATCTGGTTTCGCCCCAAGAGCGAGGTGGCGGAGACCGAGTACCACGAGTTCTATCGCCACATCTCGCACGACTGGACCCCGCCGCTGCGGACCATCCCGGTGAAGATGGAGGGCACGCTCGAGGCCTACGCGCTGCTGTACATCCCGGCCAGCCCGCCGTTCGATCTGTACAGCCCGGAGATGAAGCGCGGCCTCCAGCTCTACGTGAAGCGCGTGTTCGTGATGGACGAGTGCAAGGAGCTGATGCCGTCGCACCTGCGCTTCATCAAGGGCGTGGTCGATGCCCACGATCTGTCGCTCAACGTGTCGCGCGAGATCCTGCAGAAGGACCGGCAGATTCCGGTGATCCGCAAGCAGCTGGTGCGCCGGGTGCTGTCGACGCTCGACGAGATGAAGCGTGATAGCGCGAGCGAGTACCTCACCTGCTGGGCCGCGTTCGGCCCGGTGATCAAGGAGGGGCTCGCCAACTACGACACCCAGGACAAGGACAAGCTGCTCGACCTGGTCATCACGTCGTCGACCCATGACGCGACCGCGCTGACCTCGCTCGACGACTACGTCGGGCGCATGAAGGAGGGCCAGGAGGCGATCTACTTCCTGACCGGGCCGACCAAGGAGGCGGCGGCGCGCTCGCCGCTGCTCGAGGCCTTCGCGGCCAAGGGCTACGAGGTCCTGCTGTTCTCCGACCCGGTCGACGAGATCTGGCTGGAGCGGGCGCCCCGGTTCAAGGACAAGCCCATGCAGTCGATCGGCCGCGGCGACGTGAAGCTCGGCTCCGAGGAGGAGCGCAAGCAGTCGGCGGCCGCGATCGACGAGAAACAGCGCGAGCTCGGCGAGCTGCTCACCAGCTTCAAGGCGGCGTTGCAGGCCCACGTCAAGGAGGTGCGGCTGTCGGGGCGCCTGACCTCGTCGCCCGCGTGTCTGGTGGCTGACGAGCACGACCTCAGCCCGCGCATGCAGAAGATGCTGGAGCAACTCGGTCAGCCGGCGCCCAACGCGCTGCCGATCCTCGAGCTCAACCCCGGCCATCCGCTGTTGCCGAAGCTGCAGGCGATCGCGACCGAGGACGCCGCGGATCCGCGACTGGCCGTGTATGCGCAGCTCTTGCTGGGCCAGGCCTACCTGGCCGACTCCGGCCAGGTCCCGGATCCCGACCGGTTCAGCAAGGCGCTCGCCGACGTCATGCTGCGCGGCCTGTAGCGCCGGTGGGGGTGCGGATGGCGACCCACCACCCCACGCCATCCGTCGATGTAATCGGGGTGTAACCAGGCTGTAGGGCGGGTGTAATGGGTCGGGCGTTCGGTCGCCTCTATCCTCGAGTCGGGGCGCGGCACGCAGCTTGCGAAGGCTGCGCCCCAGGAGGATTCATGGGCGCGCGCGTGGCTTCGAAGGTGAGACGTACGCTGGCGACCGCGGGGCTTGCCGCCGGGTTGGTGGCGGTCGGCGGCGCGGCGCTGCCGGGCGGCCACGCCGAGGCCCAGCCGGTGCCGCGGTGCCAGGATCTCGGCAACGTCGTCTACCTCCAGATCGGCGACACCCAGCAGCCGCTGATCAAGGAGCTGGCTCGGGCGCTGCGGGACAACACCGCCAACCCGACCACCCTCGTCTACGTCACGTCCGGCTCATGCGTGAACATCCAGGCGATCTACGCCGATACGCCGATCACGACCAACCTGCTCTACGTCCCGTCGACCGCGGAGAACGCCGGGTGGACGCCCGCGATGGCGGCCCTGCCGTGCACGCCACCGACCGGGGGGGCGATCGCGGACATCGCGAACTCCAACGTCTTCATCAGCGCCTGTGACACCAATCCGGTGCCCGCCGACATCGCGGTCTTCAACGGGCCGGTGCAGGCCTACGTCATGGCGGTGCCTGAGGCGAGCACGCAGAGCGCGATCACCGCCGAGGAGGCGTACTTCGTCTTCGGCTTCGGCCAGGCCGGCATGATCACGCCGTGGGACGACGAATCGCAGATGCAGGGCCGCACCAACAGCAAGAGCACGCTGCTGTCGTGGGCGTACAACCTCGGCGTGGTCCCGGTGACGAAGTGGAAGGGCATCCGCCACGACAGCTCGACGATGGTGGTCAACGCGCTGCGCGGTTCGACGACCCCCGAGAAGGCGATTGGCATCCTCGGCGCGGAGGTCTACGACCAGTTCCGCAACGAGCTCGACGTGCTCGCGTTCCGGGGCTTCGGGCAGTGGGCGGCCTACTTTCCCGACTCGTCGGCCAGCTCGCTCGACAAGCAGAACGTGCGGGATGGCCACTACACGGTGTGGTCGCCGACTGTCTACCTGACCCGGCAGACCGGCGCCGTGATCGACAATGTGCGCGCGAAGTACGTCATCGATCTGATCCTCGGCCGCACCGTCACCCCGACGCCGAACTTCAACGCGACCAACGTCGTGATGCACAACGGGCTCGTCCCGGACTGCGCCATGAAGGTCCAGCGCGCTTCGGAGGGCGGCAATCTGTCGTCCTACACGCCGGCCGAGGACTGCACCTGCTACTTCGAGAGCCAGACCGCGACGACGTCCTGCGCGACGTGCAGTCCAACCACCGCGTGCGCGACCGGCGTCTGCCGCAACGGCTTCTGCGAGGCGAGGTGACCATGCGCGCGCTGTTCCTGTCCGTGATGGTTGTGCTGGCGGTGGGCTGCGGTGACGATGGTGCCGACAGCCCCGACGCTCGGGGTGGAGACGCCGCCACCGACGCTGGCGCCGGTGAGTCCGACGCGGCGTGCATCACCAATCCGCAGACGCACCAGGAGATCATCAACGCGTGCACCACGGCCGAGAAGATCTACAAGACGCCGACCCTGCCGCTGCTGCTGCCCGATGGTGGGTTGCCGGCGCTGCCGTAGTCCTGACCGCGTCGGCGGGCCCAGCGTCTGCCGAGCCCGAGCCGGCGCCGACGCCGTCGCCGATCTCGGGCTACCTGCAGACCGATCTGATCCCGTGGGACCAGGGCTCGGTCGACGAGTTGGGTGTGGACGGCGACCCGCTCAACCAGGAGCGGGTCCTCGTGCGGCGGGCGCGCCTCAAGGCCGAGGTCACCCGTGACGAGCTGTTCGGGCGACTCGAGCTCGATGGCAACACGATCGACGGCCCCACCGCGCGCATCATCTCGGCGCGGGCCGGCGCGCGCTGGCAGCAGCACGGGGTCGACGCCTCCCTCGCGCTCGGGGTCTTCAAGGTGCCCTTCGGCCGAGACGTGCCCCAGTCGGACCAGGACCGGGTGATGCTCGAGGCCGGGGCGGCCGGACGCGCGCTGTTCCCGGGCAGCTACGACGGGGGCGTATTGGCGACCGCGGCGTGGCGCGGCGTGGAGCTGGCCGTCGCGCTCACCAACAGTGCGCCGTCGGGCGATGCCCAGTTCAAGGGTCGGGACCCGTCGTCGAGCTGGGACCTGGTCGGTCGAGCCGGCGCCCGCGGTCAGCTCGGCGAGCTGGTGATCGTCGCCGGCGGGGTGTCGGCGCTCACCGGGCGCGGCCTTCATCCCGGTACGCCGGCGATCAAGGACGACGTCGAGTGGGTCGACGGCAACGAGGACGGCATCGTCCAGATCACCGAGCTGGTCCCCACCAGCGGCGCGCCGGCCACGCCGTCGGAGCGCTTCGATCACGCGGCGGTGGGGGCCGATCTGGCGATCGGCTGGTGCCTGTGCGCGCTGGGTCGCGGCGAGCTGTCGGTCGAGGTCTCGCTCGCGACCAACCTCGATCGCGGGCGGGAGTACGCCGACCCGATCGCGGCCGATCGCGATCTGCGCGAGCTCGGCTGGCAGGTGATGGTGGTGCAGGCGATCACCCCGCACGGTCAGATCGCCGTGCGCTACGACGAGTACCGGCCGGACCGCGATGCCAGCGAGGCACAGGGCGCGATGATCGTCCCGACCGATCCGCGCTATCGCACCCTGGCGGTGGCCGCGGAGGCGCACACCGCTCACGCGCGCCTGATCCTGCAGTACGCCCACGAGGACAACCCGCGCGGCCGCGGGCTCGACGGCGCGCCGACCACGGTCGCCGCCGATCGGGTCACGGTGCGGGCTCAGGTGAGCTTCTGATGCGTCGCCTCGGGGCCACGGTCACGCTCGCGCTGGTCGCCTGCACGAGCGCGTCGCCCGATCCCGGCTACGACGCGCTGCTGCAGGTCGAGGGCGCGCAGTGGCGGCCGGGCCCGGCCCCGGCTGCCGCCAATGGGCCCGCGGTCGAGAGCGTGCTGTCGCAGCGGGCGACCCTGCTGCGCGACGCCAGCGGCCAGCGCGTGGCCGGCGCGCTCGGTGCCGGCGCGACCGCGCTGTGGGTCGGCCTCGACGGTGACGACGGCGGCTGGATCGTCCCCGCGGGACCGCCCAGCGTCGACGCGCCCGATCAGCCGAGCTTTGCTCTCGAGCTGGCGCTGGCGGCGTCGGTGCCGCTCGGGCCGATCACGCTGCGCCTGCTCGCGGTCGACGCCGCCGGTCGGCCCGGGGCGCCGCGCGCGCTCGCGCTGGTCGCCGACGACCTTCCGCCACCGGCCGGTGAGCTGGTGATCGCGCTCGGCTGGAGCGGCGCCGCCGATCTGGATCTGCACGTGGTCGCGCCCGACGGCGGCGAGGCGTGGGCGGGCGACCCCAACACATGGGAGCCACCGCCGCCGGGCACCCCGTCCGATCCGATCGCGTGGCGGTCCGGCGGGCGCCTCGACCACGACGGGAACCGCGCGTGCCGGCGCGATCCGCGCCCGCGCGAGCACGTGATCTGGTCGGTACCGCCACCGGCCGGTCGGTACCTGGTGCGGGTCGACGCGCGCTCGCTGTGCGGGGACGCCGTCGGGTACTGGTATGCGGCCGTCTATCGCGACGGCGGGCTCGAGCCGCTCGCGACCGCGGCCGGGATCGCGACGGTCGATCACACCCGGTTGCCGCACGGGACCGGCGCCGGCATCACGGCGATCGAGCTCGATCTCCCGCCATGACCCGGGCCTGGCTCGCGCTCGCTGGGGTCGCGACCGCGTCGGCAAGCGCGCAGGCGCAGCCGGCACCGGCCACCGTGACCGGCCGCGTGCTCGATGCGGCCAGCGGCGAGCCGTTGCCGGGCGTGCAGGTGACCGCCGGGACGACCGTCACGTTCACCGACGAGACCGGGCGCTACACGCTCGAGCTCGCGCCCGGTGCGACCGCGGTGGTGGTCGAGGCCGACTACGTGCGGGTCACCCGGGTCGAGCTGGTGCTCGCGCCGGGCGAGCGCCGCACGCTCGACGTCACGGTCGAGGTCGACCTCGACGGCGGCGAGACGGTCGAGGTCGAGGACACCGCGCCGCTGGTACCCGGGCAGACGACGATCGATGCCCGCCGGGCGGCGCAGCAGGCCGGCAGCGGCGGCGACGCGCTCAAGGCGGTGCAGAGCACGCCCGGGGTTGCGCGGGCCGCGGCCGGGACCCGCGAGATCGTCGTGTGGGGCTCGGCCCCGCTGGACACCGCGATCCTCATCGACGACGTGCCGGTGCCCGCGCTGTACCACCTCGGCGGCTGGCGCTCGATCATCCCGACCGAGCTGGTCGCGACGCTGGCGATCGACCGCGCCGGCTTCGCGACGCCCTGGAGCGGCGCCACTGGCGGCCTGGTCCGGGTGACGACCGCCGAGCTGCCGGGGACGCGCTCGGTCACGGTCGCCAGCGACTTCATCGACACCGGCGTGGTCGCCACCGGGCGGGTGGGTCGGGCCCGGGTCGCCGCCGGCGTGCGCGCGAGCTACCTCGACCGCGTGGTCGGCGAGGCGATCGATCCCGCGGTCGCCGAGCGCATCCCGATCCCGCGCTGGGCCGATGCCCAGCTGGTGGCGCAGGTGCCGATCGGCGCCGATCGGCTCGACGTCCTCGTCCTCGCGGGCGGCGATCGCCTGGAGCGGACGCTGCCGTCGATGGATCCGGCGGCGACCAAGTCGGACGACCGGCGTCAGGACTTCGCGCGGGCGTCGGTGGCGTGGCGCGGCACGCTCGCCGACGGCGAGGCCCGGCTGCGCGCGTGGGTTGGCCTCGACCTCGACGATCGCGACCAGCGGTTCGGGGCGGTGCCCGCCGGGCTGCACCAGCGGGTGGGGTCGGGCGGCGTCCGCGCCGAACGTCGCACCACCGCGGGACCGGTGGTCCTGCTACTCGGGATCGACGCCACCGGGTCGCGCGCCGTGCTCCGGCGCGACGGCTCGCTGTCGATCCCGACCCGCGAAGGCGACCTCTCGGTGTTCGGGCAGCCGCCGGGCGACGACGTGGCGTCCGACCGCTGGACCGCGCTGACCGGCGACGTCGGCGCGTACGTCCAGAGTGACTGGGTGACCGACTGGTTCACGGTCAGCCCGGGGCTGCGCGCCGACGCCTGGATCCTCGGCGCGAGTCGGCGCACGCCGCGGGTCGGCTCGACCCCCGGGATCGGGTTCCAGCGGGTCCTCGTCACCGCCGACCCGCGGCTGGCGGTGGCGGCGCGGCGCGGTCGGGTCGCGATCGCCGGCGCGGTCGGTCGCTACCACCAGACCCGCCGTCCCGACGACACCAGCGCGGTGTTCGGCTCGCCGACCCTGGCCCTCGAGCACGCCTGGCACGCGACGGTGACCACGACCGTGCGGGTCGCCGTCGCCGATCTCGAGCTCACCGGCTGGGGCCGACGCCTGGGCGAGCTGGTCGCGCGCGACCCGTCGGCGACGCCGCCGCTCGCGGCGACGCTCACCCAGGCCGGCCGCGGTCGCGCGATGGGCGCCGAGCTGGTCGCGCGTCTGCGCGGCTGGCGCGGCCTGTCGGGCTGGATCGCGTACGGGCTGGGCCGCAGCGAGCGTCGTGACGCCGATGCGGCGGCGTGGCGGCGGTTCGAGCACGACCAGACCCACCAGCTCACGCTGGCGGCGACCGTCGAGCACGGCCGGTGGCTGGCGAGCACGCGCATCCGGTTCGCGACCGGCGCGCCGCGGACCGACGTGATCGCCGCCTTCTGGGACGCGCGCGCCAGCCGCTATCAGCCGGTCACGGGCGCGCTCTACGGCATCCGGCTGCCCGACTTCGCGCAGATCGACCTGCGTGGCGAGCGCCGGGTCCGCGTCGGTGCGACCGAGATCGCCGCCTTCATCGAGCTCGAGAATGTCAGCGGTCGCGCCAACGCCGAGGAGCTGGTGTGGAGTGGCGACTACGCCACCCGCGGCTACCTGACCGGGCTGCCGTTCCTGGTGCTGGCCGGGGTGCGGTGGCGGCTGTGAGGGCCCCGGTGCTCCTGGCGCTGGCGGCCTGGTCGGCGTGCGTCGATCCACTCGATCAGCAGGTGTCGCGGATCGACGGGCCGCGCGTGCTCGCGGTGGTCGCCGAGCCCGCCGAGGCCGCGCCGCGGGACGTGGTGAGCTACGCCGCCGTGGTCGCCAGCCCCGACGGGCCCGTGACCGCACCGGCCCTGGCCTGGGCCCACTGCACGGCCCCCAAGCCACCGACCGAGGACAACGTGGTGCCGCCGCCGTGCGTCGACGACCCGGCCGCGCTCGCGCCGCTTGGCGACGGGCCGACCGTCACCGCCACGATGCCGGCCGCTGCGTGCGCGACCTACGGACCCGACACCCCGCTCGGCGGCTTCCGCCCGCGCGATCCCGATCCCACCGGCGGCTACTACCAGCCGGTGCGGGTCGGCCTCGACGGGGCACCGATCACGTTCGGGCTGCATCGCATCGCGTGCAACCTGGGCGACGCGCCGCCGGCGATCGTGCGCGAGTACCGCGAGCGCTACCGGCGCAACCAGCACCCGACGCTCAGCTCGCTCGCGGTCGTGCGCGACGGGCGCGCGGCGGACCCGGCCACGATCGTCGCCGGCGAGACGGTGACCCTGGTCGCGGCCTGGCCGGACGGCGCGGCCGAACCGTACGTTCGCTACGATCGCGCCGACGCCGTGCTGGTCGATCGCGTCGAGGTCCTGCGTGTCAGCTGGTTCGCGACCGCCGGCGGGGTCGCGGCGGACGCGACCGGCACCGGCGAGGTGGCCTGGACGGCACCGAGCACGCCGGGCCCGGTGCAGCTCTGGGCCGTGCTCCACGACGACCGGGGCGGGGTTGCCACCGCGACCTTGCGCGGAGTCGTCGGCGAATGAACGACCGGCGCTGGGTGACCCGCACCGTCGTCGGCATCGTGGTGGCGACGTTCTTCTCCGACGTCGGTCACGAGATGGTCACCGCCGTGTTGCCGCTGTACGTGGCGGCGCTCGGCATGGGGCCGGCCGCGCTGGGCATGATGGAGGGCGCGGCCGACCTGGCCTTCAGCCTGTCGAAGCTCGCCGGTGGTGCGGTCGGCCACCGCGTCCAGCGCAAGCGACCGTGGGCCGCCGCGGGGTACGCGCTGACCCTCCTGGGCACCGGGCTCATCGCGGTGGTCCAGGTCATCGCCGCGGTCGCCTCGCTGCGGGCGGTCGCCTGGTTCGGGCGTGGGTTCCGCTCGCCGTTGCGCGACTTCATGCTGGCCGACGAGGTCGGCCCGACCCACTTCGGCCGCGCCTACGGGATCGAGCGGGCCGCCGACATGGTCGGCGCGGTGGTGGGGCCGCTGATCGCCGCGCTGCTGGTGTGGGCCGGGACCGGCTTCCGCGAGGTGATCCTGTGGAGCATCGTGCCGTCGGCGCTCGCGGTGGGCGCGATCGTCGCGCTGACCCGCGACCGCGTCGGGCCGGCGCCGCCCACCGCGGCGGCCGCCGCGTCCGCACCAGCGGCAGGCTCGGCTGGGATGCCGCGCGACTACTGGCTGTTCGTGGGCGGCGTGCTGCTGTTCGGGCTCGGCGACTTCTCCCGGACGTTCCTCATCTTGCTGGCGGCGCGGGCGCTCGGCGAGACCACCAGCGCGAGCGGCTTGCTGTCGGTCGCCATCCTGCTCTACGCGGGTCACAACCTGGTGAGCGCGCTGGCCGCGTACCCGGCGGGACGCCTCGGCGACGCCTGGTCGAAGCCTGGGGTCCTGGTCGTGGGCTACGCGCTCGGGGTGGTGACCAACCTGGTGCTTGCGCTGGGCGGCGGCTCGCTGCCGTGGCTGATGGTCGCGATTGCCCTGTCGGGTGTGTACATCGCGATCGAGGAGACGCTGGAGAAGGCGGTCGTCGCCTCGCTGCTCCCCCGCGAGCGCCGGAGTCTGGGCCTCGGCGTGCTGGCGAGCGCGAACGCGCTGGGCGATCTCGGCTCGAGCGTCTTCGTCGGGTTGATGCTCGCTGCCGGCCACAGCCGGCTGGCCTTCGCGGCGCCGGCCGCGGTCGGTGCGCTCGGCGTGACCTGGATGCTGATCCTCGTCGCGCGGCGACGGCTGCGGTGACCCGTTGACGCCGTGTGCGGCGCGGGTCACTGCCACGTGCCCTGCACCATGAGGGCGAAGACCCGGCCGGGCAGGTGGTAGCCGTTGCGGGTCTCGGGACGCTCGTCGAGCAGGTCGTCGCAGCGGATCACGCCGAGCCAGTCGCCGCCGAGCTGGGCCGACATCGACGCCTCGAGCAGGTAGTAGCTGGCGACCTCGACGTCGCGGTCGATCGCGGTTCCGAACCAGCGCGCGCGCGCGATCGCGGTGATCCGGTGGTGCGGCGTGGCCTTGACCCAGCCGTCGACGCGGTGGTCGGGCAGGCGGTCGAGCGGGTCATCCTGCCAGCCGCTGGCGTCGTCGTTGCGCGCGCGATCGAGCGTCAACGCGTACGCGCCACCGAGCTGCACGCGGGGATGCACCTGAAGCTTGGCGCTGGCGTCGATCCCGCGGACGTCGACGGTGCCGAGGTTGGTCAGACGGTTGGTCATCGGGGCCAGCTTCACGGTGCCGTCGGAGCGCCGCCAGTACGGCGCGAGCTCCAGCTCGATGGGTTCGATCGGCCGCCCGATCACGCGGAGCTCACCGTGGCTGGCGATCTCGGGGCCGAGCGCCGGGTTGCCGGTCTGGGTGTCGAACCGTTCGCGCAAGCTCGGCGTGCGGCCCTTGTGGGCCCCGGTCGCGACCAGCTCGAGCGCGGCCACGGGGCGGTAGCGGCCGACCAGCTTGGCCTCGGGCCATGGATCGGCGCCCAGGCCGAGCGGGACCGCGGCCCCGACCGCGCCGTCGACCCGCACCGGGCCGTCCTCGTACTGCGCGCCGGCGGCGGCCTCGAGCAAGGTGACGTCGCCGCGGCTCACGATGTCGGTCGCGGCGGTGATGGCCTCCACCCGCGCGCGTTCGTGGTCGACGGTCGCCGACGCGACCCAGCGCCAGGTCTTCGCGAGCGGCCGGGTGGCGAGCGCGGTGCCACCGGTCCGCATCGCGAACAGGTCCTCCTCGGTGGCGATGTCGCCGAGCGCGGGGTCGCGGAAGTAGCGCGAGACGCGCTTGAGCGCGTGGGTCCAGACCCGGCCCTGGACCTGCACGCGGCCCAGCTGATCGTCGAAGCTGACCTGACCGCGCCCGGTCGTCTCGCGATCGATCACGAGGATGGTGGCGGTCGCCGACTCCTCGTTGGGTGGGGGCACGTAGCGGCGGTTGTCGATGAACGTGTCGAGCGCGACCCGGCGAGCGCCCTTGCGATACTCGAGGCGAGCGGCGCCGGTGGTCGCGCGCCGGCTCTCGCCGAGGGTCGCCATCGCGGGCAGCTCGAGCTCGCGCAGGCCCCACAGTCCGGACGCCGATACCCGGATCGACAGGTCGCGGGCAACGGCGGTGCGTCCGGTGGCCGAGCCACCGAAGGTCGGGAGGGAGTCGCTGGTCAGGCGGGCGACCACCAGGCGTGCCCCGATCGCGTCGCGGGTGTGGACCTCGATCACGCCGCCGGGCCCGCCGGGGCCGTCGATCGGGGAGGCCGGCGCGGTCGAGACGCGGATCTGGACGATGTCGGTGACCGGGATCGTCGAGACGTCGAAGGTGCCGTAGTACGGGTCGGCGACGCTGACGCCGTCGACGAGGACGCGGACCGCGCCCTTGCGTGCGCCGCGGATGTCGATGTTGGCGCCGCCGCGGCCAGCGTCGCGGACGCTGATGTCCGGGAGGAGGGCGAGCGCGCTGGCGAGATCGGTGGCGCCGCGCTGGGCGAGCTCCTCCCCGGTGAGGCGGACCTGGGTGTCGCGATCGTAGGGCTTGTCCGGCCGTTCGTCCCAGATCTCGATGACCTCGCTGTCGCGGGTGGCGAGCTCGATGAGCTCGGCGTCCGTGAGGGTGGCGACAGGGGCAGGGGCTGGGGTCGGCTGGGCGGAGGCGGTGGTGACGCCCAGGGCGGTCACCACGGCGAGCCAGGGGGAGCGCAGCGGGCGGGGCATACGGCGCAAGCTCAAAGCAACTCCAGGGCCATCGGGAGCTGGCGAGACTGTTGCGGTATTGCCCGGATGGCGGGCGGGTATGGGGTCCCTTCGCCCCGGGCATGGGGTGGTGTCATCCGCTTGTAACGTCACGGGGCGATCAGGGCGTCGTGGCGGCGGCGGGTCTCGGCGCGGAGGTCGGCGACCGGCGATCCGTCGGTCGGTCGTACGATCAGGCTCGCGCCGCGGGGGACGGCAGTCGACGTGATCTGTGTGGCGCGGGTGACGACCGGGCAGTTCCGCATGAAACCGCCACCGTCGCCGCCGCCGTGCTTGCCGCCGGTCGCCTGCCCGAGCGAGAAGGCGACCAGGTGGGCCGCGCGGCGCCGGATGTCGGCGGTGGCGGCGGCGTCGCCGGCGGTGACGATCACCTCGATGCCGCCGTCGATGTCGCGGAGCTCGACCGCGGCACCGTCGACGGTGACCGGGCAGTGCCGCAGCTTCTCGGCCATGGGATCGTCAGCCGGCGCGGGTGCGACTGCTACCGCCGCGTCGGGTGGAGACGGGTTGCTCGACGCCGTGCGGCTCGCCGCGCTGGCCTCGGGCGGGCGCGCGCGGGGCGGTGCGCGCTCGCGGCACGCGCTCGCGACGACCAGGGTCAGTGCCAGCAGCGCGCGCTCGTTCTGACGCATGCCCCATCATGCCTGCCGCCTCGCTTGCTGTCGCGGGGCGCCACGACCGCGACGGCTTGCCGGCGGCGCCGGCGATGCTGATCCGCGCGCTGCGGCCGGTGTCCGAGGGGGCGGGCGTGGCCACGTGCGCCTCCGCCGCTCCGGTGTCGAGCACGTGCCGACGCGCACGCCGGTGCGACCCGCGGTGACGTTCCGACCGCGATCCCCGAGCGCTCCGGAGACGAGACCGCACGGTGGATAGCGGAGCCCCAGGTCCATGAGCCGCGCACCGAGTGACGACCTCGACACCATCGCGACTCCCGGTCAGTCGCGCGCTTGTCTTTGATCGTCAGCGTGCGACCCTCATCCCCATGATGATCAATTCGACTCGAACGATGTTCTTCGTGACTGCGATGGCGTGCGTGGCCGCGTGCGGCGACGACGGTGGCGAGACCCCGGCGATCGATGCCGCCGCTGCCGCCGGCACGACCTTCAACGTGTCGCTGACCAAGGCCCAGGAGGCCCCGGCGTGCGCGGGCGCCGGCGCTACCGCCGCCGGTTCGGCCACGGTCACGGTGAGCGCCGACAACACGCAGATTGTCGTCTCCAACTTCACCTATACCGGCCTGTCGGGCGCGGCGGCCGCGGCGCATATCCACGCCAACGTCGCCGGCATGAACGGTGGTGTGGTGCTCGCCTTCACCAGCACCGCCTCGCCGATCACGCAGACGTTCGTCGCGGCCAACTACACGCCGGCCACCGGCGCGCCCGCGGACTTCGCGGCGTTCGTGACCGCGCTGAAGGCCGGTGGCGCGTACATCAACCTGCACACCGCCGCGTGCATGGGTGGCGAGCTCCGCGGCCAGATCCAGTAACGCGATCAAAGATAGTAGTGGAGCTGCAGCAGCAGCGTCTTCGCCAGCGGGCCGTCGTCGTCGCCGCTGCCGACCATGGCGACCCGCCCCCACAGCGACAGCTCGACGTGGGCGGTGGGAAACCACTGCAGGTGGACCCCGGCCGCGCTGCGCGCCAGGCCGGAGACCCCCAGGTCCTGGTCCCAGCGCTCCAGCGTGAGCTGAGCGATCAGCCCGCGGGTCGGGAACCAGGCCGCGCCGAGGTAGCCCAGCAGCTGCCAGCGCGGCGCGTCGACCTGCGCGAAGGTCTGGCGGACCAGGTCGGCCTCGGCGAGCAGCTGGACGCGCGGTCGTGCCAGGTAGAGCTTGCCGATCGCGCCGCCGGTCGCGCGTCGATCGGCGTCGCCGATCGTGACCTTGGCTTGCGCGCCGTACGCGGCGGTGGTCGCGACCCGACGCTCGTAGAACGCCGCGACCCCGGCCCCGCGCGGCCCGATCGGCGCGCGCACGAAGTCGGGCGCGAAGGCGGTCACGTGCAGCTCCGAGCGGTCGTCGGCGAAGCCGCCCGAGAGAGCGTAGGGCTCCTCGAGCAGGTTGAACCCGAGGAAGCGCCGCACGTACGCGGTGTGCTCGTGCAGGCGCAGGCCATACGGCGCGAAGAAGCGACCGGCCCGCAGATACCAGCCACGTTCGTCGTCGCGCCACATCAGATAGTGCTCGCGCGAGACGAACCGCGAGGCGAGCGACGGCATCACCGGCCGGGTCGCGCCGCGGTAGCCGACGTTCACGTACGCCGACCACGCGTCGACCGCCGCGCGCAGGTAAACGTCGGCCTGCATCGGAAACACCGCGGTCGTGATCCCCTGCCGGTCGCCCTGGTCGTGGACGAGCCCGGCGAGGCGCAGGTCGCCGCCGAGCGCCAGCCACGACGGCGGGGTCCACCGACCGTGCAGGAAGCGGCCGTCGCCGCCACGCGAGATCACGTCGCCGGCCTCCTCGCGGCCGTAGTCGGCGAGGAGGCCACCGCCGGCGGGTGCGAAGTGGCACTCGCCGCAGCGCACGTGGTCGGTCGAGAACTGGAGCTGCGGGTAGGCCCGCGCCGCCGAGGGCGCGGTCACCAGCACGGCGATCACGAGCAGCAGACCGCGCATCAGTTGTCCGGCTTGCCGTCGAGGATCCAGCGCTCGACCAGCAGGATGTCGGCCGCGGGCAGCGGCTGATCGGGCGGCATGCGCCGGGTGCCTGCCTGCACGCCGCGCAGCAGCGGCGTGTCGATCGCGCCTTGCTCGAACAGCAGCCGGGCCGGGTCGCGGTCCTGCAGGCTGATGCCGGCGGTCTTGCTGAACGCCGAGTGGCAGCCCGAGGTCGCGCAGCTCGGCACGATGATCGCGGCGTGGAGGTACGACCAGCTGGCCGGGCGCGGGTCGACCTCGTCGACGCACGCGCACGTCAGCGCGAACAGCATGGGCCCGATCAGCCTGCGCACCGGCACCATTTCGCGCCGTGCCGGCCGCGCCGTCAAGCCGGGTCACGCGCCGGCGCCGGTCAGCGCGCGCCGAGCGCGATCAGCGTGGCGGCGGCGTCAATGCGGATCGCGGCCTGGTCATCGGCGAGCGCCTCCCACAGGCCGGGCGTGATCACGCGGGCGGCCAGATGCGCGGTCACCACCTGGCGGCGCACCGCTGGCGACTTCGACGCCGCCAGCCGGGCCAGCGCGATCGGGCCGCGCTCGTCGCCGAGATGGGCGAGCTCGGCGGCGGCGCCGATCTGGTCGGACTCGACGGGGCTGGCCAGCACCGCGGCGTAGATGAAGATCGCGGCGGTAGGGTCGCCCAGATAGGCGAGCACCCGGGCCGCCGAGACCCGCACCGCCACGTCCGGATCGCGGGCGGCGACGGTCGCCCGCGGGCGCGCGCCGTCCTTGCCGAGCGCGGCCTCGAGCAGGTTGACCGCGCCGGCGCGCACCGACGGATCGGGATCGGCGAGCGCGCGGTCGAGGACCGGCCCGGCCGCGGCGCGATCGCCGGCCGCGCGCGCGGCGTAGGCGGCGACCATCGGGTCGGCATGGCCGAGCAGGGTGGCGGCGGCCGGCTTGCCGCGCGACGCGACCAGCAGGTCGATCGCGGCCAGCCGGACCCCGAGCGACGCGTCGGCGAGCGCGGCGGTCGCCAGCGCGCCGTGGTCGCCGCGCTTGCCGCGGGCCAGGGCCCGGAGCGCGGCGCCGCGGACCTCGCTGCTGGCGTCGGTCGCCAGCTCGGTGAGCCGGCCGGTGTCGGCCGGGTCGGCGAGCGCGCCGATGGCCGCCACCGCGGCCGACCGCACCCGGGGATCGGGATCGACCGCCGCGGCCCGCAGCTCCGCCGCCGCGCGCTTGCCGACCTTGCGCCCGATGCCCTCGACCGCGATCGCGCGCGCCTGCGGGTCCGGCGACGACAGCATCTCGGTCGCGACCGCCGGCGCCTGGGGAAACGCGCGCAGCACCGCGACCGCGGCCGCGGCGACCACCACGTCGTCGTCGTCGCCCATGCGCTCGGCCACGTCGCGCGCGAAGTCCTCGATCTCGTGGCGCTCGATCGCGCGGATCGCCTGGACCTGGACCTGCGCCGACGGCGAGGTCAGGCCCTGCCACAGCGTGGTCAGCGCCATCGTGCGCAGCGCGGCCAGGTCGTCGCTGCCCTGGGTCTGCCGCCAGGCGCGATAATGAGCGACCGCGGCGGCCGCGTCGCCGAGGCCGAGCGCGGCCCGGATGCGGATGCGCTGCAGGTGGGCGTCGGCCGGCGCCCGGGTCAGCTCCTCGTCGGCGACCCGCGCCGCGCCCTGGTAGTCGCCGCGATCGAGCAAGGTCTGGGCCCGCTTGGCGCCGGCGGACGGACCGCACGCCATCAGACCGGCACACAGGATGAGCGAGATGATCCGCGCTACGAGCCGCATGGTTCCTCCAGACGTCAGAAGATGCCTCGGTACCCCGGGATCGTGGCGGTCACGGCCGCGCCGGTTACCGGGTCGGGCAGGGTATACACGCCGGGATGCCCGTCCGCGCCGTGCTCTTCGATCTCGACGGCACCCTGGTCGACAGCGAGCGGCAGCACGCCGAGGCGATGGCCCGCGCGCTGGCGGCCCTGGGTCTGATCGTGACCCAGGCCGATCGCGACTTCGTGATCGGCCACTCGTGGGTCGCGATCCACGCGCACCTGCGCGCGCGCTACCCGCAGCTGACCTGGGAGCGCGACGAGCTGATCGCGCGCTCGACCCTCGCCAGTCACGACGTGTTCGCCGAGCAGGGCGCGCGGGTCCTGCCCGGCGCGCTGGCCGCGGTGGCCCGGTTCGCCGACCGCGCGCGCGCGATCGTCACCGGCAGCTCGCGCGCCGAAGCCGCCGCCATGCTGGCGCGCCTCGACCTGCAGGACGCGTTCGCGGTGGTCCTGTGCGCCGAGGACGTCGCCCGGTCCAAGCCCGCGCCCGACGGATATCTGGCCGCGTGCGCGCAGCTCGGGATCGCGCCGGCCGACGCGATCGTGCTCGAGGACTCGACCGCCGGGATCGCCGCCGCGCGCGCCGCCGGCTGTCCGGTGATCGGCGTGGCCGCCGGCAACTTCGCCGGCCAGGACCAGTCGGCGGCGGACCGGGTGGTGGCGACCCTCGACGAGGTCACCGCCGAGCTGATCGAGCAGGTGGCGGCGGCGGCGCCGGCTGGGTATGGTGGACGGAGCGATCGATGAAGCTCCCCGAGCGCGTCACGGTGTACGAGGTGGGCCCGCGCGACGGCCTGCAGAACGAGACGCGCAACGTCCCGACCGCCGACAAGATCCGCTTCATCCATGCGCTGATGGATGCCGGGCTCCGCCACATCGAGATCACGAGCTTCGTCAGCCCGCAGTGGATCCCGCAGCTGGCCGACTCGGCCGAGGTCGCGCGCGGGGTCACCCGGCGCGACGGCGTCATGCTGTCGGCGCTGGTGCCCAACCGGCGCGGGCTCGAAGGGGCGCTGGCCGCCGGCATGCGCGAGATCGCGGTGTTCCTGTCGGCGTCCGAGACCCACAACAAGAAGAACATCAACAAGACCATCGCCGAGACCCTGACCGCGTTCGAGCAGGTGATCCCGCCGGCCCGCGCGGCCGGGGTTCGGGTCCGCGCCTACGTCTCGACCGTGTTCGGGTGCCCCTACGAAGGTGACGTCCCGGCGGCGGCGTCGGTGATGTTGTGCCGCGAGCTGCGCGCGATGGGCGTGTACCAGGTCTCGCTGGGCGACACGATCGGCGTGGCCAACCCGCGTCAGGTCGAGGCGGTCCTCGAGGAGGTCCTGGCCGAGGTGCCGGCCGCCGAGCTCGCCGGCCACTTCCATGACACCCAGGGCACCGCGCTCGCCAACTGCGTGGTCGCCCTGCAGCTCGGCATCAGCACCATCGACTCGTCGGTCGGCGGGCTGGGCGGCTGCCCGTACGCGCCCGGCGCCGCCGGCAACCTCGCCACTGACGACCTGGTCGCGATGCTCCACGCGATGGGCGTCGAGACCGGCATCGATCTCGATCGCCTGGTCGAGGCGTCGCGGCTCGCGGCCGCCTTCGTCGGCCACGACCTGCCGTCGAAGTACCTCAAGGCGCACCTCGGCAAGCAGGCCCGCGCGCGGCGCCAGGCCGAGCGCGGCGACACGTCCAAGGCCTGACCGCGGCGTGCCGGTGCCGGCCGCGCCATGACCGCGATGTCGCGGTTGCGGCGGATCTTCCCAACCCGCGGCCCGCAAGCCGGCGAGGTTGCTCGACACCGACCTGGCCCGGGCCGTGGAATAGGGAAGCCCATGAGGGTCTTCCACGCGGTCGTCGCGGCTGCCGCCGCATTCGTCGTCACCGTCGCGGGTGTCCGGGTCGCCGACGCGTGCGGGTGCGTGTCGCCGCCAGTCCCGTCGCCGATCGGGGACGAGCAGTACGCGGTCAACCAGCAGGCCGAGCAGATCATCTTCGAGGTCGACAAGGGCTGGGTCACCGCCCACGTCCTCATCAAGTACTCGGGCGCCCCCGAGCAGTTCGCCTGGATCGTCCCGGTGCCGGAGGTTCCGGAGCTCGGCCTGTCGCCGACCTCGGCGTTCGGGCTGCTCGATCGCCTCACCGCGCCCGAGGTCCAGGTGAGCCTCGCCAACCGGTGTCCGACCTCGGCATGGCAGTGCCGTTACCACCCACCCGCCGACTGCGGAGGCTTCAACGGCGGCTCCGACGACAGCCCGAGCGCGTTCTCCGACGCCGGCGTGTCGGGCGCGAACGACGCCGGCGGCGGCCTGCCCCCGGTGACCGTGCTCGACACCCAGACGGTCGGCGACTACCAGACCGTGACGTTCACGGCCGCCGAGGCGACCGCCGCGCTCGCGTGGCTGAACGACAACGGCTTCATCGTCAACTCGACGATGGCGCCGTACATGCAGCCGTACGTCGACGACGGCATGGTGTTCGTCGCCGCCAAGCTGGTGCCCGGCGCCAGCACCGCCACCGCGATCCGCCCGCTGCGCATGCGCTTCCGGGGCCCGTGGCCGATGATCCCGCTGGTGCTCACCGCGGTCGCGGCCGAGCCGCACCTCACGGTGAACGCGTTCATCTTCGGCGACACGCTCTTCCAGGCGCAGGGCCATCCGGTGGCGACGATCGACCCGACCCGGATCGCGCGCGATGCCGCCGGCCGGACCAACTACCCGATGGTGCTGGCGCGCGCGGTCGACGACGCGGGCGGCGACGGGTTCGTGACCGAGTACCAAGGCGTCAGCCCTCGTCCGGAGTTCGGACAGGGCACGTCCTGCTGCGGCACCGGGTTCGATCAGTGCGGGCTGGGCGGCAACGGGCAATGCGAGTGCCCACGCGACCCGTTCGACGCCACCGACTGCGAAGCCGAGAACGACCTGGCGGCTGGGGTCGCGCTGCTCGATGGGCTGGCGGCGCGCCATCCCCTGATGACGCGCATCACCACCCGGCTGTCGCCCGAGGAGATGACGTTCGACCCGCAGTTCGAGCCCGCGGCCGGGCCGCCGGCCGGCCGGCTGCGGATCGACGTCAGCCAGGCCAGCCTCGCCGGTTGCGAGGCCGCCGTGATCGACGACGCGCGGTTCAGCGAGCTCGAGACCCTGCAGGCGTGCGCGACGACCTACTGCGGTCGCGGCCAGTGTGTGGCGACCGGCAGCGGCGGCGCCTGTGCGTGCGATCCCGAGTACGTCGCGCGCCGTTTCATCGACCTCGACGGTGCACCGTCGGTGACGTGCGTGCCGGCGATCGCGCCGGTCGACCTCGGCGCCGGCGGCATCTACCTGCCCAACACCTGCGCCGGCATCAGCTGCGGGCAGGGCGCGTGCGTCGATCGCAACGGCGTGCCGCACTGCATCTGCAGCCCGGGCGCGGCCGCGGTCGCCGGCGCCGGGGTCGCCCCGCGCTGCGAGCCGGTGGTGCGCGGCTCGGGTGGTCCTGGCGCGCAGGACTGGAGCGACGGGCTGAGCGGGCTCGCGGTGTGCGCGCCCGAGCCGCCGAGCTGTGGCGCGGGCGGCTGGCTGGTCGAGGTCGGCGCGGCGCGCCCGGGGACCGACTGCGGCAACGCCCGGCCGACCGCGGCCCAGCAGCGCGTCCCCGAGCCGCCTCACTGCGGCGGGCTGGCCGGGATCTACGGCTGCAGCTGCGGCGCCGGGGGCGGGCCGATCGCGCCGGTCAGCGGCGGGCTCATCGTGATCGCGCTGGTGCTGCGGCGGCGCAAGCCGGCACCGGCGCGCTCGAGCCGAGCGTAGCGGGGGCGGTCTGGTTGGCGGCGCGCGGATCGGGCCCGGCGCGCGCGCCGTGTTATCGACGGGCATGTCCGAGCTGCCAGTCCTCGTCCGCGAAGGCGCGGTCGCGTGGGTGACGCTGTCGCGCCCCGACGCGCGCAACGCGCTGTCGCTCGCGGTGAACCGCGAGCTGTCCCGCCTGGCCCTGGTGCTCGACGACGATCCCGCGGTGCGCGCGATCGTGCTCACCGGCGCCGGCGACCAGGCGTTCTGCGCCGGCGCCGATCTCAAGGAGCGCAAGGGCGTGCCCGCCAGCGAGGCGGGGCGGTTCATCGACGCGATCTCGGGCGCGATCGACGCGTGGTCGCGGATCTCGCGGCCGACGATCTGCGCGCTCAACGGCTCGGCCTACGGTGGCGGCCTGGAGCTCGCGCTCGCGTGCGACCTGCGCGTGTGCGTCGACACCGCCGAGCTCGGGCTGACCGAGGTGCGGCTCGGGATCATGCCGGGGGCCGGCGGGACCCAGCGACTGCCGCGCCTGATCGGCCCGGCCGCGGCCAAGGAGCTCATCTTGCTCGGCCGGCGGATCGGCGCGAACCGGGCCCGCGACCTCGGGCTGGTCAACGCCGCGGTGGCGCGCGCCGAGCTGCGCGCGACCGTCGACGGCTACCTCGCCGACCTCGCCGGGTGTGCGCCGATGTCGGTCGCGATGGCGAAGAAGGCGATCGATCGCGGCGCCGACCTCGACCTCGACGCCGCCTTGCGGCTCGAGCGGGAGTGCTACGACGTCACCCTCGTCAGCGACGACCGCGACGAGGGGCTGCGCGCGTTTGCCGAGAAGCGCCCACCTCGCTTCACCGGTCGTTAGCAGTACGCCGACATCCCACCCTGGAACACCGGGGTTCGAGGCCTCAGGCTGCCAGGGTCGGTTGACCTCACCGCCTCGGACTGGCGATGCCATGTGGCCGGATCGGACGGCGTCGGCTCGTCGAGCGCTCGACGCGGGTTGGCCTGACTGATGCTTCGTTATGCGCGCATGGCGTTCTTCGAGCAGCTGCTGGCGCGCGCGGGCTACGTGAAGCTGTCACGTCACGGCCTCGTGCTGGCGCCCGACGGCCGGGTCCTCCCGGTGCAAGCGGCCGAGAGCGAAGGTGGATCCGGCGATCGACTGCTCGACTGGAACGCCGAGAACGCGACGCCGTTCGCGCCGGCGCCCCGGCTGGCACCGATGCCCGTGGTGGCGGCCGCAGTCGCCATGGCGCCGGCGGTTCACGCACCAGTGTCACCGCGCGTTGACGCCGCACCAGCCGCCCCGGCGCCAACTGATGAGAGCGATGAGGACGAGGACGAAGAGGAGTGGGAGTGGCAGCTCGCGCTGGCGCGGGCCAAGGTGGCGGCCGCGGAGGCCGAGGCCGCCGTGCTGCAGGGGCCGCCGCCCACGGTGGCGCGGGTCGATGCGGCGCCGCCCGCGCGCGTCGACGCTCGTCGCGCGGATGCGCCGCGCGCACCCGCGCGTCCCACTCGGCCTCCGGTCCCGCCGCGGACCACCCGCGTGACCGCGACGACGCGTCCGGTCGCGGCGACGCAGCCGGTCGCCCCGCGGCCAGCGCCGCGGGCGTCGGTCACGATCCCACCGGTGGCTGCGCCGGCTGCGGCTCGGCCGATGTTCGTGCCGCCGATCGGGCTGGGGCCGATCACGCCGACCCTGCGCGAGCCGGCGCTCGCCGCGGCCGCCCCACTCCCGTCACTCACGGCCATGTCGGGCCGCGCCGCCCGTGGCACGGGACCCGGCGAGGTTCCGTCCCCGACGGCGACCGCGGGTTACGAGCGGCGACCGCTGCCGCTGCCGCCGGCCCAGATCGTCCCTTCCGAGCGCCGGGCGGCGTCGCAGGGCTCGACCTGTCCGCTGTCGCTCGCGCGCGCCGCGGCCCGCCGCTGATCACGCCGCGCGGTCAGGGCGTGGCCGGGGCGGACCCGCCGCCGCACGAGTAGAGCGCCGGCATCGTCCGCGCCGCCAGCGCGCAGGCCCACTGCGGCCGCGGCATCGCGAGGCATGGCGCCAGCTGCTCCTCGAGCATGTCGGCGCGGATGGTCGCGACCTGCTCGGCGGTCGGCACCAGCTCGGGTGCCTTGCGCGCCCGCTGATCGGCCATGCCGATCGCGAGCACGTGATCGATCATGCGGACGCAGTCGTCGGGGGTCAGCGCGGACTCGCCGGTGATCTCGTCGTCGTCGGTGCGACCCGGTGCGCCGGCGTCGGGGCCCGCGGCCGGCGGCGGGGCGACCTGACGGGGCCCGCACGCGATCGCGGCCGCGATCGCGAGGGCAGCGAGCGAGTCGGTCGGGCGCATGCCCCTTGGTAACCCGGCCCGGCAGCCCGCGCCACGGCCGTGATACACAGGCGCGGCGTGGCGCTCTGGTTCGCGATCCTGCTCGGAGTCATCCAGGGACTGTCGGAGTTCCTGCCGATCTCCTCGACCGCGCACCTCCGCATCGCGCCCGCGCTGCTCGGCCAGGCCGACCCCGGCGCGCCGTTCACCGCGGTCCTGCAGCTCGGCACGCTGGCGGCGGTGCTGGTCTACTTCGCGCGCGATCTGTTCGTCGATCTGCCGCGCGCGATCCTGAGCGATCCGCGCGGCGTCAAGGCGCGGCTGCCGCTGTACCTCGCGGCCGGCACGATCCCGATCGTGGTCGCCGGCCTCGGCCTCAAGGACTACATCGTCGGCGATTTCCGCTCGCTGTGGGTGGTCGCGAGCACGCTGGTCGGGGTCGGCATCGCGATGGCGGTGATCGACAAGCGCGCCCGTGGCGGTCGCGTGATCGACGACCTCCGGCTCGCGGATGTGGTCCTGATCGGGGTCGCCCAGGCGCTCGCGCTGGTGCCCGGCGTGTCGCGCTCGGGCGCGACGATCTGCTGCGCGCTCGTGATCGGCATGCGGCGCGATCAGGCGGCGCGGTTCTCGTTCTTGCTCGGCATCCCAGCGATCGCCGGCGCCGGCCTGTTCGAGATGAAGGACGCGCTGCGTGAGCTCGGCCCCGACGCGGTGGTCCCGCTGGTGGTCGGGACCATCGTCGCCGGGGTCACCGGCTACGTCTCGATCGCCTGGCTGCTCCGGTTCCTTGCGACCCGGAGCCTGGCCGGGTTCGCGGTCTACCGGGTCGTGCTCGGCGTGATCCTGTTCGCGCTGCTCGTGTCGCAGCTGCTGGCACCGTTCGCCGGTGTGACCTGAACCGCACGATGTGAAGACGCGGTCGGGTCGGACGTCTCGTGGAAGCGAAAACCAGGCCTCCGCGCCGGCGCAAGCCTTCGATTCTGGTACGGTGGCCGTGCTTCGGGAGGATCCGATCCAATGACTTATCGTAACAAGTGCGCCTACTTGCTGCGGCGCTGCGCCGCCATCGCCATCGCCTTTTTGCTCGTCGGTGTCGGCCTCGGCGTCGACCCGGCGGACGCCCAGACCCACCCGCGGCTGGTCAAGAAGGGCAAGTACAAGGTCAAGGTCGACTCGGCGCCCCAGGGCGCGACGGTCTACCTCGACAGCAAGGAGCTGCCGCCGGTCGGCGTCACGCCGTGGACCAACCTCAAGGTGGTCGACGGCACCTACCTGCTCATCATCGAGCTCGAGGGCTACCAGCCGGTCCAGCGCAGCATCAAGATCGTCAAGTCGCGCAGGCTGCAGGAGGTCTTCATCCCGCTGGCGAAGAAGGTCGACCCGCCGCGCATCGACATCCGGGCCGACGCCGACAAGAACCTGGGTGGAGCCCAGATCTTCCTCGACGGTCAGGCCCAGGGCGCGGCCCCGGTCCTGCTGGCGACGATCCCGGGCCGCCACCTGATCGAGATCAAGAAGGAGGGCTTCGAGCCGTTCTCCACGTGGGTCGACTCCAAGGACAACGAGAAGGTCACGCTGACCCCGGTCCTCAAGGAGATCGCCAAGCCCAAGCTCGGCACCGTGGTGGTCGACGCCGACGTGCCGGAAGCCGAGGTGTTTCTCGACGGCAACAAGGTCACCGGCTCGACGCCGGTGTTCATCACCGACGTCGTCGAGGGCCTGCACGTGATCGAGGTGCGCAAGGAGCCGGCGGTGCCGTGGAAGCAGACGGTCCAGGTGTTCGCCGGCCAGCAGGCCAAGGTGCGCGCCGAGCTCAAGTCGACCATCGGTGGCCAGGGCGGCGCCATCCGCGTGCTGTCCAACATCGCCGGCGCCGAGGTCTTCCTCGACGGCACGCCGATGGGCAAGGTTCCGCTCGACATCAAGGACGTGAAGGCCGGCGAGCACGTGCTCGAGGTCAAGGCGCAGGGCTACCAGGTCCGCGAGGAGCGGGTCACCGTCAACGCCGGGCAGTCGTTCGTGCTCAAGCTCGACCTCAACGCCGAGGCCGGCAAGAGCGACGTCGGCGTGCTGAAGGTGGTGTCGGCGGTGCCCGACGCCGACGTGTTCATCGACGGCGCCAACATCGGCAAGGTGCCGCAGGAGAAGCAGGTCGCGCGCGGCGAGCACTTCGTGGTGGTCAAGCTGATCGGCTACAAGACCTCCGAGCAGAAGGTGCGGATCGAGCCGGGCCAGACCCTCACGGTTTCGGCCGACCTCAAGGCGGTCGGTCGGGTCCGCGTGATCAGCGATCCGGCCGGGGCTGACGTGGTGGTCAACGGCCTGTCGCAGGGCGTGACGCCGCTCGACCTCAACGAGGTCGAGGTCGGCACCACCATCATCCGCGTGGTCAAGCCCGGCTACCAGACCTGGGAGCAGACGCTCAACCTCGAGGGCGGCAGCACCGAGGTGCTGTCGGCCAACCTCAAGATCGAGGGCCCGTCCGATGACGACCTGGTGCAGGAGCAGCGCGGCCTGGCTTCGTTCGGCGCGCGCACGCTGCCGCGCGGCCGCTCGACGATCGACTTCGGCGCCGGCTACCCCTACTTCCTCGAAGCGCGGGTCAACGTCGGCGCCGGTCGCATGGCGAACTTCGGCTTCGACGCCGGCGTCGGCATCCGCACGATGGCCTCGCGGTCGGAGATCGGCTTCGGCGCGCGCCTGATGCTGGCGGAGCGCGACCCGTTCTCGTTCGGTGTCTTCGGTGATCTGTGGTGGGGCTCGAAGCTCCTCGACGACTCCAAGCGCAACGGCGCCACCTTCAACGCCGGCGCGGTCGCGTCGCTGACCGCGTTCACCCGCGTGACCGTCAGCGCTCGCCTCTACCTGAACCTGTGGAGCGACCGGCACTGCCCCGAGCTCGTCAACGACACGTTCGAGGGCACGCCGATCGAGACCTGCACGCAGTACAAGGCCGCGCTCGACGCTGGCACCACCGGCACCAACGCGACGCCGGAGATCAAGCGGCTCGAGGCGCTCACCGAGCAGTCGGGCGTGGACTTCTTCTCCCGCGAGAGCGGCGCCCGCCTCAACGTCAGCGTGATCACCGAGATCGCGATCCGGCAGCGCTGGAACCTGTGGTTCCTGTTCGAGGGCGCGCCGTTCCAGAGCGAGCGCGCGCTGTTCACCGACCCCTTCTCCCAGCCGATGTTCAAGAGCGACTACATCACCTACGGTCGGGCCGGCACGACCTACAAGTTCTAGCTCGGTTCAGGCCGGCGCCACCGCTGGCCCTCCGTCGCGGAGCGGAGGGAGCCGGGACGCCCGCAGGCCATCTTCGGGGCTGTCGTGCGGTCCCGGCCAATGGGAGATCGCGATGACCGAGCATCGGCGCGCCGAGCAGTTCAGCTTCGACCTGCCGCGGGAGACCGCGGTGTACGTCTGCGCGCGGGTCGCCGCGGGCGCGCCGGTGCTCGACGTCGCGCACGAGGTGGACGACGACTGGCAGTTCCTGTGCGGCGGGGAACACGGCGCGGTCGACGTCGGCGAGCCCGATGGCCCGGTGGTGGCGTGCCTGGAGTGCGTGGTCGCCGACGACCCATCGCTCGACGCCCTGGCCGATCTGGACTGCGGCGAGACCGCGACCCGGGTGGGCGCTGGCGCGCCGTGGCTCCGCCGCGACGAGGCGATGGACCGGGTCCGCGCCGGGGTCGCCGAGCACGGCTGGTGGGTGATCCAGATCCCGGGCGGCTCGGAGGTCGAGCCCGGCTTCGCGTACACGATCGGCCTGTGGTCGAGCTACCGGCATCCCGAGCTGATCGTGGTCGGCATGGAGCCCGAGACCGCGCACGCGGTGCTGAACGAGCTGGGCCGGCGCATCAAGGCGGGCGTGGCGTGCGAGCCTGGCCTCGACCTCGACGACATCCTCAAGGGTGTCCCGCTCCGGGTCCGCGAGGTGATCGCACCGGCCAGCTACGCCGAGCACGTGGGCTGGGCGATCGCGTACCACCGCGCGCCGTTCCCGCTGTGGCAGGTGCTGTGGCCCGAGCGGAACGGGGTCTTCCCCGGCACGCCCGAGGCGCCCGGGTGGATGGATTTTCGCCAGCCGCTGCTGCCGTGATCGGAGTGCGGCCGCCGCGGCCGCGATCGCGGCGGGCGCGGATTTCCGGCCCGTGCGGCTGCCCGGGTCGCCGGGCCCGCGGTACCTCACCACCGTGACCACGCCGTCCGAGGATCGCTCGCCGCCTGCAAAGCTCGACCGGGCCGGCGTGGGCGGCGCCGCCGGTGTGCTGGCCCGCGCCCTCGCGGACGACCCGGGCTGGATCCACGTGTTTCCGGACGCGAGGCCGCGGATCGCGCGCATGACCCGGCTGATCGAGATCATGCTGGCGCGCGCGTACCTCGGGCAGGACAGCTCGTGGATGATCTCCGGCGCGGCCGCGGCGATCTGGTCGCCGCCCGGTCAGCACGAGCTGCCGACGCGCACGCTGCTGGGCGCCGTCCCGCAGCTCGCCTGGCTGATCGGTCGCCGCGTCCCCGCGGGTCTCCGGCTGTTCCGGGCGATGACCCGCGGCACGCCGACCGAGCCGCACTGGTATCTCTCGATGCTCGGCGTCGATCCCGCCCACCAGGGCCGAGGCCTCGGCCCGCGGGTGATCGCGCCGGTGCTCGACCGGTGCGACGCGACCCGCACGCTCGCCTGGCTCGAGTCGACCCATGCGAAGAACCACACGTTCTATCGCCGCTGTGGCTTCGAGGTCGCGGACGCGACGACGCTGCCCGCGGGCGGTCCGACGCTCACGTTCTTCGCTCGGCAGCCGCGCTGAGCGCGACCGGCAGCTCTCCCCGCTTGGCACCGGCGGGTCAGATCAGATCAGGTCTCGTCGGCAGGGTGGAGCATGACGTAGCGGCGGGCGGTGCGCGGCGTGGCCATCATCGGCGCCACGGCGTCGCGCCACCGCTGGTAGTGGCCGGTCTCCTTGTGCGCAGCCGGCGCGTCCGGGGTCCGGTAGACCTCGAGCAGGACGAAGTGCGTCGGATCCTCGCGATCCTGGATCACGTCGAACCGCGCGATGCCCGGCTCGAGCACGCTGGCGCGGGCGTTGGCCAGGGTCGCAATGACGAAGGCATCGACGTGCTCGGGGCGGACCTGGCAATGCACGTGGACCACGAGATGGCTGTTCGGCACACGCGCATCGTAGCAGTCGGCCCTCGGGTGCCGGTGGAGCGGTGGTGCGGCGCGCGGCACGAGGACCGGCGGGGAAACCTGCTGCGGCTCAGCGCGCGGCGGCGGTGACCGTGCCGCTCGGGCGGCCGGCCTCGAGGTAGGCGCGGGCGCCGGTGTCGTCGTCGAGCGTGGCGGCGAAGAACGCGGTCACGTGGGCGGCGGCGATCGCGCGCCCGGCGGCGGCGCCGAGGTAGCGGAACGGCTGGCCGTCGGTCTGGCGCGTGCCGGGGCCGCAGCCGGGCGCGAAGCCGGGGATCACGCCGACCAGATCGGACACCGACCAGTGACCGGCGTCGGCGATCTCGAGCTTCCAGGCTGGCCCCGGCGCTTCGTCGAAGTTCTTGCGAAGCAGCAGGTTGCCGAGCTCGCCGATCGAGTTGTCCTCGCCGGCGAGCAGGAAGCCGAGCGGCTTGGCGAGCGACGCGATCCTCACCCCGGGGAGCAGCGGGTTCTCCATCGGCGCCGCCAGCGCGAACGCGGCCCGGACCCGGACGTCGTCCATCGCGACCATGCCGGCGGTGACCGCCCCGAAGCTGTGACCGAACACGCCGACCCGGGCCGGATCGAGGGTGCCGCCGGGCAGGGCTCCCGCGAGCAGCTCGTCGAGCACGACCCGGACGTCGCCGACCCGCAGCGCCAGCGTCGCGGTGTCGAGCGGGGCGCCGGTGCCGTCCTGCTGATCCCACAGCGTGTTGCCGTCGTGCTCGACCGCGGCGACCACGAAGCCGTGGCTGGCCAGCCGTTCGGCGATGGTCGCGGACGAGAACGCGGTGCACTCGTGGCAGTGCGAGACGACGACCAGGGGCCAGGTGCCAGCGGCGACCGGAGCGTCCAGCGCGGCGTGCGCGGTGCGAGTCGGACAGTCGGCGCTGGCGGTGGCCAGGAGCGCGGCGTAGCCGGCCCGTTCGACGGCGGGCGCGAGCGCTTCGATGGGGACGCCGGCCGCGGCCTCGGCGGCGCGGGCGGCTTCGGTCGGGAACCAGACCAGGTAGCGCAGCGACCGGCCGATCGCGGCCTCGCGGGCGACCACGCCGACCGGGTGCGGTCCGGCCGACTCGAACGACAGGTCAGGGGCGGGGGCGTCGGCCCCGCAGGCGGCGAGCAGGGCGAGCGCGGCGAGGACGGGACGGCGTGACATCGGCGCGGATGGTATCGGAACCGACGTGCACGCGGCGCCGCCGTGCGCTACACGGAGGCGTTGCCCGGCCCGGTTGTCCTCGCCACCCACGAGCTGTCGAAGCGCTACCGCCAACGCACGGTGGTCGACCGGCTGTCGATCGCGGTCGAGCGCGGCGACGTGTATGGCTTCCTCGGTCCCAACGGCGCCGGCAAGAGCACCACGCTGCGCATGCTGCTCGGGCTGGTCCGGCCCACCGGCGGCCGGGTCGAGCTGTTCGGGCATTCGCTGCGCGATCGCGCGGTGCTGGGCCGGGTCGGCGCGATCGTCGAGTCGCCGTCGGTGTACGGCTATCTCACCGGCGCCGACAACCTGCGCATGCTGGCCGCGCTCGCCGGTGGGGCCCCGGCCCGCCGGCGCGAGGAGGTGCTCGAGCGGGTCGGGCTGCGCGATCGCGCGGACGACCCGGTGCGGATCTACTCGCACGGCATGAAGCAACGTCTGGCCATCGCGGTCGCGCTCCTGCCGCGTCCGGAGCTGATCATCCTCGACGAACCAACCAATGGCCTCGACCCGATGGGCATCCGCGACATGCGCACGCTGATCCGCAGCCTGGCCGACGACGACGGCATCACCGTGGTGCTGTCGAGCCACCTGCTCGCCGAGGTCGAGCAGGTGTGCAACCGCGCGACCATCATCGCGCGGGGCCGCACCTGCTGGGAGGGCCACGTCAAGGCGCTACTCGCCGAGCGGCGCCGGATCCGGATCCACGCCCGGCCCGCCGAGATCGCCGCCCGCGTGCTCGCCGAGCACGGCGCCGTCGTCGAGATCGAGCCGGGTCGGTTCCACCTCGCCGCGGCCACCCTGGCGCCGGCCGAGCTGGTCGAGCGCCTGGTCACCGCCGGCGTCAAGGTCGACGAGATCGTCGCGGAGGCGCCCACGCTCGAGGAGGTCTTCGTGTCGCTGGTCGGTGGCCAGGCTGCCGCGGAGGCGGGGTGAGCGTCATCTTGCGCGGCTTCTTCCGGCTGCTGCGCTGGGAGCTGTTCAAGCTCTACCGGCGGCCGTCGTCGTACATCGGCTTCGTGCTGTGCCTGATCTTCTGCATCGTCGTGCTGTTCGGGTTCGGCTGGGCCGAGGTCAAGGGCCGGGGCGTGATGGGGCTGAAGCTCGAGCGCAGCCTCTACATGAACGGCCCGTTCTACGCGAACTTCGTCCTCAACATCGGCTTCTTCGCGGTGCTGCCGCTGCTGGCCGCGACGCTCGCCGGTGGCCAGCTCGCAGGCGAGGCGCGCGATGGCACGCTGCGCGCGCTGCTGGTGCGTCCGCCGTCGCGGATCGCGGTCTACCTGGCCAAGACCACCGCGACCCTGGTGTGGATGCAGCTGGTCATCTTCTTCCTGGTCGCGCTGGCGCTGCTGGTCGGCCATGTCGCGTACGGCGGTGGCGGGATGCTCATCTACCTGTGGGAGTACAAGACGCAGGGCTACTGGATGATCGAGCCCGGCGACTGGCCGTCGTTGCTGCTGCTGGCCAGCCTCGGCACTGGCGCCTCGCTGGCGCTGATCGCCAGCTTCGCGATGTTCCTGTCGGCGCTGACCGACAACCCGGTGGTCGCCCACGTCGGCGCGCTGGGCGCGTTCTTCATGTCGTCGGTGCTCCAGCGCCTGCCCGAGCAGCTGATGGGCGACGGGTTCAAGCAGCTCCTGCCGACCACCCACATGAGCTTCTGGCACGAGGTGTATCGCTGGTACCACCCGCTCGGGAGCACGGTCGATCACGACCGGCTGTGGACCGACGTCGCCTGGTGCGGCGGGCTCACCGCCGGGTTCTTCCTCGCCGGCCTGGTCGTGTTTGCCCGCAAGGACCTGACCTCGTGAGGGCAGCGGTGCGAAGGCGCCGCACCGCGCGCGATCCTGAGCCCGGGCGACCGGGCGTGCGCTGGGTCAGCCCCGCGTTGGCCCCGACCACGCTCGTCGTGCGATAGTCCCGGGATGGCGGAGCCGCCCCAGCCGGGTGACCTGATCGGCGGGCGGTACCGACTGATCGAAGTCGCCGGTCGTGGCGGGATGGCCGACGTCTGGCGGGCCGAGCTCGAGGGCGACATGGGCTTCCGCCGCGTGGTCGCGGTCAAGCAGATGCACCCCGCGCTGGCCGATCAGCCCAACTACGTCGAGATGTTCGTCGAGGAGTCGCGGCTCGGCTCGCGGCTCGACTCGCCCAACCTCGCCGAGGTCCGCGACTTCATCGCGGAGGACGGCAACTTCTACATGGTCCTCGAGTGGATCGAGGGCGTCGACCTCGGCAGCTGGACCAAGTGGCACTACTCGCGCGGCGAGGGGCCGCGCTGGGAGCTGGTCGCGGCGATCGGCATCGGCATCCTGCGCGGGCTGGCCGCCGCCCACGAGCGGATCGAGGACGGCGAGGTGCGGCCGGTCGTCCACCGCGACGTCAGCCCCCACAACATCCTCCTGACCACCCGCGGCCTGGTCAAGCTGATCGACTTCGGCCTGGCGCTCGCGCCCGACCGCGGGGCCGAGACCACCGACTCCGGCGTGGTGAAGGGCAAGATGTCGTATCTCTCGCCCGAGATCGTCAGCGGCGGCCGGCCCATCCCGGCGTCGGATCAGTTCGCGGTCGGCTCGGTGATGTGGGAGGCGCTGGTCGGTCGCAAGCTGTTCGATGGCCAGAACGACTACGAGACCTACGTGCGGCTGCGCGAGTGCCAGGTGCAGCCGCTGCGGCCGCTCCGCCCCGACGTGCCGGCCGACTTCGCCGGCCTGATCCACCGGGCGCTGTCGCCGCGCCCCGAGCAGCGGTTCCCGTCGGCGCGCGAGTTCGCCCGCCAGATCGGGACTGCGCTCAAGAAGGTCCAGCTTCGCAAGGATCTCCACGCTGCCCTGGCCAAGACCGTGAACGACGCCCGCGCCTCGATGGGCCTTGGCTTTCGCACCGGCGACCCGTCGACGATCACGCCGATCGCCGAGTTCCCGCTCGAAGAGCCGACCGCGATCGGCGAGCGCCTGCGCGGCCTGCGCCACAAGCTCGACGGCATGTTCGGCCGCAAGAAGGCCTGACCGCCCACGTGCGCTCCGTCGGGTGAGGATCGATCAGGACGCCCAGGGGCCATCGAGCACCAGCTCGAGCAGCGTGGATGGACGGTCGGGGTCGTCGGCGTCCACGGTGGCGAGCACGCGATCGCCGTGGACCGCGAGGCCTTCGATCTTGGCCGGCAGCCGCGCGCCGTGCTCGTCGACGACCGCGGTCCAGCGCGCCCGGGTGCCGGCGATCACGCCGAGCGCCGAGCCGGTGACCGCCCCATCGTCGTACGCGCTGGTGGTGGCCTCGGCGGTGGCCGCGTAGAGCAGGACGCGGCCCCAGGGCTCGAGCTCGGTCAGGCGCAGCGCGGCCCCGTCCAGCGCGCCGAGCGCGAGCAGCTGCCAGTGCACGGCGGGCGCGGATGCGAGCTCGGGCGCGGCGAGCAGCGCGGCCAGCGCGGCCAGCGGCAACCGGGCCAGGCCGTCGTGGGTCGGGCGACCGTCGGGGCCGACGTCGCCGCCGCGGTTGCCGAGCACCAGCTGGTCGTCGAGCACCGCGCTGGCCTCGAGGTTGAGCTCGCCGGCGCCGAGCGCCGGATGACGCAAGGCGGCGTAGAGCCGGGGCAGGTCGACGACGCGGGCCTGGCCGCGGTCGAGCACCGCGGCGCGTCGGCGCGCGGCCAGCCCGCTGTCGGAGCCAAACGCCCACAGCGCGTCCTCGAACACACACACCGACTCGAGATCCAGCTTGTGCGCCTTGTTGCCGCGTCCGCTATCGAACTGGCGGAGGCCGCCGGGCCCGGGCGGCAGCGGGTACGGCTCGGTCAACCCGGTCACCGGATCGACCAGCCCGAGGAAGCTGGCGTCGTCGGACACCACCGCCAGCCGGCCGCGCCACCAGGTCAGGCCGCTGGCGGCGCGCACGTGCGCGGGTCGGTCGAGCGCCGGGTCGGCGCCGCCCTGGTAGTGCAGCGCGACGCGGCGGACCACGCGCGCGGACAGGCGTGGATCGAGCTCGGCGGTCAGCACCGGGGCACGGTAGCTGGATCCCTGCGGCGGGTCAGCCGGCGGGCATCCAGGGTTGCGGGCCAGCCGCCGATGGAGGGTGCTACCTTCGGCGGATGCGCGTCGCATGGAGTCTCGTGATGGCGGTCGCGCTGGTGCCTGCGGTCGCCGGGGCGGCGCCGCCGGCGGAACCGCGCGACGTCGACTACGTGGTGGTCGAGCCGTCGACGGCCGGGCTGTGGCACGCCGGCCCCAACGTGATCTATCTCAACCGCTGCGCCGGTCGATGCACGGTGGCGGCGGGGCGCGATGATGCGTTCGCCGACACCTCGTCGATCCTGGGCCGCGACCGGCTGCCCGCCTCGGTGACCCTCGAGCCGTTCGGGCACGACCAGGCGACCTGGGACGCGGTGGTCGGGTGCGTGCGCGCGACCTACGCGCTCTACGACGTCGAGGTCGTCACTGACCCGCCAGTCGGCGCCCACATCGAGGTGATGGTCGCCGGGACCGCCGACGCGTTCGGGCTGGCCGGCAACACGCTCGGGATCGCGCCGCTGGCCAACGACTGCTCGCGGATCCCGAGCGCGATCGCGTTCGCGTTCGCGAACACGCACGTGATGGGCGACAACCTGATCGCCGAGCTGTGCGCGACCACGGCCCACGAGGCCGGCCACACGTTTGGGCTCGATCACGAGTTCGACTGCCGCGACCCGATGACCTATCTCGGCGGCTGCGGGCCCAAGATCTTCCTCAATCGGACCGTCGAGTGCGGCGAGTTCACCGGGCCCCGGCCCTGCCGGTGCTCGGTCCGGCAGAGCTCGCACCAGCACCTGAACGACGTGATCGGACCCGGCGCGGCGCCCGCGCCCGCGGTGCTCACCGTGCTGGCACCAGCACCGGCCACCAGCGTGCCGCGGACGTTCTCGGTGTTCGTGGGGGTCGCCGGCCGCCCGGCGGCGGTGGTCGAGCTGTGGGTCAACGGCGCCAAGGCCGTCGAGGTGCCCGGCAAGCAGTCGGCGGCGCCCTACGAGCTGCGCACGCCGGCGTCGCTGCCCGACGGCGTGCTCGACCTCGAGATCCGCGTCTACGACGACCTCGGCCAGCGCGCGACGTCGACGCTCACGGTCCAGAAGGGGGCCGCGTGCATGGGCGACAGCGCGTGCCCCGACGGCTCCACCTGCGATGCCGGCCGGTGCCTGGCGCCGGCCGGCACCGGCGCGCTCGCCGACGCCTGCGGCGCCGATGACGAGTGCGCCTCCGGCCAGTGTGGGGCCCAGGCCGAGCAGCAGGTGTGCACCCAGCCGTGCTGGCCCATCGGGACCGCGTGCCCCGGCGGGCTCAGCTGCGTCGCCGGCAGTGACGAGGGCTTTGCCTGCTTCGCCGTCGACGACGAGGACGGCGGCTGCTGCTCCGCCGGTGGCGACCCGCGCGGCCCGATCGGCGGCGCGCTGCTGGTGCTGGTCGCGCTCGGCGGGGTGCCGGCCCGGTTCAGGGGATGGCGTCGACGCAGCAGTTGTTGATGCAGAACCGGCCCTCGGCGCAGGTGCCGCCGGCGCCGCACTCGGGGTAGCCGGCCGGGCACACCGCGTCGCCCATGCACGTCGTCGGCAGGTCGTCGACGGTCTGGCCCGGGCACAGGACGCAGCCGCCGCACGGGTTGTTGCAGCTCTCCTGCTTGACGCAGGCCGGGCACTTGGTCGGATCCCCGATGGTCGAGGCGTCGCACAGCGGCGCGGTCAGCGGGTTGGTGATGATGTCGAAGCAGTCGTCGGTGGCCGGGTCACAGATCGTGCAGCAGCCGAAGCAGTCGCAGCCGGGCGGGGTGAGCGCCTCGCAGTAGTTCTGGCAGGTCGTCGACTGGGGCTGCGCGCACTCGGCCGGCACGTACTGGTTGGCGCCGATCGGGCAGGCCTCCACGGTGGCCGCGCCGAGCAGACAGCACACGTGGACATCGCAGTCCTCGTTGGCGCCGGAGCCGCTGTTGCCGTCGAAGAAACAGTCTTGCTTGACCGAGTCGCGGTTGTCGCCGGGGATGCCGGTCGAGAAGCTCGACTCGTCGTTGTCGAGCGCGCCGGTGCACTCCACATCGGCACCGTCGCGGTAGCCGTCGCCATCGTTGTCGCAGCCGTCGGCGCACTCGGGCACGCCAGGCATGCAGGTGCCCATGCCGCCGTCGAACACGATGCCGCCGTCACCGTCGTTGACGCTCCCGTCGCCGTCGTTGCCGTCGCTGCCGCCGTCGCCGTCATCGGCGACGTCATCACCGTTGCCGGCGCCGTTGCCGCCGCAGCCGATCAGCGAGGTGCTCACGAGCACGAGAACGAGGACGAGGCCATGGGGCAGGCGAGAACGGGTCATCGAGGGGCTCCTTGGGTGCGCTGAACCAGGGCATCGGCGTCGGTCGCGTTGGCGCCATGGGGGAAACGCGTGACGTACGAGCGGGCGAGTCGGGCCGCGAGCGCGGTGTCGCCGCGATCGAAGGCGAGCCGGGCGGCGGCATAGAGAGCGTTGGCCGACCACGGCCCGGCGCCGCGGGCCAGGGCGCGGTAGGCGCGCAGCGCGGCGTGCGGATCGCGCGACTCGAGCGCGGTCGCGGCCTCGAAGGCCGCGCGCGGATCGACCGAGATCGCCGGCGGCGCCGATGGCGTCTGCCTCGGGGCGATCGTCGCGGCCGGTGGCGGGGGCGTCACTGCGGCCGGTGGCACCACGGCCGGCAGCGTCGGTGCAATGGTGGGCGCCGACGGTGGCACGGTCGGCAGCCGGTCCGAGCTCCACGAGGCACCGGCGTGCAGCAGCTCGCGCCGGCCGTGCGCGACGACCTCGACCACGCCGTGGACCACCTCGACCCGGGCGGCGTCGCCGGTGCGAGTGATGGTGAGCTCGGTGCCGATGACGCGGACGTCGACCGCGCCGACGTGGATGACGAAGGGCGGGCGGCCCCGCCGCGGCGCGACCGCGAACCGCGCGCTGCCTCGCTCGAGCACGAGCTCGACGCCCTGGGCCTGCGAGCCGCCCAGGACCAGCGCCGACGCCGGCGCGATCGTGATCTCGGCGTCGCCGAAGCTGACCGCGGTCGGCGCGTTCGCGGTCACCACCCGCGACGGCAGGTCGTGTCGGGTCGCCAGCGCGCGCGGCCACAGCAGCGCGATCGCCGCGGCGACCGACAGCGCCAGGCCGGCGACGATCACGCCGCGCGACCAGCGCGTGCGCTGCGGCGGGGCGGCCACGGCGACCGGCTCGCGATCGAGCGCGGCCATCAGGTCGCGCTCGACGCGCGCCCACGCGATGTCAGTCATCGCTTCGACCGGCGGGGGTCCGAGCGCGGTCATGGCAACTCCTCCTGGCCGGCGGCGAGCTCGGCGACATATCCGGAAAGCACGGGATCACGGCGGGCCAGGCGGTCGAGCTCCTTGCGAGCGCGCCACACCTGGGTCTTCACGGCGGACAGGGACGCATCGGTCAGCACGGCGACCTCCGCGAGCGGCCGGCCGTCGATCACGGCCAGCGCGAACGCGACCCGCTGGACCGGATCGATGCGATCGAGGGCGACGTACAGGCGGCGAGCGGCCTCGCGCGACAGCGTCACCTGCTCGGCGTCGGGCCCACCGGCGACCAGGTCGGTCGCCAGCTCGGTGGTCGGGCGCTTGCGCCCGCGCAGGTGACCGAAGGCCACGTGCGTCGCGATCGCGCAGCACCAGGTCACCAGGCTCGAGCGGGCGCCATAGCGACCCATCGAGCGGAAGATCTCGAGGAAGCTCTCCTGGAGCAGATCCTCCATGTCCTGGTTGGAGCCGAGGATCCGGAACAGCGTGTGGTGGACCGCCGCGCGGGTGAGCTGGAAGACCTCGCGCTGCGCCGGTCGGTCGCCGGCGACGCAGCGCGAGGCCAGCGCGGCGTCACGGCTCACGGGCTCGGCGATGGCGGACATCACGGTTCGTTAGTGGCGACCGGGTCGAGAACGTCGCAGAAGAGTCGCAAGTGGCGGAAACCCGTCACAGCGTCAGCCCCGCGCGCAGCATCGCACGGGGTTCGATGTGGGTGGACACCTCCACCGAGACCGCGCGATCGCGCAGGCGCTGATCGAACGGGAGCACCGACAACCCGAGCTCGACGCCGGCGACGAAGCCCGACCGCCGCCACTCGGCGTGGAGGCTGCCGTCGAGCCCGAGCGTCGTCGCGCTGGCCGCGAAGGCCTGCTGCTGTCCGAAGATCCCCTGGTACTTCACCTGGACGAGCGCGAGGCCGGCCGCGGGTGCCACCGTGATCGCAGGCGTGATCGCCAGCGGCCAGCGGCCCTGCGCCGCGATCGTGGTTGCCGTCCAGCTGCCGCTCGCGGCGTCCATGGCGACGGTCTGGCCCGGGCCCAGCTCGAGCGCGAGGCCGACGTCGAAGGGCCCGGCCCGCACCAGGCCGGTGACGCCGAGCCGGAGCGCGGCGCCACCCTGGTCGCCGATGTTGGCGCGGGCGCCCCCGGCGATCTCGACTCGCCAGCGCGGGCGCGCCGTCGCGATCGGGTCGGGGGTCGCGCGGCCGCCCGGGTCGGACGGTGCGGTCGGCGTGGCCACCACCGCGAGCGCCGCGGTCGGCGACGTCGCGGCCGCGTTGGGTGCGGTCGGCGGGGGGCCCAGCCGCATCCACGTCTTGATCGACAGCGCGAGCGCGGCCGCGCTGGCCTCGTCGAGCTCGGTCGCCATCGGCCGGCGCTCGTACTGCGAGCGCGCGGTGTCCCAGAAGACCAGGTCGTCGCCCTCGCGCCACGCGACGAAGCCGGCTTGCTGGGCCGCGGCCAGCGCCTCGGGCGCGCCGGCAGTCCTGGCAACCACGACCACGTCGATCCGCCACGGCGCGAGCGAGGTGCGCACCGCGGTCGTGAGCGCCGGCGGCGGCGCGATCAGCACGATCGTTTCGGCGCTGGCCGCGCGCGCGCCCATCGCGCACAACCCGACCATCAGCGCGGGAGTGACGACACGCGCGAGCACGCGACAAGCCTACCGGACTCTCGGCGAGAGGACAGTGATCGCCGCCCGGTAGCGTCCCGGGTAGGGCGCGCACTGACGTGCAGATGCTCGTGATCGTGGCCACAGGCTGCGACTTCGGGCAGCCCCGGTTACACTAACTTCTTCATGACCCTATCGAAGAACTCACGCTCATGGGCGCTCGCGGCGCTTGCGGCGCTCGCGCCCCTGTCCGCTTGTGGCGACGATCCGGTCTCGTACTCGGAGCCGGTGGGCATCAGCCTCAAGGCGAAGTCGGCGGACGTGGTGAACGCCGCGGTGACCGATGACAAGAACATCACGACCGAGTCGGGCAACCCCTACGGCGCCTTCGTCAACAACGCGCGGGCGCGCCTCGACGGCGCCGAGCCCGGCCACATCGAGGTCGATCGCGTCGAGTTGCTGCTGGGCGCGGGCTCGACCGGGGTGACCACGCTCGAGGAGATCTTCGCGGGACCGGTCGACGTCCTCTTCGTCATGGGCGACACCGGTAACTCGGTGCCGGTCGCCAGCTTGACGGTCGGCAGCCAGGCCGGCGCCGGCCCCTTGGCCTTCGGCGTCGACTTCGACAGCGACGCCCTGTCCGCCGCCGACTACGATCACCTGGTCGCGGGCAGCTTCAAGGTCGCGATCCGCGGCGCGGCCGCCACCAGCTTCCAGAGCAAGGGCGCCGACGCCGACCTGCAGGTGACGCTCGACTTCACCGCGTTCGAGTGATCGCGATCAGTCGGGACACGGATCGCTGACCAGCAGGCCATCGCGGCTGAAGCTGACCGCGCGCACGATCGCGACCTCTTCGAGCAGCGTGCGGTCGAGCTCGCGGGTACGCGCGCCATAGGGATACGCGAACGCGACCGGCGCGTGGCCGTCGGCGCGCAGCGCGTCGATGCCGGGACGGACCTCGTCAACCAGGTAGCCGGCGAGGCCGTGGTACTCGGCGTAATCGGGCGCGCGCAGGTGATTCACCGAGTGGCCGGCGATCGCGTGGCCGCGATCGGCGAGGTCGCGTAGCAGCCCGCGCTGGGCGTCACTGAACAGGTGATAGCGAGTCACGAAGAAGGTCACGCGGGTCTGGTAGCGGTCGAGCAGGTCGGCGATCGACGCCCACGCCTCGATCGCGGCGTCGTCGAACGACAGCGCCAGGCCGGGCGCCGCGGGCACCCCGGCCGCGAAGTCGTCGTAGGTGAACGAGTCGAGGCCGCGCTCGCGCGCGCCGGCCAGGATCGCCTCGAGGGTGGCGACCGGCACGGTGACGTCCGGGATGTGGCCGTAGAGCTGGACCACCAGGCCATCGTCGCGCGCGCGGTCGAGCCCGGTGGCGATGCTGGCGAGATCGGTGCTCTTGCGATCGATGCTGACCGCGCACAGCACGCGCTCGCCGGGGCCGCGGTAGTAGACCTCGGACAGCTGCGAGACCGGGTCGGCGCAACCGGTCAGCAGCCCGGCCAGCACGACCGCCGCGCCGGGGCCCGCGCAGCCTCGGCGGAGAGGTATGGTCGCGGCGTGCGTGCGCGGTCCCTGCTGTCGCTGGCGGTCCTGGTCGCCAGCGCGACCCTCGCGCGGGCCGGGGCGCCCGCGGGCGCGCCGGGCGGCTGGGTCGGGGCGCGAGTCCTGCCGACCGGGCAGGTCGAGGTCGCGGTGGTCCACGAGCTGCTGCTCACGACCTACCGGATCAACCCCGACGAGCTCGGCGACCCGTGGGCGACCGGCGTCGACCTGGCGATCGCCGCCCGGCCCGGGCTGACCCTGGGTCTGTCGCACAGCGCCCGCGCGCAGGGCACCGTCGATCGCGGCGGCGGCTGGTGTCACGACGATCGCTCCCACCGGTGCAGCCGAGCCTACGCCGGCGGCCTGCTCGATGCACGCTGGCGCCTGCGCGACACCGAGGGGCTCGCGGTCGCGGCGCTCGGGCGACTCGGCGCGATCGGGCTCGGGCCGATGCGCCCGGTGGTGAGGCTCGGGCTGTCGGCGCGCGCCGGCCGCGGCCGGTGGTGGGCGGTGGTCGAGCCCGAGGTCCAGGTCTCGCTCGGGCATCGCGAGCTCGGCAGCCGCGACACGTTGATCGCGCCGGTGTGGCTGGGCGTCGGCCAGCGCCGGGCGGCGGCGTGGCTGCAGACCGGCCTACGCGGCCAGCTGGTCGGGTTCGGTGAGAAGCTCGAGATCCCGCTCGTGCTCGGGGCTGCGGTGCAGGTGTCGCGGCTGCGGGCCGGCGTCGAGGTCGGCTGGCCCAAGCTGGCCGGGCCGGTCAACACCGGCAACGTTCGCCACGCCGCGCTGTGGCTCGCCGCGTCGCTGTGACGCGCGGCGGCTTTGTCAGGCGGCGACCGTGCTCAGGTCGAGCAGCTGCTCGCCGACCCGACGGGTCTCGCCATCGTCGAGGTCGACGAAGTCGTCCGCGGTGACATCGGCAGCGGTGAGCTCGGTCAGCCCGGCCAGGGTGGCCGCGATCGTCTCGGTCGTCATCCGGGCCAGCACGTCGTTGGCGGGCTCGTCGGCGCCGCGCTCGCGGGCGACCAGCTCGACCAGGCGCTCGAGCGCGATCGGCAGGCGACGCGCCGGGATCTTGCCGACCAGCCGCCCGAAGCGGGCGCCGGTGCCGTCGATGGTGCCGCCGACGTGCAGCAGGTACTGCGGCACCGCCTTGCCGCCGACCTTGCGGACGCCACCCTGCAGGCCGATGCCGGCGATGTGGTGCTGGCCGCACGAGTTGGGGCAGCCCGAGATCT
This sequence comes from Kofleriaceae bacterium, assembly GCA_046597055.1. Classification (GTDB taxonomy): domain Bacteria; phylum Myxococcota_A; class Polyangia; order Haliangiales; family Haliangiaceae; genus UBA2376. Next base: position 6,432 of record JBKJLC010000242.1, on the reverse strand, counting down.
TGATCGAGAGGTCGGGCGCCCGCGCGACCAGGTCGGCACGGCTGAGCAGGAAGTCGCCGAGCAGCCGGGCCGCGCCCCGCGACTGGGTGACCGCGAGCTGGCAGCTGGTCCCGCCCGGGCACGAGGTGACGTCGACGATGGTGCCGGCGCCGGTGCCGCCGAGGCCGGCCGACAGCAGGGCCCGGTGCACGTGGGGCAGGCGGTCCTCGGTGATCCAGCGCAGCAACACGTCCTGATCGTTGGTCGTGCGGATCTCGCCGTCGCCGTGGGCCTCGCACAGCGTCGCGAGCGCGCGCAGCTGATCGGAGGTGAGGTCGCCCAGCGGCACCCGGACGCGCACGGTCGAGAACCCGGCCTGCTTCTGCGGGCGCACGGTGCTCGCCGCCCACGCGGCGAAGCCGGGCGCCGGATCGCCGGCCAGCGGCAGCCGGCTCGGCAGCCGGGGCGGCGCGACCGGCTCGAGCGTGTAGGGCCGACCGCCCTCGGCGCGGATCAGCGCGCGCTGCTCCTGGTAGAGCGCGAGGAACGCCTCGTGCCCGACCCGATCGATGACGTACTTGAGCCGGGCCTTGGCCCGGTTGTCGCGGTTGCCGTGGTGATGGAACACGCGGACCAGCGCCTCGGCGGCCTCGAGGATCTCGGCGGCCGGGATGAACTCCTCGACCGTGATCGCAGACCGGCGCAGCGTGCTGAGCCCGCCGCCGGCGAGCAGCTTGAAGCCGGGCTGCCCGTCCTGGGTGCGAGCCAGGAACCCGAGGTCGTTGATGAACGCCTGCGAGCAATCGGTGCCGCAGCAGCCACCGATCGACGGCTTGAACTTGCGCGGCAGCTTCGACGACCACGGCCCGCGCAGGAAGAAGCGGGTGAGCGCGTACAGGTAAGGCGCCACGTCGAACGGCTCGTCGGCGGCGATGCCGGCCAGCGGGCAGCACGTGAAGTTGCGCACCGAGTCGCCGCACGCCTCGCGGGTGGTGAGCCCACCGTCGGCGAGCGTGCGCAGCGCGGTCTCGACCTCGCCAAGCGGGACGAAGTGGAGCTGGAAGCACTGGCGGGTGGTGACGTGGGCGATGCCGCCCGAGTGCTGCTCGGCGGCGGCGGCGACCGCGCGCAGCTGGCGCGCGCCGAGCTGGCCGCCGGGGACCTTGGCGCGGATCATCGCGCGGCCGCCCTGGCGCTGCTCGTACACGCCACGCAGGCGGCGGAACTTCTTCCACTGGTCGGCGGTCAGCGTGCCCTGCTCGAACTGCTCGAGCGCGGTGACGAAGGTGTCGATGTCGCGCTCGTCGGCGAAGTCGAGGCGATCGGGGTGGAGCGCGACCGGATCCTCAGGCATGGCGGACATGGTGACCTCTGGGAGTTGCGGCATCCGCGGGGGCGGCGACGAGAGCAGGCGCGAGGGTCGCGGCGAGCGACACCACCTCGCCGATGACGAGCACACCGGGGGCATCGGGGTCGGCGATCGGCGCGGCGCCGAGCTCGGCGAGGGTGCCGGTCCACGCCGCCTGCGACTGGTGCGATGCCGACAGCACCAGCGCGGCCGGCGTCGCCGCCGACCAGCCGCGACCGATCAGATAGCTGGCCAGCTCGCTGCGACCACGCACGCCCATCAGCACGACCAGCGTCGCGGCGGTGGGCGTGAGGCCGTCGAGGATCGGCCGGTACGCGCTGGCGGCGTGGCCGCTGACCACGACGAACCCGGCGGCCATGCCGCGGTGAGTGACCGGGATGCCGGCGAGCGCGGGCCCGGCGATCGCCGAGCTGAGCCCGGGCACGACCTCGAACGCGATCCCGGCGCTGGTCAGCGCGAGCGCCTCCTCGCCACCGCGGCCGAGCACGAACGGATCGCCGCACTTGAGGCGCACGACCCGCTGGCCACGGCGGGCGGCGCGGATCATCAGGGCGTGGATGCCGTCCTGATCGATCGAGTGACGGCCGGCGCGCTTGCCGACGAAGAACCGGCGCGCGCGCGGCGCCAGCTCGAGCAGATCGGCCGGGACCAGGGCGTCGTTGAGCACCAGGTCGGCGCGGGTCAGGCGATCGAGCGCGCGCCGGGTGAGCAGATCGGGATCGCCGGGGCCGGCCCCGACCAGGGAGACGAAGCCGGCCGGGCCGGACGCGCTGGACGACGTGATCGTCATGAAGATCCTCCCGGGGCGGCGGCGCGCGCGGCGAGCAGCGCGTCGAGCAGGTCGTCACGGCGCAGCGCCATCGGCGTGCCGTCGCGGCGCCACCGATCGCGGTGGGCGCGGGCGGTGACCAGCCAGGCATCGAGGTCGGCGGGCAGCACCGCGTCGAGCGCCTCGCGCAAGAGCCCGGCGATCGCGGGGGCCGCGCCGCCGGTCGAGATCGCGACGGTGACCTCGCCACGCCGGACCACGCCGCCGAGGAACGCCGAGGCCGCGCCGAGGTCGTCGGCCGCGTTGACGAACAGGTTGCGCGCCTCGGCCGCGACCGCGACCGTGCGGTTGACCTCGGGCGGCGCGGCGGCGATCACGAACCGCGCGCGGTCGAGATCGCTGGCGACGAAGCCGCGCTCGACCAGGATGACCCCGGGCAGCCGGCAGCCGGCGCTGATCTCGGGCGCCACCACGGTCACCACCGCGCCGGCCGCGAGCAGGCCGCCGAGCTTGCTGGCCGCGACCGGACCCGCGCCGACCACGACCACCGGCTCGCCCTCGAGCCGGAGGAACACCGGATAGACCTTCACGCGTGCCTCGCGGCGACGGCGGGGTCCGCGCGCATCATCAGCTCCCGACCTCGCGCACCAGGCGGGCCGGCACCAGCCGGCCGTCGGGCAGGGCGTGCAGGCCGCACTCGGTCTTCGCGCTGCCGCGCCAGCGACCGCCGCGCGGATCTTCACCGGCGGCGACCGGCGACGTGCACGGGGTGCAGCCGATCGATGGATAACCCTGGTCGTGCAGCGGGTTGGTCGGCACGTCGTGGGCGCGCAGGTGGGCCCACACGTCGTCGCTGGTCCAGGCCGCGAGCGGGTTGAGCTTGATGAGGCCGGGGCGGCGGTCGCGCTCGACCAGCTTGGCGTCGGCGCGGTCCGGGGTCTGATCGCGGCGGATGCCGGTGACCCAGGCGTCGAGCGTGCCCAGCGCGCGCGCGAGCGGCTCGACCTTGCGCAGCTTGCAGCAGCCGTCGGGCGCGCGCTCCCACAGCGCGGCGCCATGGCTGGCCGCCTGCTCGTCGACGGTCTGCAGCGGCGGCACCGAGCGCACGATCAGCCCGTAGCGCGCCTCGAGCCGGCGCCACAGCGCGTAGGTCTCGTCGAAGAACAGGCCGGTATCGAGCGTGAAGACCTCGATCGGCAGGTGGTGGCGCCCGATCAGGTCGATCAGCACGCAATCCTCGGGACCGAAGCTCGACGCCAGCGCGATGCGCGGCGCGAACCGCGTCGCCGCCCACGCCAGGGTCGCGGCGGCGTCGCCGGCCTCCAGGCCGACCGCAGCCTCGGCCAGCTCGGCGTCGCTGATCGCCACCGTGGTCGCGGCGGCCGTCATCGCGACACCGGGAATCCGGCCGTCAGGCTCGACGAGAGGTACCGGAGGATATCCGTCATCCTGGATATCTGTCTAGCACGACGGATGCGGGGGGTGTCAACATGAAGGATGTCTGTCCGTCCCAACGGATGGCCCCGGTCGTGGATCCGCCTCCGTTTTCACGCGGTTCGCCCACCGTCATCGCAGCACGCCGCGGCGCCCGGAACCGAAGTCACCCGCGCGGAAGTGGGCGTCAGCTCGACGAACCCCGGTCAGCCAGGAGAACTGGCAGACGGCTCGAGCAGCGCGACCAGCGCGTCGACCTCGTCGTCCGTGATCTCCATCGCGGCCAGCGCCCGCTGCAGCTCGCGCACGTAGCTGGGGTTGTCGCCGCTCGGTCCGTGCGAGCGGCGGACGATCGCGGCGGTCGCGGCCAGCGGCTCGGGACCGATGAAGTGCGGGTTGTCCGGGCTCGCCAGGTACATCCGGGCCCGGGCGGCGCCGGTGATCGCCGCGACCCGCTCGCCGTCGGCGAGCTCGACGGTGAGATCGACCCGCTGGTAGCCCTGCTGCTCGCGGACCTCGAGCGCGGCCTCGACCGCGGGCCAGACGTCGGCGGCGATCTGGTAGGCCATGCCCCACAGCGCGGCGTCGGGCTCGGGTACGACCGTCAGCACCCGCCCGGGCGCGCCCGGGGTGCCGCGGTGATCGGTCGACGCCTGCCAGAACCGCCGCCGCCAGCCGACCACCCGCGCCGCGCGCCGATCGACGTACCCGAAGCGGGGACGCCACACCAGCGAGCCGTAGCCGAACACCCACACCGGCGTCGACATCGCGCGCTCACCGCATCAGGATCGAGAGCACCGCGAGCGTCTCGGGCGTGCGGCCGAGCCAGGACACCGCGAACCCGCGGGTCGGACCCTCGACGATGCGGACCACGCGCGCGGCCTGCACCGCGGCCTTCTCGCCGGCGGCGAGGTGGACGGTCACCCGATCGCCCGGCTTGACCAGCCCGGGCTCCGCGAGCTCGAAGAACGCGCCGCCGAGCGACAGGTTGAGCACCGCGACCACCATGACCGATTCCTGCGGGAGCCGGAGCTCGACCTGGGCGAACACATCCTTGCGTTGGTGGGCGCGTTGCTCGGCACCAGGAGGCGGCGGGGGATGCACGGTCACCGCGTCAACATTGAGCGAACCCGACGGCCGCGTACAGCGCGCGGCGGGAGGATCGTCGGGGCGCCATCGGGTAGGCCCTCGCGGTGCGCGCCCGGCTCGCGCTGTGGGGCGAGGTCAGCGGACCTGCTCGCGCGTGGTGAGGAACCGGATGTCGGTCCAGTCCTGCTTCGCGCGATTGAGCTGCCAGTCGTTGCGCGCGAGGAACACGGTGGCGCCGCTGTGATCGACGCCCACGTTGTCGCGGTTGGCGTCGACGAAGCGCTTGATGGTCTTGTGATCGTCGGCGTCGACCCAGCGGGCGCGCTCGAACGACGTGCCCTCGAAGATCACCGGCAGGTCGTACTCGGTCCGGATGCGGTCGGCCAGCACGTCGAACTGCAGGCTGCCGACCACGCCGACGATCCAGTCGGAGCCGAGCTCCATCTTGAAGGTCTGGGCCGCGCCCTCCTCGGCGAGCTGCTCGAGCGCGCGGCCGAGGTGCTTGGCCTTCATCGGATCGACCGCGCGGACCCGGCGCAGCATCTCGGGCGCGAAGCCGGGGATGCCGGTGAAGCGCAGGGTCTCGCCCTCGGTGAGCGCGTCGCCGATGCGCAGCCCGCCGTGGTTGGGGATGCCGATGATGTCGCCGGCCCAGGCCTCCTCGGCGAGCTCGCGCTCGTTGGCCTGGAACAGCATCGCGTTGTGGACGCCGATGGTCTTGCCGGTGCGCGGCACCATCAGCTTCATGCCGCGGGTGAAGTGGCCCGAGGCCAGCCGCACGAACGCGATGCGATCGCGGTGCTTGGGATCCATGTTCGCCTGGATCTTGAAGACGAAGCCCGACACGTCGGGCTCGCCGGGCAGGACCGGCCGCTCCATGGTCGGCTGCACCCGGGGCGGCGGCGCCAGCTCGGCCAGGCCGTCGAGCAGCTCCTTGATGCCGAAGTTGTTGACCGCCGACCCGAAGAACACCGGCGTCAGGTGGCCCTCGCGATACGAGGCCAGCTCGAGCGGCTTGCACAGGCCGCGGGCCATCTCGACGTCGTCGCGCAGCTTCTTGACCGCGTCCTCGGGCAGGAGCTGGTCGAGCTGGGGATCGTCGAGCCCCGAGCAGGTCGTGCTGTCGAGGATGTACTCGCCGCGGCTGCGCGCCATCAGCACCAGCTGGTCGCGGCGCAGGTCGTAGCAGCCGAGGAAGCGCTGGCCCATGCCGATCGGCCAGCTGGCCGGGGTGACCTCGAGCTGCAGCGTCTGCTCGATCTCGTCGAGCAGCTCGAATGGATCGCGGCCCTCGCGGTCGAGCTTGTTGATGAAGGTGACGATCGGCACGTCACGCATCCGGCAGACCTCGAACAGCTTGCGGGTCTGCGCCTCGATGCCCTTGGCGGCGTCGATCACCATGACCGCCGAGTCGACCGCGGTCAGCGTGCGGTAGGTGTCCTCCGAGAAGTCCTGGTGACCGGGCGTGTCGAGCAGGTTGAACGTACAGTCGCCGTACTCGAACGTCATCACCGACGTGGTGACCGAGATGCCGCGCTCGCGCTCGACCTTCATCCAGTCCGAGGTCGCGCGGCGGCGATCGCCGCGGGCCTTGACCGCGCCGGCCAGCTGGATCGCGCCGCCGAACAGCAGCAGCTTCTCGGTCAGCGTGGTCTTGCCGGCGTCGGGGTGCGCGATGATCGCGAAGGTGCGCCGGCGGGCTACCTGGGGCGGAAGGCTCGACCCTTCGTCAGGGCTCGGGGCGGGCATGGCGCGCGAATCTACTCGGTTTATCGCAAAGGTCCAGCGTCGC
>JBKJLC010000119.1:0-19886 GCA_046597055.1 Kofleriaceae bacterium | reverse complement strand
GCCATCCCGCCCGAGCCGATCCGCCGCACCAGGACGTAGCTCCCGACCTGCTCCGGGGCCGTCAGCCCGCCCGGTGGGAAGACGCCCTGCACCGACGGTGTTACCTCGACCTGCACGCTGCGCACATGATAGCCGGTGCCTGCCGGACAAGGATCTCCGATCCTGAAAGCTCCTGTCAGATTGCTGGCGACTCGGCTCCCTGGGGACGCCACCTGCCCCCCGCTGCCCGAGTTGTGACGGGTATATGCGGACCCTGCCAGGTCGTGCCGAGACGCGCAGCGGCGGATCTTCAGCTGACGGGGCGTCAGCCGTCGCCACTTTCGCTGCGGTAGGTCATGGTCTCGCCAGCGGCCGGTTTGAGGGTCGGCGTCGTGGTCGGTTCGTGCGCGGTGAGGATCATCGACTGCACGATGCGCGCGATCTCATCGATGTTGCGTGCCGCCCATTCGGGATGCATGACCAGCGAAAGATGCGGACTGTGGCCGCCCGATGCTATCCGGTGCACGTGGGCGGGATCGAGCCCGAGTTGCGCCGCCGCCGCCCGCAGCACGTCCTCGTCCCGCATCAACGGGTCGTCGACGCCGGAGATCAGCGTAACCCGCCGCTGGCGGCCAGCACGAAAGGGAGCGGTTGCCAGCGCGATCAGGACCCGCTCCGTGGCGCCCGGCCAACAGGCTTGCAGGTTCGCAGACAGCGCGGCGCGATCCACCGGAGCGAGCCCACGCAGGTTCGGATCGCGGAGTACCCACGCCACCAGCACACGTCTCATCCACTCGAACCGACCCAGGGTGCTGACGACCAGCGCTGCTGCGAGAAAAGCCCGGCGGACGGCTGGCAGCTTCGACGGGAAGACGGGATTAAGCAGGACTCGCGCCACGTTGTCTGGCAGATCCGCGTCGTCGACCGTGAGCAGGCTCATGGCCCCCATCGAGTGGGCGAGCAGCACGGTCGGTATCGCGTCGATGCCAAGCAAGCGAGCCAGCACAAGCACCGAGTCGGCCATCGATCGCAGCGACGCTTGCGCTCGGGTAGGTGTGCCGACCCACCGAGTCTCACCGGCCCCGTGGAGGTCGGGCACGACCACGAGCGCGAGCGGGTTGTCCCGACAGAGCGAGGGCGCGATGGTGCGCCACGCAAAGCGCGTGCACGTCCATCCATGGACGAGCACGATCACTTCCGTGACCCGTGACAGCAGCGCGGGATCAGTGAGCGCGCCGAGTCGGGCGGTCGCCGTGTAAACGGAAAACCCGATGTCGGCGAGACCGAGCCGACCAAGCGCGGGGTCGATGACCTCCTGCCGGAGGAACCCGCGAGCGACGAGATCACGCAGACGGTATTCCGCGCAGACGATATCGGGGCCCAGTGCATGCTGGCTCAGCGAGCCAGTGAGCCATGGATTCGGAGCAACTTCGCGCTGGGCTCGAGCCAGTCGAACCGACGGCGCGAAGCCTTGAAGGTCGATCGCGGCCAGCGCATCGGCGAACGCAGCGATGCTCGGAAACCGCTCCGCGGGCTGGGCGGCCAGACCGCGCTCGAGCGCCGCCCGGAGCGCGGGGGGCAGCGTCGCCGGCAGGGCCGCGCACGCCTCGTCGGGCAAACCTGGCAGGTGACCGCCGCCCAGCACTTCGAGCAAGGTTCGCGCGAGTCCGTATTGATCGGCCGACGGCCCTACCGGCTCACCGCGGCCCTGCTCGGGCGCCATGTAGCGTGGCGTGCCCGCCGCATGGCCGGGGCCATCCGGCGAAGCCGCGATGCCGAAGTCGGACAGGTAGGCCGTCTCGTTGCGGTCGAGCAGGATGTTCGACGGTTTGACGTCGCGGTGAATGACACCGCGCTCGTGGGCATGAGCGAGGGCGGAGGCGACCTGACGCACGATGCGGATGGCGGTCGCGGCGTCGACCGGACGTTGCATCCGTCGCGAGAGGGTCACGCCTTCGATGTAGGGCATCACCACGAACCCGTCGCCGTACTCGAACAGCGGCACGATGTGGGGATGGGACAGGCGTGCGATCACCCGCGCTTCGCTGGCGAGGAACTCGACGATGCTCGGCCGGTCCCGCGCATCCGGGGCGAGCCGCTTGACCGCTGCGCTGCCGCCCGAGACGACGTGCCGGCCCAGCCAGACCTCCGCCATTCCACCGGACCCGATCCGGCGGAGCAGGATGTAGCTTCCGACCCGCTCGACGGGCGGAATGCTGGCGGCCCGCGGGGGCTGGGTCAACTGAGAAACCTCGGGGTCACTTCCCCCGACTGTATCAGGCACTCACCGCGGGTCGGAACCGACCGCGTGGTTGGCCTGGTCGGCGCGTCTCTCGGCCGGAATTTCTCGTGCTCCACACGCGGCCAGAGCGATCGACAGGGCTAGCGCCGCCGCCATCGCCGTCGCCATCGTGCGTGTCCATCGCATCCACGTTCCGACTGCGAGGCGTGACGGACGAGCGGCCGTCCGTGGCCCGGTCGCGAATGCCCGGAGCGCCGCGGCCAGCGCCGACGCGTTGCGGTACCGACATGCGCGCTCGGGCGCCATCGCCCGCGCGATGATGGCCGCCAGCCCCGGCGGAGCGGATGACTTCGCTTGCGGACTGGCCTGCCCCGCCCCACCTGACAGCGCCTCGCCCGAGAAGATGCACTCGAGCATCGCACCGATCGCGTATACGTCGGCCCGCTCATCCACGGGTTCGCCGCGAGCTTGCTCGGGCGCCATGAACGCGGGGGTGCCCAGCACGGTGCCGACGATCGTCACGCCGTCACCGGCTGGAGCCGGCGAGCTCCCGGAGCCAACCACGCTGCCGATTCCGTCGGAAACGTCGGCGATGACCTTGGAAAGACCCCAGTCGATCACGATGGTCTCCCCGAGCTCGCCGACCATGACGTTGGACGGCTTGATGTCCCGGTGAATGATCTTGCGAGCGTGGGCGTAGGCGATCGCGTCCGCGACGGCGATGACATGAGGAACCAGGGCAAGGCGCTGGTCGATCGAAGTGCACTCCTGGATGAGCTCCTTGAGAAGGCGGCCCGTGATGAGCTTCATCGTGTAGAACGGAGTGCCGTCGAGCCATCGCCCGGCGTCGTAGATCGGGACAATACCGGGATGATCGAGGTGGGCGGTGATGACCGCCTCTCGCAGAAACCGCAACTCGCTGGAGGCGCCTCGATGAAGCAGCTCCTTCAGGGCGACGTCACGACCGAGCTCGTTATCCCGGGCCCGGTAGACGCGTCCGACCCCGCCTCGACCATGCTCGGAGACGATGTGATAGCGGGCCGGATCCCGGTACTGCAGCGGAGCGGGCAGAAGACCGGGACGGGGCCGAGCGCAACTGGGCATGGATCCCGCGGCGCGCGGCGCCGACGCGTCGGTGTCCTCGCTGACTCGGGTTCGGGTCCGGGTGGGTTCGTCGCTACCGATCTGAACCGGCGGCCGCCCGACCGGGGCAACGGATCCTGCACGGCCTGCAGCGGTGGGAACGAACGCCAACACGAGCAGGTGCTTCAGCAGGGAACGTGCCGTTCGGCGCGGGGTGGAACCCGCCAGAATTATTGCCAGTCCGTGCCACGCTGCCCACGCAGTGTAACGGCCTGCGCCTGCCGCCCGCGTGACGGTCGGTGTTACAGGCCAGCCTGACCGCGCGTGAGCCTCTGCTACGCTGGCCCCGTGGCGTCGACGACCGTGACCATGTCCCTGGCCGACGTCGCGGAGCGGGAGGGAGAAGCGGGCGAAGCAGCTCAGCTCTTCGTGCTGATCGCGGCCGGGCACCTGCGCGGAACGTCCTCGCGTCACGTCGTTGCCAATACGGACCTGGTCACCATCGGCCGTGGAGAGCGCGACGCCCGGCGGCGCAGCGCCGGCGGGCTTCGGCGGCTCGAGCTTCGGTTGCCCGATCGGGCCCTCTCGTCCGAGCACGCGCGCCTCACACAGCTTCGAGGCCGCTGGATCCTCGATGATGCCGGCTCCAAGAATGGGACCCGGGTGAATGGAACGGTCGTCCGGCGCGCGCCACTCCGGGACGGCGATCTCATCGAGCTGGGTCAGACGTTTATCTTGTTCCGTGACGCGGATACCGCCGTGCCCGGCGCGCCCGACCTGCTCGCCTCGTCGCTGGCGCCGCCGGCGCGTGGGCTGGCAACCTTCTCCGGTGAGCTGGCGCGCGCCTTTGCCGCGCTTGCCATCATTGCAGCGGCGCGTGTGCCGGTGGTGATCCAAGGTGATACCGGCACCGGCAAGGAGGTCACGGCACGCGCCATTCACGAGCTGGCGACGCGCGCGGGCGCGTTCGTGGCGGTGAACTGCGGCGCATTGCCGGCCGCGCTCGTCGAGGCGCAGCTCTTTGGCTGGCGTAAGGGGGCCTACACCGGCGCCGTCGACGATGGCGCCGGATACGTGCGTTCCGCCGACGACGGCACGTTGTTTCTGGACGAGATCGCCGAACTTCCGGCGCCGGCCCAGACCGCGCTGTTGCGGGTGCTCCAGGAGAGCGAGGTGGTACCGGTGGGCGGCACCCGGCCGGTGCCGGTCGATGTACGGGTGGTGGCCGCGACCCACCAGATCCTCCCGGCACACGTCGAGAAGGGCACCTTCCGCCGCGATCTGTGGGCGCGGCTCGCCGGCTACGTACTCGAGCTTCCGCCGCTGTCCGAACGGTTGGTCGACACCGGCCTCTTGATCAACGCGATCCTCGAGCGGTTGGGTGCGCCGCGAGACTTGACCATCACGGCCAGCGCCGCACGGCGGCTGCTCGGGCATCACTGGCCGCTCAACATTCGCGAGCTGTCGATGGCGCTCGAGGCCGCGGTGGCGCTGGCCCAGGGCGGCCCCATCGACGCGTCCCACCTCCCCCCGACCGTTCGGGTCGAGGCTCCGGGCGATGCCACCACCATCGCCGAGCTGTCCATCGAAGATCACCGGCTTCGAGAACAGCTAATCGCAGCGCTCACGGAGCACGCCGGCAACGTCAGCGCAACGGCCAGGGTGATGGGCAAGGGTCGGATGCAGATCCACCGCTGGCTGCGCCGCCTGGGTCTCGATCTCGAACAGTTTCGTCCGGGGTGAACCTTCCCCGGGTCGCGGCACCGGGTCACGCCATCGGGCGGACCGTCACGCCGCCGTGGCCCGTCGGCGCATCTCGGCGATGGTCGCGGCGTAGTCGGGGGTACCGAAGATGCCCGAACCGGACACGAAGACGTTCGCGCCAGCGGCCGCGACGGCGGCGATGTTGTCCAGCTTGATGCCGCCGTCGACCTCGATGTCGACATCGAGGCCACGCTCTTCGATCAAGCGCCGAAGCTCCGTGACCTTGGTCAGGGCGCTGGAAATGAACTTCTGGCCGCCGAAGCCCGGATTCACGCTCATGATCAGCACCATCGCGACGTCGGGGAGCACCCAGCGGATCGACTCGAGCGGCGTGCTTGGGTTGAGGACCACGGCCGGTCGCTTGCCCAGCTCGGCGATCGCACCGATCGTCCGGTGCAGGTGCGGGCACGCTTCGGCATGCACGCCGATGAGGTCGGCGCCGGCGCGGGCGTACTCGCCAACCCAGCGGTCCGCGTGCTCGATCATCAGGTGCACGTCGAGGGGGCGGCGGGTAGTCCGGCGAATGGCCTCGACGACCAGCGGCCCGATCGTCAGGTTCGGCACGAAGTGACCGTCCATGACGTCGACGTGGATGTAGTCGGCACCGCCGCGATCGATGGCTTCCACCTCCGCGCCGAGTCGCGCGAAGTCAGCGGAAAGGATCGAGGGCGCGATACGAATGGGCCGGGCGATCACCGGCGGACGCTACCATGCGATCCTCGGGCGGTCGTACCTCCGGGCCCGGCGTCAGCTGACGCGGCGGAGGCGGACCGCGAAGAAGCCGTCGGCGCCGTGGCGGTGGGGCCAGGTGCGCAGGGTGTCGGCGGTGACGAGCTCGGCGGGCAGCGCGGATGGCTCGACGACCAGGCCGGGGTGGCGGGCGAGGAGCGCGGCGAGCTGGTCGGGGCCCTCGGCACGGGTGATGGTGCAGACGGCGTAGATCAGGATGCCGCCGACCGCGAGGCGGGCGAACGCGGCGTCGAGCAGCCGGGCCTGGACCCCGGCCAGATCGGTGACGTCGGCGACGGTGATGCGGGTCTTGGCCTCGGGGTGACGGCGCAGCACGCCCAGGCCCGAGCAGGGTGCGTCGACGATCACGAGGTCGTAGAGATCGGCGGGCGCGCTGGCCAGCGGCACCTCGAGCGTCCGGATCCCGGACAGTCCGAGCCGGCGGGCGGTGGTGACCAGCAGCTCGAGCTTGCTGCCCGAGCGGTCGAGCGCGGTGAGCTCGAGGGCGAGCCCGGCGGCGGCCGCGGCCTCGGCGAGCTGGGTGGTCTTGCCACCGACGCCGGCGCAGGCGTCGAGCACGCGCGGCCCCGGCAGCGGGGTGGCCAGCTCGCCGACCAGCTGGGCGCCGAGATCCTGCACGGTCCACCGGCCGGCCTGGAACGACGGGCTGAGCGCCGGGTTGCCGAGCCCGCGCACCGCCAGCGCCCACGGCGACAGCGGGGTGGCCTCGACCTCGGCGCCCTCGGCGGTCAGCTCGGCGGCGATCTCGGCGGCGGTCGCGCGCGCGCGGTTGACCCGGATCCACAGCGGCGCTGGCGCCGACAGCGCGCGAGCCGCGGCCAGCAACTCGCCCTCCGGCAGCTGCGCGGCCAGCTCGTCGACGATCCACGCCGGCAGCGAGTGCTCGACCGCGGCGCGCTCGCGCGGGTCGGTCGGCAGCGGTGGCTCGCCGCCGGTGGTGAGCTTGCGCAGGACCGCGTTGACGAAGCCGGCCAGCTTGGGGCCATGGCTGGCGCGGACCGCGCCGACCGCGTCGTCGACCGACGCGTGGTTGGGCACGCGCATCATCAAGATCTGGTACGCGGCGATCACCAGGGCGTGGCGGACCGGCGCCGGGGCCCGGCCGAGGTCGGCGTGCGCAGCGAGCGCGCGCTCGAGCCGGAGCTGGTTGCGAAGCGCGCCGTAGGTGAGCTCGGTCGCCAGCCGGCGGTCGCGCTCGTCGAGGCCGGCGCGCGACAGCTCGGCGTCGAGGGCGAGGGTGGCGTAGGCGCCGCCCTTGGCGACCCGGGCCAGCACGCGGCGGGCGACCTCGCGCGCGCCGGGCGGTGGCGGCGGGGCCTGATCCTCGCTCATGACGCGCTCGCGGGCGGCGCCGGCTCGAGCACGGCCACGGTCAGGACGTCGCCAACGACGATCGCGCGGCCGGCGGCGAGCTCGCGCGCGGTCATGCGTCGGCGCCCCGGCAGCTGCAGCTCGCCGAAGCCCACCGCGCCGGTGCCGCACGCGATCCAGGCGCCGCGCTCGTCGAGCGCCACGACCGTGCCGGGCGCCGCGCTGGCATCGCTCGCCACGTCGCCGACCTGGGGGCGGAACAGCTTGATCGGCTGGCCGCGCAGGCCGGCGACCGCGCCCGGCCACGGATCGACGCCGCGCGCGTGGGCGGCGACCGCGGCGGCGGGTCGGGTGAAGTCGAGCGCGCCGTCGGCCTTGGTCAGCATGCGCGCGTGGCTGGCGCCGGTCGCGGGCTGCGCCACCGGCGTGAGGGTGCCGGCGGTGAGCCCGGCGACCGCCTCGAGCAGCGCCGCGGCGCCGAGCGGGGCCATCCGCGCGAACAGCTCGCCGGCGGTCTCGGCCGCGCCGACCGGGGTCTCGCGTTGCAGCAGCATCGGCCCGGTGTCCATGCCCTCGTCGAGCTGCATGATGGTGATGCCGGTGACCGGCCGGCCGTCGATGACGGCCCACTGGATCGGGGCCGCGCCGCGGTAGGCCGGCAGCAGCGAGCCATGGATGTTGATGCAGCCGCGCGGGAACGCGGCGAGCACCGCCGGCGGCAAGATCTTCCCGTACGCGACCACGACCCCGAGCTCGGCGCCGGTCGCCCGCAGCCGCTCGGCGACCTCGGGCGCCCGGGCCCGCAGCGGCTGGTAGACCGGAATCCCGGCCCGCTCGGCGACGATCTTGACGGCGGGCGCCGCCAGCTTGCCGCCCCGGCCGGCCGGCTTGTCGGGCTGGGTGACCACCAGCGCGACCTCGTGGTGCGCAAGCAGCGCCTCGAGCGCCGGGACCGCGAACTCGGGCGAGCCCATGAAGACCACGTTCATGGCGAGTAGGTACCCCGCCCGGCGGCGGCCGTCACGACGCGTCCTCGATGAAGTCGCGCAGGTGCAGGAGATAGTTGCCGCGCAGGAGGTCGTCGCGCAGGACCCGGTAGCCCTCGTCGAGGACCAAGGCGATCTCCTCGAGCTCGGCGTGCAGCTCCTTGCGCAGCTCGGACGGGAACGTCTCGGCCGCGAAGTCGCGCCGCGCCGACTCGTAGGCGCGCTTGATCTCGAATCCGGTCGCGTCGCGGCGCACGCCGAGCAGCGCGAAGTAGTCGGCGTCGCTCACCAGCTGATAGCGGGCCCGGACTCGGTCGCGATCGATCGCCAGGTCGGACTCGCCGACCAGCGCGGGCGCCTCGCCGTCGTCCTCGCCGGGGCGGCGGCGGGTGGTCGCCAGCCCGAGCAGGTGGAGACTCCACGCCAGCTGGTAGACGTTGGTCAGGCCGGCGCCGCTGTGACGCGCGACCGCGGCCAGATCGGTCGAACCATCGAGCGCGGCCAGCGCCGCGCGCTCCTCGCTCGACAGGTCGGCGACGCCGGTGATCGCCGCCAGCTTGTCGCGGTCGGTGGTCTCGACGATGGTGCCGGGCGGACCCAGCAGGCGCTCGAGCACGGCGAGGTCGAGCTTGCGGCGCACGCCCTCGAGCACCATCGCGGCCGGGTGGCGCGACAACCGGATGCGCTCGCCGACGGCGCCGTCGCCCGCGATGATCCGGTAGTCGCCCTGCTCCCACGCGAACAACGAGTAGATGACGTCCTCGACGTGGCGCCGGACCGCGGGCAAGAGCTCGCGCCGCTTCATGAAGCCGCGCTCGACCAGGATCTCGCCCATGCGGCGGCCGGTGTCGCGCACCAGATCGCGACACCGCGCGTGCTGCTCGGCCGTGATCTTGCCCTCGCGCCGCAGCAACTCGCCCATGCGGTCGTGGCTCAGGCTCGACGACGCGAAGACCGGGCGGCCGCCCTCGAAGTGGATCACCTTCTCGGTAGGACCGCGGCGGAAGATGATGCGCCCGGTGAAGTCGGCGGTGAACATGCGGGCGATCAGCGCGGCCGCGTCGGACACGCCGCGCTGGATCTCGCCCGACTCGGTGGTGCCGCGGGTCTCGCTGGTCTGGGTGCGCGACGCGAGATCGCCGCTGCCGCTGCCGACGAACGTGACCCCGCCGCCGTCGTAGCCATCGGAGATCCGCGGCTCGTCGACCAGCCCACCGAGATCGATCTCGGTGTGATGATCGTGACCGGGCCCGATCGCGACCGGCCCCGGCACCTCGCCGCGGAACAGCCGCTCGGCCATCAGCGACATCTTGCGGCGGAGCTCGCGCGCAAAGTCGCCCCCGACCGGCGGCGCGCTGGCCTCCGTGGCGGCGCTCGGCGCCGGCTCGCGCGTGATGTCGACCGACAGGTCCTCGTCGACCCCGGCGCCGACGTCGGCGAGCATGTCCTCGTCGTAGTCGGCCGCGGGCACGTGCGACCGCGCACCCCAGGCCGCCGCGCCACCATGCGCGCGCTCGGTGAGCTCGACCTTGGCCGGCGCCGCCCCCTCCGCCGGATCGGACAGCACCAGCGTCGGCTCCCGCATCGGCAGCGGCACCTCGGTCGAACCGGGCCGCCAGCCCGACGGTGGCGGCGGCGTCTGGGTCACGACGAACGGACCGTCGACCGACCGGTCGTCGATCTCCTGATCGGTCAGGTCGACCTCTTCCGCCACCGACACCGGCACGGCCGGCCGCTCCCAGTCGTCATCGTCGTCGTCGGGATCCCACTCGTCGGCCGGGTCGAACTCATCGTCGTTCCGATCCGCCAACGCCCGCGCGCTCACCAGCGCCCGCGCGCTGGCCATCGCCCGCTCGCTCGCCGTCTCCGTCACCGGCGGCCTCGCCGGCATGCGCTCGATCTCGACCGGGCGCTCCGCCGCCGCCTCCATCTCCGGATCGCTCGCGCGTCCCGGCGTACTGGCGGGCCCGGCTGCGCGCTCGATCACCGGCGCGCCCTCTGCCGCCATCTCGTGCGCGCGCTCCGGCTCCGACGCGCGCTCCGGCTCCGACGCATTCTTTCGCTCTTGCTCCGATGCGCTCTCCCGCTCCTGCTCGCGCTCCCGCGCCGGATCGCGCTCCTGCTCCGACGCGCTCTCCCGCTCCCGCTCCCGCTCCCGCTCGCTCTCCCGCTCCTGCTCGCTCTCCCGCTCCTGCGCCTGCTCGCTCGCCGGCTCCGACGCGTGCTCCGTCTCCGACGCCCGCTCCGTCCCGCCCCCGCCAGTGACGTCCACGTTCGCGTCGTCACCCGCTCCGGTCTCGATCGCATCCGCCAGCGCCGCCCACCGCGCCCACCGCGCCGACACCGGGCTCACCGGCCCATCCACGACCCGCATCGGGGTCGTCTCCGACCCATCCACCGGCGCTTCCGGCCCCCCCATCATCACCGGCACCGGCACCGGCACCGGCACCGCAGCCGCCCCACCCTCCGCCTTCGCCCACTCCTCCGCCTTCGCCCACTCCTCCGCCGCCTCGACATCCGGCGCCACCGACCGTACCTGCCCTGCACCAACGTCACCCGGCGTCGCGCCCGTCGTCGCGGCCGCTGGCACCGCCGCAGGTACCGCCGCCGCCGACACCCCGTTCGCCTTGCCCGCCACCGACGCCCGCGCCACCAGCGCCACCTGCGCCACCGCCGCCCGTGCGACCGGCGCCGCCGACCCCGCCGGCGCTGCCGGCACCACCGCCACCGCGCCCCGCGCCGCCGTGTCCGCCTTCGCCGCATCGCTCACGAGCCCGCTCATCACGGCAAAGCGCAGCGCCTTCGGCGCCAGCGGCCGGCCGACGAATCGATCGACCCCGAAGTCGATCGCATCGAGCGCGTTCCGCACCGGCCCGTGGACATCGTCCCCGAGCAGCACGACGAACAGACCGCGCCCCGCCTGGCGCGCCGACTCACGCATCGCGCCGATCAACGCGCGCGCGTCGCCGTCCTCCAGCGTCGAACGGATCAGGACCACGGTCGGCCGAAGCGCCAGGAACTGACCGAGCGTCGCGTCGTCGCCGACCCCGAGAACGATCACGGCCTCGTCGAGCGGCTCGCCGCCGAGGCGCAGCGCCGCCACCAGCGAGCGCTGCTCGCCGGGGTCAGCGACCACGAGAATCTTGATCGGGGCGGGCGGAGGCACGGCGAAACTCGCGGCAACAGCCGCGGAATCGCTACGGTATTACAACGTGGCCAACGGATCCACGTCCGCGGCCACCCGTGCGCCGCGGATCTCGGCGGCGAGCAGGCCACGGACAACCCGCCGCAGCGGCACCCGGTCGGCCGCGCGCAGCCAGATCTGCCAGCGCGTCCGCCCGCGCAGCCGCGCCAGCGGGGCCGGCGCCGGTCCTCGGACGATCACGGTGTCCCCCTCCTTGCGCGCCAGCGCGACCGCGAGCGCGCCCAGGTGCTCGGCCGCGCGCGCCACCGCCGCGTCGTCCTCGCCGTCGATCCGGATGGCGCACATCCGGCCATGCGGCGGGTACGCCAGGTCGGCGCGGGCCTCGTCCTCGGCGGCGAAGAACGCCAGGTAGTCGTGGCGGGCCGCGCACGCGACCGCGTCGACCTCGGGCTTGTAGGTCTGGATCAGCACCCGGCCAGCGCGCGCGCCGCGGCCGGCGCGACCGGCGACCTGGGTCAGCAGCTGGAAGGTCCGCTCGGCGGCCCGGAAGTCCGGCAGCGACAGCGCGAGGTCCGCACACAGCACGCCGACCAGGGTGACCCCCGGGAAGTCGTGGCCCTTGGTGACCATCTGGGTGCCGACCAGGATGTCGACCTCGCGGCGCGCCACCCGCGCCAGCACCGCCTCGGCCCCGGCCCCGCTGGCGACGTCGCGGTCGAGCCGTGCCACCCGCGCGGTCGGGAACCGGGCCGCGATCGCCTGCGCGACCTTCTCGGTGCCGAGCCCCTTGCGCTCGATCGCGCCGACCTTCTTGCATGCCGGGCAGGTCTCCGGGACCTTCGCGGTGAAGGCGCAGTAGTGGCAGACCAGGCGATCGGCGGCCTGGTGATAGGTCAGCGAGACCGCGCAGTCGCGGCAGCGAAACGCGTGCCCGCACGCGCGGCACACGACGAACGTCGCGAAGCCGCGCCGGTTGAGAAAGAGGATCGCCTGGTCGCCGGCGGCGACGGTCTCCTCGAGCGCGGCGGCCAGCGGCGCCGAGAGCATCGCGTCGGCGTCGGGCATCCAGATGCGCAGATCGACGATCTGCACCGTCGGCATCGGCGCGCCGGTCGCACGGGTCGGCATCGACAGCAGGCGGTAGCGCCCGGCCACCGCGGCCGCGAACGACTCGAGGCTCGGCGTCGCCGAGCCGAGCACGCACACGGCCTTGGCTCGCTGCGCGCGCACCAGCGCGACGTCCCGGCCGTGGTAGCGCACGCCCTCGTCCTGCTTGAACGAGCCGTCGTGCTCCTCGTCGACGACGATCACGCCGAGCTCGGCGACCGGCGCGAACACCGCCGAGCGCGCGCCCAGCGCGATGCGAGCGCGGCCGTCGTGCAGGCGCTGCCACTCGCCGAGCCGGTCGCGATCGCTCATGCCCGAGTGCAGGACCGCGACCTGGTCGCCAAAGCGGCCGCGGAAGCGGGCGGCCAGCTGCGGGGTCAGGCTGATCTCGGGCACCAGCACGATCGCGCCCTGGCCACGGTCGAGCGCCTGCGCGATCACCCGCAGGTAGACCTCGGTCTTGCCCGAGCCGGTGACGCCGTGGAGCAGAAACGCGGCGAAGCCGCTGCCGGCGGCGCCGTTGATCGCGCCGACCGCGACCGCTTGCTCGGCGGTCAGGGTCGGGATCGGCGGCTGCGCCGGCAGCTCGGCGCCCGCCTCGAGCGCCGACAGCGCGACCTCGCGCTCTTCGACCACCGCGAGGCCGGCGGCGACCAGCTCGCGCAGCGCCGCGGCTGCGCCCGGCACTTGCTCGGCCAGCACCGTGACCGCGACCGGGCCGCCGGCCGCCCGCAGCCGGTCGAGCACCGCGCGGCGCTTCGGCGCGCGCGCGAGCAGCGTCTGGGCGGTGGCCAGGTCGAAGCCGGGGGCCACGCTCGCCACGCGCTCACGCGCGAGCCGGTTGCGCGGCGCGGCGCGCTCGTCGGCGATCTCGGCCAGGCCCGCGGCGCACAGCCCGTCGAGGTCGTCCTTCCAGCGGGTGAGCTCGGTCCGCGCCACCGGACCGTCGGCCATGCCGAGCCGCGCCAGCAGGCGCTGCTGCCGCGGCGGCAGCGCTGGCGCCTCGTCGCCGTCGAGAGTGGCCCGGCCGCGCGCGGTGAGCGTGACGATCATCGCGCTCGAGGTGTCGGTGCCGACCGGGACCACCAGGCGCAGCGCCTCGCCGGGCGGCGCCTCGTAGTACTCGGCGATCCACAGCGCGAGCCCGACCAGCTCGGGCGCGACCGGGTCGGCGGTGACGTCCTTGACCAGCAGGATCTTCACGTCGCCCCCCGGCGCCGGCGCCGGCGCGCGCACGACGATGCCGGCGAGGCCGCGGCCGCGGAACGGCACCAGCACGCGGGCACCCGGCACGATCCGCGCGGCCAGCGCCGCCGGCACCGCGTACGTGTAGATCTGGGTCACCGGGAGGGCGACCGCGACCTCGCAGTAGACCTCAGCGGCCATGCTCAGGTGGCGAGCAGCTCGCGCATCATCGCCAGCACCGGCTCGCGCAGCGCGGGCCGCTTGAGCGCGTAGGCGAGGTTCGCGCGGAGGTAGCCGACCTTGTCGCCGGCGTCGTGACGCACGCCCGACAGCACCACCCCGTACAGGCCGTCGCTCGACGCGGCGAGCTGGCGCAGCGCGTCGGTCAACTGGATCTCGCCGCCATGCCCGGGCGGGGTCGCCTCGAGGATCGCCCACACCGACGGCGGCAGCACGTAGCGGCCGATGATCGCGAACCGGCTGGGCGCGGTGCCGGCTTTCGGCTTCTCGATCATGTCGCGGATCCGCATCCGCCGCGACCCGCCGTCGCCGACCCAGTCACCAGCGACGATGCCGTAGAGGTGCTCCTGCCCGGCCGCGACCTCCATGACCGCGATCGCGCCGGCGCCGGTGGCCGCGTGGGCGTCGCAAAGCTGTCCGATACCCGGACGCTCGTCGTCGTCGACCAGGTCGTCGCCGAGCAGCACCGCGAACGGCTCGTCGCCGACCACGTGGCGGGCGCACAGCACCGCGTGACCGAGGCCAAGCGGCTGCTGCTGGCGGACCGAGATGATGCGGACCAGCTTCGAGATCGCGACCAGCGCGTCGGCATCGGCGGTCTTGCCGCGCTCGCGCAGCGTGTGCTCGAGCTCGTAGGCGTGATCGAAGTGGTCCTCGATCGCCGACTTGCCGCGGCCGTTGACCACGACGACGTCACGGATGCCAGCGCGCGCCGCCTCGTCGATCACCAGCTGGATCGTCGGGATGTCGACGATCGGCAGCATCTCTTTCGGGATCGCCTTGGTGGCGGGCAGAAAGCGGGTACCGAGCCCCGCGGCGGGGATGACAGCCTTGCGAACCGTGGCGGGCATGCGCCGCACTCTAGCCCGGGTCATGCGGGACCGCGAACCGCCCCACGCAAGCCACTGTCGCAACGTGATGATAGCGTCGCCGCTGTGGACCGTCGCCTTCCGCCCTCGGCGCGCCGGGTCGCGCTGGCCCGCAAGGCCGGCTTGGTCCTGGAGAGCCCGGCGTGGACCGCTGCCGTCGCGCTGGCGGCCGCGGTCGCAGCCACCGCCGCAGCGCTGGTGACGGGCGCGCGCCTGCTGCTGAGCCTCGCCCGGACCACCCTCGCGACCGCGGCCGAGCCAGGCGCGGCCGCGCGCGCCCGGGCGTTCGATGTGAGCGGGGTGCTGGTCGACCTCGGCGCGATCGTGGCGCCGATCGTCATCGCCGCCGCGGTCGGCGGCCTGGTCGCCGGCGCCGCCCTCGCCCGCGGACTGTTCGTCCCGCGCCGGGACGTGCGCGGTGCGCCGGCCGCGCCCGCTGGCCTGGGCGGGGCCGCCACCGACGCCGTGCTCGCGGTCGTCCGCGCCGCGATCCTGCTCGCGGTCGGCGCCAGCTTCGTGCTCGGCCACCTGGTCGGGCTCACGCGGCTCGCCGCCGCCGCGCCGACCGCGATCGCGCACGCCGCCGGCGCGTTCGCGATCGCCGCCCTCGCCCACCTCGCGGCCGCCGCGGTCGCGCTCGCGGCGCTCGACGTGGTCGTTCGCCACCGCCGCCTGGCCACCGCGCTACGGATGACCGACCGCGAGGCGCGCGACGAGCGGCGCGAGTCCGCCGGGGACCCCGGCATGCGCCAGCGTCAGCGTCGCGCCCACGGCCCCGACCCGCGCGACCGGGTCGCGCTCGCCACCATGGTCCTGGTCGGCGCCCGGTCGGCAGCCGCGATCCGCTGGCGCACCGGCGTGCTCGCGCCCGACGTGGTCGCCACCGCGGCCGGGCTGGCCGCGCATGCCCTGGTCGCCGCCGCCCGCCATCGCGGCGTCCCGATCTTCGCCGACGAGGACCTGGCCGCCCTCCCGGCCGGGCCGGTCGCGGCCGCCCATCAACCCCGGGTGGTCGCGGTGCTGGCAGCGCTCGGCCTGGCACCGCCGGTCACGGCGCGCGCGGCATAGCGCAATCCGAGCCAACCTCGGCAGGCGTGCCTGGGCCCGGCCGGGCGCGCCTGCGCCGCCGGCAGTCAGGTGAGCAACCTCGGCCGGCAGGCGTGCCTGGGCCCGCCCGGGTGCGCCAGCGCCCGGCCGTCAGGTGAGCGCGCGCTCGAGCGCAGCCGGCAGCGCTCGGGCCTCACCGGCCACCGCCAGCGCGATCGCCAGCACCGCGGCGGCCAGCGCGAGCACCAGCACCAGCCGGCGCAGCGCCAGCTCCGGCACCAGGAGGCCGGGCAGGCCCACCGCCCGCTCGGCCGCACCGACGACCAGGGCCGCGATCACCGCGGCGACCACCAGCGGCGCCGCCATCGCCAGCGCGGTGACGAACAGCCCCGCGCCGGCAGCGACGACGTGCTCCACGCCGGCCCCGACCGCGCCCGCCCCGCCGACCACTGGCAGCACCCGGTACGACCGCCCCAGCGCCCCCACCAGCGCGAGATGCCCGCCGACCGCGAAGAACACCAGCGCGCCGACCAGCGCGAACAGCGAGCCCCACGGCGCCGACCCAGGCGCCTCGTCGGCCACGGTCGCGGCCCACCGCCCGGCGGTCGCCGCCGCGGCCAGCGGCACCGCCGCCACCACCCCGAGCACCGCGCCGATCAGCGCCTCGCGCCCGAGCAGCAGCAGGCGCTCGGGCCAGCCCGCGGCCGCGAGCACCCCGGCCCCGGCCGCCAGCCCGGTCGCGACCACCGCGGCGATCGCCAGCGCCACCGCGCCCAGCGCCACCCGGGGCACCGCCAGCCCGGTCGCCGACGGCGCGATCAGGATCGCCGGCGCGACCCGCGCCAGCGCCAGCACGAGCGCCCAGCCGTCGAACCCGAGCGCGGCCGGGTCCATGTCACCCCTGGACCTGGGCGACCATCGTCAGCGCCCGGGTCGCAAAGGCGGACGCCTGCTGCGCGATCATCGGCGCCGTCAGCACCAGCGCGAGCGCGACCGCGGCCACCCGCGGCGCCATGCCCAGCGCCGGATCGCGCACCTGCGTCACCACCCCGATGATCGCCGTCACCGCGCCGGCCACCAGCGCCGCGAGCACCAGCGGCGCCGCCAGCGCCAGCGCCAGCAGCAGCCCCTCGCGCGCCAGGTCGACCAGCGCCGCCGTCATCGCCGCCGCCGCGGTCGGGCCGTCACAGGTAGCCCCGGATCAACCCGCCGACCAGCAGGCGCCAGCCATCGACCGCGACGAACAGCAGCAGCTTGAGCGGCAGCGCCACCGTCGCGGGCGGCGTCGCCGACAGCCCGAGCGCGCCGAGCCCGATGCCGACCACCAGGTCGATCACCAGGAACGGGATGAACACGAGGAACGCGATCGCGAACGCCTCGGTCAGCTCGCTGGTGACGAACGCCGCGGCCAGCACCAGCAGGTCGTCCTCGGCGACCTCGGCGCCGCGCAGCTCGCGCGCCAGCGCCAGGAACGTCGACCGATCCTCGGCGTGCGCGTGCTTGCCGAGAAAGGCACGCACCGGCCCCGCGCCACGCGCCGCCGCCGCCGCCCATGCCACCGCACCCTCGGGCAGCGCCGGCACCACCGGCCCCGTCCTCGCGGGCCCAGCTCCGCCCGGCGCGGATCCCGCCGCCGGCACCGCCACCGCATCGACCACCTGCTGCGCCACCGGGGTCATCACGAACGCGGTCAGGATGAACGCCAGCCCGGTCACCACCAGGGCCGGCGGCGCCTCCGGCGTCCCGATCGCGTTCCGGACCAGCGCCAGCACGACCGACATCTTCACGAACGCCGACAGCATCAGCGCGACCAGCGGCACGATCGCCACCGCCGCGACCGCCAGCGCGCCCTCGACCGTCACGAGCGGTCCTCGGGCGGCACCCGGCGCCGCACCAGCGCGCGGGCCAGCGCATCACCGACCGCGGCCCCGAACGGCCGTGGCCTCGGCTGGGCCGCCTCGGCGGCCGCCATCGCCGCGCCGTCGAGCTCGGCGATGAGGGTCACCCCCATCTCGCTCGACCCCAGCAGCAGCGTCCGCCCACCCGCCTCGATGACATACAGCGCGCGCCGCGGCTCGAGCGGCACCCGCGCGACCACCGCCACCCCGCCCCCAACCCGCCGGCCCTCCATCCACCGACCCAGGACCCGCACGGCGGCCCACGCCATCGCGCACACGATCACCAGCACCAGCAGCGACGTGAGCACCAGCTCCCCGTACCCCGAGCCCGTCGCAGCCTCCGCCTGCATGCCCCGGTTGGTAGCACCCGGGCCTGACAGGCCCACCGAGGTACGCCGGTTACTTGCCGGCCACCGGTGCCACGCATATGGGCACGTCGCCCGGCCCCGAAGACCTCGGCGGCATCCGCGATGTGCGCCCGCGCCGGTCTGCGGCGCAACCCCGGGTTCAAGCGACCACGAGCACCGCGCGGTGGCACCGCGCAACCCGACGCCATCTTGCGCGATAGGTAGGATGAGCAACAGATGGCGGGCACCAAGTCCCAGGCTCGGCCGTGGGGCTTCACTCGACAGGAGAAGGCGATATGAGACCAAGCAATCTTCGTATATGTGTTGCCGGTGTGACCCTGATAGGGGCGTGCAAGTTCCCTGACCTTCCGGGCTCATCCGGGATTCGGGTGGCTCGGCAATAGGGACAATCCGCCGCACCGGAACAGCACGACGGTGCGGAAGTTCTCGAAGTTACGGTAGCCGAATGCACGCTTCTTCAACATCTGGATTACGGAGTTGATAGCCTCGCTCCCAGCGTTGGTGATGCGGTGTTTGAAGTAGGTCAGCACGTTCGGTAGGTGTCGCTTCATCATGGCGGCGACCTTCTTCACCGGCGCGAGTTGCGAGCGGACCGCCCAGCCGTACCAGCGCTTCCACCAGCGCTCCCCAGCGGCGCGGCTACGCTGGTTCCAGAGCTGCCGAAGCGACTCCTTGATCGCCCAGGTACGCGCCGTCTTGAGGTTCGACGAGCGCAATGCCGCGAAGTCGACCTCGTACTTGTCGGGAAGGTTCTCCTCGGCGTAGAGCCACATGTGCTTGGACCCCACAAGCCGCTCGTCACCGTCGGCACGCAGGAGCTTGTTCTCCTGGCGCCGGACCTTGTCGACCGCGTCGTTCATGTGCGCGACGATGTGGAAGCGGTCGAACACGATCTTCTTGTCGGCGTCGTCCACGATCGCGCGGATCTGATGGAAGTACGGGCCCGACATGTCCATGGCAACGGCCTCGACCGCCGCCAGGTCGTTGATCGAGAACGCGCCCAAGCAATGGAGCAGGCTGCTCTTCGTGCGCCCCTCGGCGAGATTGATCACGTGGCCGGTCTCGAGGTCGCTCACGATCGTGGCGAAGCGATGCCCTTTCCTCAACGATTTCTCATCGATGCCCATCACGCGCGGGACCTGATGCGGGCGCCGAGCCAGGCCCCGCGCCACCGCGCGTTCCATCACGTGATGGGCCTCGTCCCAGCTCAGGCCGAGGATCTTCGCGGCGCCAGCGATGCTGGTCTCGAGCATCACCTCGATCGCGAAGCGCTCGAACAGCGCGGTGAACCGCGACCGCGGCTCGGCCCACGGCACGCGGACCTGGCGCACGCCGTGCGTGGGGCACTTCACCCGCGGAAGCCGCGCATGGAGGTGGGTCTCGAACTGGCAGCTGTCCAGGTGCCGCCAGGCATGCTCCTCGTCGTGGTCGTGGAGGCCGCAGCCGGTGCCGCATTCGGGGCACGGCCAGGTCTTGGGCTTGCTGTGTTCGGCAAACACATCGACCCGGCGCTTCTTCACGTCGAGTTCGACGCGACCGACCGTCCATGGCGTCTCAAGACCAAGCAGCTTTCGGTAGAGGTCGGTGTCACGCATCGTCCGAAATTACTCGTACCGGCGACCGCTGGCACGAGGCTTCCGCAGGCTCCACGCGAGCCCCAGCGCGCGCCGCCGGGAAGCGGCGTGCTCGGCGCCGTCCAGGACGCTCGCTGGGCTCGCGCCGCTTCGCGGCGGGCTTCGCCCGTCCTTGACCGCGCCTCCGCGCCCCGCTGGCAGCCTTCCAGGCCGGGGCCCAAGGCTTGCCCCGGCCAGTGCAGGATCGTGACTCCTGACACGCGCAGTGGAGGCCCCGAGGTTCACCGGTACGCGCCGACCGGCTCTCCTCGGAGAGCCACCCGAAACCCAGGAGCGCC
>JBKJLC010000053.1:0-17149 GCA_046597055.1 Kofleriaceae bacterium | reverse complement strand
GCCCCCGCGGCGATCGCCCGCAACCGCGCGAAGAACCCGGCAAACCCCGCCCCCGCATCGGTCGACGCGGCGAGACAGCGGTCCAGGCCCGGGGCATCTCCCTGCAGCGCGCGCACGACCAGCAGGGCCGCGTCGTAGGCATCGGCCTCGTCGGGTGGCGCCAGCCGCAGGGCTTGCTCGGCGTGGCGGCGGGCCAGCTCGCGCTCGCCGGCGATCAGGTAGGCGAGCGCGCCGTAGCCGTGGGCCATGCCGCAGTACGGCGCGGCCTCGATCGCCGCGGCGCCGTGGCTGACCGCGCGCTCGGGATCGAGGGTCTTGGCGTACAGCTCGGCCAGGCGCTCGGGTCCGCGGTGATCGAACGGGTGGCGCTCGACGAGGTGATGGGCGAACCCGAGCGCCGCGCCCGGATCGCCGGCGCGCATGGCGGCCTCGAGCGCGGCGGTGACCGCGTCGAGATCATCGGGATCGACGGCGATGGCCGCGGCCGCGGCGCGGTCGGCGTCGGCGTACTGCTTGAGCCGCCCGAGGCCCCACGACAGGTTGGCCCAGCCGCCGGCCGAGGCGAGCGCCTCGGCCTCGCCCCACAGCGCGCGGACCGCCTCGGTCTCGCCGGCGAGGCCACGCATCTTGGCGGCCTCGATCCGCCACTCCAGGCGCTCGCCGGGCTCGGCGGCGCCGTCGGCGACCACCTGGGCCGCGCGCGCGGCCAGCGCGCGATCGTGATGCGAGGTCGCCCAGTAGACCTCGCGGGCGGCGACCGCCGGCACGCCGTCGGCGCAGCGCGCGCGCAGCTCGTCGATCACCTCGGCGGTCTGCCCGGCCAGCCGGTACGCGGTCACCCAGGTGTCGAGCACGTCGTCGGCGTCGTCGTCGGGGCCGAGCGGCAGCGCGCGCAGCCGGCGCGCCCACGACAGCGCCCGCTGGTAGCGGCGATCGGACCAGTTCCACGAGCACATGCGGGTCAACGCCTCGACCTCGGGGCCGTCGTAGGCCGCGATCACGCGGCGGACCACGCGCTCGGCGCGGTCGAGCTCGCCGGTTGCCTCGAGCAGGAGCGCGTGGGCCTCGTTGACGTAGAGGTCGTCCTCGCCGAGCGCCGGCGTCAGGATCTCGAGGCCCTTGGCCGGATCCTCGTCGGCCCACGCCATCGCCAGGCTGCGGCGGGCGAAGGTCCAGTCGGGCGCGGCGGCGACCGCGGCCGCCAGCAGCGCGCGGCCCTCGCCACGGGTCAGCGCGCTGTCGCCGAGGATGCGCCCGAGCCGCACCATCGCGGCCAGGTTGTCCGGTCCACCGGACAGGACCGCGCGCAGGAGGGCGACCGCGTGGCCGCGCTGGCCCTCGCGATCGAGCTTGCTGGCGGCGGCGAGCAGCAGGTCGGCGTCGTCGTGGTGGCGGAAGGCGCGCTCGCGCAGCCGGGCGGCCGCCTCCTCGTGGGAGCCGAGCCGGGCCAGCGCGTCCCACAGCGGATCGACGAAGCGCTCGCGGCCGGTCGAGACCAGCGCCAGCCCCTCCTCGAGCACCGTGGCCGCCTCGGCGTGGGCGTCGCCGCGCACCAGCAGCGCGGCCCGCCGCAGCCACGGTTCGGCGTCGCCGCGGGCGAACCGACAGGCGTCGGCGTAGATCGCGAGCGCGCCGTCGCGATCGCCGGCGGTGGCCGTCACGTGGGCGAGCCCGAGCACGGCGAAGAACCGATCGGGCTGGCCGTCGCGGGCGCGGCCAAACGCGGCGCGGGCGTCGTCGGCGTCGCCGGCGCGGATCGCGAGCAGACCGCGCAGCTCCCAGTAGTAGCGCTGGTGCGGCAACAGCTCGGTGGCGATCGCCGCGAAGTGGCGGCCGCGCCGGACCAGCTCGGCCGGGTCGCGCTCGAGGGTCTCGACCGGCGCCGCGGTGCCCGGCGAGATGCCGGCCGGGGCCGCGCCGGCGGTGTCGGCGTCGCGCTCGGCCTGCTCGAGCGCGTAAAGATAGGTCTCGGCGAGCACGCCCTCGCGCAGGCCGAGATCGCCCTCGGCGCGCAGGGCCGCCAGCAGGTGGCGCTCGGCGGCCGCGAGCCGGCGCTCGCGCTGGCGGCAGTAGCCCATCCAGGCCAGGTTGTTGCCGTCGTCCGGATCGGCGCGGTGGGCGGCGAGGTACGCGGCGAACGACTCGGCATAGGCGCCCTGGCTCATCAGCCAGCGGCCGTGGGCCTGCCACGGCCACTCGTCGAACGGGAACCGCTCGCGGATGTCGACCAGGCAGTCCAGCGCGGCCTCGCCCCACCGGTCGCGATCGCCGGCGGCGAGCGCGGCGTAGGCGCTGAACCGGTGCATCCAGGCCAGCCCGAAGTTGTCGTCGACCGCGAGCGCGCGGCTGGTGAGCTCGAGCGTCTCCTGCGGGGTCGCCGCCTCGGCGCCGGCGCGCCCGCTGCGCCGCCGCGAGATGTCGTCGCACAGCGCGAGGTGGGCGGCGTCGACCAGCCCGGCGGCGTCGCACGCGGCGAGCGCGTCAGCGGTGCGCGGATCGGCGAGCCGCCCGACCACCAGCACCGCGCCCGAGCCGTACAGCCAGCCGGCCGACTCGGTCCAGCCCCACGGCCGGGTCGACAGCTGGTGGGTCATGGGGTCGCGGACCAGGAACACCTCGAGCGCGGCGTCGTAGCCCATGATCACGGCGACGTGCGAGGTCGTCGAGTACTCCTCCTGGATGATGAGCGGCAGGCCGAGATCGATCGCGGCCCGCACCTTGTCGGCGGTGGCGACCACCCGGCGCGCGGCGATCTCGCGCCGGCCCAGGAAGCGGACGATGTCGTACATCGGCGTGCCGCGCTCGCGCTTCACGTCGGCGGCGATCTCGTCCTGGCTGAGCTCGATGCCGAGCGCGCGCAGGCACAGCTCGAGCACCGCCGGCCCGCAGAACTCGTACTTCTGATGGGTGGACGGAAACGGCAGCGCGTGGCGACGCGCGTCGGCCGGCGCGCGGGCGAGCAGCTCGGCGCGCGAGTTGGCGTACTTGCCGGCGCCGTGCTCGGGATACGCGCGCCAGCACGCCTCGAGCTCCGCGCGCGCGGTCGCGCGATCGCCGGCCGAGGCCAGCGCGAAGCCGAGGTTGAGCGCCGCGGTCGCGCGCCGGTCGCTCCGGGGCGCCGCCGCCATCACCGCGCGCCAGGCCCGGGCCTCGCTGGCGTGATCGCCGGCGGCCGACGCGAGCGCCGCCTCGAGCCGCGCGACCAGCGCGCGCTCGCCGGGCGTGCGGGTGTCGTCGATGCCGGTGCCGTCGGCGGGCGGCGCCGCGGCCAGCTGGCACGGCGTGACCTCGGCGAGGATCGCATGGGCCTGCGCGAAGTCGCCGAGCACGAACGCGAGGCGTGCCGACGCGACCGCCGCGCGCACGCCGCCGCCCTGCCCGCGCGCCAGCGCGTAGTGACGCGCGGCCAGGTCGCGATCGTCGAACCCGAGCGCGATGTCGCCAGCCGCCAGCGCGACCTGCCACGCATCCGGGTGGGCCGCGGTGGCCGCGGCCAGGGCCGCGGTGGCCAGGCCCCGACACCGCTTGCGGCCGTACAGGCTGGCCAGCAGCACGGCCCGGCGCGGCGCCTCGTCGCCGAGCCGGGCGACGTCGAGCGCCTGCAGCTGCAGGATCGCCTCGTCGTCGCGGCCGTCGGCGGCGTCGAGCTCGGCCGCGCGCAGCGCCCGGCGGGCGCCGGCGGTGGCGTCCCAGCCGTCGCCCGGGGTCGCGGTGAGCACCGCGCGGGCGTCGGCGTGACGCTCCTCGCCGGTGAGCGCGTCGATCAGCACCGCCAGCTCAGCGATCGTGGTCGGCGATGGCGGAGCCGCGTTGATCGGGCTCGTCAGGATCGGCGGCGCGCCGTCGGCGATCACGCGCGGGCTCCTGGCGCCGGCACCAGGCCGGGGGCGAGCTGCCGCCCGCGGTCGCGATCGGCGGCGGTCGCCGGCTGGCCACGGGCCCCGCCGGCGATCAGCGCCCACGCCGACGGATGCCGCGGCGCGCCGGCCTCGAGCCGCGCCCGGGCATCACCGCCCGGCTCGGCGACCGCGAGCACCGCGAGGTACCACCACGGATCGGCGCTGTCGTGGATGTCCCACGTGCGCGAGTCGGCCAGGTCGGCGAGCCCGCGCCGCGCCGCCTGCGCGGCCACCGCGAGCACGCCGGCCCGCAGCGCCAGCCGCGCGATCGGTCCGTCGGGACCGGACTCGTCGCGCTCGGCCAGCGGGGCCAGCGCGACCGCGGCGGCGTCGAGGTCGCCGGCGCCGGCCAGGCAGGCGACGTGCTCGACGATGAGGTTGATGCTGGCGCCGCCGGCCGCGCGCGCGACCCCGGCCAGCTCGGCCGCCCGCGCCGGGGTCCCCACCCGCCGCGCGGCCGCGATCGCGCCGGCGCCGATCGACGCGCCGGCGTCGGCGATGCGCGCGCGCATGACCGCGGCGTCGTCGGTCTTGCCCAGCGCCGCCAGGGCCTCGGCCTCGATCAACCAGCGCAGCGGGGTCAGGTCGCCGAGGTCGCGATCGATCGTCGCCAGCGCGGCCGCGGGGTCGCCCGGGAGCACCACCGACGCCAGCGCGTAGCGGCCCAGCGAGTAGTCAGGGTTGGGCCCGAGCAGCTCGGTCAGCACCGCGATCACCCGGGCCGGGTCGATCACGCCGCCGGCGGCCTGGTGGCGCAGCCGGCAACGCGCGGCGTGCCACAGGCCGTTGGGCAGCCCGGCCGCGGCGGCCTGGTCGGCCAGCGCGATCGCCTCGACGTGCAGCTCGGTCTCCGACAGCGCGTAGGCCCACCCGGCCAGCACGACCGGCGTCGCGGTCGCGGCGATCGGCGCCAGCGCGTCGGCGCGGGCCGGCGCGGGCAGCGCGGCCAGCGTCTGCGCGGCGACCGCGAGCAGGTGCTCGCTGGCGCCATGACGAGCGTGCGCCCCGCGCAGCGTCTCCCACGCGCCGGCGAGATCGCCGTCGGCGTAGCGCAGGCGCGCCGCCAGCGCGGCGGTGTTGCCGTCGTCGACCAGCCGACACATGTCGGCGGCGTGGGCATGCGCGTCGGCCCACGCACCGGCGCGACCGGCCGCGACCGCCGCCCGCAGCGCGAGTCCACCGTGGCCGGGGTTGGCGGTCCGGGCCCGGGTCAGCACCGCGCGCGCGCGCTCGCCGTCCCCGCCGCGCTCGCAGCCCGACACCAGCGCATGCCACGCGCCGATCGCGTCGGGCGCCCGCGCGAGCTCGAGCTCGGCGGCGGCCCGGGCCCGGCCCGGCTCGCCGGTCGCCAGCAGCGCCTGGGCCGCGGTCTCGTAGGCGCCGGCCAGCGCGGGCGCAGCCCCGAGCGCCGGCGCGAGCACCGCGAGCGCAGCGCCGGCGCGCCCGGCCGCGTTCAGCGCGCTCGCGCAGCGCGCGGCCAGCACGACATCCGCGGGTGCGCGGGCGACCGCGTCGCGCCAGGCCAGCACCGCCTCCTGCGAGCGACCGCCGGCGGCGAGCACCTGCGCGTAGGTCGCGAACGTCCAGCTGGCGTGGGCGACGTGCTCGCGCGCGTCGGCGTACCAGGTGAGCACGTCGCTGGCCTCGACCTGACCGCGCTCGAAGCTGGCCGCCAGCGCCTGGCCCCACCGCCACAGCGCGCGGGCCCAGGTCGGCTCGGCCGCGAGCGCGGTGCGCGCGGTGTGGAAGACGAAGCCGCGCGGCGGCGCGTCGCCGTGGGCGTCGAGGTCGCACTCGTCGAGCCGGGCCAGCCGCGGATCGGGCTCGACGACCTTGGCGCCCAGGATCAGCGCGCCGAGCCCGAACGGTCCGCTGAGGCGCTCGAGCTGGGCCCACGGCATCAGCGCGGTGTGGCCCTGGTGGCTCACCACCACCATGCCGCTGTCGGCGTCGATCGCGCGCACCCGGGCGAGCCGGGGCTGGCCCTCGACCTCGACCCAGGTCGTCGCGCCCGCGGCTGCCGCGGTGGCGACCAGCGCCGGCGTCAGCGTGGCCCGCACCGCCAGGCCGTGTTCGCGCCCGATCCGCAGCGCGTGGGCCGCGGTCGGCGCGGCGAGCAGCGCGACGGCGAGCGCCGCGTCGATCTCACCCGCGAGTTGCCAGCCGAGCCGGGCGCCGGCGCGGTCGATCGCGGCCAGCGCGGCCTCGGCGGTGGCGAGCAGCCCGCGGCCGACCGGGGTCGGCTGGCTGGCGCGAATGTCGCCGGCGACCCGCCGGATCAGCCCGGCGGCCTCGGCGGTCGCGCCGTCACGCCACTGCCAGAGCGCGGCACGCACGCGGCGCGCCGCGATGTTGTCGCCTTCGATCTCGGCGGCGCCCTCGGCCCACAGCCGGGCCGCGGCGACATCGCCGACCTCGGCTGCGCCCGACACCAGCCGGTCAGCGGCCCACCAGCGGACCGCGGCCGGGCGGCTGGGGTCGTCGAGGATCGCGCCCAGCGGCTCGGCGGTGTCGGCGCAGCACTCGGCGAACCACCAGGCCGGGTCGTCGCCGTACCAGCGCAAGCCCGGGTGGTCGCGCTG
Organism: Kofleriaceae bacterium; assembly: GCA_046597055.1. GTDB lineage: Bacteria > Myxococcota_A > Polyangia > Haliangiales > Haliangiaceae > UBA2376. The sequence continues at coordinate 10,668 of JBKJLC010000053.1, read as the reverse complement.
CCCGTCGAACCGCGCGCGATCGTCGCCGGTCAGCCCGAGCTCGTCGGCGAGCGCGGTCGCCGCCGCGATCACGCCGGTGCGCAGCACCGCCCGCGGCGCCCGCCGGGCGAGCGACGTCGCCCCCGCGTCACCGGCCGCCAGCGCCGCGCGCGCGGCCGCCATCAGGTCGTGGACCGGTCCGGCGCCGAGCCAGGCCAGCTCGGCCCGCGCCCGCGCAGCGCCGGTGGGATCGGCCGCGGCCACCGCCGCCGTCCGGTCTGCGAGTGCAGCGTAGCTACCGTGCAGCAGGTGCTCGGCAATCCACGGCGGCGCGGCGTCGCTCATCGGGCCGCAGTATCGCCTCGGCACCGGTCCGGTTTGCGGGAGTGGGCGCCATTTGCGCCGCGCCGCGCCGGCCGAAACGCACCGAAGGCGCACCGACCGGTACGCCTTCGACATGCGGCAGTCGCGGCCGCCGAGGGCGGCGCGCGATGCCCAGACCGCGCTCAGATCTGCGGCGGGTTCGCCAGGCAGGCCTCGAGCTCGGGGGTCGGGGTCCAACCGCAGTTGCCGTCCGCCTGCTGCTCGCAGGTGGAGGTCTGGCCGTAGCACGCGTCCTGCGGGCGGAACTGGCAGGTGCTCACGCGGCCCGGCTCGTTGTCGCACAGCGAGCCGCTGCAGCCGCCGACCCAGCAGGTCCGGCTATCGGTCGCGCGGGTGTAGAACTGGTTCACGGTGCGGGCGGCCATGCGCCCGCCGGGACCGGTGACGGTGTAGCGGTCACCGGCGATGATGATCTTGTTGTCCAGCATGTCGCCCTGGGCGAAGCCGACCAGCTCTTCCGTGGCGTCCGACGCATCCCAGCCGAGCTCGGCCAGGTTGGCCGACGCCGACGAGTTGAGCTTCTTCTCGCGGAAGAGCGGGCACGGGGTGGTGGAGCAGCGGACCCCCGACAGCTCGACCTTGGCGAACGGGCCGGTCGGCGGGTTCGGGCCCTGGCCGATCCAGGCCTCGGTCGGGCGCAGCTCGCCGAACACGCCGAGATCGGGACCCCAGTTCTTGCGGCCGATCGTCGCGCGGACGACCAGCTTGCGCGCGTACAGCGCGCCCACCGCCTTGTCGGTCCCGCTCTCGCCCAGGCCCAGGCGGGTCCAGTCGGCGCTCGCCGCGTAGCAGCGCTCGGCCAGCTTGCCGTCGATGCAGCGGGTGGTGGTCGCGTTCGCCCGCTTGTAGAACACGCCACCGCAGAACGGGGTCGCGCAGCGGCGGGTGTCGCCCTCGACCTGGTAGTACGTGTACGTGCCGCCGAGATCGGCCTTGGCGTCGTCGACCTCCATCACGTCGTCGACGAGGAACTCGTCCTCGACGGTGGACTCGGTACAGGCGGCCGCCAGGGGGGCGGCGAGGGCAAGCGCGAACAGGATCCGGGTATTCATGGGCTGCCGTCGCCCTGAGCACGGCCCATGCCACCTCATCCACCATGCCCACCTCGTCTCGTCGCGGGGTTGTCCGCGGGAGTGCCTGTCGCCCGGGCCGCTTGCCGGCCATTGCAGTGGCCGGTGTCGCGACCGCCGACAGATCCGGACCGCGCAATCGGCGGGTCAGCCGCCCGTCGCGGCCCGGGCCGTCGTCCACGCCGCCAGCAACCGCGCGGCGCGCGGGCCGGTCGCCTCCGCGGTCAGCGCCCGCTGGTCGCCCTGGTGCGCGAGCGTCACCCGCAGGTGATCGTCCGGCATCCGCTCGGGAAAGCGATCGGCCCACTCGACGATCACCGCGATCTCGTCCTGGTCGAGCAGGTCGTCCCAGCCGATCTCGTCGAGCTCGCGGGCGCGCTCGATGCGGTAGAGATCGGCGTGCGCGATCGTCACCCGCCCGCCGCCGTACTCGTTGATCAGCGCGAAGGTCGGGCTCTGCGCGTCGTCGGTGGCGCCGGCGCCGGCCGCCACCCCGCGCGCGAGCGTGGTCTTGCCCGCGCCGAGCTCGCCGATCAGCGCGACCCGATCGCCAGAGGCGAGCGCGGCGCCGAGCGCGTGCCCGACCGTCCAGGTCGCGTCGGCGCTGGCCAGCACGAGCGCGATCACGACGCCTTCAGGCGGTCGTCCCACTCGTCGGCGACCGTCGCGATCGTGTGCAGCAGGTCCTCGAACTCCTCGTAGTCGAGGCCGTCCACCGCGCGCAGGATGCGCAGGTAGATCTCGCCGGTCTCCGGGTGCAGCGCGAACGCAGCGTCGCCGGTCGCGGTGAACGACGCGGTGAGCAGCTGGCGCAGGCGGGCGTCGTCGCCGGCGGCCGGCGCCGCGCCGACCCGCGCGAGCAGCAGGATCACGCCCTGCTCGTGCATGACGTGCAGCGCGACCACCGCCGAGCCGCGCTGGATGCGGGCGACCCCGCCCTCGAGCGGCGGCAGCGCCAGGTCGCGCTCCTTGGCGAACCGCTCCAGGTAGCCACCGACCTTGTTCAAGACGTCGTCCGACATGCCGCGACCGTCGCGCGAACGCCCCGCCCGCGCAAGCCCAGCCCCAGGATCGGCCCCGGTTTCGACGCCCGGCGCCTCCACAGCTTACAACATGATTGGCGGACGCGGCCACCCGCTACCTGTGGCGGGCCCGTCGCACGAGCACGAAACGCGCACGCGTGTTGGGCGTGATGTGAGGGACGTCTACGGCGCCATCTGGCAACCGCTCAGCCATCCCTGGTTCCGGTAGCCCGCCGCGAACACGGTTAGGCACCACCCTGAATCCGGTGTCGGTTGATCGCCATCGACCGAGCCGATCGACATGGCGATCAACGTAGGCACCCGGGATGCCAGATTTCTGCGACCAGGGCGACCCTCCGCCTTCGACAGGGGTTGCTAAGTCGTCTGCGACCTGGCCACCCTCCTCGCTCGGCGCCTCCACGATTTCTCAATGCGCGTGCAGGACCAGCTGTTGCGTCCGTCGGCGATGTCAGTGCAGCTTGGTAGCCTCACCCTCCCCGGCGAACAGCATGAGCGACCGCGACCAAGAAGCCGTGACCGGCAAGGCGCTCCTCGACCGAGCGACCGAGCTCATCGGGATCGTGCGTGCACAAGCGAGGCGCGCGTTTGTTCTCGAGCTAACCGGCACGCCAAAGGCGGGTAAGAGCACGTCCGTCGCGACGCTGAAGACGTTCTTCAGCCAGGCAGGCTTCCAGGTGCACCTCCTTCGCGAGCGTGCGGCGGACTGCCCGCTGCCGATGAAGGGGCACTTCTTCTTCAACGCCTGGACGACCGCCACGATGCTCGCCGAGGTACTGGAGACGTACGAGGCGGACGTCGATCTCTTGATCCTCGACCGGGGTTTCTTCGACGCGCTGGTTTGGCTGGAGCTTCAAGCCACGCGCGGACAGGTCACCGAGGCGGAGCAGAAGACGTTCGCCGACTTCGTGCTCCTGGATCGCTGGCGCTCCTTGATCGATACGACCGTGATCATGCGTGTCGCCCCCTCCGACGCTCTGAAGCGCGAGCACAAGGACCAGATCGTCCCTCGGCCGGGCAGCATGATGAACCCCGACGCCCTCGGGCAGTTCAACAAAGCGCTGGGGGCGGTGGCGACCGCGTACCAATCGAAGTTTGACCTCATCTCGATCGACACCACCGGTGCGACTGGATCCGTTGATACGAACGTCAAGCTGCTTGAGGAGCTTCTGCCCCGCATCGAGCGGTGGGCGGATCCCAATATTGCCGTGGTGCCGCGTGAAACCCTCCGCGTTCTGTTCGCGGACCGCCGGTATCTTCACGAACGAGAAGGCGTCACCGCCCTGGATGAGCTCCTTGGGAACCTGCAGTTCGTACGACGGTCCCTGGCCGAACAGAACAAGGACCTGGTCCAGTTCATCGCCGCCGGTATCCACACACACGGCACCAAAGGCGTCGTCGTGTTCGAGCGCGATCAGGTGGACAAAAAGACCGCGGAGTACGGGCGGCGGAAGCTGTGGGTCGGGTGCCACGTCGAGCGGGGCGACGACCAGCGGTTGCTCAACCTCGCCCAGCGCTGCCTAGTGAAGCGCATCCAGCAGGATCTGCACCTCGCAAGTCCACCTCAGCTCGACTTCTTGGGTCTCGCTTGGGATGCGTCGCAAGCGGAGTCCCAGCACGTGGGGATGATGTTCCGGGCGCCACTTGCAAGCGATGATGTCGCGGAGCACCTTGAGAACAAACAATTCAAGAGGATGGCTCGCTCGCGGAAGTTCCGCAGCGTTTTCAAGACGCAGGAACAAATCCTGACGAACTTGGATGACCTGGATCTTGAGCCATGGTCCAAGCATCTCGTCGAGAACGTGCGACTGCTCCCTAGCACCAAGAAGGATGCGAACTCATGAGGCATTCGGATCTCGCCCTGGTCCTCATCAGGCTGAACATCGGCGCCATGCCTCACCTCGTGCTGACGCGGCACCGGAAGTGGAATGATTGGACCCTGGTTGGTGGTCACGTAGAGCCGCACGAACGGAACAACTGGGCCCAGGCCGCTGTACGCGAGTGCAACGAGGAGCTGTCACCGCTTCGCTGCGGCGAAGACTTCATCCTCCTGCCGCTTCTCGACCAGCCCATGCGCTGGGGCCCGATTCCATCGAGGTCTGCGGGCGACGAGCCAACGCTCTACGTAGCCCAGGTCTTCACGCTCCGGTTCCTCAAGTCGCCGATGGAGTGTCTTGCGCGGTTGCCGGCCGGCGAGTTTCGCATCGTTCCCGAAGCCGAGGTTGTCGCCGTCCACCGACCGGACGACGACATGCCGCTGACCGCACGCGCGTTGCGAAACGTCGAGCACACGGCATTGGCCTGGGATCCCGTCCTCGCCGCGGCTCCTGCATTGAACTGAGGTTGACCTGTCCCCGTCGGGGCGCGCCGTCAGGCACCACCCTGAATCCGGTGTCCACCGATCGCCATCGACCGACGCTGAGCGACACGGTCTTCAGCGTAGGCCTTCGTGGTGCCAGACTTTCTGCGACCTGGTCCGCGCCGGCCTGCCTTCGACTCCCGGCGCCACAACGTCGAGCGTTAGGGGCAGCGGCGCCAGAGGAGGCCGATGACCTCGGTCACCTCGCCATCGATGGAGTCGATGGTGAAGAGCCCCTGAGCCGAGGCGGCGCCGCCGGCGACCCTGGACACCCGGACCGACGTGTTCAGCGTCAGCGCCCGCGTCACGTTGCAGGGGGACCAGGCCAGCCCGTCGAACGCCAGCCGGTCGGAAACGACCAGGTCTGCCTCGTACGGGCCGTTCGTCGTGTGCTGGAACGCCCGCGTCGACGCGGTGCCGGCAAAGAAGGCCGAGGTCGAGAACGACTCGCGCATGCCGGCGTCGAGCGCGACGAAGGCGCGGAGGTGGGCGGGCCCGAGGGTGTACTGCCAGCCGGCAGGGACCGTGAGGGCCAGCGACACGACGCAGTTCTTCCGCCCGGCCATGAGCGGGATTCCTGGGCCGACCTCGGCCACGAGCTCGGTGAACCTGGTGGTCAGCGCGGCGCGATCCTCGCTGAGGTTCACCGCCACGGTACCGAGAGGACAACCGCTGCCGCTATGAGACAGGAGACTGAGGGTCACCGGCCCGGCCGGAACCACGAGCGCGGATGACACGGTGCTCAGGTCGTCGGGCTCGACCCCGGAGGGCTCGTCCAGTGCACACCCGGTGACGGTGCACGCGAGGAGGGCCAGCGTGCCGAGCGCGCCGGCAGGAACGGGATGGGACGACGACGAGCGACGAGGAGACAGCAGCGAGTTCATGGGGAAGCTCCTTGAGAAGAGGCGGACGCTCACCCTAGCGGCGACGCGCGCTGCGACCGCCATGCACGACGCGGCAAACCCGTGGCGGGTCGTGCCGCCGGCCTGCGCGCCAGCTCGACGGACACCCGGTCGCCATGCGCGGCTTCCAGGTGGGCGAGCATGGCGGCCTCGATCGCGCGCGCGCTCGGCGGCGCGGCGCCGTCGTGGCCTACCAGAGCGGGCGCCGGGTTGCCGCCCCCGGTGGCGACGCGGTATGCCACCCTTCCATGCTCCGCTGGCTCCCCCTCCTCTGTGCCCTGGGCTGCGCCGCGGGCTGCGAGCCGTCGCTGGGGCCGCCGCGCAAGCAGCCCCTGCCCACCCCCGATCCGATGCCGGCGCTGCGCACGCCCGAGCCGAGGTCGTCGCGGATCGCCAGCTATCGCATCGACGCCAGCTACGACGCGCGCACCCACCGGATCGAGGCGACCGAGGTCCTGACCTGGCGCAACGACGGCAAGAGCCCGGTCACCGAGGTGCCGTTCCATCTCTACATGAACGGCTTCAAGAACGAGACCTCGCTGTTCATGACCTCGTCGCGCGGCAGCCACCGCGGCAACTCCGCCAGCGACACCGCGTGGGGCTGGATCGAGGTGCCGTCGATCCGGCTCGGCGCCCAGGAGCTCCGGCCCGGCGCCCGCTACCTCGGGCCCGACGAGACCGTGCTCGAGGTGCCGCTGCCCGCGCCGGTCGCGCCCGGCGCGACCCTCGAGCTGACCCTCGCGTTCACCGTGCAGCTGCCCGAGGTGTTCGCGCGCACCGGCTACCAGGGCGCGTTCACGATGGTCGGCCAGTGGTTCCCCAAGATCGGCGTGCGGGTGGGCGCGCCTGGCTTCGAGACCTGGCACTGCCGCCCGTTCCACGTCCACACCGAGTTCTTCGCCGACTTCGGCGTGTATGACGTCGCGTTGACCGTGCCCGACACCCACGTGGTCGCCGCCACCGGCGTGCTCACCGGCGCCGAGGACAAGCCCGACGGCACCCGCGTGCTGCGCTACCACGCCGAGGACGTCCACGACTTCGTGTGGATGATCGATCCGTACATGGAGGTCCTGACCGGCGAGGCCAAGGTCGAGGGCGGGCCCCCGGTCGTGGTCCGGGTCGTCCACCGGCCGCGCCAGCGCGGGTTCGCCCGCCGCCACCTGCGGGCGGCGATCGGCGCGGTCGAGCACTTCTCGCAGCTGTTCTACCCCTATCCGTGGGCGATCATGACGGTGGTCGATCCACCGCCCGAGGCCGGCGGGGCCGCCGGCATGGAGTACCCGACGCTGGTGACCACCGCGGCCGACCACGCGTTCATGCGCGAGGGCCTCCGGTTCCCCGAGTTCGTGACGATCCACGAGGTCGGCCACAACTGGTTCCAGGGCATCCTCGCCTCCAACGAGTTCGAGGAGGCCTGGCTCGACGAGGGCGTGAACGAGTGGGCCGACGGCGTCGTGATGGCGCGCATCTACGGCGAGAAGGGCAGCGCGGTCGACTGGATGGGCTGGACCGCCGAGCAGTTCCGCATGCGACGCGCGCTCGGCGGCTCGCTGGCCGACCTGCCGGCCCCGATCGCGACCGCGGCCTACGTCTTCCCCGACGCCGGCTCGTACGGGGCCGCGACCTACACCAAGACCATGCTCGCGCTGCGCACCCTCGAGAACCTGGTCGGCCGCGATCGCTTCGGCCAGGCGATGAAGGCGTACGCGCAGGCGTGGGCGTTCAAGCACCCGACCGGCAACGACCTGGTCACCAGCCTCGAGCAGCACCTCGGCGAGGACCTCGACTGGTTCTGGCGCCCGGCGTTCTACCAGACCGGCGCCGCCGACTTCGCCGTGCGCAGCGCAGACTGTCACCTGCAGCACCCGGCCCGCGGCGTGTTCGGCGAGGGCGAGAGTCGGCGCACCCGGACCGGCGGCGAGACGCCGAGCACCGGCACCTGGACCTGCCAGATCGTGATCGTCAACACCGGGACGATCGCGGTGCCGGTCGACATCGAGCTGCGCTTCGCCGATGGCACCCGCACCCGCGAGCGCTGGGACGCGCGCGACGGCAGCCGCTGGCACGAGCTCACGGTGTCGCGGTCCAAGCCGCTCGCCGAGGTCGTGATCGATCCCGACGGCCTGGTCCTGATCAGCGACCGCGTGGCTGACGACCATCTCCGGTTGGTCGACGACAACCGCGCTGCGTGGCGGGCAAGCGCGCGGCTCACGTTCTGGACCCACACCGCGATGCAGGCGGTGGGCCTGTGACCGGGGCGCTCGGGCTCGGCGCGCTGGTGCGGGCCGGCGTCCGCGGCGTGTCGCAATACACCGGCATGGTGCTGGGCCTGTTCGTGGTCCAGGTCATGGTGTCGTGGGGCGCCGGCTTCATCCTCATGCGCCTCCTGGCCGGCGCGTTCGCCGACAAGCCGCTGTTCGACGACGCGGTCGACGGCGATCTGGTCGCCCTCGCCGAGCTCGTGCGCGACGCCGACGCGCTGATCGGCGTCATCACCTGGGTGATGCTCGCCGCGGTCTTCGCCTGGATCGTGCTGGGCTGGTTCCTCGCCGGCGGCGTGCTCGCCGTCTTCACCGAGCGTCCGCGGGGCCGGGGTGACACCGCGCGCTGCTTCGGCGCGGGTGGGGCCAGCCACTTCCTGGTGTTCGCGCGGCTCGGGCTGGTGTCGCTGCTGATGCACGCGCCGGTCGTGGTGGTGCTCTCGACGTGCGTCGAGTGGGCTCAGGACAAGATCGAGCACGCGCTGACCCTGGGCGAGCTGGTGGTGCCGCTGGTGGTCGCGCTGGTGCCGGCCGCGCTGCTGCACGTGCTGGTGACCACGACGATCGACTACGCGCGCGCCGAGCTGGTGCTGCGCCGGCCGAGCCACGAGTCGCTCGGCGCGATGCGCGCCGCGACCCGCGCGGCCGGCTACGTCGTGCGCCGGCCGCTGGCGCTCGCGCACGTCCTGGGCTACTGGCTGCTGTTCCTCGCGCTCTCGCTCGGCTTCGCCTGGCTGGCCCACGACCACGCCATGCTCGGCACCTCGGGCGCGCTGGCGCTGCTGGCGCTGCGCGAGGGCCTGGCGCTGGTGCGCAGCGCGCTCGCGATCGGCGTGGCCGCGGGCCAGGTCGAGCTCACCGCGACCCGCCCGCCGCCGCCGCGCGAGGTGGTGCCGGTGGTCGTCGACGGTCGCTGACCGTCAGCGACGCCGCTGACCGTCACGCATCGATCAGCACGCCGGGGTTGAGCACCCCGGCCGGATCCAGCGTGCGCTTGGTCGCCACCAGCGCCGCGGCGAACAGGTCGGGTCGCTCGCGGTCGTACCAGGGCCGGTGGGTGCGGCCGACCGCGTGGTGGTGCGTGATGGTGCCGCCGGCGTCGATGATCGCGTCGGACACCGCGGCCTTGACCTCGCGCCAGGCCGCCAGCTCGTCGCCCACCTTGGCGGCCCCGATGAACGTGTAGTACGGCGCCGGCCCGTCGGGATAGACGTGGGTGAAGCGACACGAGACCAGCCCGGCGCCAACCGTGCGGCGCAGCGCGTCCTGCGCGGCGCCGACCACCGCGGCATGAAAGGCGGGAAACCGATCCCAGGTGCACGCGGTCTCGAAGGTGTCGGCCATGACGCCGATCGACACCAGCGCCGACTGGAGGTACGGCGCATCGACGAACGCCTGGCGCCAGGTGCCGGCCTCGCCGCTGCGGGCGCCCTGGTCGGCGTCGTCGGTGACCAGCGGCGTGCCGGTGACCGCCCCGCCCTGATCGCGCGCGAGCTCGAGCGCGCGGTCGAGCCACGGCCCCTTGGGATGATCGGCCGACTCGAAGCCGATCAGCAGCACCGACGAGCCATCGAGCGAGACCTGGTGGAGCAGGCACTCGGCCGGATCGAGGACCCGACAGTTCGACGGCATCAACCCCGACTGGGCGAGCCCGCGCGCGGCAGCGACCGCCTGCGCGAAGCGCGCGAACTTGACCGAGGCCGAGGCGCGGAAGCGCGGCCGCCGCTGCACGCGCATCCAGGCGTCGGTGATGACGCCGAGCGCCCCCTCGGAGCCGAGCCACAGCCGGTCGGGTGACGGGCCGGCGCCCGACGCCGGCAGTCGCCGGGTCGTCACCGTGCCGCGCGGCGTGACCACCGTCATCGCCTCCACGTAGTCATCGATGTGGGTGTAGCCAGTCGCGAAGTGACCACCCGCGCGGGTGGCCAGCCAGCCGCCGAGCGTCGAGTGCTCGAACGACTGCGGATAGTGACGGAGCGTGAGCCCGTGCCCGGCCAGCGCCACCTCGAGCGCGGGGCCCAGGGTACCGGCGCCGATGCGCGCCGCCAGCGAGGTCGCGTCGACCTCGTACACCCCGGACAGCCGCGCGAGATCGAGGCTGGCGACGCCGGCCCAGCGCGCGCGGTCGGCCATGGCCAACTCGACGCCGCCAACCACGCTGGTACCGCCGCCGTACGGCACGCACGCGATCCGCGCGCCGCTGCACCAGTCGAGCGCGGCCGCGACCTCGGCCGCCGTCGTCGGCCGCAGCACCAGATCCGGCGCCGCCGCGAAGTCGCCATGGAAGCCGCGCACCACGTCGGGATACGCGCGGCCATAGGCATGCGCAGCTCGGTCGAGCGGCGCCTGCGAGGCGAACGCCGCCAGCGCGGCCGGCACCGGCACCCGTGGCGCCGGCACCCGCGCGTCGTCGTCGCGTGGCAGCGGCAGGAGCGCCGCGTCGGTCCCCCCCGTCAACATGCGGGCCTGCCCGGCCAGCCGACGCCGCCCCGCCTCGTCCGGGAAGCGCTCGGCGAAGCCCCACGCCCACAGACTCGCCGTCGTCATGCCCTCGAATCTAGAACAGCTTCCCGACCTTGTCGCCGAGCCCACCCGGCAGCTTGTCCAGCACGCCGCTCTGGCCGAGCCACTTCGGCACGTCGTCGGCGTGCTCCTTCACGACGCTGACGACCT
>JBKJLC010000188.1:0-6325 GCA_046597055.1 Kofleriaceae bacterium | reverse complement strand
ACCTCGTCAGGGGTCGAGCGGAGCTCGGACGCGGTCGGGAAGTCCTCGGGCTTGATCTGCCCGAGCTCGCGCTCGCACAGCTTCGACCAGCTCGAGAACCAGCCGAAGTCGGTCGAGACCTTCAGACAGGCGCCGAAGGCATCGAGCGTGGTCGAGTCGAGCGGCTCGGCCTTCTCGGTCAGGGTGTCGCAATAGATATCGACCGCCTCCTCGTATTTGCGAATGTTCTCGGGGACCTCGGCGGTGTAGAGCGAGTCGGCGGTGTTCTGGTTGATCTGGCCGATGCGGGCCGCGGCCGCGATCGCGTTGGCGGGATCCTTCACGACTCGAATCAGTGCGTCGTAGGCCTGGGCCGCCTTGCCGCCGGTCTTGATCTTCGACTCGAGGAACTCATTGAACTTCTTGAGCGACTTCTCGGCTTCGGCCTTCTTCGCCGGATCGAAGTTGAGGCCCGGCGGGAACTTCACCGTGAGAAATTTTTCGTAGTCGAGCTCGGCCTGGTGGAACTTCGCGAGCGCGTAGTAGTAGCGAGCGAACCGCTCATCTCCAGCGGGGAACTTGCCGCCCTTGCGCTCGAACTCAGCAACCGCCTGGCCGAAGGCCTTGAGCGCCTCCTTGACCTTCTTCTCGTCGCGGGTGACGACGGTCAGCTTGATCTTGGTCTCGGGGCCGCACTGGGTGCGGGTGTCGCCCTTCTTGCGGCGGCTCTTGGCCTTGGACCCGACCGCGCGCTCGCGGACGACCTTGATGCACGAGCCGTCGACCGTCTTCACCGGGCAGCTCTGCTCCCACAAGATCTGGCCGATGCGGGCGTACGAGACGACCACCTTGTCGGCCCCGCCCTTCTCGTTGTACTTGCGCAGGTAGTCGCGGTAATGGCTGACGACCTTGTCCTGGTCGCCGCGCTTCTCGTAGATCGACGCCAGGCTGAAGTAGGCGCCGGCGGCATCGCCCTGCTTCTTGCCACCGAACTTGCTGATGAAGAAGTTGGTGTTCTCGATCGCCTTCTCGTCGTCGCCCATGCCCTTGCGGAAGAACACGGCGTTGTTCATCGCGTCGTACGCGTCCTTCTCACCGGCGTACTTCTTCGCGTACTCCTCGTACTGGACCGACGCCTTGTCGTAGTAGGCGACGCGCTCGTACACGCCACCGAGGCGGACCAGCGCCTTCGCGGCCAGCTTGCTCTTGGGGAAGCGATCCTGGAGCTCGGTGTAGACGCCGATCGCGGCCGACAGCGAGCGGCCATCCTCGAAGCAGACGCCGGCGTTGTACAGGATCTGATCGATCTTCTCTTCGATGCCGGCGTTCGGGTCCTTCTTGACCGTCGCGTTGAAGATGCTGAGGTACTTGTTGCCGCACGCGACGAACTTCGAGAAGTCGCCCGACTTGCGGGCCTCCTGCTCGAGCTGCTCGGCCTCCTTGCGCTCGGCGATCACCAGGATGGAGACCACGCGATCACCGAGGTCGGTGCGATCCTGGTCTTCCTTGGCGGTGAGGAACTTCGGGTTGTCCGCGAAGTAGCGCGCCCACACGGAGACCTGATCGTACTTGTGCGTGATGATGTAGATGTCGAAGAGGCTGTTCGCCGAGTAGTACGCCGTCTCGTGCGACGGGTTGTTCTTGATGATGTCCTGGAACATCGGCAGCGCTTCGTCGTAGTGGTTGTAGCGCCGGTACATGTTCGCCTTCAGGAACTTCATCGAGACCAGCTCGTCGTCCTTCGGGTCCTTGATGTAGTTGATGTAGACGTCGAACGCGTCGAGCATCTTCTGCTCGCGCTCGGGGATCGGCAGTGGCTGCGGGATCTTGTCTTCCTTGTCGTCCTCGCGCATCGCGAGCGGGTTCATCTTCACCCGCGGATCGACCGCCAGCGCGTTCTTCCAGCCGAGCACCGCCGCATACGCGGACTCCTTCAGCAGCTTGGCGTCGACCTTGCCGCTCTTGACGACGTCGGTGAACGCGATGGCCGCGTTCTCCCACAGCTCGGTCTGCATGCGCGCGCTGGGCTCGTTCTCGGCCCGCGACCACAGGAGCTCCGAGTAGTAGTACTGGGTCTCGCCGTAGTCCTCGGCGTCCGGGAAGACCTTGAGGTAGACGTTGTAGAGCTTGTCGGCGTAGGCCAGCGTCTCCGAGTTCTTGGTCTTCATCGACTCGTTGTGATAGGCGCGCGCCATCTCGCCCGACATCGCCGCGGCGTTGTCGTGGCACTCGCTCGACTCGGCCGGCGGCAGGACCTTCTTCTCCTTGAGCGCGCCGAACAGCTTCACCAGACGCTCGATCTCCTCGACCTTGTTGGCGTTGGTGGCGCCGGGCGCCGACAGCATGGCCTGCGCGATGCTGTACTGCCACAGGCACACGTTCTTGTTCTTGGGCTCTTCCTTGATGAGCTCGCGGAACGAGTAGATCGCCTTGTCGCTCTTGCCCTGCTCGACGTAGAAGTCGGCGAGCGACTCGTACATCGTGAAGGCGTACTTTTCGTCGATCTTCTTGAAGGTGTTCCACGCCTTCTGGACCTGACCGAACTCGGAGAAGGCGCGGACGAAGTCCTTCTTGGAGGCGCGGTTGAGCGTCGCCTGCTTCTTCTGACCGTCGGTGTCACGGATGACGGTGAGGAACTGCTTGCCCGCGTCCTCGTGCTTGCTGAGGTTGAGGTAGACCCAGCCCAGCATGTAGTTCGAGTACGAGTAGACGTTCGACTTCGGGAACAGCAGGACCTTCTTGTAGAAGGCCTCCGCGTTGGCGAGCTGGTTCTCGGCGAAGTAGTAGTCGGCGAAGGCGAGGTACGCGTCGGGCACGTACTTCGACTGCGGGTACTCGGTCAGCAGCCGGTGATAGATCTGGCGCGCCTCCTTCATGTACTTGCCGCTCTGCAGCGAGTACGCAAAGGAGAACAGCGCGAGATCCATGCGCGGGTAGTTCTTGAACTTGTCGTTGTCGGCGAGGCGCTTGTAGACCTTGACCGCGTTCTTGAGCGAGGCCTCGGCCTTCTTCAGGTGATCCTTGGAGGCCGCGTTGTACTTCGCCTTGTCCTTCGGGATCGTGTCGGCCTTGATCGCGTTCTCGGTCGACTTCAACCGGTGGAAGCGGTTGAGCTGCGCGTGGATCTCGGCGAGCCGGAAGTACAGGTCGGCCTTCTCCGACACGTCGGAGTCGGGGGTGTCCTCGATGAGGCTCTCGAGCAGCTGGATCTGCTCGGTGCGGATCTCGCCGACCGCGCCCTCGAGCTCGAGGACCTGGTCGGCGGTGACCGACGGTCCCTTCGCGCTGTCGTCCTTCTTCGGCGTCTTGGGCTTGGTCCGTTCGGACAGCTTGACGTCGACCTTGACCTGCGTGGGCCGGGTGTAGCGCGCCTTCTGGGCCTCGGCGGTCTGGACGCCGTCGGTGAAGACGCCCAGCCCGAGACCGAGACAAGCGAGCGAGAGGAGCGTGGGTCGGAGAATGTACGAACGTGCCATCGGGGTTCCCTTCGGGCGGGGCCGGTGGGCCTCTACCGGTACCAGACGTCGGTGCGACCGCAGCGTCGCGCGGGGATCAGTTCCTGGGGCACAGCGAGCGGACCTTGAACCGGTAGTAGCCCAGCTCGTCCTTCCAGTACTCGCCGTTGAAGCGCCACACGAAGTGCTCGTCGTCGACCACGATGGGATCCTCGCGGTGAGACGAAGAGATGCGCTCGCCGCGGCCGGACTGGCTGATCTGGCCGGCCTTGGCGTTGAGCACTTCGATCTTGATCTTGATGCCGTCGCGACCGAACTGCTGGAGCTCGCCGATGAGGCGGTTGATGCGCTCCTTGGCCAGCTTGCCGGCGTCGGCCTGAGCGAGCGACTTGCGGACCTCGAGCTCGGTGTTCACCTCGCCCGCGATCGCGGTGGTCTGCCAGGCCTTGTCGGCCTTGCCGAGCATCCCCAGCTCCTTGTCGAGCTCGTCGACCCAGCTGAACGTCTTGCCGAGCGTCTTGTCGCCGAGGACGCTCATGACCAGGCGCTGGGTCTGGTTGTCGAGCCCCGCCTTGTTGGCGGTGATCTTCTTCACGTACTCGTAGAACTCCGCGTTGTCCTCGTACTTGCCGATGACGTCCTGCAGGTTCTTGCGGAGCGGGCGGAACTTGGTGTCGTACTCGGCGACCGCCTCGAGGGCGCGGTCGTACTGGCAGTACTTGTAGTAGATGACGCTCTTCAGCAGCACCGACTCGGGGAAGAACTCGTTCTCGAAGTACGGCGCGTTCAGCGTGTGGATGTTGCCGAGCGCCTTCGGATTGTTGGTCTTGAGGAAGTAGGCCCACGACGCTTCGAACAGCGAGTTGACCCACTCCGGCGAGCTCTGCTCGAGCTTCTCGTAGTAGCGGATCGCCTTGTCGTAGTCCTGGGTCGAGTAAAAGACGCGCGCCATCTGCAGGATGGCGAGTTCCTCGAAACGCTGGATGTCGTCGGCCCGGTACTGCTTGGGCTTGTCGCGCGCGATCTCGAGGATCTTCTTGAAGGCCTCGCCGGCCGGTCGGCCCTCGTACTTGCGGACGTAGGTCACGCCCTCGAAGAACTTGGCCTTGATGTAGAACTCGCTCGACTCGTTGACCTGGCCGAACAGCTCGATCGCCTTGTCGAACTCGGCGAGGTTGTAGAAGTGACGGCCGAGCAAGAAGAAGAGCTCGTCGCGGACCGATTCCATGATCGGCTCCTGCAGCGAGGCGGGATCGTACTTGCCGATCTTCTCGAGGATGCCGGAGGTCTCGGGCAGCACGCGCGACAGCGCGGCCAGCCACTTCAGCGTCGCCGAGTAGTAGCCGTGCGCGGCGCCCACGTCGGAGATCTTCTCGAAGTAGTTGAGCGCGCCGGCGTAGAACCCCATCTGGTAGAGGGTCTTGCCCATGTAGAACTCGGCGCGCTGCTTGTTGCCGGCGTCGTCGCCGGTCTCACCATCGAGGACCTTCTTCAGCTCGATCGAAGCCGAGTAGTAGTCCTTCTTCCGGTAGAGGTCGATCGCACGATCGAAGGTCTTCGAGGGCGGCGTGTTCGATGCGGCCTCGGGTTCGAACTCGAGATCGCCCTTCCCCCCCTTGCCCTTGTCCGGTTGCGCCACCGAGGTGGCGAGCATCACGGTCGCGAGAAGCGCCGCGGAGAGTGCCGAGACGTGCAGACGTCGCATCAGATTCCTCCAGGAGCAGGAGCGATGAGGAGAGCGGGAGCGCTCGACCGGCCCCTGCCGGTCACCCTGCGTATCCATGTCTGCTTGGACACGTCCGACCGTCGTCGACCGCGTCCCGCATCCCTCGAAAAGTCGAGGGAATGCCGAGACAAGAAGGGCATTGCATGGGCGGGCGAATCATCGGCGTGGCCCCGCGCGGTTGTCAAGGCGCACGTGCGCGGATGGCGGCGCAAGCGAGGCGGGCATCGAGAACCCGACACGATCAGCGCGGTAGGGTTGCATCATCGAGGCGTGACGGATGGTCCGGCTTCCGGACACCAATGGCTGCAGGGCACCGAATCCCCAGCGCCCACCTTGACTTCGACGTCGTGCCTTTTATTATCGCGCGGCGTCGATGTGAGCGGGCCGGCCGCTGAACATCCGCCCGAGGAAAGAAGCACAATGGCTCGCAGCTCTATCGTCGTGCTCGCAGCATTCGTTGGCCTGGTTCTCGGGTCGGCTTGCGATAATCAGGTCGGCCGGATCTGCGATCTCGGGATCGAGAACCCCACCGCAAACCAGGCGGTCGTCGGATCGCCGTCGCTCGACTGTCAGAGCAAGCTCTGCTTGAAGGTCCCGGTCGACACCAGCAAGGAAGTGCCCGAGGGCTTCCGGCTGCTCGCCAACAGCCGCGGCATGTGCACCTCGACCTGCGAGTCGGACGCCGACTGCGACAAGGTCCCGGAGTCGCCGTGCGTCACCGGCTTCACCTGCGGCGTCGCCGTGACGGTGGGACCGTTCTGCTGCCAGAAGGTCTGCATCTGCAAGGACTACGTCGTGCTGCCCGAGAGCGGCTCGCTGCCCGAGCCCGCCGCGTGCGTGTCGGACGATCTCGACAACGCCTGCTGCAACCTCGACAACCGGCAGGGCAACCCGATGTACCCCAACTGCCCGGGCTGATCCCGGTGCGAGCTGGGGATGGCGCTCGCGCCGTCACCACGTTCGCAGCGTCGTAGAACAAGTGCCGCACCTCGGGGGGCTGCCGTCTGCCCTCAGGATCCCGCACATCTTGCCCGGTGGCCCTGAGCCGGGGCGAGCGCAAGCGAGCCCGCCGTCGAAGGGCAGCCCGTCGAAGATCACGTGCGGCACCTTGGCGCTCTGCCCTTCGACACGGCGCCTTCGGCGCCGGCTCAGGGCCACCGGGAAA
>JBKJLC010000070.1:0-21243 GCA_046597055.1 Kofleriaceae bacterium | reverse complement strand
CACCAAGGTCGCGCTCGTCGTTCGTCTCGTCGCCAAGGCCGGCAAGGAGGAGCAGGTCGCCGGGTTCCTCGCCAGCGCCCAGCCGCTCGCCGAGGCCGAGGACTTCACGCCGGCGTGGTTCGCGCTGCGGACCGCGCCGACCGTCTTCTACATCGTCGACGCGTTCGCCAGCGACGCCGATCGCAGCAAGCACCTGGGCGGTGCGATCGCGGCCGCGCTGATGGCCAACGCCGACGAGCTGCTCGCCGAGCCGCCGGCGATCGAGAAGGCCGACGTCCTCGGCGACAAGCTACCCGGTCGCTAGTGTAGCGCCGGCGCCAGGTCCGAGCCCGGCGGTCCGCGTCGTCCTGGTGGCCGCGGGATCCGCGGCTGCGTGAGGGTGCGGTCGTCGGTCGGAGCCGAGCGCCGTCTCCGGTAGCGGCGGATGGCGCGGCAGCTCGATGGCGAAGGTGGTCGTGCCGCCGGCCGAGCGCGCCGTGATCGTGCCGCCATGGCCGTGCACGATCTCGCTCGAGATGTAGAGGCCGAGGCCGAGGTTGCCGTTGGGCGACCGCTGGTTTGGGCTGCCCTGGCGGAACGGCTCGAACAGGGTCTCCAGGATCTCGGGGTTGATGGGGTGCCCCTGGTTGCGGATCCGGATCGTGACGGCCGCGGCCGCCGACGCGAGCTCGATCACGACCGGCGTGCCCGGGGTGGCATGCTCGATCGCGTTTCCGGCGATGTTCGAGAGCACCTCGGCCAGCCGATCCGGGTCCCAGATGCCGCTGACATCACCGCGGACCTCGAGCGCGACCGCCCGGGCGTCGAACTCGGCGACCACCTCGCGGGCGAGGTACGCCAGGTCGGTGGGGACCTGGTGCAGGCTCATGCCCCCGCCGAGCCGGCTCCGGGTGAGGTCGAGCAGCTGCTTGATCATGCGGCTCATGCGCTGGCCGCTGGTGAGGATGCGCGTGGCCTTGGTCGCCACCACCGGATCGATCGGGACCCTGGCCAGCAGCGCGCCGGCCAACAGCATGATCGACGACAGCGGGTTGCGCAGATCGTGGCCGAGCACGCCGATGAAGGTCTCCCGGAGCTCGGCGTAGGCCAGCAGCGCGGCCTCGCTGGCCTCGGCTCGCAGCAACGAGGCTTCAGCGCGCTTCAGGGCGTCCCCGGCGATCTCGGTGAGCTCCTGGGCGCGGAGGGCCAGCCCCACCAGGTGCTGGTTGGCCTCGCGCTGATCGGCGATCAGGACGCGGCTGACCGACAGCTCGTCGAGGTCGGCGGCGGTGGGCGGGATCGGGATCATGACTCCCCGCTCCCGTGCCGTCGTGGGGCTCCGGTGAGGAGCGCGCGGTAGGCGTTGAGGGGGGCCCCGATGACGACCTCGCCGTTGCGCGCGATCTCGTACTCGCGGAGCTCCTTGCTGTGCCAGCTGGCTCGCACCTTGACCACCGCGATCGCGCGGCGGAGCTCGGCGTCGATCTCGACGTAGCGCTGCATGATGATCGCGTCGGTCAGGAACGCGATGCCCTGCGGGCTGAACCGCAGCTGCGAGTAGTCGTCCTCCAGCTCGACCGTGCCCATGACGGTGATGCCGACCCCGGTGAGCGCGCCCATCATCCGGTACAGCGACTCGCGGAAGTCGACGCGGAAGGTCGGCGCCAGCGCCAGCTCCAGTCCGGACAGCGAGTCGATCACCGCGCGCTTGGCGCCGACCCGCTCGACCGCGGAGCGCAGCTCGAGCAGGGTCTCGTCGATCGACAGGTCGAGCGGGCGCAGGTAGACCACCTCCAGCCGCTGCTCGGCGATCATCTTCTTGAAGGCCTCCCCGTGCGGGCTGGTCTGGAGATAGTCGTTGGGTCGCTTCTCGAAGATCGCGACCACGCCGTTCTCGCCCCGCTTGCCACCCTCGACGATGAACTGGTTCGACAGCACGGTCTTGCCCGAGCCCGACGGGCCGGCGATCAGCACCGAATACCCGGCCGGAATCCCGCCGCCCAGCATCGCGTCGAGATCGGCCACGCCAGTCGACAACCGGTGCTCGAGCGGGCTGCCGGTGGACGGGTTCTCGACCGGCTTGAGCAGCCGCGGGAACACGTTGAGCCCGGCGTCCGAGATGCGGACGGTGTGCAGACCCGGGATCTGGCCCTGGCCCCGCATCTTCACGACCTGCAGCTTGCGGACCACCGAGTTGCGCTCGACCGCCTGGTACATGTGGATCAGCCCGTCGGCGACCGTGAAGACCGAGCTGTCCTGCTCGCTGTCGGCGTACTCGCCGAGGAGGAACGTGGTCGCCTCGTAGCTGGTGAGCAGGAGCGCGATCCGCTGCATGAACTCCTGCACCTCGCGCTCGCCGTGCTGCTCGCCGAGGGTGCGCCGGACCACCGCGCGGAACGAGTCGACCACGACGATCGCGGGATTGATCGCCGCCACCTCGCGCTCGATCGACTCCAGCACCGCGCCCAGGCCGCCGTTGACCGCCTGGTCGCCCAGGTGAACAAAGGAGACCGCCTCGCCGACCTTGGTCGGGTCGAAGAACGCATACTGCTGCTGGTAGCGGAGCATCTTGATCGGCGGCTCGCCGATGATGCTGAAATAGATGGCGCGCCGGTCGGGCCTGGCGTTGGCGAACATGACCTGGTGGCCAAGCGTCGTCTTGCCAGAGCCGGGGCCACCGGTGATGAGGTTGCACGAGAACTCGGGGAAGCCACCACCGAGGACTTCGTCGAGCCCCGGGACGCCCGAGGTCAGCCGCCTGATGGGAACTGCGTCGCTCATGACTCGGTCTCCTTGGGTGCCACCGCATCGAGCGTCGGCCACGTGCTGCGTAAGATCTGGGTCGTCAGGCGCTGGCCGATGAACGTCTGGAGAAGCTCCAGGAAGGTTCCGAACAGGACCGCCGCGCACTCGAGCGCGACCTCCTGCCCCTGGGCGTGCAGGCAATCGCGCAGGGAGGCGGTGCTGTCGAGGAGATGGACGTCGCCGAAGCACGCGAACCGCGACTTCGACAGCGTCTGGCTCCGGACCAGCAGGGCGCGGACGCCGGCCGCACCCAGGAGGGGATCGAACCGCTCCAGCAACTTGTCGTGGACCTGGCCGGCCGCCACCGCCCAGTCGAGCGCGCTTCCGCCGGTACCGGCCTCCAGCGCCAGCAGCCGTCGCGCCCATTCCATCTGGGCTGGTCGTGGTCGGTTCATCATCCTGCCCCAGCTTCCACGGGTGCCCCGCGGCGCCGCCATCCCGACTCCGGAAGGCTAGCACGTCGACCCGTCCGCTCGGACTGCCGGTTCGTCCGCGCTCGCATATCTCCGTCGGTATTCCCGGTCACGCGGCAAATGGCGCAGAACGACGCCTCTGCCAGAGAATCCCGGAGGCAAGTCGCGCGCAAGCCGTGCACGAACGGTGGCAAGCGGCGTTGCACCCTGCGACCAGCCTCGCGACTGTCGCCCGCCGTGATGGACGTCGCCCGCTACCTGGCCGCGGCCGGGGATGCGCCGGGCCCGGCGCTGATCTTCGACCTCGGCGTGATCGCCACGCGCATGGAGGCCGCCCGCGCGGTGGCCCGCGCCGCGGGCGTCGGCCTGCTGTTCGCGGCGAAGTCGTTTCCGGTCGCGGAGGTGCTCGCGCTCGCGACCGCGCGGCTCGACGGGCTCGATCTGGCCGGACCCGAGGAGCAGGTGGCCGCGATGACCGCGGCGCCGACCGCGGTGTCGGTGACCTACCCGGGCGGGGTCGACGCCGCCACGATCGCCGCGCTCGCGCAGCGCCATCGGGTGACGGTGGTGTGCGAGACCGCGGCGCAGGTGGCGACCGCGGCGGCGCTCGCGGGCGTGCGGATCGCGGTGCGGCTGTCGGCATCGGCGCTGCTCGACGAGGACGCGCCCGGGGGTGTCCGGGATGCGGACGGTGGCCACGCCAGCCGGTTCGGCGCGGCCCCGGCGGAGCTGGCCGCCGTGATCGCGGCCGGCGGCGGCCGGGTCCGCGGCCTGCACGTCCACGGCGGCCCGCTGGCGACCGCACCGGCGCGGCTGGCCCGACTGGCGGCCGCGGCGGTGGCGGCGGCGGCCGCGGTCGACCTGCCGCTCGAGCACCTCGATCTCGGCGGCTCGCTGCACGGGTTCGCGCTGACCACGCCGGCGGCCGGCACCGCCACCCTGGCTGCGGGGCTGGCGGCGGCCCGGGCCGCGGTCCCGGCCGCGGTCGAGCTGGTGTTCGAGCCGGGCCGGCTCTACACCGAGCGGGCCGGCTTCGCGGCCGGCACGGTGGTCGCCGCCCGCGCGCTGGCCGGACGGGCTGCGCGCGTGCTCGACCTGTCGCGCCTGTGCCACCTGCGCTGGTCGACGCCGCGGCTGTGCGCACCGGCGCCGCGGCCGGGCGAGCGGGCGGCGCTGGTGCTGCTCGGCGCGACCTGCTGCGAGGACGACGTGATCGCGGAGGCACTGGTCCGCCCGGGCGAGATCCCGGCGGTCGGCGACCGCGTGCTCCTCGCGGGCATCAACGGCTACGCGGCCGCCTGGAACCGCGGGTTCGCCGGCGTGCCAGCGGCGCGGTTGGTGCTGGTCGGCCCCGGCGGCGCGGCTGGCCGTGGTAGACGCGGGATGCGATGAGTGCCCCCCCGCCCGACGACCGCGACCCGCCGACGGATCCGATCCCGGACTGGGTCGAGACCGTGACCCGGGTCGCGGGCGGGCTCGGCTTCAACCGGGTCCGGGTTCGCTGGAAGCTCCAGGCCTGGGTCAACCGCCAGCGCGCCGCCGACAACCGCCGCGCGCAGGCGGCGAGCCACGTCCGCTACGAGCACCGGGTGTGCCGGCACTGTGGTGCGGTCAACGATCGCGACGAGATCCGGTGCACCCGCTGCGATCAGGCGCTCGGCGCGCGCGTGGTCGAGACCCTGGGCCGGCTCGGCATCCACGCACCGCGCGCGCTCTCGATCAGCGCGCTGGTCGGGCTGATCATCGTCGTCGTCCATGCCCGCATCCTGATCGAGCACGGCGGCGGGCTGGGCCTGCCGTTCGACGCGCTGATCCGCCACGGCGCCAGCCTGCCCATCGGCGCGACCCACGAGTGGTGGCGCCCGCTGACGTCGGTGCTGCTGCACGCTGGCCTGTTCCATCTCGCCTTCAACCTGTTCGCGCTGGGCTCGATCGGCCCGGCCGCCGAGGCTCGGTTCGGCCGCGGCGTGACGCTGCTGCTGTTCGTGCTGACCGGGACGCTCGCGGCCGTGGGCAGCCAGCTGACGAGCCCCGGCGTCGGCGTCGGCGCCTCGGGCGCCATCATGGGCCTGGTCGGCGCGGTCGGTGCCGGCGGCCATCGCGACGGCACCAGCGCCGGCCGCGCCGTCCGCAACGACATGATCAAGTGGGTCGTCTACGTGTTCATCTTTGGCTTCGCGGTCGGCGCCGACCACGTGGCCCACGGGCTCGGGCTCCTGGCTGGTGCCGCTTTCGGGCTCGCGGTTCCGAGCCGAACCCTCACCCACGCGACCCGGCGCGGCCTCCAGACCGCGGTGGGCGCGGTGGCGCTGGTCGCCCTCACCGCCGCCACCGTCGCCGCGCTGGTCCCATTACAATCCTGATAAGCCGTTCTCGCGGGGCCGCTGACCGATGCGATCGACGTCACCAGCGTCGCTATTCGCGTTAGCCTGTCCCGATGGTCCCCGCGTCACGAGAATCGCTGAGCCTGGCCCAGTTCATCGTGGCGAGCTCGGGCCAGATCATCGGCGAGTGGGAGGAGTTCGCGCGGACCGGGGTCCCAGCGATGAACCTCGAGCAGCGGCGCGATCACCTGGCCGGCATGCTCAAGGCCATCGCGCTCGATCTCGAGACGCCGCAGACCCAGGGCGACCAGGAGCTGAAGTCCAAGGGCCACTCCGACGCCGCGGGTGGGAACCACACCGCCGCCAGCGCCCACGGCGTGGACCGCGCCCAGATCGGCTACACGCCGGTGCAGATGGTGTCGGAGTTCCGCGCCCTGCGTGCCAGCGTCCTCCGGCTCTGGGCCGCCGCCGGGCCCGAGCTGTCGCCGGGGAGCCTCGAGGAGGTCACGCGGTTCAACGAGGCGATCGATCAGCTCCTCGCGGTCTCCACCGCGAGCTACTCGGAGAACGTCGAGCGCTCGAAGGACCTGCTGCTCGGCGTGCTCGGCCACGACCTGCGCAACCCGCTTGGCGCCATCATGCTCACGGCCACCAGCATGATGCACAAGGCTGCCGCCGATGCGTCGCACAACCGGGACGCCACGCGGATCGTCACGAGCTGCAAGCGCATGGACGCGATGATCCGGGACCTGGTCGACTTCACGCGGACCCGGCTCGGGTCCGGCATCCCGGTCGACGTCGAGGACATGGATCTGGAGCGCGTGTGTCGCGAGATCGTCGACGAGCACAGCGCGCAACACCCGCGCGGCGTCGCGCAGCTCGAGGCGAGCGGTTCGCTCCACGGGCGCTGGGACCGCGGCCGTATCGGTCAGCTGCTCTCGAACCTGCTTGGCAATGCCAGCCAGCACGGGACGCCAAACTGCCCGGTCACGGTGGTCCTGCGCGGCGTGGCCGACCAGGTGGTCATCACCGTCCACAATCAGGGCCCCATGATCGCTGCCAGCGACCTGGAGGAGATCTTCAGTCCGTTCCGGCAGCTCGACGCCGAACGCTCCGGATCTCGCGATCCACGCAGCGCCGGCCTCGGGCTCTACATCGTGCAGGCCATCGTGACGGCGCACCAGGGGACGATCGAAGTCGCGTCGAACCAGCGCGGCACGACCTTCACGGTGACCTTGCCCCGCCAGGTCGCGACGACCTGACGGAGCCGGGGGTCGACGTCACCGCGCGCGGCGGCCGACGATCATGCGGTAACCCGCGAGCAGCAGGACCGCGCCCAGCACCGACGCGAGGAAACCGGCGCCCTCACCGTGGTTGTACCAGCCGAGCGAGCGGCCGATGAGGCCCGCGGCGAAGGCACCCGCCACGCCGATGAGCATGGTGATGATGATCCCGCCTGGATCCTTGCCCGGCATGATCAGCTTGGCGAGCGCGCCGACGATGAGACCGATGATGAGCATCCAGAGGAAATGCATGATGACGTCGCTCGATGCGACCCGCGTGCCAGCGGCTAAGTGAGCCAAACGCCCACGTTCATCCTAACCGCACCGAGCGCCTCGGCACATCTGAGCCCGATCCATGACCGATCCGCACGTGGCGGGCGCGGCGTGGCGTCGTTCGGCGGTCAGGTCGCGAGCGGCCGGTCGCCACGGATCGCGTCGGTGAGGGTCGTCAGCGACACCGGCTTCACCAGGTGCGCCTCGAACCCGGCCGCCAGCGTGCGACGACGATCGTCGGCGAGACCGTACCCGGTGATCGCGATGAGCCGCAGCCCGGCCAGCCGGGGATCGGCGCGCAGCAGCCCGGCCAGCTGGTAGCCGTCCATGACCGGCAGGCCGATGTCGAGCAGCGCGATCGACGGCGACGCGTCGCCGACTACCTCGAGCGCGCTGGGGCCATCGTGGGCGAGGACGACGGTGTGCCCCAGCATCTCCAGCGCGGCGCCCAACGCCTCGGCGGCGTCCTGGTTGTCGTCGACGATCAGGATGCGCGAGGTCGCGGCGGGCGGGGCGACCGGAGCGTGCGCGACCACCGGGACCGTCCAGCCCACACGGGTATCCGCGGCCGGCAGCCGGACCGTGAGCTCGGTGCCGTGGCCCCGGCCCGCCGAGGCCGCGGCCACCGTGCCACCGTGCAGCTCGACCATGCTCTTGACGATGGCCAGGCCGAGGCCGAGGCCGCCTTCCGAACGCGCGTTGTCTTGCGGCGCCTGGATGAACCGCCGGAACACGTGGGGCAACATGTCGGCCGCGATGCCGACGCCGTCGTCGCGCACCCGCACCACGACCTCGTCACCGTCGCGGGCGGCGGTGATCGTGATGTTGCCGCCGGGGGGCGTGTACTTGGCCGCGTTCGCGACCAGGTTGGTGAACACCTGGACGATCCGCATCGGGTCGGCATCGACGAGAAGGCCGCGGGTCGGAACCTCGAGGTGGAGGACGTGGCGCCCGCGGTCGAGCCGCGGGCGAGCCGCCTCGATCCCGCGCACCACCAGGACCGCGACCTCGATCCGATCGCGGTCGAGCTCGAGGTTTCCGCGCGCGACGCGCGAGACATCGAGCAGGTCGTCGACCAGCCGCACCATGTGCGTGACCTGCCGCTCGATCATGGCGCACTCACGGATCGCGCCGTGCTCGCCGCGCAGCTTGATCAGGTCGAGCGCGGTCTGGATCGGCGCCAGCGGATTGCGCAGCTCGTGGCCGAGGATGGCCAGGAACGCGTCCTTCGCGTGGCTGGTCGACTCGGCGGAGTGACGCCGCAGCTCGCGCTCGCGAGACCGCGCGATCTCGAGCTGCACCCGCGCCCGTGCCAGCAGCTCACGCGCCGAGAACGGCTTGACGATGTAGTCGTTGGCACCGGCAGCGAGCCCCTCCGACGTGGCCGCCTCGCCCGTGCGAGCCGACAGCAAGATGATGGGCAGGTGCTGGGTGCCGGGGTCGGCCCGCAGCCGACGGGTCAGCTCGAGCCCGTCGACGCGCGGCATCATCACGTCGGAGACCACCAGGTCGGGGCGATGCCGGCGGATGGCTGCCAGCGCCTGTTCGCCGTCGGCCACGGCCTCGACGGTCCACTGGGTCGACAGCAGGCGCCGGAGGTACTCGCGCATGTCGGCGTTGTCGTCGGCCA
This sequence comes from Kofleriaceae bacterium, assembly GCA_046597055.1. Taxonomy (GTDB): domain Bacteria; phylum Myxococcota_A; class Polyangia; order Haliangiales; family Haliangiaceae; genus UBA2376. Next base: position 12,536 of record JBKJLC010000070.1, on the reverse strand, counting down.
GCACCAGCCGCGCGGACAGCCGCGGTTCATCGGCCGGGCCACCGCCGGTCGTGGCCAGGGCGAGGCTGGTCCGGTCCGGGTCGTCGCTGGCCAGCCACGACAGCGCGTCGTTGACGTAGGCGGCGGCGCCGCCGGCGGTCGACGACAGCTCCTTCGCGGACGCCATCCGGTCGGCGGGCAAGTGCGCGGAGCCGGTCGGGATCGAGACCGTCAGGCGGGTGCCGACGCCCACGGCGCTCTCGACCTCGATCCGACCGCCGTGCAGCTCGACCAGGTCCTTGGCGAGCGCCAGCCCGATCCCGGTCCCTTCGTGACTGCGCGCGCTGGCGCCGCGCACGCGATGGAAGCGGTCGAACACGCGGGGCAGCTCGTCCGCGGCGATGCCGATGCCGGTGTCGTGGACCGACAGCTGGATCTGCCCGGCGTCCGCCGCGAGCCGGACCGTCACCTGGCCCGCGAAGGTGTGCTTGAAGGCGTTGGAGAGCAGGTTGAGGACGATCTTCTCCCACATCTCACGATCGACGAACGCCGGCGCCGGCAGCGGCGGCGCGTCGATGATCAGCTGCAGACCGGCCTTCTCCATCACCGCGCGGAACTGGCTGGCGAGACCGGCGGTCAAGGCGGCGAGGTCGGTCGACTGGAACGACGCCTCGACCCGGCCGGCTTCCACCCGCGAGAAGTCGAGCAACGAGTTCACTAGCTTGAGCAGCCGCAGCTCGTTGCGGTGGACCATCTCCAGAGCCTCGCCCTGGAGCGAACGGGTCGGGGTTGCCAGCGCGTCCTCGGTCGGCCCGATCATCAAGGCCAGCGGGGTCCTGAACTCGTGGCTGACGTTGGAGAAGAACGCGGTCTTCTGGCGGTCGAGCGCGGCGAGCGCCTCGGCGCGCTTGCGGTCCTCCTCGTGCGCTCGCGCGTTGCGGATCGCGGTGACGACCTGGGCGCCCGCCAGCTCGAAGAAGCTGCGGTACCCCTCGTCCAGGCGCCGGTGCGGGTTGAGCCCGGCGATCATCACGCCGTACGGGCGGCGCTGGTCGGGCGCCGACAGCGGTACCAGGATCGCGGCGCGGGGCGGCTCCGCCCAGAGCCCGGTGGGCAGCGCGCCGAGCCGGGGGTCACCGCAGTCGACCACCTCGATCCGACGCTGCGCGACCACGGCGGCGAGCGACCACGGTGCGAGCCCATCCGCGTTGGCGATGTCGATCACCTCGGGGCGGGCCACGCTGGGCTCGGGCGGGAAGCCCGACGACGCCGCGAGACGGGCGTGGGTGCCCTCGTCGAACAGGTAGAACAGCGAGAACGGTACGTCGGCCGGGTTGGCGGCGAAGGTGGCGGCCGCGTTCACCGACGCCTCGCGCACCGACTTCGTGGTGACCGCGTGGAGCCCCAGCTCGCGCAAGCTTCGTCCCTGCCGCTCGGCGATCACCTGGGCGGTGGTCTCGGACACGGTGGCGAGCACACCCCCGATGCCGGTGCCGGCCACGGTCTCGTCGGGGACCGGGCTGTAAGCGACCCGGAAGTGAGTCTCCTCGAGCAGGCCGTTGCGGTGGATGAGGAGCGGGAGCTCCTCGGCGCCCGCCGCGGGCCCGCCCGCGAACGGCCCCTCGATCATCGGGCCGATGATGTGCCAGATCTCCGCCCAGCAGTCCCGGCCGGACTGCCCGCTCGCCGCCGGGTGCTTGTCGCCGAGCGTCGGTCGGAAGGGATCGTTGTAGAACTGGATCAGCTGCGGTCCCCACCACATGCACAGCGGGAAGCCGTTGCGCAGCACCAGGCCGACCATGGAGCGGAAGGAGGGCGACCAGCTGGCGACCGGACCGAGCGGGGTCCGGGCCCAGTCAGTCTGGCGCATCAGCCCGCCCATCTCGCCGCCGCCGCGCAGGCAATCCTGGTCGTTGGTCACGGGGCCGGCAATGGGCTCGTCGTTCTCCATGCCTCCTGCAGGGCTAGCATGTCGGGCCCGGGGTCCCAGGGAATCCTGGCGACGGCACCGGATCAGGGGCGCGACCGGCGCGCCGAGACTTCCCTCGTGCGTCGCGTGGCCCCAAGGCGCGCCCGGGTGCTAGCGTTCGCACGTGCCGGTGGACGGGGGAATCCCATGAGCGCGGAGCTGGACCCAGCGGTGGATCCGGCCGACCCGCCCGCTCGGAGCGACGCCGCCACCACGGACTGGCTGATCGGCGGTGGCGCCATGGGCACGGCGGTGCGGGCGATGGACTGGAGCCGCACGCCGCTGGGCGCGATCGCCAGCTGGCCGCAGAGCCTGCGCACCACCGTCAGCCTGTGCCTCGCGTCGAACTTCCCCCTCTTGATCGCGTGGGGGCCGCACCACATCCAGATTTACAACGACGGGTACTGGCCGATCTGCGGCGCCAAGCACCCGAGGTCGCTCGGTCAGAACTTTCGCGAGTGCTGGTCGTCGGCGTGGCCGGCGATCGGCGACGCCTTCGAGCGTGCGCTGACCGGCGAGACGTCGTTCCTGAGAGATCAGCGGGTGTTCCTCGATCGCAACGGCTACATGGAGGAGACGTTCTTCACGTTCTCGTTCAGCCCCATCCGCGACGAGAGCGGCGGCATCGGCGGACTGTTTCATCCGGTGACCGAGGTGACCTCGACGCTCCTGACCCAGCGGCGCACGCGGCTGGTGCGCGAGCTCGCGAGCCGGATCGGCAGCGCCCGGTCCGTCCCGGAGGCGTTCGCGCAGATCGCCGAGGCGCTGGGCGACGCCGACCTCGACCTGCCGTTCGTCCTCTTGTTCCACCTGGATCCGGTGGTTCCACAGGCGCACCTGGTGGCCGGGACCCGCCTGGTCGCGGGAGCCGCCGAGGCCCTGGCGACGGTGGACTTGCAGGACTCGAGCGACCTCGCCGGCGGTCTGGCCGAGCTGGTGCGCACCGGGGAGCCCCAGCACCTCCGCCCAGGGTTAGGGTTCTGCGCCTACGCGCGCGGCCCCTATCCCGAGCCGCCGACCCAGGCGCTGGCGCTGCCGATCACCCTGCCCGGCGGTGCCCGACCGACCTGGGCGATGGTCGCGGGGACCAGCGCCCGGCTGCCGTTCGACGAGAGCTACCGCAGCTTCGTCGAGCTGGTGGCGTCGACGGTGACCGCGGCGGTGGCCAACGCCCTGGCCCACGAGAAAGATCGCCTCCGCGCCGCGCAGCTGGCCGAGCTCGACCGCGCCAAGACCACCTTCTTCAACAACGTCAGCCACGAGCTCCGGTCCCCGCTCACGCTGATGCTGGGGCCGATCGAGGACGGCCTGGCCGATCCCGACGACCCGCTGTCCCCGGGCCAGCGTCAGCGCCAGCTGCTGGTGCGGCGCAACGGCCGGCGGGTCCAGAAGCTGGTCGACACGCTGCTCGACCTGGCCCGGATCGAGGGCGGCCGCACCGCGGCCTCGTTCGTTCCGACCGATCTGTCCGCGCTGACCATCGACCTCGCGAGCAGCTTCGAGTCCCTGATCGTGGCCGCCGGCCTCGAGCTGGTGGTGGACTGCCAGCCGCTGCCGATGCCGGTCTATGTCGACCCGACGATGTGGGAGAAGGTCGTGTCGAACCTGCTCTCCAACGCCTTCAAGTTCACGTTCCAGGGCGGCATCCGGGTGGCGCTGAACTGGCTGGGTGACGCGGTGGAGCTCGTGGTCGAGGACACCGGCACCGGGATCCCGGCGCACGAGCTCCCGCGCGTCTTCGATCGCTTCCACCGGGTCGACGGCGCGCGCGGCCGCACCCACGAAGGGACCGGCATCGGCCTGGCGCTGACGCACGAGCTGATCAAGCTCCATGGCGGCTCGGTGGAGGTCACGAGCGTGCTGGGCCAGGGCACGACGTTCACCATGAGCGTGCCGACCGGCTCGGCCCATCTCCCGCCCGACCGGGTCAGCGTGCGCGCGTCGACGCTCGGCGCCAGTCGCGCGGGCGCTGACTCGTTCCTCGCTGATGCCTACCACTGGGACGGCCCCGACGAAGCGCTGCCCGCGCCGTGCGGACCGGGCCCGGTGGACCCCGCGCGTCCGTCGGTGGGCGCGGCCGCGCGCATCTTGCTGGCCGATGACAACGCCGACATGCGCCAGTACCTCACGCGCCTGCTGTCGCGGTACTGGACGGTGGATGCGGTGCGGGATGGCGTGCAGGCCCTGGCCGCGGCGCAGGCGAACCCGCCCGACCTCATCCTGTCGGACGTCATGATGCCGGGCCTCGACGGCCTGAGCCTGGCGCGCGCGCTCGGCGCGGACCCGCGCACGTGCACCATCCCGCTGGTGATGCTGTCGGCCCGCGCCGGCGAGGAGGCGACCATCGAGGGCCTGGACAGCGGCGCGGTCGAGTACCTGGTGAAGCCGTTCTCGACCCACGAGCTGCTGGCCCGGATCCGGGCCCAGCTCGCGGTGTCGCAGCTGCGCCAGGACGCGGTCCTCGCCGCGCGCGCCCATGGCGAGGACGCCCACCAGCTGCTCGAGGCAGCCCGGCGCGCCATCCGCGATCGCGAGGCGACCCTCGCCATCGTCAGCCATGATCTCCGCTCGCCGCTGGCGGTCATCACCACCGCCGCCGAGCTCCTGCAGCGGGTGCCAGCCGACGACCAGCTCCCGGAGCGGGTGCGCAAGCAGGCGGCAACCATCGTCCGTTCGGCGGTCGGGATGAATCACTTGATCGCGGACCTGCTGGATCTGGCCAGCATCGCCTCGGGAACTTTCTCGGTCGACGCCCACCCATGCACCGCGGCCCAGCTTCTCCGGGAGGTCGGCGACCTGTTCCAGTCACGCGCCGTCGAGCGCGGCCTGACGCTCAGCTTCGACCTCGAGCCCGAGCTCCCGCCGATCGCGTGCGACAGCGAGCGGATCCTCCAGGTCTTCACCAACCTGCTCTCCAACGCGCTGAAGTTCACGGTCTCGGGAGGCATCCGGGTCGGGGCCGCGCGACGACCGGCCGGGGTCCAGTTCTCGATCGAGGACACCGGCACCGGCATCTCGGTCGAGGCGATGAAGCACATCTTCGACCGCTACTGGCATGCGCCCCAGCCCGGCCGGCAGGGCCACGGGCTGGGCCTGTCGATCGTCAAGGGGATCGTCGAGGCGCACGGCGGCAGCTTGCACGCCGAGAGCGAGGTGGGTCGCGGCAGTACATTTTACTTTTCGCTGCCCTGCTCGCTCGACGTTCCGGCAGGTTGAGCCGACCCGGGCCGGATCCCGCCACCGCCGGCCGAATCCACTCTCGAGATCGCGCCTGGCCCCTGTATAGGGCTGCATGCCCAGGCAGCGCGTGCTCGTCGTCGATGACGACGATGACTTCCGGCAGGCGACCAGCGAGGTCCTGGTGCGCGCCGGCTTCGAGGTCGTCGCCGTCGGCAGCGGGGCCGATGCGCTCGCGTTCCTGGGCCGGGTCGGCACCCCGTGCGTCGTCGTGCTCGACCTGAACATGGATGACATGAACGGGTACGAGGTGATCGGCGCGCTGCGGGCGCGCAAGCACACGAAGACGTTCCCGGTCCTGGTGGTGTCGGCCAACCCGCCCAGCGCCATGCCGGCATCCTCGCGCTGGCTCCGCAAGCCGTTCGGGGCCGACGAGCTGGTCGCGGCGGTCGGGGTCGCCGCCAGCTCGACCCGCGGGTAGGTCGACCGGGTCGCCGGCTCGGCGAGCGTGGCGCCGACCGGGTGCGCGGGCGGGCGGGGCCGTCTACCATGCGGTCATGACGGACTGGGAGGAGCAGACCAACATCGCCGAGCACGGGACGTCGGCCCGACTGCTGTTGCCCGGGAACCGTCGGCCCGCGCTGGTGATGCTCACCGGGATCTCGCTGGGTCAGGTGGTGCCGCTGGCCCAGGGCGTATCGATCATCGGGCGCACCAGCGAGGCGGCGCTACAGATCCCGGACGAGGGCGTGTCGCGCGAGCACGCCCGCGTGGTCGTCGACGGCGACTCGACCACGATCGAAGATCTGAACAGCCGCAACGGCACGTTCATCAACGGCGCGGTCGTCGGTGGCCAGGTGCCGCTGGTCGACGGCGACCGGATCCAGCTCGGCCACTCGACGTTCGTGCGCTTCGCGCTGCTCGACATCGTCGAGGAGGCCTTCCAGGAGCACCTGCATCAGTCGTCGGTCCGCGACGGGCTGACCGGGATCTACAACAAGCGGTACTTCCACGAGCGGCTGGCCACCGAGCTGCCGTTCGCGCGCCGGCACCGGACCGAGCTCTCGCTCCTGCTGTTGGACCTGGACCACTTCAAGAAGATCAACGACACCTACGGCCACCTGGCTGGCGACCAGGTGTTGGTCGCGACCGCCCAGGCGCTGACGGCGACCCTGCGCGCCGAGGACGTCGTGGCCCGCTACGGCGGCGAGGAGCTGGCGGTGCTCCTGCGCGGCATCCCGCCCGCCAACGCGCGCCTCACGGCCGAGCGGCTGCGCAAGGTGCTCGAGGCCCTGGTCATCACCACCGACGACGGACGGACGGTCCGGGTGACGGCGTCGATCGGGGTCGCCGCGTTCTCGGTGCCAACGCTGGTGACGCCCGAGGCGCTGGTCGGGGCCGCCGACCGATCGATGTACGCGGCCAAGGCGGCCGGGCGGAATCGCGTCGGCGACTGACGCGCCGGCCTGACTCACTCGTGAGGGGCACCGGCTCGCGGCGCCTGGCGCGCGTCGGGTTCGGCGATCAGCGCGTCCACGAAGACCCGCGTGAAGCGGGGCGTCGAACGGCGTGGGGCTCGTCCGTCGTTCGCCGTCCGCCCGTCCGCGTCGGAGGGCAGCCACCCAGGGTGGTGGCCCCCGCGCTTCGACGGGCGGGCCGCGGGCCGGCCCGCCTCGGGATTGATCACCAGTCTCCATGTGATCGAAAGCGCTCACCCTTTCCCGGTGGCCCTGAGCCGGCGCCGAAGGCGCCGTGTCGAAGGGCCAGACGCGAAGGGTGCAGTACGCGATCTTCGACGGGTGGCCCTGAGCCAGGGCGAGCGCACGCGAGCCCGCCGGCGAAGGGCAGCCCGTCGGAGCGACGTGCGGCACCTTGGCGCTCTGCCGGCAGACGCCAGACGCCCCGGGAGTGTCACCCATGTCCTGGCATGCTTGATGTAACCCATGTCATGGGTTCGGACCGTGGGGACCGCTCGCGCAGCGCGCACGCGGCCGGAGGGCCGCCCGCACCGTGGGTCACGGGCGGAGGGGTTCGCTCAGGACCGGCGGAGCGAGTCCGCGCCAGGACCGTAGCCGCCGGCGGCGCGGGGATGGGCCCCGCTCCTGACCGCGACCACGCTCTTGCCGCCGCCCACCGAGCGGACCGCGACCGACGCGGCGACCCGCTCCTCGAGCTCGCGCACGTGGGAGACGATGCCGACCTGGCGGCCGGTGGCGCGCAGGGCGTCGAGCACCGACAGCGCGGCGTCGAGGGTGGCCGGGTCGAGCGAGCCGAAACCCTCGTCGATGAAGAGGGTCTTGACCTCGACGTCGGCGGCGGTGAGCGACGACAGCCCGAGCGCGAGCGCGAGCGAGACCAGGAAGCTCTCGCCGCCCGACAGGCTGGTGACCGCGCGCACGTCGTCGCCCATCTCGCGGTCGATCACCTCGATCTCGAGGTCCTCGCCGGTGACCCGCGCGAGCTGGTAGCGCGGCGCCAGCTGATCGAGATGGTGGTTGGCGGCGCCCAGCAGCGCGTCGAGCGACAGGCTCTGCGCGAAGTTGCGCAGCGCCTTGCCGTCGGCCGAGCCGATCACCTCGGCGAGCTGCTCGAACGGGCGCGCCGTGGCATCGAGCGCGGCGCGCTCGTCGGCCAGGCGGTCGCGACGGGCCCGGGCCTCGTCGTCGCCGCGGCGCACGGCCTCGGCGGTGGCCAGGCTCGCCTCGGCCTCGGCGACCGCGGCGGTGGCGGCGACCAGCCGCGCCGCCCAGGCCGGGCCGGGCTCGGCGAGCGCGCCGGGGTCGGCGACCGCGGCGGTGGCGAGGGCCGCGGTGACCGCGGCGCGCCCGGCGGCGTGCTCGTCGACCAGCCGGCGCCGCTCGGCCGCGACCGCGGCGGCCTGGGTGCAGGCCTGCGCGAGCCGGGCCAGCTCGGCGCGCGCACCGGTGAGCCAGCCGACGTCGCGGGCGAGCAGCGGGGTCGCGGTGGCCTCGTCGAGGCCGGCCTCGACCAGCGCGCCGGCCAGGGCGGCGGCGGCCGCGGCGAGCTCGCCGTGCGCGGCCAGCGCGTGGGCGTCGCCCGCGGTGCGGCGGGCCTGCGCGTCGGTGCGGCGGTCGCGCGCGGCGGTGTGGTCGGCGCCGGTGGCGGCCACGCGCGCCTGCGCCTCGTCGGCGGCGGTGCGCAGCGCGGCCTCGACCGTCGCCACCGTGCGGCCGCCCAGCAGCGGGGCGCGCGCGGCGGTCAGGGTCTCGAGCGCGGCCTGACAGCGCGCCGCCGCCGCGGCGCGATCGCCGGCGCCGCGGGCCAGCGCGTCGGCCCGGGCCCGGCTGGCCGCCGCCGCCGGGCGCTGCTCGATCAGCGCGGCGCGCCGGCGCTCGACCTCGCCGGCGCGGGCCCGCCAGGTCGCGACCTCGGCGGCCAGCCGGTCGGCCAGCGCCGCGGCGTCGTGGTCGAGCCCGCGCAGATCGTCCGGTGCACCGGACAGCGCGGGCGCCAGCTCGCCGCGCGCCGCCGCCAGCGCCTCGCCGTGGCTCGCGACCGCGCGCTCGGCCGCCTCGCGAGCGGCGACCACGAGCATCGCCGCGTCGCGCCGCTGCTCGCGCGCGGTGCGCGCCTGCTCGACCGCCTCGGCCGCGGCCAGCGCGGCGCTCTGGGCGGTGGTCGCCGCGGCGGCCAGCGCCGCCGCCGCGTCGCGGACCTCGCGGGCGCGGGCGAGGCCGGTCGCTGCGGCCCGCTCGGCCACCGCCAGCCAGGTCGCCGCCGCGTCGCTCGCCGGGTCACCGGCCAGCGGCAGCTCGCCGAGCGCGGCCAGCCCGTCGCGCCAGGCCGCGGTGAGCCCGGGTGCGCGCGCGGCGATCGCCGCCAGCCCGGCGACCCGGGCCGCCACCCGGTCGGCCCCGATCCGCGCGCGGACCTGCGCCTCGGTCAGCCCGCGCCGCTCGGCCGCCGCGGTCTCGCGCAGCGTCGTGATCCGCGCGCTCTGCTCGGCGACCAGCCGGTCGACGACGCCGCCGGCCCACGGGTGCTCGGTGGCGCCGCAGACCGGGCACGGATCGCCCGCGGCCAGCTCGGCGCGCGCGCCGGCGTGACCGGCCGCGCCGCGCAGGCGGTCGAGCGTGGTGGTCGCCTCGTCGAGCGCCGCGTCGGTCCGAACCAGCGCCGCGCGGGCCGCGGCCTCGCCCGCGCCGGCGCCGGCGACGTCGCGCTCGGCGTCGTCGCGCCCGGCGCGCAGCGAGACCTGGTCGGCCGCCGCCTGCCGGGCCGCGATCACCACCGCCGCCACCGCGGCGATCCCGCGGGCGCGCTCGTCGGCTGCGGTCAGCGCGCGCTCGGCCGGCCGCAGCGGCGCCGCCCGCGCGCGCTCCTCGGCGGTGTCGGCGATCGCCTTGGCCTGCTCGTGCGCCGCGCGGGCGTGCGTCAGCGTCGTGGTCGCGGCCGCGAACGCCGACTCCGCGGCCGAGACGTCGGGCGTCAGCCGATCGAGCTCGGCCCGGGCCCGGTCGCGTCCCGCCCGCGCGGTGATCACGCGATCGAACAGCGCCGACCAGCGCGGCCAGTCCCGGGCCAGCGCGGCGCGACCGGCGTGGACGGACAGCCAGCCCTCGTCGGCAGCGATCGCCGCTTCGGCGGTGGCCACCGCGTCGGCCGCCGCGCTCGCCAGCTCGCTTGCGATGCGGGCCTCCCCCGCCGCCGACCGCGCCTCGGCCGCCGCGCTCGCGGCCTCGCGGGCCGCCTCGCCCCGCTGCACGTCGAGGGTGCGGGCCTGGGTCAGCTCGGGCGCGACCGCCGTCGCCGCGGCCATCGCCGCCGCCAGCGCCGCCGCCGCCGCCGCCGCCCGGGCGGTCTCGCGCTCGGCGTCCTCGGCCGCCGCCGCCACCTGGACCAGCTCGGCGGCGCCCGCCGCCGCCTGCTGGTGCCGCGCGTGCGCCCGGCCCCGGGCCTCCCACCGCCCGCGCACCGCCGCGACTCGCTCGACCGCGGCGACCTCGGCCGCGAGCGCCGCCGACGCCTGGCACGCCGCGTCGGCCGCCCCGACCTCGGCCTCGCCGTCGGCGAGCGCCCGCGCCAGCACCGCGGCCCGCTCGCGCCAGTGGCCGGCGACCGCGAGCGCCGCCGTCACGGTGCGCCCGCGCACGATGCCGCCCCGCGCCGCCGCCTCGCGCGCCACCAGCGCGGCCCGGGCGTCGTCGTCGAGCACCGCGACCAGGCCGGCCGCCTCGGCCAGCCGCCGGCGCTCGCCGGCGAACCACGCCGCCTTGCGGAACGCGGCCACCGAGACGTCGCCGTAGATCTGGGTGCCCGTCATGCGCTCGAGCAGCGCGGCGCGATCGCTGCCGGTCGCCCGCAGGAACCGCGCGAACTGGAACTGCGCGAGCAGCGCCGACCGACAGAACTCGTCGTACGACAGCCCGAGCACCCGGCGGATCTCGGCGAGCACCTCGCTCTTGGTGCTGCCCAGCGCCTTGCCGTCGTCGAGCCGGACCAGCTTCATGCGCTGGTCCTGCCAGTTGCCGGCCAGCCGCTTGCGCGCGCGCTGCACCTCCCAGCGCGCCCGGTACCGGCGCCGGTCCTTGCCCTCGAAGTCGACCTCGGCCCAGCCACTGCCGGCGCCGTTGCGCACGAGCGCGCGCACGTCGTTGGCGCCCAGCCGCTGCTTGTCGTCGCCGCGCCCGACCTTGAACCCGCTGTGGCCTTCGAGCCGCGGGGTCTTGTCGAACAGCGCCGCGCACATCGCGTCGAGCAGGGTGGTCTTGCCGGCGCCGGTCTCGCCGACGATCGCGAACAGGCCGGCCCCGGCCAGCGGCTCGGCGTCGAACGCGACCTCGAACTTGCCGGCCAGGCTCGCCAGATCCTGGCCGCGGATCGCGAGGATCTTCATGGCGCCTCCACCGTGACCTCGGCCAGCAGCTGCTCGAACGCGCGCAGCACGTCGGCCGGGACCTCGCCGTCGTGCTCGCGGCCCCACTTGCGGCGCAGCACGTCGCGCGGGTCGAGGTCGGCCAGGGCCTGGGCCGGCGCCGCGTCGCCGAGCGCGCGCCGGTCGCCGCCGTGCTCGGGCGCGATCCGCACCAGCCGTGGCCGCTTGCCGCGCACCGCTTGCTCGATCCGGGCCCGCAGGTGCGGCTCGGGCTCGGTCAGCCGCACCCGCACCTCGAGCAGCGGCCGCAGGTCGGGATCCTCGCCGGGCAGCTCGTCGTCGAGCGTCTCGAGCGCGGCCAGCACGTCGGCCAGCGGGGCCGCCACCCGCGGGATCCGCAGCAGCTGGATCGTCCGCGGCACCTCGCGTGTCCGGATCGCGGACAGCTGGTCCCCGACCAGGTCGACCATCACGATCTGGTGCCGGTAGTCGGCCTCGGTCATCGCCAGCGGGATCGGCGAGCCGGCGTAGCGCACGTGGTCGGCGCCAACCCGCTGCGCCTTGTGCAGGTGCCCGAGCGCGACGTATGCGACATCGCCGGCGTTGCCACCGACCACGTCGGCGCCGATCGCCTCGACCCCGCCCACGCTCACCCGCCGCTCCGACAGCCACGACGGCTCGCCGCCGGTGACGTTGAGGTGGCCGAGCACGACGATCGCCTGGCCCGGCCGCCGCCGCGCGCGCGCCGCGGCCAGCGCCGCCTCGTACACGCCGCGGACGCCGCCCTCGGAGTCGTCGTCGAGATCGACCGGGCGCAGGAACGGGACCGCGACCGCCCACGCCGCGACCTCCCCATCCGGGCCCGGGAGCGGCACGCACAGATCGCCGGCCGCGAACCCGCCGCCCTCCGCGCGGGGCAGGGCACCCACCACGTGGGCGCGCACACTGGCGAGCAAGGGCGACGGCGCGACCAGCCGGGATGGCGAGTCGTGGTTGCCGGCGATGGCGACCACCGTCAGCGCCGGCCGGCGCCGGTGGACCTCGGCCAGGAACCCGAACCACATCGCCTGGGCTGCCGCCGACGGGTTGCCACCATCGAAGATGTCGCCGGTGATGAGGACGGCGTCGACCGCCTCGGCCTCGATGGTCGCCACCAGCCAGCGCAGGAACGCGGCGTGCTCCCGCTCGCGCGACACGTCGTGCAGGAGGTGCCCGAGGTGCCAGTCCGACGTGTGGAGCACCCGCATCGATCGGTCGAGTAGCACGCGTGTCTGACCCCGAACTTTCACAGCCAGCGACCCGCGCCCCTCGTGAATTCCTGAGTCTCTTCGGCCACTCCCGTACGGATCTCGCGCACCTGGCCATCGGCGCGCCCCTTGCGTTGCCAGGGTTCATGCGCCTCGGAGCCCTGGCCTCGTTCGCCCGCCTGATCGCCTCGAGCGGCTGCGCCATCTACCGCGGCACGACGACTGCCTCGCCAGCTACCGCCCCGGCCCCGCCGACGCACTGCAGTTCGCCAGCTGCGCTCGCGAGCTCGTCCCGGAATGCCCACCCGGCTCGGACTGCGGCTGACCC
>JBKJLC010000213.1:0-23939 GCA_046597055.1 Kofleriaceae bacterium | reverse complement strand
AGTTGGGTCGGCGACGGAGGCTGTCACCACTCGGAAATCGCGACCGGTGTCGTTGATGCGGATGTAGAATTTGTCGGAGTGATGGGCGACGCCGTAGGTGATGCCTTCGCGGCGAGGGATCAGGACGTGCAACGGTGCTTCAGGCGTTTTTATGGCGGTGCGGGTCGCGTCCGCGTCGATCCTGGCGAACGTCCAGCTGGTGCCCTTGGCCCAGCCGCCGTTGATCCACGCGGTGGCGTTACCGGGCACGTCGGCGGTGGCCACGGTGGCGCCGCCGTCGACCATGTCGTGGAGCGTGGTCGCGACCCGCGCGATCTGGCGGGTCACGCTGTCGGTCAGGACCCCGTCGGGATCGGCGGCGGGCGGAAAGCTCCCGAGCGGCGAGCCGCCGAGGTTGTTATCCATGCACCCGGTCTCGCCCGCCGGACAGTACGACATGACGCTGCAGCCGTCCTCGAACGGGTCCCGCGTGCAGGTGGTGGACGGCCGATCGAAGCGCGACTTGACCGGGTGGAAGTAGTTCACGCCGCCGACGACCTGCGACGCGAAGAGCTCGGCCCAGGCCTCGGCGACGTAGCCGGCCTGCGCGTGGGGATCCTCGGTGTTGGTGACCCGATCGATGATCACCTGCATGTACGCCGCGCTCATCTGCGACGCGCTCGCCGACTTCATCAGGCTGCACATCGCGAAGTGCCCGTACTCGTGGGCGGGCACGCCCCGGCTTCGCTTGGGCACCTTGTCGAGGATGATGTCGGGGCCGATCACCGACGCGGTGAACAGCAGGCTGGCCCCGCCGAGGGTGCCGACGCCGCCGGCCAGCGAGCCCAGGCCCGGCATGCCGGTGACCAGGTCGAGGAGCGCACCGGCGCCGATCGCGGCGCCCGAGGCCGCAGCCAGCTCGGCGGCCAGCTCCTCGAAGGCATCCCCGGACAGCCCGAGGCACGGGGCGATCGCGCCGGCGCCGCCGCCCCGCTTCGACAGTCCCGTGACCAGCGACGCCAGCTTGCCCGAGAGCAGCCGGGCCTTGTGGAGCTGCCGACCCATGACCTGCCGGGCGTAGCGGTTGCCATCGGTGACCACGCTGAACGACGCGACGTCGGGCTCCTTGACCAGGACCGTGCGCGCCACCGAGCTCTTCACGTCACTGCGGGCGAAGGTGCTGCCGCTGAAGTCGCAGATCCGCCGCGGGAAGATGAACGAGGTCACGATCGCCGCGTCGTTCTCGAGGTCGAAGCAGACGTCGGTCGACTGGTTCTTGGCGACGATGATCCGCGCGAAGCCGGCGGCGTTGGTCCGGCCCTTGTGGAGCTTGAAGCCGAGGGTGCCCTGGTTGATCCGCACCGGCACGCCCTCGAGCGCGAGCGCGGTGCCGCGGCCTTTGCCCCAGCCGCGGCGCTGCACGTCCTCCTTGAAGGAAGGATCGGTATTGGTCGGCAGGAGTGACAGGTTGAGCGCCGCGTCGCCGCGTACGAGCTGGCTGAGCTCGCCGACGCCCCGCCGAACGCCATCGACCGCGGCGCGCCCGGCGTCGGTCACTGTCTTGATCGCCTTGCGGAAGAACCGTCCGATGCGGCGATTCTGGCCGTCCGCCCCCGCGCTGATCGCGGCCGCCAGCGCCGGTGGCGGTGGCGCGCCGTCGCGCCAGTCGAAGCCCTCGGCGCGCAGGACGTCGTAGCGGATGGAGCCGTCGGCGTAGATCGCCACGCCCGCCGGGAACGGCCGGAGGATCACCGCCGTGAAGGGCACCTCCCCCCCGAGCGCGGACGCGCGCATGGCGTTGTAGACCGCCCCCGGCACCAGCCCGAACACGAAGATGCCGTTGCCGTCGCCCTGCAGCGGGATCAAGCCGCGCTGGCCGGCCCACAGCGTGCGCTCCGCGGCGAACAGCGGCAGGGCGTCCCAGTGCACCTGGTACTGGTCGAGGAAGTCGGCCTGGTCGCGGGCCTCGAGGTAGAAGAGCGCGTAGAAGATCGTCGGAAAGCCCTCGGGTGTGGTCACCGGCAGCGCGCGGGTGGCGGTCCAGTCGAAGGTATCGGCCATGCGGAAGCTGTCGGGCCCGGCGATCGGGTCGGCGAGCTCCGGCAACTCGGCGCCACCGGGGCCCTCCCAGCGCACCACCGGCCCGCAGGTGCCCAGGGCGGTGTCGCAGTCGCCGACCAGGGTCAGCACCAGCGCGGGCGGGCGGCTGCCCGTGCGCGCGTAGAAGTTCACCCAGTCGGTGGCCGGGTCGTCCACCAGCTTGAGCAGCCAGCCGCGGTTGTCGGCCGGCGTGGTCAGGAAACGCTGGACGTCGGCGGTGACGTCGAGGAGCACGGTGCCGGAGGCGCCCGACCTCAGCGCGGTGACCGCGGTCGGGGCCTCGTCGTAGGGATGGGCCCCGCTCGCGCCGAGCATCCAGCGGTTGCCGGTGGCGCACTCGAGGCTGAAGTTGGCCGGGCTGGTGTCCTCCGCGCAGTTCCAGGTGACGTTGCGCTCCTTGAACGGCACCGTCAGGCGGTGCGCGGCGAGCTTGCCGCCGACCGTCCACGTCGAGCTCTGCGCCTCGATGTCGAGCTCGAGCTCGGCGGCCACCAGATGCATCGTGCCGATCGCGCCCTGCAGGGCGACCGCGTCGACGGCGAGGACGCTGCGATCCCAGTTGAGGCCGTTGCGCCCGACGTGCAGCCGCACGTCGCCACCGTGGTTGGTGTTGGGCAGAAACTGCCGCAGGCTCGAGTCGGCGGCGAGCGCCAGGCGGACCACCCGCGTGCCGTTGGCCTGCAGCTCGCTGGCCTCCGCAGCGCGGTCCTCCTCGGCATTGCAGGCCATGCCGGCCGCGATCGCGAGCCGCATGACGACGGCGCTCGCCCACCGGCGCCGCGACGGAATTGAAAGACGCGAGACCCCTCGTGCGTGCATGACAACCATCTTGATGAAGCCGCGCCACCCGACAACGCACCGCCGAGGCAACCCACGGCAATCGTCCCGGCGGCGCCCACCAGCGCTGCGACCCGCCGGGCCGCGACCTCAGTCGCCGGTCAGCACCACGAACTGGAACGTCTCGACGTGGCCGCCGGCGCGGAACGTCACCAGGTTCTCGCCCCGCGCCAGCTCGAGGAAGACGTTGCCGGACGGGTCGTTCTCGAGCGCGACCGAGGCGGCCGGCAGCGACAGCTCGATCTGGTACGTGAGGGCGCCGCGGAGCGCGGTGGCGCCGGCATACGGGTCGACGATGACCCGCAGCTTCCCGGGCTGCCCGAAGTAGTGAGGCTCGTCGGAGCGGAGGTGCTCGCCCGCGAACGTGCGGCCGCCGAGGAACCACTTGGTCGTACCCTCGAAGTGGTCGAGGGCGGCCACCGCCATCGGGTAGGTGCCGACGACCCGACCGCGGGCATCCCGTAGCTCGAGCTCGGTCGTGCCGCCGCGCAGGCCGGTGACGATCCAGGTCTCGTCGGTCGTGCCCGGCTCGAGCGCGATCGCGGCGACCGCGGGGTTGCGCGCAACGATGCTGGTCACGATGCCCAGCTCGGCCGGCTGCACGGTCATGGTGGCGCCCATCGCGACCGGCGCGCGGCTCTCGCAGGCGGCGCGCCCGCAGTCGATCGCGACGAGCTCGACCGAGGTCGGCTCCGGCTCGTCGGGACAGGCCGCGAGTGGAACCAGGAAGGCGAACGAGAGGATGGCGGGAAGTCGGTGCAGCATGACCATCGCTGTGTGCAAGCCCCTCGCCACCAGGCCGCCCGGGCTCTCACGCGCTCGTTCGCGCGCTCCATCGAGAAATCCATGGAACCAGGTGGCAACCGTGCGCGCGATCGTGACCGTCGTGGCTCGACCGTGGTGTGACCGGGCGGCGCCACCCCGAGCTGATCGCGTCAGCCGGCGTGATGACGGTCCTCGACGCCGACACCGGCGCGACGCTCGGGCCCGACCGCGGCCGGGTGCCGACCGGTGGCCTGCTCACCACCCACCCGGACTGGTCGCCGCTCGGTGACCAGGTCGCCGTGGCGGTGTGCGCGCGCGCCGGCGACAACAAGAACGTCGAGGGCTGCGCGATCGGTCGCCTTTCGTACGCGGACGGGGTCTGGGCCGGCGCGCCCGGCGATCGGAGCGATCGAGAGCTGCACGGCGCGCGCGCGGCGGCGGTTCACGAGGCGGCACCCGTGAACCGCGCGTGCCGCGCGGCCAATCGCCGGCTAGAGAACTTCCATGTACGTGTCGACCTGCGAGTAGGCGGCCTCGACGGTGTCGATCGCCGGCGTCGAGGTCGAGCAGTGGAGGGTCTTCTCGAACGCGGCGGTGGTGGCGTAGTTGGTGATGTCCCAGCCGACCTGGCCGCCGACGTACTCGGGGTTGCAGTCGAACAGGAGGCCGGCAAAGGCGGCGCCGCAGAGCTGGTAGTCGTTGGCGATCGCGAGGAGGTTCTTGTTCGCGGCGTTCTTGGTCTCGCACAGGTCGCTGAACACGAGGTGGCCGGCGCCGCCGATGCCGACCAGGTGGCGCGGGGTCGCCGACCCGGTCCAGGCCGAGGTCACGCTCGAGAACTGGACGACGGTGTCGTTGGTGCCGCCCATGAAGAGCACGTCCTCGAGGGTCGACGACGCGGGCGCCGCGGAGCCGCCGGCCAGCGAGGCGACCACGCGCACGCCGGGCTTGCCGGTGGCGGCGGCTGCGGCGCTGCCGCCGGCCGAGTGGCCGACGATGCCGACGCGATCGGTGGCGAGCTTGCCGGCGAGGAAGCCGAGGTCGCCGGTGGGCGCGGTGACCGCGGCCAGCATGGCGTCGATGTCGGCCGACAGGTCGCGGGCGCCCGACGGATCGTCGGGGCACGCCATCGCCAGGAAGTCGCCGAGCATGAGGCCTGGGTGGTCGGCGGCGATGACGACGAAGCCGCGGCTCGCCCAGTGCCGGGTCTGGGAGACCGACTGGTGCCGGAAGGCGGCGGTGCCGTGGACGAAGACGACCACCGGGAACGGGCCGTGCGCGGCGTCGAGCGGCAGGTCACGGAAGCAGTCGCAGTCCTGCCACGGGTTGTCGGCGTCGGGGATGGTGGTGCGCTGCGACGGATTGAGCGCCTCGCGGATGTCGTAGCGGATCGGGGGCTTGCCGGCCTCCGAGCCGATCGTCGCGGGGTACCAGACCTCGACGGTGAGCCGGCCGACCCGCACGGTGCGAGCGCCGACCGGCCACGGGCCCGGCTTGGCTGGATCGTCGGGCGACGACAGGAGCGTCGCGCCGTCGCAGCCCGCGATGTCCTGCGTCGGTTGCGGACCGTCGCCGTCGTCGTCATCACCGTCGTCGGCGCGCTGGCTGCCTCCACAGGCGACGAGCGTGAACGCGACGGTGCTCAAGAGCGTGATCCGGATCCAGCACGAGCTCGACATGGCAGCCTCCCGAGCGGCACCCTACTCGCACCCCCCGGGGGTGCGTAAGAACTAGAACTGTCTACTTCTTACAGGGCGCTGACCACGCCGCGACCAGCGGGTCTCGCCGTCGACGGTCCGGCGGCGCGGAGGCCGCCACGGCCGCCGATCAGCGACCGGGCCCGAGGGCGCGCGCGGCGGTTGCGTGCGCCATCACGACGGCGGGGCTGCGCTGGAGCCGCTCGGCGTAGCGGCGAGGACCTGGAGGCGAAGCGCTCGAGAGCGGCGCGGTCCATGGCTGGCTCACGGCGACCGGCGTGGGCCTGGTCAGGTCGTCACTGGTAGTACTTGAGCACGAGGACGTTGGTCTTGTTGCCGGCGACCGTCTCCTGGCCGCAGACGAGGACGTTGCCCTGGCTGTCGACCGCGACGCCGTGGCCGCTGGCAGCCGGGACCTGGCGCTGCCAGACCGGCGCGCCGGCCGCGGTGTACTTGCGGACGATGAGGTCGGCGCCGAGGCTGCCGGTGACCACGACGCTGCGGTTGGCGTCGACCGCCACCGCCTGCCACGAGATGTTGCCGGCGGCGGTGACGTCCCAGCGGGCGACGCCGGCCGCGGTGTAGGCGCGGATCGAGCTCGAGTCGCCCAGATAGCCCACGACCACCAGGCTGTCGTCGCTGGCGACCGCGACGTCGACCGCTCCGTCGGAGCTGGCGCCGGCGCCCGCGAGCGGGACCGACCAGATCGGCGCGCCGTTGCTGGCGTACTTGGCGATCCAGCCATCGCGACCGGTGGTGACGTTGGCCTGGTAGCCAACCGCGATCACGTTGTTGGCCGAGTCGGTGCCGACCTTGACCGCGGCGTCGTCTCCGCTGGCGGTGCCGTCGCGCAGGACCGCCCACGCCTCGCCGGCGCCCCCCGAGGCGAGCTTGCGGATCCAGGCCTGGGCGTTGTCGTCGGGGCCCGGGTGGAACCCGGTGGTGATCAGCGCACCGGTCGAGTCCCGCGCCACGCCGAAGTACATGTCGTCGTCGATGATGGTGCTCTCCTGGAACCAGGTCGACGTGCCGGTCCCCGAGATCTTGGCGAGGAAGTGGTTCTGGCGGGTGTTGGAGCCCGAGTACCACTTGCCGGCGATCACCGCCGTGCCATCGGCGAGCGCGACCACGTCGTTGCCGCGGTCCTGGCCCTCGCTGGGCGTGTTGATCTCGTGCGACCACTGCACGGCGCCGGCGGCGTCGTACGCGCGCGCCCACGCGTTGTAGCCCTGGGCCACCCGCTGCACCTCGCCGGCGATCACCATCGCATCGCCGGGGCCGGCGGCGATCGCGTGGCAGGCGTCGAAGCCGTTGTCGTCGTCGTTGAAGGTGCGCCGCAGGGGCGCGAACGTCGTAGCGGTCACCGCGCGCGCGGCGTCGAGGGTCAGGCCGCAAGCGCCGTTGCCGAGACAGCCGTCGGCCCAGCGGACGGTGGTGGCGTCGTCGGTCGCGAGGGTGACCGCGCCGACCGTGAAGCGCGCGGTGCATGCGGTGCCGACGCCGCCGCCACAGTCGATCCCGGTCGGGGTCGACGTGATGCGGCCGGGCCCGGTCGCGGTGACCGTGACCAGCGCGGCGCCGGTGGTCGTGAGCTCGACGAAGAGCGTGCCGACCTCGGTCGGCACCGCCAGCTGGCCGGCCGCCGCCCCGGTCGCGCCGGGCACCGCGGCGACCTTGATGATGCAGTTGGTGCTCGGCGCCAGCGCGCCGAGGCACAGGTTGCTCGCCACCGAGAACGCGGTGGCGCCGGAGACGGTCGGGGTCGAGAACGTCACCGGCGCGGCGCCGGTGTTCCGCAGCGTGACGTCGAGCTCGCGACGGGTGGCGAGCTCGAGCTGACCGAAGTCGAGCGTCTCGACGTCGGCGAAGATGGTGCCGACGCCGTTGGAGGCGTCGGTCGCATCGTGGGGCCCGCCGTCGTTCGGGGCGGCGTCCCCGTCGCCGCCGGCGGGATCGGTGCGCGGATAGTCGCAGGCCGCGGCGAGCGTGAGGAGCATCGCGAAGGAGCCCAGCCTGGTGCGCATCAGAAGCCCCCCGCGATCACGAGGCTGGCCGAGCCCGGTGTGAACCGCGGCGTGACCCGCGCCGTGCGCTCGCCCCGCTTTGGCGCGCCGGTGAGCCACAGGTAGCCCGCGACCGCGCCCACCGCGACGCCGGCGATCGCCAGGCCCTGCGCGAGGTGGTGCTTGCGGTTGGCGCGCTCGTACAGCTCGTCGCGGGCGGGTCCGGCCGGGGCGCGATCGTAGTCGTCCTGGGTGCTCCGACCCGACAGCTCGGACACCAGGGCGGTCCCGAGCGACACCAGCGCGGCGCTGCCGAGGCCGAGCGCGACCTTGCGGCTGCCGGTCAGCCGCGAGCGGCCCTCGCTGACCTCCGCGGCGGGGTCGTTCGAGACCAGCGCCACCACCGTCTTGAAGCGCGGGACGTCGACCGACTGCTTGTCGCGCTCGGGCGCGACCACGACCTCGGTCTGCCACGGCTCGTGGTCGGGCGCCTTGCCGACCACGATGTAGGTGCCCCCGTCGATCGGCATCGCCCGGTTCCACGTCGCCGGATCCACCGGCGCGCCGTTGCGCGTGATCGCGAGGCCGTCGAGTCGGCTCTCATCCGGTACGTTGATGATGAGGTGCGAGAGCCGGGGCTCGACCTTGCGGGCGCGCTTCGCGGCGGCCTCCGCCAGCGCGACGTCCGCCCGCGCCCTGCTGGCGACCTGGACGAACAAGCCCCACGCGGTCGCGAGCTGGCCGTTGCGCTCGCGACAATCGGCGACGTTCATCACCGTCGCGTGCGACGGATCGAGGCGCTCGCTGCCCTCGAACGCGTCGCACGCCTCGGCGAGCTTGCCCGCCGCGCGCAGCGCCTGGGCCTCGCGGAACAGCTTCTCGGCCTCCGCCTGGGCCTGACCCATCGCCGGGGTGGCCGCGGCGACCGACACCAGGAGGAAGATTGCAGCGACGCGCGTCGGGACCGCCATGGCGGCGAATCCTAGGCGACTCTCCGACGGGGCGGATCGAAGTGGCCAGATCGTTCCGATCCCTGCCACCGGCGCACCGTGACGGCCGCTCGCGGTACGCGCCGGCGGCGCGCGACGGCGCCACGCCACGTCAGGTCGAGATCCAGTTCGGGCGCGGGCCGCGCACGGCCGCTGGCGATGCCGCGGGCGCGTCACCGGGCCCGGCGTGCCGCACCGCGGCATCCGGACCCCAAGGAAGTCTTGCAACGCCTGCGCACACGGTTAAGATCGGACGGAATCGTGTCGGTCCAGAAACGTAGCCACAAGCTCGAGAAACTGGCGCGCATCTACGACGACCAGATCGCGCCGGTCTGGGGCTCGCGGTTCGGGAAGATGCTGCTGCGCAACCTCGCGTTGCCCGATCGGGGCCAGATCCTCGACATCGCATGCGGCACCGGCTACCCGCTGGTCGAGGTGCTCCGGCGCAAGGGCGCCGGCGCGCGCGTGATCGCGATCGACTCGTCGAGCGCGATGCTGGATGTGGCGCGGCGCAAGGTTGCCGACCTGGGCACCGGCTCGAAGGGGGTCTTCTTCAGGACCGAGAGCCCGGTGCCCCGGCTGTCATTCGCGGACGACGTCTACGATCTGGTGCTGTGCAACCTCGGCCTGTCCGAGATGCCGTCAGCCAAGGGCGCGCTGAGCGACTTCGCGCGGGTCACCAAGCTCGGTGGCGAGCTGCGCTGCACGCTGCCGCTCGAGGGCTCGTGGCAGGAGTTCCACGACATCTATCGCGAGGTGCTGGTCAAGCACGACAAGCACGAGGCGCTCGACCGGCTCGATCGCCACATTGCCAGCTATCCGACCGCTGACGACTGCCACGCCTGGCTGACCGCGGCTGGGCTCGACGCGCAGGTCGAGGTCGACGAGTTCTCGCTGCTGTTCAAGAGTTCGCGCGAGTTCTTCTTCGCGCCGGTCGTCGAGTACGGCCCGCTGGCGGAGTGGAAGTCGATCGCCGGCAACGGCCAGGAGCTGCAGGACACGTTCTGGTACATCAAGGAGGCCATCGACGCCTACTTCGGCGATCGCGCGTTTCAGGTGACCATCAAGGCGGGCTGCCTGATGGGGCGCAAACTGCCGCCGCGGGACGTGCAGGACGACGTCGCCACCGGTCGGATCGAGCTGCTCGACTCGGCCAGCCTGTTGCGCGACGCGCGCGGCCCGCTCGCCGACGGCTCGGTGCGCAACAGCAACGGCAACACCTCCGAGCTCGACATCATGGAGATCCAGGAGCTCGAGGGCTCCCAGGAGATCGACTACGGCGAGATCGCGCTCGACGCCTTCAGCGACAGCAAGCCGCGGCCGTCGCACCTCGACGGTCGGTCGGCCGACCCGTCCGATGAGCTCGAGCCTGGCGACTTCGACGAGCTCGAGACCGGCGATCGGTCGTAGCCTGGGCGCCGGCCCGCGCCCGGCAGGTGCCGGGCGTGCCGGCGGCGCTCGTGTGGTCCTGGGGTAGGCTTCGCGGCGATGACGACGCAGGCCGAGTACCTGGCCCTGGCCACCGAGCTCACCGAGCACGATCGCCGCTATCACGTGGAGGCGGCCCCGACCATCTCCGACCTCGAGTACGACCGCGCACTGCAGCGGCTGCGCGCGATCGAGGCCGAGCAGCCGGCGTGGATCGTGGCCTGGTCGCCGACCCGCCGGGTCGGGCACGGCCCGGCCGCGGGGTTCCCCAAGGTGGTGCGGCCCCGGCCGATGCTGTCGCTCGACAACACCTACGACGAGGCCGACCTGCGCGGCTTCCACGACCGGGTGGTCAAGGGCCTGGGCGGCGACGAGCCGCGCTACGCGATCGAGCTCAAGATCGACGGGTTCGGCATCGAGCTGACCTACGTCGCCGGCGAGCTGACCCTGGCCGCGACCCGCGGCGACGGGCTGATCGGCGAGGACGTCACCGTCAACGTGCGGACGATCCGGGCGATCCCGCAGCGGCTGCGCGAGGACGTCGACCTGGTGGTCCGCGGCGAGATCTACCTGGCCAGGGACGTGTTCGCGGCCCTCAACGCCGAGCGGCTGGCCGCGGGCGAGGAGCCGTTCAAGAACCCGCGCAACACCGCGGCCGGCTCGATCAAGCTGCTCGATCCGCGCGAGGTCGCGCGCCGGCCGATGCAGGCGATCCTGTACGAGGTGGTCGACGGCGAGCGGCTGGCTAGCGGCCACCTCGACGCGCTGGCCAGGGTCCGCGCGCTCGGCATCCCGATCTCGTCGCACAACCAGCGGGCGACCAGCTGGGACGAGCTGTACGCCGCGGTGACCTCGTGGCAGGACCGCCGGGACCAGCTGCCGTACGAGGTCGACGGGCTGGTGATCAAGGTCGACGGCTTCGACCAGCGGTCGGTGCTGGGCTCGACCTCGAAGTTTCCGCGCTGGGCGATCGCCTACAAGTTCGCGGCCCGCCAGGTGACGACCACGGTCCGCGAGCTCGAGCTCAACGTCGGGCGCACCGGCGCGGTGACCCCGGTCGCGATCCTGACGCCGGTCGACGTCTCAGGCACCACGGTGTCCCGGGTGTCGCTGCACAACTGGGATCAGGTCGGGCGGCTCGACATCGGCGCCGGCGACCGGGTGTTGATCGAGAAGGCCGGCGAGATCATCCCGCAGGTGCTCGACGTCACCGAGCGCTCGGCGCAGCCGCGCTGGCAGGCGCCGGTCGACTGTCCGTCGTGCGGACACGCGCTCGAGCGCGCCGAGGACCGGGTGGTGCTGGCGTGCCCCAACCGCCTGGGCTGCCCGGCCCAGCGGCTGGCCGCGATCGAGTTCTTCGCCGGCCGCGGCCAGCTCAACATCGACGGCCTCGGCGAGAAGATCGTGTTCCAGCTCCTCGAGACCAGGCTGGTCACCGACGTCGCCGACCTGTTCGACCTCACGGTCGCGCAGCTCGCGGCGCTCGACCGGTTCGCGACCCAGAGCGCGAAGAACCTGGTGGCGGCGATCGCGGCCGCGCGCGACCAGGCGACGTGCTCGCGGCTGATCGCGGCGCTCGGCATCGCCCACGTCGGCGGGGTGGTGGCGCGGCCGATCGCGGCGCGCTACCGGCGGCTGTCGGCCCTGCTCGCGGCCGCCGACGCGACCACCAGCGACGCGCTCGCCTCTCAGCTCACCGAGATCGACGGCATCGGCGAGGTGATCGCGCGCGCGGTCGATCGCTTCGTGCGCGACCCCGACGCCCGCGCGGTGATGGACAAGCTGATCGCCCGCGGCGTCGATCCGGTCGAGCCGGTGGTGGCGCCGTCGGTCGGGCCGCTCGCCGGCAAGGTGCTGGTGGTCACCGGCACGCTCAGCCGCCCGCGCGGCGAGGTCCAGCAGCGGATCGAGGCGGCCGGGGGCAAGGTCACCGGCTCGGTGACCAAGAAGACCGACTACCTGGTGGCCGGCGCCGACACCGGCAAGACCAAGCTCGATGCCGCCACCAAGCACGGCGTCACCGTGGTCGACGAGTCCGGGCTCGAGCAGCTGCTCACCGGCGAGGCCGGCGAAACCGGCGCGGCCGGCGCGGCCGGCGCGGCCGGCGCGGCCGCCGATCCCGCGTCGACCCCGGCCTGATCACAGCCTGCGCACCCTGCCGCCGCTCCGGGCAAACCCGGCTCCGGATCGTCGCGTGTCGGCTCGCGCAGCGACGAGGCCGACGGTCAGCGCGCGCGGTGAGCGAGCGCCTCGTGGGCCCCGCGGCGCACGGCTTCCGCTCGGCGCGCACGCTGACGAGGGATCGCATCGCTTCAGGGGTTGCGGCGGAGTCGCCGCGATGGAGTCGGTCACTTGCTGCAGCCCTCGTAGGGCTTCCTCTCGGGACATCGGCGGATCGCTGGGACCGGAGCACGCGGCCCCTGGAATCAATGATGCGTCCTGTCAGGGTCTCTGGGCCTCGAGCGTCGCGAGAATTGACTGGAGAAGGTCGCTCTCGCTCTCGCTCTCGCTCTCCGTCGAGCTCCGGGGGTGGAGTGCGCAGATCAGCGCCACCGCGCCGTGTTCGTCGGTGAGCGGAGTCGGCGAATTCGAGATCGAGCGGAATCCATCGATGTGGACATAGCGGCCGTCTCGATAGGTAACTTTGTCGTGGTACCCGTCGCCGTCGCAGTGGTGGTAGGCGGCGCCAGCTCTCAGGCACTCGCCGATCGAGCTGACGATGTCTTCTCGAGTGGTCATGACCGAAACGCTTCTTCGAAGATTATGGCTACCTGCAGCTCGATGTCCGCGGTGTCGAGGGCGTTTCTCGCGAGCTGGATGCTGACCACGCCGGAGGTCAGGTGTCCCGACGTGAGCACGTCGGTCGAGGCCAGGTCGAGCCCGGCGCCGACCGTCAGCTCGCCGTCGGCCCGATCCGGCCGAGGTGATGGCATGAAAGCCGAGCGATCGGCGCGACTTGCGCGGAAAGCGCCTCGTCCACGCAACCGGCAGGGCGGCCAGCCGACAGCCCCGGCATGAAACAGCACGCGGGAACTTCGGGTGTGGCCGGCGGGGGCGGGCGATGACGATCGATGGCGTACAGGGGGCGAGGGAGTCCGAGGTCCGGGGCGCCGAGGCGCGGGGCGAACCGGAGCGCGCGGCGGGCAAGAAGACGCGCACGGCCGGGCTCGGTCGCGACCCCGGCCGCGCCACGGTCCACGCGCGCAGCCTGCGCGACGCGGTGCACGCCGCCACCGCGGTGAAGGCCCGGATCGACGCTGGCGCCGATGATGCCCGGGCCGAGTGGACGCAGTGCCTGCTGCGGGTCGAGGCCATGGCCCGCCTGCTGAGCCACCTCGACCCCGCGCACCCGATGTTCGCCGAGTTCGCGGTCGACGTGGTCAGCGAGGAGCTCGCCGACGCGATCTGCGCGGGCGAGCGCGACCCGGTCGACCCGGGCGCCGCCGCGGGCGGCGGGGATGATGAGCCCGCCGCGGCCGACCCCGCGGCCGCCAGCGCGCCGCTCCAGCGGCAGGCGCCCGGGACCCACGGCGGTCGCGGCGGTCATGGAGATCCGTTCGGGATGCACCTGATCGCCACGCCGGTCCAGCGCTCGGCCGACGGCGACGCGACCACCGACGTGCACGCCGCGGCGGCGCGCGGCGTCGCGGGCCCCGCCGAGCGCCTGCCGTTCCACGATCGGATCCAGGCCGGGTTCGGGCCCGCCCACGACGTCTCGCACGTGCAGGCCCACGTCGGCGGCGCCGCGACCGAGGCCGCCGCCGCGATGGGCGCCTCGGCCTACGCCACCGGCGACCAGATCGCGTTCGCGGGCAGCCCCGATCTCCACACCGCGGCCCACGAGGCGGCGCACGTGGTGCAGCAGCGGGCCGGCGTCCAGCTCAAGGGCGGGGTCGGGGAGACCGGTGACCCGTACGAGCGCCACGCCGATGCGGTCGCCGATGCGGTGGTCGCCGGCGCCTCGGCGGCGCCGATCCTCGACCAGATGGCCGGCGGGGGCGGGTCGTCGCGCGCGGTCCAGCGCGAGCTCGCCGACTGGCAGATGGTGCCACCCGAGGTGGTGTTCCCCGGCGCCAGCTTCACGCGCCAGCGCGAGCTGCTGCGCGCCGAGCGCGACGTCGAGGCGCGGGCCGGGCTGCTGCGGTCGATCGCGCCGGAGCGGGTGCTCCAGCTCCTCACCGACCAGGACCCGGGCGGGCTCAAGCCGCACGACGTCCTGGCCGTGCTCGACCTGCTGCCGCGGGTGGTGGCGGCGGCGGACGCCAGCACCGCGTCGGACATCCTGACGCTGCGCCCCGATGCGCCGGCGAACCGGCGGCTCTTCCTCAAGCTCAAGCTCGCCGTCCAGATCGAGGCCTTTTCCCGGATGAGCACCTTCACCCGGGCCGAGCTGTTTCCCGGCGGACGCGAGTTCGAGCTGCAGACCGCGCTGCTCAATCGCCTCGAGGAGGGCGGCCTGCGCGAGCTGATGAAGGGCCTGACCGCGGACCAGGTCCAGGACCTGGTCGATTACATGCCGCCGCACGTGGTGGGTCGCATCCGCGCGGCGTGCCAGTCCGCCGGCGTCCATCAGCAGGTGGTCGGGCTGGCGCCATCGACCGCGCCCGCGGCGGGCCGGGCCGGGGCGGCCAGCGCCGACGGCGCGCCCGCGGCGATCGACGAGGATGCCTACGCCGATCAGCTCCAGGTCGACGGCGAGGCGTGGACGGCGCAGAACGATCAGCCGAAGAAGAGCCAGCGCAAGACCTCGGCCGACGCGCCCGAGCCCGACGAGTGGGTCGCGATGCCCCGCCAGATCCGCGAGGCGTTCTTCCAGACCGCGTTCATGGGCAAGCGGCTCGCCTACCTGCAAGCCGACCTCGCCGGCCGCCAGCGGATGCTGCAGAGCCTGGACGACAAGCAGGACCGGGCCGAGACCGTGGCGGCCTACGTGCGCAAGCATCCGTGGCCGGCCCAGAAGCTCCTCGAAGAGCTCGACGAGAACGACCTGCTGGCGCTGCTGCGCGCGACCCCGGATCCGCACGACGTCGCCACCCTCTTCCGCTCGGCCGCGCAGGTCGAGAAGCGCAGCTCGCTCCTGCTGTCGGTGATGACGCCGAACGAGATCGCGTCGGTGTTCACCAGTTGCAAGAACGAGGAGCTGCGGACGGTGTGGGAGTCCGTGGTCCACAACGTCGCGCCCGCCATGGTGACGTCGGTGCTGCGCCGGCTGTCGCCCGAGGAGCTCGAGCGTCTGGAGAGCTGGAGCAACGACCACGAGCGGGTCCAGCAGCTGACCCCACCCGAGCGCCGCCCGGCCCCGGCGACCGGGACCTGACCACGTCGGCGCACCCGGAGGCGAGCCCCGACCGATCAGGTGCGATGACGCCGCGCGGTCAGCGCCGACGGCGCGGCACGCGGGTGCCCTCGCGCTCACGCTGCTCGCGGGCGGCGAGCTCGTCGGCGAGCTTGCGGTAGCTGGCGAGCCGGTCGGCCACCAGCGTGCCGGCCGCGACCGCGGCGACCACCGCACAGCCGGGCTCCTTGCGGTGGCGACAGTCGGCGAAGCGGCAGCCGGCCGCGATCGTGGTGACGTCGTCGAAGTCGGGCTCGTCGTCGGGCGACCACAGCTGCAGCTCGCGCATGCCGGGGGTGTCGATCAGCACGCCGCCGAGCGGCAGCACGAACAGCTCGCGCCGGGTGGTGGTGTGGCGGCCCTTGTCGTCGTCGCCGCGCACCGACTGGGTGACCTGGGTCGAGGTGCCGGCCAGCGCGTTGACGATCGTCGACTTGCCGACGCCCGAGCTGCCGATCACGACCGCGGTGCGACCGCGGCCGAGAAACGCGGCGAGCGTCTCGACGCCGTCGCCGCGCCGGGCCGACAGCGCGATCACCTCGGCGCCCCCGGCGACCGCGATCACCGCGGCGCGGACCGGGCCCGGATCGGCGATCAGATCGGCCTTGTTGATCGCGACCACCGGGGTCGCCCCGCCATCGCGGACCGCGATCAGGTAGCGCTCGAGCCGGCGCAGGTTGAGATCCTGGTTGGCCGAGGTGACGATGAACGCGACGTCGACGTTGGCCGCGATCGTCTGCGGCACCTCCTTCTCGCCGGCGGCCCGCCGGATCAGGCACGACCGGCGCGGCAGGATGGCGAGCAGCCGGGCCCGGGCGCCGCTGGCGCGCGCGGCCTCGGCGCCGTCGAGCGCGACCCAGTCGCCGACTGCGGGCAGCTCGCGCTTGTCGCCGGCGGCGAAGAACATCTTGCCGGTGACCTCGGCCCAGAAGCTGCCGTCGGCATCCATGACCTCGACCGCGCCGCGGTGCTCGATCGAGACCCGGGCCGCGGTGAGCCCCGGGTGCTCGGCGAGGGCCGCTGCCCAGTCGTCGTCCCAGCCCAGATCGGCCACGTCCATCGGGGTACCTTGGGCGTCCGGAGCGGGGTCCGTCAAGGCGTGCTACGTCGAGAGCATGCCTGACGACCGCGCGGTCCCGGTCACCGTGCTCACCGGCTTCCTCGGCGCCGGCAAGACCACCGTGCTGAACCAGCTCCTGCGCCGGCCCGAGCTGGCGCGGACCGCGGTCCTGGTCAACGAGCTTGGCACCATCCCGATCGACCATCACCTGGTGAAGGACGTGCGCGGCGACACCACCGTGCTGAGCTCGGGCTGCGTGTGCTGCACCGTCTCCGGCGACCTGGTGCGCGCGCTGAGCGAGCTCTACGGCCAGGTCGCCCGCGCCGAGATCCCGGCCTTCGAGCGTGTGCTGGTCGAGACCACCGGCCTCGCCGATCCGACCGGCGTGCTGTCGACCCTGGTCCAGCAGCCGCACGTCGCCCGCGCGTTCCGGCCGTCGGCGGTCGTGACCGTGGTCGACGCGGTGGCCGGCGTCGCCACCCTCGCGCGTCACCGCGAGGCGGTCGCCCAGGTCGCGCTCGCCGATCGCCTCGTGCTGAGCAAGCTCGATCTCGTCACGTGCGGCGCGCGGGTCGAGCTCGAGCGGGCGGTGCGCCAGATCAATCGCAGCGCGCCGATCGTGGGTAGCACCCGCGGCGACGTCGAGCCCGAGGTCCTCCTGGCCCCGGCCGAGCTCGCCCGTGACGTCGCGATCGCGATCGCCGCGCCGCCGGTGCCGCGGGGCCACGAGCACGACCGCCACGACCACGGTGCGCACCGCGACGTGCGCACGTTCACAGTCGTGCTCGGCCAGCCGGTGCGGATCGGTCCGCTCGGCCTGTGGCTCTCGCTGATGACGCAGATGCACGGCGGCGCGCTCCTGCGCGTGAAGGGCATCATCAACGTCGAGGGCACCGACACGCCGATGGTGCTGCACGCGGTCCAGCACGTGGTGTATCCGGCCCAGGTACTGCCGGCGTGGCCCGACGAGGATCGGCGGACCCGGCTGGTGTTCATCGCGCGCGGCCTCGGCGCCGGCGCGATCGAGGCGCTGCGGAGGGGCCTCGCCGACACCCTGGGCCAGCCGCTGATCGAGCCGGCACCGGGTCCCGAGGCCTCGTCGGCCACGCCCTGAGCTGGGCGGTCCTGCCAGCTCTTGCCAGACCGGGCCGGGGCCAACGCCGGTACGGTCGACCGATGACCAAGTTGTCTCGCGTCGTGACGACCCTGCTTCTTGCGACCGCGCTCGCCGGTGGGTGCGGTGGTGAAGACGAGCGGCTATCGGTCGGGATCGATGCCGCGCCGATCGCCGACGCGGGGCCCGCGGTCGACGCCCCGCCCACGACCGACGCCATGCCCGGGGCCTTCTGCGCCAGCGGCACCCGCCGCATCTACCTCAACCCCGGGGGCGGCACCTATCGCCCGGTCGCGTCCGGCGGCACCGACGACTCCTCGACCAATACCAGCACGCTCGCGCGCAACGGCGACGCGGTGTTGCCGGCGTGGCCCGCGGATGCCGCGACGTTGACCACCCTGCGCACCTGCGTGGCGCGCAACTTCGCGGCCTACGACGTCCAGGTGGTCGATGCCGATCCCGGCGCCGCCGAGCACATCGAGGTGGTCCTCACGACCACGATCGAGCCGCTCGGGCTCGGTGGCGGGCCCGGTCTCCCCGGCGTCGCACCGGCGTCGAGCGACTGCAGCCCGATCCGGCGCGGGATGGTCTTCTACAACGCGACGGCGTACGGCGCGAGCATCGCCGAGCTGTGTGATTCGGTCTCGCGCAGCGTCGGCAACGACCTGGGCCTCGACAACGTGCTCGATGCCCGCAACATCATGAGCTGGCTCACGGGGCGGTTCGAGGAGCGCCGCTTCCTCGACACCGAGGCGATGTGTGGCGAGAACACGGCGCGCGCGTGCCGCTGCACCGGCACCACCGAGCGCTCGCACCAGAAGCTGCTCGCCGCCCTTGGCGCCTGTCCCGGCTGAGCGCGCCGCGCGGCCGATGCGCCTCGCTCACGCCCATCGCGACCGGGCGTCGAGGAGGTGACAGCGCCATCGCGCGGGCGTTGCGCGGTTCCCACGGTCACGTTCCACCGACAGACTGTACAGGCGGATTGATCAGGCAATCGGTCGGCACCGTCGCCGCCCGCTGCGTTTGCACGCACATCGGTGGGGCCGAGATCGGCACGGCAGGTGCAATCAGCGCCGGGCATGACGCCTCCCGCTCGATCCCGCCCGCGACCGCTCCTGTCGTTCGTACCCCTCGCCCTGGCGCTCGTCGCCGGGGCGGGGTGTCTGAGCCCCGACGGCGACGACGAGCCCTCGCTCGCCACCACGGCGCAGGCGCTGATCAACGAGCGCAACCCGACGATCGCCACCGGCACCACCCACAGCTGCGTCGTCGAGGCCGACGCCACGGTGTCGTGCTGGGGTCGCAACAACTACGGTCAGCTCGGCAACGGCACCACCACCAGCTCGCCGACGCCGGTCACGGTCGTCGGGATCGCGGACGCGGTCGCGGTGACCGCCGGCAACTACCACTCGTGCGCGGTCCGCGCCGGGGGCACCGCGGTGTGCTGGGGGCGCGGCAACAGCGGCCAGCTGGGCGGCTTCTGGACCGTCGACAGCCACACCCCGACCGCGGTGTCGAGCCTCACCGGCATCACCAGCCTGTCGGCCGGCGGCTCGCACACCTGCGCGACCCTCGAGAGCGGTCAGGCGCGCTGCTGGGGCTCGAACGCCTTCGGTCAGCTCGGCAACGCCAGCCTGACCGCGGCGAGCACGCCGAGGGTGGTCGGCACCATCAGCCGGTCGGGGCTGCTGCCGATGGGCGGCATCGCCGAGGTCGAGGCGGGGACCTCGTTCACCTGCGCGCGCATGACTGCCGGCGGCGTGCGCTGCTGGGGCCGCAACAACTTTGGCCAGCTCGGCGACGGCACCACCACCCAGCGTACGACGCCGGTCGCGGTCGCGACCCTCACCGGCGCGTTCGACCTCGCGGTGGGCGACAACCACGCGTGCGCCGCGACCGGCGTCGGCCGCGCCAGCTGCTGGGGCTTCAACCTGATGGGCCAGCTCGGCGACGGCACCCAGCAGGGCCGCTCCACGCCGGTCGAGGTCCAGCGCCGGCTCACGTCGACGCTCACCTTCCCGATCGTCAACGTCACGTCGATCACCGCCGGCCAGTACCACACCTGCCTGCGCTCGCTGGGCGAGGTCTGGTGCACGGGCAACAACGACTTCGGGCAGCTCGCCATGGACACCACCGGTCAGCTCGAGCTGCTCGCCAAGAAGTCCAACCCGGCGGTGGCGGCGACCGAGCTCGCGGCCGGCGGTGAGCACACCTGCGTCCGCCGCCCCGGCGGTTCGATCGTGTGCTTCGGCCGCGACAACCACGGTCAGGTCGGTGACCAGGGCCGGTGCCCGACCACGCCGACCGCGACCCTGACCTCGGTGCTGACCCCGGGCGCGGGCCAGGTCCGCAAGGACGACGCACGCGGGGACATCTACTACACGGACGGCAACGACCTCGAGCTCACCGTCGAGACCACCGCCTGCGCACAGGTCTCGCAGGTCAATTTCAAGTGGGGCCCGATCGAGCCCGACGACCCGATCGAGCCGAGTGACGGCCTGCAGTACGAGATCGTGTCGACCACCGACCGCACCGACGGCGTGCGCGAGATCAAGTTGCACATCGGCTTCCAGAACGGAGGCACCGGGGCGACCTACCCGGTCGCGGTCCAGCTCACCAGCCCGGCCGGCAACTCGACCTCGGTCGGCTTCACCCTGGTCGAGGTGCTCGAGGCCAACCCGACTCACAGCGGCAAGATCGACATCGGCCGCGACGAGATCCTGAACGAGGTCCTGCAGGCGATGCACGCCAAGTTCGGCGACGGCAACTACTGGGACCGTAACGGCGTCAACTTCTACGACTTCGACTACGCCCACTTCAGCCTGGAGTTGACGAGCGACGGCGTCGCCTTCCAGGCGAAGACCAAGGCCGACCTGATCCCGGGGAATCTCGACGACAACTTCTGCAACCCCACCGCGAACGTGTGGGGGACCTTCAAGGTGGTCCCCGATGGCGAGAACGTCGTCACCCAGTGGACCAACGGCGCCGGCATCTTCATCGATTGGCCCAACGGATGTCAGGTCGCCAGCCTCGGCCTGCTCGACCTCATCGGCATCGTCGTTGCCGTCGTCAAGGACGCCAAGGTCGAGGAGAAGGTCGCGAAGCGGGTGGCGGAGCTGTCGGAGCGGTGTCCGCCCGAGTACGGCGGCTGCCTGGCGGTGCTCCAGAGCATCGCCCACGAGGCGGGTCGGATCCGCGTCACGGTCCACCGGCTGTTCGACTCGGTGACCTTCCGCCAGCCCTACCTCAGCTCGCAGCTCGGCGCCGGCAGCGTCGGCGACCCGATGCGCCGAGGCCTGGCACTGCCGCCGAGCGAGGGCGTGCTGATCGTCGCCGGTGGCATCGCCGAGGCGTGCGGGACCCAGGCCTGTGAAGCGGTCAATCACAGCTTCGGCAGCACCGGCCTGTTCAACTGGAACTGGGAGCCGCGTAGCCACGCGCCGACCGGCGGCGAGCCATGGGGCGCGCACCCGCCGATCCTTGATCCCTGGCCGTGCGGTCCTCTCGGGTGTGCGTCGCACGCGGGACGGCAGGCGGCGTGGCTGCGCCAGCAGGGCTTGCGCCGCGAGCTGGCCGCGATGCCGATGCCGAGCCGCAACGTCGGCGCGCTGCTCGCCCGCGTCCTCCGCAGCGACGACGACGGCAACCCGAGCAACGACGCGTCCAGCCTCAAGTTCGCCGGCGACTACATCTGCGGGCTTGCCAGCGCCGGTGGCAACGCCGCGCGGCTGGTCGTCGGGCGCAACGACATCCCGGGCGGCCCGCTCGCTGGCGAGTACGGCCGCGGCGACGCCGTGGTCACGGTGGTCTTCCTGGTGGCGCCGGGCTCCGGCGGCCTCTGCTCCGAGGACTGACCGTCAACCGTCGACGGCGGCCTGCGGCGCGACCGTCTCGTCGAACGACAGGGCGTGGCCGCGGGCGGGGCCGATCACCTGGCCGTCGCGCATGACGACGTGGCCGCGCAGGATGGTCGCGACCGGGAAGCCGGTGACCTCGCGGCCGTCGAACGGGGTCCAGCCGCAACGCGAGGCCATGTCGGCGTCGCGGAGTGTCCGGCGCGCGGACAGATCGACCAGGGCCAGATCGCAGTCGAGGCCGACCGCCAGGCGGCCCTTGCCGGCGATGCCCCAGACCCGCGCCGGGCCGGTGCACACCAGCTCGACCAGGCGCTCGAGGGTGAGTCGGCCGGCCGCGACGTGGTCGAGCATGATCGGTAGCAGGGTCTGCACGCCCGGCATGCCTGACGGGCTGGCCGGGTACGGCTTGGCCTTCTCGTCGAGCGTGTGGGGTGCGTGATCGGTCGCCAGCATGTCGCACAGGCCCGAGGTCACCGCCTCCCACAGCGCGGCCTGGTGGCGCGCGTCGCGGATCGGCGGGTTCATCTGGGCTCGGGTACCGAGCTGTTCGTAGCAGTCGGGCGCGGCCAGGGTCAGGTACTGCGGGAGGATCTCGAAGGTCGCGAGGTCCTTGCACTCACCCAGGATCGGCAGCTCGTCGGCGCTCGAGACGTGCAGGATGTGCACGCGCCGGCCGTAGCGGCGGGCCAGCGCCAGCGCGCGCCAGGTCGCGCGCAGCGCGGTCTCGGCGTCGCGCCACTCGGGATGCGCTCGCACGTGGCCGGCGGCCTCGGCGATCGGCTTGCGCTCGCGCAGGCGATCCTCGTCCTCGGCGTGGAGCGCGACCCGGCGCCGCCCGCTGGCGAACACCTGGGCCAGGGTCTCGTCGTCGGCGACCAGCAGGGTGCCGGTCGAGCTGCCCATGAAGACCTTGATGCCGCAGCAGCCAGGCAGCTGCTCGAGCTGGCCGAGCTCGCGCGCGTTTTCGGCGGTGGCACCGACGAAGAAGCCGACGTCGCATCGGGCCCGACCGCGCAGGCGCGCGACCTTGTCGGCGAGCGCCGCCGCGCTGGTGGTCGGCGGGTCGGTGTTGGGCATCTCCAGCACGCTGGTGACGCCGCCGAGCACCGCCGCGGTGGTGCCGCTCGCGAGGTCCTCCTTGTGCGGTTGACCGGGCTCGCGGAAGTGGCACTGGGCGTCGATCACCCCCGGCAGGACGTGCAGGCCGGTGGCGTCGATGACCTGGGCGGCGGTGGCCGCGCCGAGATCGCCGATCGCCGCGATGCGCCCGGCCCGCGCGCCGAGGTCGGCGACCAGCCGGCCGCCCGGCGTCATCAGCGTGCCGCCGCGGACCAGCAGGTCGAACCGCAGGTCGATCGTTCCGCTCATGGCACGGCCTCCAGTCGCAGCAGCACCGCGCCGGGCTCGACGTCGGACTCGTCGGCGACCGCGATCGCGGCGACCCGGGCCTGCTCGGGCAGCCCGCGGCCACCGTAGGTCACTCGGTGGAACGTCTTCATCACCTCGAGCATACACACGGTCTGGCCCACCTTGACGAGGTCGCCGACGGTGACAAAGGCGGGCTTGCCCGGCGCCGGTCGGCCGTAGAAGCGACCGCTCGACGGCGCGCACAGCACCAGCCCGGTGTCGCTGGCGGCGGCGGTGGCCCCGGCGTCGGCGCCGGCGGCGATCCCCGCGGTCGGATCCAGCGTGTAGAGCACCGCGCCGTGCTCGACCGCGGTGTGGGCGCGGCCGCCCCCGGTGATGGCGATCGCGGCGCCGCGGGCGCCGGTGCCGGCGACCACCCGGTGGACCACCCCGAGCACCGCGAGCTCTCCGATCACGTCGCCGGCGCGGACCGCCTGGCCGACGGTGATCACCGGCCGCCACTGGCCGACGCTGGGCGCGCGCACGAGCACGCGGGCGTCGTCGCCGCCGATCGCCGGCGCGGTCAGGGTCGGGACGTGCTGGCGTCCGCCCGGCGCCGTCATCGTGGGCCTCCCACCAGCTCGCGCAGGTCGTGCATCGACCAGATCCGCGGGTTCTTGACCCGGCGATGGCCGGTGCCCTGGTAGGTCATCTCGGTCAGGTCGCACAGCCAGCCGCGCAGCGCGGCCAGCTCGACGATCTCGTCGGTGTCCATCTGGCGAGCGGCGACGAACGGATCCATGTCGGCCTCGATCCGAGCCTCGACCTCCTTCATGCCGGCCTCGATCTTGGCCCGCTCGGCCGGATCGGTCGCGGTGATCTGGAAGTCGTCATCGAGCCGCGTGTTGTAGGTCGCGATCGCCAGGGTCCGACCCTCCATCACGCTGAGCCGCGCCAGCGTGGTCGACAGCTGGACGATCGGGTCGTAGGGCATGCCGGCCATCGCGTAGTAGCCGGCGCCCGAGGCCTTGCGCAGCAGCACCGAGAACATCGGCACCGTGTTGGTCGAGTTGGTGTAGATGAGGCTCGAGCCGTAGGCGAGCAGCCCGTGCCGCTCGGCCTCGGCGCCGATGTCGAAGCCCGAGATGTCGTGCAGCCAGAACAGCGGGATGCCGTCGTCGTTGCACGCGCGCGAGAAGGCGCTGACCTTGGCGATGCCCTGGCGGTAGAGGATGCCGGCCGGGCGCCGCCCGCCGTGCGCCGGGTCGGCGACCAGCCCCTGCCGGTTGATGACGAAGCCGGCGTAGAGGCCGCCGAGCCGCCCGACCCCGACGATCATCTCCTCGCCGACCTCGGGCATGACCTCCCAGAACAGGCTCTGGTCGCACAGGCGGGCGAGGACCTCGTGGGCGTCGTAGGACTCGCGGT
>JBKJLC010000005.1:0-5901 GCA_046597055.1 Kofleriaceae bacterium | reverse complement strand
GACGTGCCGTTGATCTGACCGCCGAGGTAGAGACCACCGACGCGCCGCGTCTCGAGCGTCGGCAAGATCTCGCGCGGATCGATGAAGTCGTACTCGACCGCGTAGCCGGGGCGGGTCATCTCGGCGCGCTCGAGACCCGGAATCGTCCGGAGGAACGCGAGCTGGACGTCGAACGGCAGCGAGGTCGAGATGCCGTTCGGATAGACCTCGGCGGAATCGAGGCCTTCGGGCTCGAGATAGATCTGGTGGCGGTCCTTGTCCGCAAACCGGACGACCTTGTCCTCGATGCTCGGGCAGTAACGGGGCCCGGTGCCCGCGATCGCGCCCTGGTAGAGCGGCGAGCGGTGCAGGTTGGCGCGGATGAGATCGTGCGTCTGCGGATTGGTGTACGTGATCCAGCAGGTCCGCTGCGGCAGCGGCGGCGGCCCGGCCGGGGTCCGGATCGCGAACCGCGGCGCCGGCTCGTCGCCGGGCTGGACCTCGAGGCCGGCGAGGTCGATCGTGCGGGCGTCGATGCGGCACGGCGTGCCGGTCTTGAGCCGGGCCAGCGGGAACCCGAGCTCGGCCAGCGAGCCCGACAGCCCGATCGACGGCGCCTCGCCGGCGCGACCCCCGGCGGCGCGCTCGTCGCCGACGAAGATCTTGCCGCGCAGGAAGGTCCCGGTGGTGATGATCACGGCCTGGCACCGGTAGGCGACGCCCATCGTGGTCGCGACCCCGACCACCCGGGGCCGCGCCCCGCTGTGATCGACGTGGAGCGCGGCGACCTCGGCCTGGCGCAGCGCGATCTCGGGCCGGGCCTCGAGCCGCTGCCGCATCGCCTCGCGATAGCGGCGCTTGTCGGCCTGGGCGCGGGTCGACCGCACCGCCGGGCCCTTCGACGCGTTGAGGCGGCGGAACTGGATGCCGGTCTCGTCGATGACGCTGGCCATGCCGCCGCCGAGCGCGTCGATCTCCTTGACCAGCTGGCCCTTGGCGACCCCGCCGATGGCCGGGTTGCACGACATCTGCGCGACCATCTCGAGCGTGCCGGTGAGCACCAGCGTGCGGGCGCCGAGGCCGGCGGCCGCCAGCGCGGCCTCGCAGCCGGCATGACCGGCGCCGATGACGATCACGTCATAGCGATCGGGGTACTCGTACACGGCTACTCGTAGTTGTTCGCGCACGCCGGATCGCCATGCGGCTTTTCGGGCGCGAACGAGCGGACCTCGAGCGTCAGCCCGAGCTGGAGATCGTCGGGGTGGAGCTGGTCGGGCGCGACCCCGCTGTCCCACGACAGCCCGCGGATCTTCACCGAGCCGCACGGGTCGTGGATGCCGCGCTGGTAGCGAGCGTACTCGGCCTTCTGCTCGTCGAGCTCCGCGTGCGCGCACAGGCCCGGGCTGCCGCAGGTGAACCGGAAGGTCTGGTACCAGCTCCTGGTCGCCGGCGCGTACTCCGAGACGTGGACCCGCGCCGAGAGCCCGCCCTGGCGCGACGCGCGCAGCCCAAGCGTGTGGTTGCCCGCGCCGAGGTCGACGTAGAAGCAGTCCTCGGCGCGCGCGCTGCTCTTGTAGAGCACCATGTCGTCGAGGGTGACCCACAGCTCGTGCTCGCTGGGCCCGACCTTGATCTCGAACCGCTTCACGCCGGCCTCGGGCTCGCCGGCGCCGCCGTCGGCCGGGCCCTCGGCCCGGCAGCGACACACGTCGGCCTCGCACAGCGGGCCCACCAGGGTGGCGCGGGTCACCGGCTCGGGCGGCGGCGCGATCGTCACGGTCGAGGGGCCGCGCCGTCCGCTGCCACAGGCCAGGCCGGCCGCGAACACGACAGCGCTCGCGCGGAGGGCGGTGATCATGAGCCCATGAAGCCACGCCCCACCGGCCAGAGCAACCGCCGGCGCGCGCAGGCGCACCCACCGGCGAACCGGCGAGGCCTGCCGCCAGTCCAACGTGGGCGGGCGCAGCCCCGTCGACGGTGAAGGCGCCCCGACCGCGTACCGGTCGTAGGCGTTTGACCCCTGCCCTGCCCGCGGTGTACACATGATTTGTCCTCGGACTTCCCCAATGATTTCGCGCTCAATCAAGCTTGTGTTCGCCGCCGCGCTCGCGTGCGCCACCGTCACCGGCGTGGCCGCCTGCGGCGGCAAGGGCGGCCCGACCTCGGTCGACTACTCGGTCTCCGCGCAGAAGAACTACGAGCGCGGCCTGAAGATGCTCGGGGAGAAGGAGTGGATCGCGGCGGCGAAGTACTTCGCCTTCATCAAGAGCCGCTTTCCGTACTCGAAGTACGCGGTGCTCGCCGAGCTGCGCCTCGCCGACGCCGAGTTCGGCGCCGAGCAGCACCTCGAGGCGGTCGACAGCTACAAGCTGTTCGCCAAGCTGCACCCGACCCACGAGATGGTCGCCAACGGCTACGTGAGCCTCCGCATCGCCGAGGCCTACTACGAAATGCTGCCCGGCGACTTCTGGCTGATCCCGCCCTCGTACGAGAAGGATCAGTCATCGATCGAGGACGCCGAGGAGGAGCTGCGCAGCTTCCTCGAGAAGTTCCCCGACTCGCCGTTCCACAAGAAGGCCAAGGAACTGCTGGCCCAGGTCGCCGGGCGTCTCGCCCATCACGAGTGGTACGTCGCCCGCTACTACTGGGATCGCGGCAAGCCGATGGCGACCGTGCTGCGTCTGCGCCGCCTGCTCGAAAAGTATCCCGGCGCCGGCTACGATATCGAGGCGATGTGGCTCCTCGGCCGCGCCTACCAGAAGGTCGGCATGCCCGACCGCGCCCGCGACACCTGGAACAACCTGGTCACCAAGTTCCCGACCAGCGGCAAGGCCGGCGACGCTCGTCAGGCGATCGCCCAGTTGCCGGCGGCGTCGGCCGCTGCGCCCGCGCCGATCCCCGCGCCCAAGTGATCGTCCCGTAGGAGCCGCATGTCCGACCGCCTGCAGCAGCTCATCACCATCGGCCGTGAGCACTACAACGCTGGCGAGTACGAAAAGGCGGAGCCGTTCCTGGCGCAGGCGGTGTCGGCGCGCCCGACCTTCGCCGATGTCTTCAACATGCTTGGCGTCATCTATCACGCGGGCGGTCGGTTCCAGGACGCCGAGGACGCGTTCGAGAGCGCGCTGCGGATCAACCCCAACTACACCGAGGCCGCGCTTAACCTGTCGGTGACCTACAACGACCGGGGCAAGTACGACAAGGCGCGCGCGATCTACAGCCGGGTCGTCAGCAATAGCTACGCGTCGTCGCGCAGCCTCGACCCATTCGCCCGCGGCAAGCTCGCCAACATGCACGCCGACCTCGGCACCGCGTACGGCGGCCTCGGCCTCTACGACGAGAGCGTGCGCGAGTACAAGAACGCGCTCGCGCTGTGCCCCGACTTCGTCGACCTGCGCGTGCGCCTCGGCAACGTCTACCGCGACATGGGCCAGCACCTCGCGGCGATCACCGAGTTCGAGGCCGCCAAGCAGCTCAAGCCCGACTACCTGCCGGCCCGGATCAGCCTCGGCGTCGTCCTGTTCTCGC
Organism: Kofleriaceae bacterium; assembly: GCA_046597055.1. GTDB lineage: Bacteria > Myxococcota_A > Polyangia > Haliangiales > Haliangiaceae > UBA2376. The sequence goes on along the minus strand of JBKJLC010000005.1, from coordinate 2,394 downwards.
TCGACCGCAAGGACGAGGCGGTGGTCGAGTGGCAAGAGGTCGTGACCCGCGACCCGCGCAACAAGAGCGCCGCGCTCTACCTGCGCATGGTCAAGGACGGCACCGGACCGCAGGGCGGCAGCGCGCTGCGCGACGTCACCGACGACGAGTCGTGAGGGCCGGGCGCGATCGCGGCCATTGAATTTCCGTCGGCGCTCCGGACGGCGCTTTTGCGATCGTCCGCTATGGTGCGAGGGCAATCCGCAAGGAGGATCTCATGGCACTACGCACGCTCGATGATGGCAAGGACTGGGACAAGCAGGGCGACGTGATCGCGCCGAAGGGCGCCGAGGCAACCGCCGCGTTCCGTGGCGTCCAGGCCGACCTCAACTACTTCGCGGCCAAGGTCGGCTACGACGTGGTCAAGGTCGACGGCAAGCTCGGCCCCAAGACGATGGCCGCGCTGCGGGCGGTCAACGACGCGGTCGTGAAGTCCAACCCGGCGCTCAACGGCACGCTGGTGCCGCCGACGTCGGTCGAGCAGACCGCGAGCTACGCGCTGCACGCGCGGCAGTGGCTCGAGTCGACCGCGCGCGACGCGCTCAAGATCTCCGACCTGCGCCGCTTCCATCAGGGCACGGGCAAGGAGTGGAACACCAAGGACAAGATCGCGTACGGCGCCGGGCCGGTCCACGACGAGTTCAAGGGCCTGCAGACCGACCTCAACCGGCTGGCTGGCGCCGCCGGCTTCAAGTCGCTCGAGGTCGACGGCTTCCTCGGCGACAAGACCGCCGCGGCGGTCAAGGCCGTCTACGACGCGGTGGTGAAGAAGCAGCCGATGCTGGCCGCGACCGCGTTTCCGGTGCCCGACACCAAGGAGGAGGTCGCCGAGTACGCGATGTTCATCCGGGCCTGGCTGCGTGACGTCGCGAGCAAGCACGTCGGCCAGGCCGAGGCCTGATCTGATCTGATCCGGCGAGCCGCGGCGGTGACCGATCGCACAATTCTCGTCACCGGCGCGGTCGTGCGCGCGATCGCGGTCGGCTTCGTCGCGGTCGTGCTGGGGCTGCACCTGGCGGCCCGCGGGCTCCAGGGCGACGAGATCGGTGCCGTGGTCGGCACCGGGCTGGCCGGCGCCGCGCTGTCAGCGCTGCTGGTGACGGTGGTCGGCGACCGGCTGTCGCGCCGGGCCTGGCTGGTGCTGCTGTCGACGCTGGCCGCGGCGGGCGCGGTCGGGGTGGCGCTCGCCGCCGACGCCTGGCTGCTCGGCGGCGCGGCCTTCGTCGGCATGGTGAACGGCATGGGCCGGGACCGCGGCGGCGCACCGATCCTCGATCAGGCTGCGCTGCCGGCGACCACCGACGATGCGGGCCGCACCCGGGCCTTCGCGGTGTACGCGCTGGGCCAGGACATCGGCCACGCGGTCGGCGCGCTGGCCGCCGGCCTGCCGTCGATCATCGCCGGGACCGGCGTGACCACGCCGGCGGTGGCCCTCGGCGGGGCCGTCCTCGCCTACGCCGCGGTCCAGGCCGCGCTGGCGCTCGGGTACACGCGGCTGTCGCCCGCGATCGAGATCGGCGCTGGCACCGCGGTGGTGCCGCTGTCGCCGGCGACCCGCCGCACCGTCGCGCGGATCTCGGGGCTGTTCCTGATCGACGCCCTCGGCGGCGGCTTCCTGTCGAGCGCGATGCTGACGCTGTTCTTCGTCGAGCGGTTCGGGGTCAGCCCCGCGGTGATCGCGCTCCTGTTCGCCGCGTCGCGGGTGCTCAACGCGCTGTCGCACCTGGGCGCCGCCTGGCTGGCCAGGCGCATCGGCCTGGTCGCGACGATGGTGTTCACCCACCTGCCGTCGAGCCTGTTGCTGGTCACCGTCGCGATCGCCCCGACGTTCGAGATCGCCGCCGCGCTGTTCCTGCTGCGCGAGGGCCTGGTCGAGATGGATGTCCCGACCCGGCAGTCGTACGTGATGGCGGTGGTCGCGCCGCACGAGCGGACCCGGGTGGCCGGGGTCACCCAGCTGGTCCGGCTCGCCGGCTGGGCCGCCGGCCCGTTCATCGCCGGCGCGCTGATCGCCGGGGACCGGCTGATGGTGCCGCTGGTGGTCGGCGCGGCGCTGAAGATCAGCTACGACCTGCTGTTGTGGCGGGCGTTCCGGGCGGTGCGTCCGCCCGAAGAGCAGCCGTCGGTCACGCGCTGAGGCGCATGGCGTCGTCGAGCGCGCGCATCGTGGGCGCGGCCAGGGGGCGAACCATCGTCACGACCCGCTGGTGGGCCAGCCACGCATCGCGGTCCGCCATATTCAGGCGGACGATCCCGCCGACCTTGAACACGGGCAGCGGATCCGCCGCCCGCTGCGCCATGTACCGGCACCACCGCTCCGACCGATCCATCGCGCCCGCAATCGCCTTCCAGGTC
>JBKJLC010000301.1:0-108228 GCA_046597055.1 Kofleriaceae bacterium | reverse complement strand
GGCGTGCATGCCGGCGTGGCGGTTGAGCCCCTCGAGCGCGGCCGCGATGTCGGGCAGCTCGCGGTGCATCGGGCTCTCGTTGTAGAGCGCCTTCAGCTCGGGCGTGTTCTCGATGGCCTCCTTGACCGGCGGGCTCTTGCCCTGGACCGGCTCGGGCACCAGCTTGGCCAGCCTGTCGGCCTCGGCGAACGGCACGTCCATCGCCCGGGCGATGTCGCGGATGACGCCGCGGGCCTTGAGCTGGTGGAACGTCGCGATCTGCGCGACCTGGCTCTTGCCGTACTTCTCCTCGACGTACTTGATGACCTCGCCGCGCCGGTTCATGCAGAAGTCGACGTCGAAGTCCGGCATCGAGATGCGCTCGGGGTTCAGGAACCGCTCGAACAGCAGCTTGAACTCGATCGGGTCGATGTCGGTGATGCCCATCGCCCACGCCACGCACGAGCCGGCGCCCGAGCCGCGGCCAGGGCCGACCGGGATGCCGTGCTCCTTGGCCCAGTTGATGAAGTCCCAGACGATCAGGAAGTAGCTCGAGAAGCCCATCTTCTCGATGACGCCCAGCTCGGTCTTGCAGCGCTCGCGATAGCGATCCGGGTCGAACGCATAGCCGATCTTGGCGAAGTGCCGGAACCGCTTGTCGAGGCCGCGATTGATGACATCGGCGATGTAGCCGTCGAGGGTGGCGCCCTCGGGCACGCCGTACTTCGGCAGCATGGTCTTGCCGAGGTCGAGCTTGACGTTGCAGCGCCTGGCGATCGCGACCGTGCTCTCCATGGCCTGGGGCACGCTCATGAAGTCGGCGTTCATCTCCGACGGCGACTTGAGGAAGTAGCTATCGACCGTGTGCTTGAGCCGCTTGTCGTCGCTCAGGCTCTTGCCGGTCTGGATCGCCATCAACACGTTGTGCGCGGCGGCGTCGGCCTGATCGACGTAGTGGCAGTCGTTGGTGGCGACCAGCGGGATGTTCAGCTTGGCGCCCATCTTGACCAGCGCCTCGTTGAGCTCCTGCTGCTCGGGCGTGCGGGTCGGCATCAGCTCGAGGAAGAAGTTGCCGGCGCCGAAGATGTCGTTGTACTCGCGGGCGACCGCCTCGGCCTCGGCGACGCCGCTCTTGACCAGCGTCTGCGCCACCTCGCCGCCGAGGCACGCGCTCATCGCGATGATGCCCTCGTGGCGCTCTCGCAACAGCTTCTTGTCGACCCGCGGGTTGTAGTAGAAGCCCTCGAGGTACCCCATCGAGTTGAGGTACGAGAGATTCTTGTAGCCGACCTCGTTCTCGGCCAGCAGCACCAGGTGATAGTTGCGGCGGTTGGTGCGGTCGCGCAGGTCGGCGGAGGCCACGTAGGTCTCGCATCCGAAGATCACCTTGACGTCGTGGGCCTTGGCCTCGGTGTAGACGTCGATCGCCCCGAACATGTTGCCGTGGTCGGTGATCGCGACCGTGTCCATGCCACGCTCGCGGATCTTGGGAAACAGGTCCTTCACCCGGATCGCCCCGTCGAGGAGGCTGTACTGGGTGTGCACGTGCAGATGGGTGAAGTCCGCCATGGGCAGCGGCGCAATCTAGCGCACGGCGCGCGAACTCCCGAGCGCTTATCGACGGGTTCGGGCCGGGCCCGGAACCAGCGGTCCCGACGCGCGCCCGGCGTCAACCGCGATGGCAGCCAGCCGGATCCGCGGTGACCGGACCTCGCCAGTCAACCACGCGCGCTGCCAGGGTCACCACGGCCGCGAGCACGGTGCACGCGATCAGCCAGTGCGAATAGCGGAAGTCGGCCGACGGCGCCACCAGGAACAGGCCAACCTCGTAGGCGAGCCCGCTGGCGAGCAGGGCCACCACCTCGGGCCGGCGGGTCGCGCGCACGAGGAGACCGAGCGCGAGCAGCAGATAGAGCCATGGCCAGAACAGCGGCGTCCGCGCCAGCCCGTCGAGTCCGACGCCGAGCGCGCGTTGCAGGCTCGAGTGGGTGGCATCGTGGCGCAGGGTGCGGAGCTGCAGCTCGTTGTCGGCGAACTGCCGGACGACCGGCCCCTTGAGCCGGGGGGAGACGCCGATGAGCACGCCCCACACCAGCGCGCGGTGGCGCAGCCAGGCCGCCGGCTGCTCGCGCACGGCGCGCGACCAGGCCGCCGTGACCGCGTCGCGGTCGGCCGCCGTCCGCGGCGGATCGAACAGCCGATCGTCGCCGTGGGTCAGCCACCACCAGCCCCACTGGTTGATCGTCCGCCGGGTGACGGCCTGGAGATCCTGGGTGGCGACCAGCGGCGCCCCGCGCACCAGCGCGCGGACCTGGTCGTCCGTCAGCGGCCCGGCCCGCCGGATCGTGCCGGCGATATCGAAGATTGCCAGGCTGCTGTGCCACGGATGGGTCTCGCGCTCGGTCAGCGCACGGTTGCCGAGCGCGGCCACCCCGGCGATCGCCACGGTGCCGACCAGCCCGAGGGCCCACCATCGCCGGGGCGACGCCGGGAACCAGGTCCGCGCGACGACCAGCGCCAGCGGCGCCAGCGCGAGCGCCGCGTTGTGGCGCATCGCCGCGCCCAGCGTGAGGCAGATCACCGCGAGGACCCAGTGATGCCGCCTTGGCGACAGGGCGAGCACGAACCCGGCGAGCAGGAACCCGGCCATCTGCGAGTCCTTCCAGATCACGCCCATCGGCGTCAGCACCGGCGGCCACAGCACCACCACCGCCGCGATCAACGCGGCCGGGCCCGGCCGCAGCCAGCGCCGACCCAGCTGGTAGCAGCCGACCACCAGCAGGCCGAGCTGCAGCGCGAGCATGCCGACCGGCCCGGTCACGACCCGCTCGATCAGCCACCACACCACGGACATCGCCGGCGGGTGCCAGTCGTCGCGCCCGGTGAGCTCGCCGCCGGCCAGCTCGTCCCAGCGGGGGAGCCCGCGGGCCTGGTAGAGCTGATCGACCGAGTCGGTGCTGAGGTGGCCGGGGAAGGCGTACAGCAGCGCGAGCGTCCAGGCGGCGACCAGCAGCGGCCATGCCGGCTGGCGGCCGATGGCGTCGACCAGCCACCGGATCCGCGCGGTCATGCGATCGCCGCGCCAACCAGCTGCTTGACCTGCAGGGCCGAGCCCAGGACGACCAGGGTCATGCCGGCGGTCAGCACCCGCTCGGGCGGCGGGTTGTACTCGAACCCGCCGCTGTCCCCGGCTCGGACCGCGAGCACGCCCATCCCGTAGCGTCCGCGGATGTCGGCGTCGCGCAGCGAGCTGCCGGCCAGCTTCGACCCCGCGAGGACCGTGACCTCCTCGATCCGCATCGACGCGGCCTTGTCGCGCAGCATCTCGTCGAGGAACTTCACCACCGACGGCCGCATCAGCTCCGAGACCATGCGCATGCCGCCGATGAAGTTGGGCGAGACCACGCTGTCGGCGCCGGCGCGCTTGAGCTTGTCGACGTGGTTGAGCTCGGCGACCCGCGCGATGATCTTGCAGGTCGGGTTGATCTGCCGGGTCGCGACCACCAGGTACAGGTTGTCCTTGTCCTCGGACAGGGCCGCGGCCAGGCCGCGCGCGGTCGGCAGGTTGGCCTGGGCCAGGACCTCGTCGTCGGTGGCGTCGCCGACCACGAAGCTGAACGCGGCCTTGGGGTACTTCTCGGCGATCTCGCGCAGCTCCTGCTCGTTCACGTCGATCGCGACCACCGGGTTGAGGGTGGTCAGGAGCTCGTTGATGATGTGGCGCCCGGTCGAGCCGGCGCCGCACACGACAAAGTGATCCTTCATCTTCTTGATCCGCTTCCTGAGCCGCTGCTCGGCGAGGACGTTCTTGAGCTCGCCCTCGACCACGAACGCGGTGATCGTCGAGGCGAAGTAGACCAGGACGCCGGTGCCGAACACCAGCAGGACCATCGTGAACGACCGGGCGTGGGCGACCGTGTCCATGCCGGTCAGGGTCTCGCCGAACCCGACCGTGGTGACGGTGATGACCGTCATGTACAGGCAGTCGTGCCACAGCCAGCGGCCGTCGCCGATGAACCAGAAGCCGACGGTGCCTCCGGTCACGACGAACAACATCGCGAAGAAGCCGGCGAGCAGGCGGTTGCGCAGCGAGGTGTCCAAGCGGTCGCCATCATAGTCGGTCCGGCCGCCGCCTCGCTGCGCACGGCGCGGTGTAAGGTCCGCCGCGATGAAGACCCTGGCCAGCTACCTCGCCGGCACCTGGACCACCGGCGCCGGCCCCGCGATCACCCTCGTCAACCCGGCCACCGAGGCCCCACTCGCGGTGGTCCACGGCCGTGAGCTCGACCTCGGCGCCGCGGTCCGGTTCGCCCGCGAGCGCGGGGGCCCGGCCCTCCGGGCCCGCTCGTTCGCCGAGCGCGGCGCGATGCTGACGGCGCTGGCCAAGATCATCCACGGCGCCCGCGAGGAGCTGATCGCGCTGGCGATCGCCAACGCCGGCAACACCCGCGGCGACGCCAAGTTCGACGTCGACGGCGCCAGCGGCACCCTCGCCCACTACGCCGACCTCGCCGGCAAGCTCGGCACCGGCCGGCTCCTGGCCGACGGCGAGCCGGTCCAGCTCGGCCGCACCGCCCGGCTGTCGGGCCAGCACGCGTGGGCGCCGCGGCCCGGGGTCGCGGTCCTCATCAACGCGTTCAATTTCCCGGCCTGGGGCGTCGCCGAGAAGCTGGCGTGCGCGCTGCTCGCCGGCATGCCGGTGCTGGCCAAGCCCGCGACCGCGACCGCGCTGGTCACCCACCGCATGATCGAGCTGTGGGTCGAGGCCGGCATCCTGCCCGATGGCGCGCTGCAGCTGCTGTGTGGGCCGGCCGGCGATCTGGTCGATCACCTGCGCGCGCCCGACGTGCTCGCCTTCACCGGCTCGTCCGACACCGCGCGGGCCCTGCGCGGTCATCCCCGGGTGCTGGCCGAGTCGGTGCGCACCAACATCGAGGCCGACAGCCTCAACGCGGCCGTGCTCGGCCCCGACATCGAGCTGGGCAGCGAGGCCGGTCAGCTGTTTCTCGCCGACGTCGCCCGCGACATCGTGCAGAAGACCGGCCAGAAGTGCACCGCGATCCGGCGGGTGCTGGTGCCGGCCCACCGCGAGGACGAGGTGGTCGCCGCGCTGCGCGAGCGCCTGGCCGCGATCGTGGTCGGCGATCCGGCGCGCGACGAGGTCCGCATGGGGCCGGTGGCGACCGCCCAGCAGCGCGACGACGTCCGGGCCGGCATCGCCCGGCTGGCGGCGGCGACCAGCGAGCTGTTCGGCGGCGACGGCACGGTCAGCCCGGTCGGGGTCGCGGCCGGGACCGGCTTCTTCGTCGGGCCGGTGCTGCGCCGCGCCGCCGACGCCCGCGCCTGCGCGCCGATGCACGCCCACGAGGTGTTCGGCCCGGTCGCGACGATCGCGCCGTACGACGGCGATCCCGACGGCGCCGCCGCGGTGGTCGCGCTCGGCGCGGGCGGCCTGGTCGCCTCGTGCTACTCGGACGATCGCGACTGGCTGGGCCGGTTCGTCACCACCGCCGCCGGCTGGAACGGCCGCATCTACATCGGCAGCGAGAAGATGGCGGCGCTGTCGCCGGGCCCGGGCACCGCGCTGCCCCAGCTCCAGCACGGCGGTCCCGGCCGCGCTGGCGACGGGGCCGAGCTCGGCGGCCTGCGCGGGCTGTCGCTGTACATGCAGCGGGTCGCGCTGCAGGGCGACGCCACGCTGCTCAAGGCGCTGATCAGCTGACCGGGCCGGCGGTCACGCCGCCGGCGACTGATCGATCCGCAGCAGCCGGCCGGTGAGGCCGGCGCCGCGCATCGCGTCGTCGCTCTCGATCAGGCCGAGCCGGACCACCACCTGGGTGCCACGGCCGGGGACCGTCGACAGCCGGGCGTCGCCGCCGCGCCCGCGCGCGAACGCGCGGATCGCGTCCATCCCGACCCCGCGGCCCGACACCGCGCTCACCGCCCCGGCGGTCGAGAACCCGGGGTGGAACAGCAACTCGAGCACCTCGGCGTCGGTCGCGGCGGCCGGTGACGCCCCGAGCAGGCCGAGCTCGGCGCCACGCTTGCGCACCCGCTCGACCTCGACCCCGCGGCCGTCGTCGGTGATCACGACCTGGGCCCAGGCCTCGTCGACCTCGATCCGCACGGTGAGCACGCCGACCGTCGGCTTGCCGGCGGCGATCCGCTCGGCCGGCGCCTCGATGCCGTGGTCGATCGCGTTGCGCACGGCGTGCACGAGGATCTCGGCGATCGCGCGGCGGGTGTGCGCGGGCAGCCGCAGACCGTGGGCGTCGAAGTCGATCGCGACCTGCTTGCCGGTCTCGGCCGCGACCGCATCGGAGGTCGCGATGATCCGCTCGGCGATGTCGTCGAGCGGCCCCCAGGTGACCTCGACCACCGCCGCGCGCAGCCGGGCCAGCGCCGGCGCGACCTGTTCGGTGAGCGGCGAGCCGGCCAGGCTCCCGGCCATCTCCAGATCGCCGGCCAGCGCCCGGACCGCGCGATCGAGCTCGCGCGCAGCTTCGGTCGACCGCTTGCGCGTGCCGATGCCGGCGGCCGACAGCATGGCCGGGAGGTCGGTGACGGCGGCCAGCGCACGCCGCTGCGAGTCGGGGTCGCCGCGCAGCGCCGCGGCCAGGCTGAGCATGCCGGCATCATGCGCGACCGCGGTGAGGTGCGCGACCGCGGTGGCATCGCCGGCGGTGGTGCGGCTGGACGTCAGGGCGATCGCCACCTCGTTGCTGGTGTCGTGCCGGCGGACCTCGGCGTGCAGATCCTGGTAGAGGCGCAGCCACGAGCTCAGATCGTCGACGCCGTGCTCGATCGCGGCGACCAGGCTGCGCGACGGCCGGGCCATCTCGCAGGCCGTCGTGATCTGGCTGCGCACCTCCTCGATCCGCGCCACCAGCGCGTCGCAGCGGGCGCGCTGGGCCGAGTCCGCAAAGCCGCGCAGCAGGCGCATGAGATCATCGGCCACCTGGAGCTCGCGGGGCCGCGAGCTCCAGGTCGCCACCACCCGTTCGAGCCGCGGGATCAGCGGCCGGCATTCGGCGTACATGCAGGTCATGGCGTCGGGCACGCCCCGCCCGACCGTGCGGCCGAGCGCGAGCCGGGCCTCGGCGAGCAGCCCGCGCGCGTCGGCGAGATCGCGGTCGACCAGCGTGCCCGTGCTGTTGCGGACGCGGTTGAGGATCTCCTCGGCGCGGTGGGTCAGCGCGACCACGGTGGCGGCGCCGGCGCCGCCGGCCATGCCCTTGAGCGTGTGGACCGATCGGAACAGGCGGTGGACCGACTGGCGGGCGCCCGGGTCGCGCGACAGCTTCAGCAGCTCGGCCTCGCAGTCGTCGAGGATGCCGTGGGCATCGCCGGTGAACCGCTCGTCGGCGGTCGTCGCGGGGCCGCTGCCCACCGCCGGCACCGGCGCGAGCTCGGCGCGCCGGAGCTGCAGCGCGAGCGCCACCACCCGGCCGTCCTCGACGATGGGACCGACCTCGATCGAGAGCGCGGGCCGGTCCCCGGTCTGGGCGACGTAGCGTGGCATGTCGCCGAGGTTCAAAGGCCACATGCCGAGGTCGTGGCCGAGCACGCAGGCCAGCCACAGCTCCCAGCGCCCGGCGTCGTCGGAGGCGAGGTCGATGCCCAGCGCCTCGCACAGCAGCTGGCCGGCGGCGTCGGACAGGTCGATCGACGGATCGCTGCCGGGCAGCACCGCGGTCACCACGCCGGCGTTGCCGACCACCAGGATCGCACCCGGCAGCGCGCCGATGATGGCGGCGAGCGACGGCCCGCCTGGCGACCCCGGCCATCCCGCCAGCGCGCTCACGCGGTCACCTCGGCGCCGAGGAAGACCCGCACGGTGCCGCTGGGCGCCGACAGGGTCGCGACCAGGGTGTCGGTGAGGAGCCCGGGTCGGAATTCGTTGGAGTGGACGACCGGCGTCGCGATCTCGACGTGATAGCCGGCCTCGGCCAGGGGCCCGATCGCGTTGCCGAGCACGATGTTGGTGAGCTCGGCGACCGCGTCGTTGAGCAGCTCGCCCGACGGGGCGTCGTCGAGCGTGAGCCGCACCGTGATCTGGGTGGCGAGCTCGCGCGAGAATACGCAGATGATGGGCCCGTGCAGGCTGCCGCTCAGCTGGATGGTGACCGCGATCGAGGGGGCCGGATCCATCGCGCGGGTGACGTTCAACCCGGCCAGGGTGGCGTGCTCGCCGAGGCTGATGCGGAGGACACGCACCACCGCGGCCACGACTTCGTTCACGACCTGGGCGCGCGGCGGGCTCATGTCAGCTCCCTCTCGTGATGCGCAGGACCTCGCGCGCGCTGGTGATCTTGGCCAGCAGCAAGCGTAGCGCGGCAAAGCGCATCGTCCGGAAGCCAGTGGCGATCGCCTGCGTGCGCAAGGCGTCCGCGCTGGCGCTGGCCGAGATCATCGCGCGCAGGGTGTCGTCGATCTCGAGCAGCTCGCGGATCGCGATGCGGCCCTGGTAGCCGGTCCGGTGGCACGCGACGCAGCCGCGGCCCCGGACCAGGTGGACGCCGTCGGGCAAGGCTGGTAAGCCGAGCGCGGCGAGCTCGGCCGGGTCGGGCACGTGCGGCTCGACGCAGCCGGTGCACACCTTGCGCATCAGGCGCTGGGCGACGATGCCGACCAGCGAGGGCGCGACCAGGTAGGGCTCGACCCCCATCTCGGTCAGGCGGGTCACCGCGCCGATCGCGTCGTTGGTGTGCAGCGACGCGAACACCAGGTGACCGGTCATCGCCGCTTCGGCGGCGACCACCCCGGTCTCGCGATCGCGGATCTCACCGACCAGGACCACGTCGGGGTCCTGGCGCAGGATCGACCGCAGCGCGCCGGCGAAGGTGAGCCCGCGCTTGACGTTGACCTGGACCTGGTTGAGCCCAGGCAGCTGGTACTCGATCGGATCCTCGACCGTGACGATGTTGAGCTCGGGGCTGCGCACCGCGTTGAGCGCGGCGTAGAGGGTCGTGCTCTTGCCGCTGCCGGTCGGGCCGGTCACCAGCACCAGGCCGTAGGGCGCCTGGATCATCCGATCGAACACCACCCGCTCGTCGGGCGAGAACGCGAGCTGCTCGAGCGGCAGGGCGGCCCGCTTGTTGTCGAGCACCCGGCACACCACCTTCTCGCCCCAGTAGGTCGGCAGCACCGACACCCGGAGATCGACGTCGGCGGCGCCGTTCTTGATCTTGATGCGGCCGTCCTGCGGGACGAAGCGGATCGAGATGTCGAGGTTGGCGAGGACCTTGATGCGCGACACGATCGCGGCGTGGAGCTCGGCCGGCCGCGACTCGACCGTGCGCAGGCGGCCATCGACGCGATAGCGCATGATGGTCTCGCGCTCGGTCGCCTCGATGTGGATGTCGCTGGCACGCTGCTCGAGCGCGCCGGCGATCACGCCATTGACGATGGGGATGGCCTCGCGCAGGGCCTCCTGCGAGACCTGATCGCCCTCCTCGAGCATCGGCGCCGCGACCGGCGCGTCGTACAGGCGCTTCACCGCGCGGTCGATCTCGGCCGGGGTTGCGACGACCATCGCGACCACGCGCTTCAGCTGGCCGGCGAGGAAGTCGACCAGCTCGATCTGGGTCGGGTCGGAGGTCGCGACCGACAGCTCCAGGGCCGACGCGAACACCGGGCAGATGCGGTGGCGCTCGGCGAGCTGGCGCGGCACCAGCTGGGCCAGCGCGGGCATCAGCTCGACCTCGTCGAGCGCCTGGCGCGGCAGGTTGAACTGCCGGGCGACCGCGTCCATCACCTCTTCGATGCTGGCGAACCCGGCCGCGCCCAGGGCCGCCGGCGACAGCTTGCGCTGGCGCACCAGCTCGAGCGCGACCACGCCGCGGCTGGCGGCCGGGCGCGGCGCGGCCGCGCCGACGCCGCTGACCGGGGCCGGTGTCCTCAACCGGCACCGCCGCTGAAGAGGCGATCGAGATCATCCTGGGTGATGATGCCCTGCGGCAAGGCGGGCGCCGCGGGGGCCGCGCCGGTGCCGAGCATCGCGCGCAGATCCTCCGCGCTGAGCGCGTTGCCGGCCGCCGTGGCCGCGGCGGGCGCGGGCGCCGCGACGGGCACCGGTGGCGGTGGCGGTGGCGCTGCCAGCGGCGGTGCGGGACGGAGCGACGGCATCGGCGGCCGCGGCGGCACCGGGGGCGGGGTGCGCGGCGCGGCCACGGCGGGCGCGCCGGCGACCATCGGATCACCGCAGCCGCCACAGAAGCGGTCGTCGCACCCGTTGACGAAGCGACAACGGACGCAGGCCGGCGCCAGATCGGTGCCGCAGCCGCCGCAGTAGCGGCGGCGCTCGTCGTTGGCCCGGTCGCACAGGGCGCAGATCACGACGAGGCCTCCGGGACGCGGGCCGGCGTGGCCGCAGCCACCGCCGGCGGTCGCCGTTCGAGGACGTTGCGCAGGACCGCGACCACGCGCTCGGGCTGGAACGGCTTGAGCAAGTAGTAGGCGACCCCGGCCTTCTGGCAGGCAAGGATCTTGTCGCGGGCGGTGAGCGACGTGCACATGATGACGACTGCCTCGGGATGTCGAGCCAGCAGGTCGGTGGCCGCGGTGACCCCGTCGGTGCCCGGCATGACGATGTCGAGCAGCATCAGATCGGGCCGATGTTGCTGGTACAGCCCCAGCACGTCGTCGCCCGAGGCGCCCTCCGCGACGACCGTACAGCCGGCCTCGCGCACCAGGGCGCGGAGCTGGGCCCGCATGACGGGGGAGTCATCCACGATGATGGCGGTCGGCATCACCAGGATGGGTCGACCCAAACCGCCATCCTTCGAGAGGGGTGTGGGCCAGAAGCCATCGTGGCGCCGGCGCCCCGGGCGCCCCCCCCCGCCAACCACCTGTGATTACAGGAGGGCGGTGACCAGACGAGCATCGACCAGAGCGGATATCTCGACCGCCTCGCGGCCCGGGGCGGTCGCGAATACCGCCGCCGCGGCGCGGATCAGCTCGATCCGCTCGGCGTGCGCCGCGGGCTCGTCGGGTATGGGGGCCAGGCCGCGCCCGGCCTGGCGCAGCACCCGCTTGGCCTGGGTGAGGCGCGTGTGGATCACGGGATCGCTGACCCCGAGCAGCGCCGCGATCTCACCGGGCATCATGCCCACCACGGCGCGCGCGACGCACACCACCCGCTCGTCGGGCGCCAGGGCCGGCTGGCAGCAGGTCGCGAACACCGCGCGCAGATCGTCGGAGGGCGAGCCGGCGTCGGCCACCGGCGTGTCGCGGCGCGACAGCACGCTGGTCGTCGCCGACATCGCGACGGTCGCGATCCACGAGGTCGGGTTCTGCGGCACGCCGCCCGAGCCCCACGCCGCCATCGCGGCCAGGTAGGCGTCGGCCATCGCCGCCTCGACCAGGTCGAACTCGCCCAGCCGGCGCCACAGCGCGGCGAACACCTGCGCGTGCTCGGCGCGAAAGACGCCCACGACGGGATCGATCGCGCCCATGGTTCCGGCGTACCACGCACGCCGGGCGGTCGTCCACGACCGCCCTGTGAATGCTCCTGGCCGGCGGTGACCTCGCCTACGGCATCACGCGCAGGCGCCGCGGACCCCAGCTGCCGGGCGCCTCGTGGACGTGCCCGGCCAGGGTCACGCCGCACGCGGTGCACGCACCGGCGGTGAGGTTCCAGGCGCCCAGCTGGTACCAGTCGCGCTCGATCACGACCGCGCCGCAGCCAGCGCAGTAGGTGCTCTGGCCGGCAGCGTCGTGGGTGTTGCCGGTGTAGACGTGCCGGAGGCCGCGCGCGCGCGCCTGGGCGCGGGCCCGGGTCAGGGTCGCGGCCGGGGTCGCCGGCACGTCGGTCAGCTTGTAGTCGGGGTGAAAGCCGGTGAAGTGCAGCGGCACGTCGGGCCCGAGGTGTTCGGCGAACCAGTCGCACAGCCGGGCGACCTCGTCGTCGGAGTCGTTCTGGGTCGGGATCAACAGCGTGGTGACCTCGAACCAGACCTCCGACTCGTGACGGAGCCAGCGCAGGGTGTCGAGCACCGGGGCCAGCTCGGCGAAGCACAGCTTCTTGTAGAAGTGCTCGGTGAACGCCTTGAGGTCGACGTTGGCGGCGTCCATCGCGGCGAACAGCTCGGGCCGGGCCTGGGGCGTGATGTAGCCGGCGGTCACCGCGACCGTCTTCACGCCGCGTTCGCGGCACGCGGCGGCGACGTCGATCGCCCACTCGGCGAAGATCACCGGATCGTTGTAGGTGAACGCGACGCTCTTGCAGCCGGCGCGCACCGCGGCGTCCGCGATCGCGTCGGGGGTCGCCCGCGCGCTGAGCCGCGCGAGGTCCCTCGCCTTCGAGATGTCCCAGTTCTGGCAGAACCGACAGCCGAGGTTGCAGCCGGCGGTCCCGAACGAGAGCACCGACGTGCCCGGGTAGAAGTGGTTGAGCGGCTTCTTCTCGATCGGATCGACGCAGAAGCCCGAGGCCTGGCCGTAGGCCGACAGGACCATCTCGCCGTCGACGTTGCCGCGGACGAAGCAGAACGCTCGCTGCCCCGGCGTGACCGTGCACGCGCGCGGACACAGATCGCAGCGGATGCGACCGCCGTCGCCTTCGGCGTGCCAGAAGCGCGCCGGTGCGCCCTGGATGTCGGGATCGATCGTCATGGCCTCGTGGGCGTGGCAGCCGGCCCGGCCGCCTCGTACACGAACAGGTAACCACGAAGATCGCCGCTCGACAGCGGCTTCTTGATCGCCCACTTCGAGCCGAAGGCGTGCTCGAACTCGGGGTTCGCGACCAGGAACGCGCCGCGAAAATCACGGAGGCTGCGGAACCAATCGCCCAGCGCGCCGTACAGCAGCCGGGCGTCGGCGACCTCGAGCCGCTCGCCCCATGGCGGGTTACACAGCACCAGGCCGCGCTCGGGCACCGCCCCCGATTCGGCGGCCAGCGCCCACAGCTTGTCGCGGTCGAGCGCGGTGTAGTCGCCGCGGTGCCAGAGAATCTCGACGCCGGCGCGGCGGGCGTTGTTGCGCGCGCCGGCCAGCACCTCGAGATCGATGTCGCCGGCGATCACGACGGGCCGCGCGTCGGGCCACAGGTCGGGGTCGGTGGGCTGGCCCGGGCGCGGCGCGACCGCGGTGCCACGCGCGAGCAGCGCCGCCTCGATCGCGAGGGTGCCCGAGCCGCACATCGGATCGACCACCAGGTCGCGACGCGGGTCGTAGCGCGCCTCCATCGCGATCACCGCCGCGACGTGCTCGCGCAGCGGCGCGTCGCCAGCCTCGGTCCGCCAGCCGCGCCGGGTGCGGGTGCCACCGGACAGATCGGCGCCGACCATGATCCGGCCGCGGTCGTCGAGCCGCGCCACGATCAACGCGTCGGGGCGCTCGGGATCGACGTCGACCCGGCGGCCGCGCGCCGCCAGGCCATCGACGATCGCGTTCTTGACCGTGCCGACGATCTGGCGCTCGCCGGCCGCGAACTCGGCGACCCGGCGGACCTCGACCGAGATCGTGCGCACCCGCGCGTCCCAGCCGCGGTGATCGGCGGCGGCATCGGCGCGCAGCTCGTCGTACAGCGGCTCGAGCCGGCGCGCGCTCGACGCGTACAGGTCGCGCACGACCCGGGTCGAGGTGCGGTGGTAGGCCAGCGCGACCCGGGCCAGCTCGTCGTCCCACGGGTAGACCAGCTGGCCGGTCCCGTCGCGGGTCGGGGGCGGCGGCCGTCGACCCAGCGCGCGGTTGGAGATGCGGGTCAGCTCCGCCTCCATGTCGCGGTTGGTCTGGGCCGAACCGACCAGGCGCAGCGCGTCGTTGATCACGACGCCACCGCCCGCGGGCCGTTGAGCGTCGCGTACAGGCCGGCGTCGAGGAAGAACCGCTTGTGCAGGTACCAGCCCCGCGCGCTGGTCCCGCGCGGACCCTTGGGCCGCGTGTGCAGATCGCGCCGCACCAGGCGCGCGACCTCGGCGTCCCACTCGACGAAGTACCAGGACAGGAGGGTCGCGCCGTCACCGGTGGTGGCGCGCACCAGCCACAGCACGCGGCGCAGCTTGCCGAGCGGCGACCCGTCGACCATGGCGACCGCGGGATCCTCGGTGACCCGCCAGCGCCCGGCGCGATCGAGCGCGACCGGCACGGTCTTGACCTCGACGTCGCCGCGCCAGTCGGGCTCGCCTTCACCATGCTCGACCACGCCGAGCAGCCGGGCCGCGGCGGCGCCCCACGCACCCTTGTCGCGGCCGCGCGCGGGCAACCGCACGCCGAGCGCGCGATCGGCCGCGGCCAGCAGCGCGTCGACGTCGTCGGGCTCGTCGTCGGGCGGCTCGGGCCGGCGGGGCGCCGGCAACGGACGCGGCCAGCCGACCGCCGCCGGGGCCAGCCCCCGCGCGGGCGCGACGTGGACCAGCCGGGCACCGAGCCGCTCGGGCACCGGCTGCAGCGCGGTGCCGGCGAGGTGATCGCCGCCGGCCTCGAGCCGCGCGCCCCACCGCCACAGCGCCTCGCGCAGCGCGCCGACCTCGGCGTCCACCGCGACCGGGATCCGGACCGCGCGCGCCAGCTCGGTCAGCTCGGCGGCGCGCAGGCAGTTGAGCAGCGCGCACAGATCGAGCTCGAACGCGCGACCGATCGCGCGGCCGCGGTGATCGTCGGCGGCGTCGGGCGCGAGCCGACGCAAGACCGCGCGGCCGAGGTGCGGGACGAGGGCGAGGACGGCGTTCATGGCAGCGGCACGGTGATCATGAGGAGCGCGGCCGCATGGTACCGTCTTCGCATGACGCGTCGAGCCGCGAGCGCAGGGCTGTGCGCCCTGGCGGCGATCGCGCTCCTGATTGCCGGGTTCGTGCCCTGGTTCGAGATCAAGCCCGGCACCGGCGAGGATCGCGACGCCTTTCGCGGGATGTACGACCCGGCGCGGCCCGGCGCCTGGGCCGAAGGCGACGAGGCCCCGGACCGCGAGCTGCGGGCCAACTACGGCCTGGTCGGCGGCGAGGTGTGCGAGCGCCTGCGCTGCCAGCCGCACGGCTACGCCGGCGCCCGCGGCCTGTCCGACGATCTGTTCGCCTGGCTCGGGCGCCTGGCGATGGGCGCCACCATGAGCGCGGTCGCGCTGCTGGTCGTGCTCGCGTTCGCGCGCGGGCAGCGCCGCCCGATCCTGCGCGGGTGGGCGGCGACCGTGGTCGCGACCGCCGCCGGCCTCGGCGCCGCGTTCGTCGCGTCGGAGGTGCTGTCGCGCCGCGCGATCGACCTGCAGGCCGCCAACGGGCTGGTCGCGATGATCGTCGGCGCGGCCCTGGCCGGGCTCGGCATCGGGTGGCCGACCGGCGAGGTCGCGTCGTCGGCGTCACCCGCGCGGCGCTGGGGCCTGACCGCCGCGCTGGCGCTGCTGGTGCTGATCGCGTGGATCGCGGTCGGCCGGCGCGCGTGGTGGAGCGGCGCCCAGTCGTTCGGCGGGCTCCACGCCTCGCCGCTCGGCCTCGAGGCCTGCGCCGACGGCCGCTGCCACGTGGCGTCGATCGGCGCTGGCCGTGCCGGGCTCACGCTGCTGGCTCGCCTGACGGTCGCGCTGGCCGCCGCGGCGATCGTGCCGGCCCTCGGCGCCGCCGCACGCGCCGGCCGGGGCGTGACCCCGGGCGCCTGGGCGTGGTCGGCGGCGGTGCTGGCCGGGCTCGCGCTGACCACCGGCATCGCGACCGCGGTCTCGTACGCCGGCAACGACGTGATGACGATCGGCTGGGGCCTGCCGGTGTTCGTGGTCGCGATGAGCGGGGTGGTCGCGGCCGCGCTGGTCGCCGCGGCGACCCTGCGCACCGCCGACGTGGAGCTCGAAGGCGACGCCACCCGCGGGCCCCAGCTGAGGGCCGCGCCGCCGCGCGGGCCCGGCGCGCCCGGTGACGCGCGCGCGGGGCTTCGGCCGGTGCTGCCGGCGCTGGCGGCTGCGCCGGGACCGTCTGGCACCGCGGCCGCGCCGGGACCCGGTGCCAGCAACGGACACGCGCGGTATGCACCGCGGCCGCCGGTGGTCACCACCGGCGCGGTCGCGAGCGGCGCCGCCGCCGCCAGCGCCGCCGCCGTCGCCAGCATCATCGCACCCGACCCGGCGTGGGTGGCCGCCGGACCCGGCGCGATGACCCTGACCGCGCCCGCCCCTGACGCGCTCGGTCCGGGGATCGGACAGGCGGCCACCGCCGGACGTGCCCTTGCGCCCCGCGGCGGGTCCGGCCCCGCCACCCATCGCACCGCGCCGACCTGTCCTACCTGTCGGGTCTCCACGCTCTGGCATGGCAAGCGCCAGGCCTGGTGGTGCAGCACCTGCAAGCAGACCCTGTGAGCGCCGCCGCGGTGTCGATCGCACGCCGTCGGCGCGGTGCGCGCCGCGCGCTCGTGCTCGCCAGCCTGATGGCGGTCGCCGGCTGCGACGTCGAGCGCTCGCTGCCACCGGTCCCCGCGGCCGCGCGCGCCGACGACGAGACCCGCCTCGCCGAGCGCCTGCGCGCGCACGTCCTGGCGATCCCCGGCGTCGCGGGGGCCACCGTCGTGGTCCACCTCGCGGTCCCCGATCCGTTCGCGCGGGTGGCCGCCGCCGGCCCGGCCCGCGTCGCCGCCGTGATCGCGACCCGCTCCGGCGCCGATCCGCGGCCGCTACACGACGCCACCGTCGCCGCCGCGCGCACCCTCGCCGGCCCCGACGCGCAGCTCGCGGTCGACGTGATACCGCCGCCGACCTCTCCCGCGCTGACCTCGGTCGGCCCGTTCGAGGTCACCCCGCGCGCGCGGGTCGGGCTGCTCGTGACGCTCGCGGCCGGCCTCACCACGATCGCCGCGCTGGCGGGCGCGCTCACCTGGGCGCTCGGCCGGCGGCGCCGGCCATGACCGCGCAGGCCCGCGGGACCGGCCCGGCTCAGCGCGGGATCAGGCCCCAGTAGTCCAGCACGAGCACGACGCGGGGATCGAACGACTTCTTGCCGTCGACCTCGATCTCGAGGCTGATGTCCTCGCGGGCCGGATCGACGTTCTTCACCGCGACCATCTTCAGGCGCAGCGCGCCGAGGTCGCGTCGCGACGGCAGCTCGGCCTTGTCGAGGACCTCGGTCCACGCATAGATCGTGTCGCCGGCGAAGGTCGGGTTGACGTGCGAGCCGCCGTTCCACGCGGCCATCCGCAGCACGTTCTCGAGCCCGCCGTGCGCGAGCGCGTAGGCCATGCTGATCACGTGGCCGCCGTAGACCAGGCGCTTGCCGAACCGGGTCGAGGCCTGGGCGTGCTGGTCGAAGTGGACCCGCGCGCTGTTCTGGTAGAGGCGCGTCGCCATCGTGTGGTCGGCCTCCTCGAGCGTCATGCCGCCGTGGTGCACGATCTTCTCGCCGACCTGGTAGTCGTCCCAGAGGTGCGCACCGCCGGTCGCCCAGCGCAGGTTGGGGAAGCGCGCCAGGTTGAGCGCCTCGGGCACCGGCAGGTCGGCGACCGCCACCGAGGTGGGCAACTCCGGGATGACCTGGGTCGGCGCCGGGGCCTTGGGGTCGCGCTTCTCGACCATCACCCACCGGTGATACGAGAGGACCTCCTGGCCCTTCTGGTTGAAGCCGCGCGAGGTCACGTAGACCACGCCGCGCTTGCCGTCGGACAGCTCGCGCAGGCCGATGATCTCGCTCTCGGCGGTCAGCGTGTCGCCCGGGTAGACCGGGCGCTGGAACAGCACCTGCGAGTAGCCGAGGTTGGCGACCGCGTTGAGCGAGATGTCGGCGACGGTCTTGCCGAACACCAGGTGGAACGCGAGCAGGTCGTGGGTGACCTCGCGCGCGAACCCGAGCGAGCGCGCGAACTCGGTCGACGACGCCAGCGGGCGACGGTCGCCGGTCAGGGCGACGTAGAGGGCGAGATCTCCGCCGTGGATCGTGCGAGGAGTCGCGTGCTGGAGCCGCTGCCCGACGCGAAAATCCTCGAAATAGTTACCGGTGTTGGCCTTGCCAGACGCCATGGCGCGGGGAGCATGCAGACGCCCCGCGCCCCGCGCAAGCCCAGAACGCAGCTCGCGACCGCCGCGAGCTGCGTTCGCGGGCGTTCTACTCCTGCAGCGTGAACATGTACGAGATCGTCATCGGCCCGCCGGTCCACGACGGGAACGAGGCGGCCCGCGCCGCGCTCGCGACGCAGCCGCCGGTCGGGGTGCCGGCGAACTCGCCGGTCGCGTCGGCCTTGGTGACCTTGCCGCTCGCGTCGACGGTCGCCTTGACCTTCACGTGACCCGCGACACCGTGGGTATCGAAGCAGGCCTGGGCGCGGCCCGCGACTGCGGACATGCCGGCCTTGATGTCCTTGCCGTCGAGCCCGGTCTTTTCGGGGCCCTTGGGCGCGCTGCCCACCTCGGACGGCTTCTGCGCGCCACCCGAGGCCTCGTCGAGCAGGTCTTCGATGCTCTTGTCGCCACCGCCGGTGGCCGGCTTCGCGCCTGGTGCGCTCGCGGGCGCGGCCCCGTCCTTGGCCGGCTTGGCGCCCGCCGGGCGGTCGGCGTCGGGCTTGGCCCGGCGGTCCGCCGGCTTGTCGGCGGCGGTGCGGGGCGCCACGGCGCCGTCGGCGCGGCCATCGCGCTTGGCCGCGGCCGATGCCTCGGCGACCTGGTCGCGGGTGCCGGCGTTGCTCGCGCCGGTCCCGCTGGTGCTGCTGGTGCCGGCCCCGGCACCCGCCGCCGTGCCCGACGGTGCGGAGGCACCGGTGGGCGCGACCACCGGCGCCGCCGCTGCGGTATCCAGCGGGCGAACCGCGGGGTCCGCGGCCGTGCCAGTGGCCACGGCCGCCTCGGACGCGGCACTGGGCTCGGCCTGGTCGCGGCCGCCGCCGAGCACGACGACGGCGCCGACCGCGACCGCGAACAGACCGGCGCCCATCGCGACCATCATGCCGGTCTTCCGACGGCGAATCGGCGGGACCGCGCCGGCGCTGCGGGCGGCGCCGGGGCCCACGATCCGGGCGACACTGGACGTCCCGGTCGCGAGCGGCATGTCAGGCAGCGCCACCAGCCGGGCGGGCTCGGGCAGCGCAACCGCGCGCAGGCCGCTCGACGACGAGGCGAGCGAGTCGTCGAGCGCGTCGTGCTGGCTGGTGACCCGGCGCGAGATGCGCGCCTTGGTCGTCTGCGCGAGCGCGCGCATGTCGTGTAGCCCGGAGTCTTCGCCATCGCGTGGCAGCGCTCCCTCGGGGGAGGTTCCACGATCGCGGCCGCTGTGGTTCTCGGTCTCGGACATCATCGATACAGCCTCCGGAAGGTCAGCGAGCTCACCGTGCGATCGATCCAGCCGAGCGAGCACGCGCCGATCGAGGTCGTCGAAATAGCCCGCCGGCGCGAGACCCTCGTGGGCCTTCGCCGCCGCGCGTACCAGGTCGTCGATCTCGTCGGGCATCGTCCTCAATTCTCGGTACCAGCTTCTCGATCGTCAGCGGACCCCATAGGTCTAGATCAGAATCAGGTCGGCCCGTGACCCTTTTTTGCGCGGACCGGCGCAACGTCGCCGAGCTGCTCGCGCAGGATCCGGCGCGCTTCGTTGACCCGCCAGGCCACGGTCCCCTCGGGGATGTCGAGAATCTGGGCGATCTGCTTGTGCGGCAGGGCCTCGACGGTCGCCATGACCAGCGTGACGCGGAGCGACACCGACAGCTGCGACACCGCGACCAGCACCGCGCGCACCTCCTGGCTCAGCCGGGCCTGCTCGTCGGGCAGGAGCCGCGCGGCGCCGAGCGCCTCGGGCCGGCCGCCGACCTGATCGACGTCGGCAGAGCCCGCCTGGGCGAGGGCGGCGGTGCGCTTGGTCGAGCGCAGCCGGTTGAGCCCGGTGTTGATCGCGATGCGATACAGCCAGGTGAAGAAGTCGGCGCGGCCGTCGAACGAGGCCAGTCCCCGGTACGCGCGCACGAAGGTTTCCTGAGTGACGTCGTCGGCGTCACTGTGATTCCCGGTGACGTGGAGTGCGGCGGAGTACACGCGGCGCTGGTACCGGCGCACGAGGGCGCCAAAGGCAGGGGCGTCACCCTTCCGCGCGCGTGCCAGGAGGTCGTCCTCGTCCTCCGACATCGCGCGCACTATAGGGAGGGTGCGTCGGTTGAGACAATGGCCAGCGCAGTTTCCTTGGGCGCGCACCGGCCGTGCGGGACGGCGCTACCCGGCGGTGCCGAGGGAGGCGCGGCGGCGGTCGGCCTCGACCAGGCGGGGATAGAGGCCGGCGGCGAGATCGTCGAGGCGGGCGAGGGCACGGGCGGCGGCGGCGCGGGCGACCAGCCTGCGGGCGGCCCGCTCGGCGGCGTCGCGGCCGCCGTCCTTGGCGCGGATGGCGAAGCCGGCGTCGAGGAGGAGCATGGGGTCGCCGGTCGTGATCGCCTTCTGCAAGTCGGCGGCGCGGGCGCGCGCCGTGCGCAAGGCGTCCTCGAGGTCCTCGCCGTGGCCGACCAGGAGCGCGGCGTAGTGAGCCCCCTCGGCACCGGTGAGCAGGGCGTCGAGGTCGACCAGCGCGAGGTCGCGCAGACGCATGAGCAGGGGCTCATCGTCGCCAGCGGTCACGCGCCCGCCCCGCCCTTCTTGGGGTCGGGCTTGCCGGCGCCGAGCGCGCGGGCCTGGGTCTCGGCGAGCGACCGCTGGCGGGCCTCGCGATCCGCGGCGATCTTGTCCTTGAGCGCCGCGAGCGCGTCGTCGGTGCCGGCCGGCGCCACCACCCCGGCGGCGGCGCCGGCGCTCAGGATCTTGGCCTCGAGCTCGGCGTCGGCGGCCTGCTCGCCGCGCATCGCGGCGTCGACCTCGGTCGCGATCGCGTCGGTCTCGATGCGATCCTCGGCGGTCTGGAAGCGATCCCAGACCGAGCTGTCGTTGCCAAAGGCGTCGCCGCCGGGCGCGCGGGCGGCCGCCAGCTGGGTCGCGAGCGTGCCCTTCTTCAGCTTCAGGATCTGGAGCTTGGTCTCGAACTCCTTGCGACTCTTGTTGAGCTGGATCGCGTAGCCGGCCGACTCGTCGCGATCGCGCTTGATCTTGTCGGCCTCGGCCTGCGACGCCTTCTTCTGGCGCAGCGCCTCGCGGGCGGCCTCGTCGTCACCGGCCGTGACCGCGGCCATCGCGCGCTTCTCCCAGGTCGCGGCCCGCGCCTCCTGCTGCTTGACCTGCTCGTCCATCTGCTTGGCGTTGGCCTTGTAGGTGACCAGCTCCTGGAGCGCCTTCTTGCGCTGCTCCTCCAGCTCGAGGATCGCCATCGCGATCTCCTTCTCGGGGTCGATCGCGCGGTCGATCGCCGCGTTGGCCTTCGCCTTGATGCCCCCCTTCATGCGCGAGAACAGGCCCATCGGTCACTCCTTGCCCAGTCCGTACTTGCGGTAGCGCTGGCGAAATTGATCGTACGACATGCCCAGGAAGGCCGCGGCTTCCTTCTGGACGAAGCGGGTCCGCTCGAGCGCGTCCTTGCACAGCCAGGCCTCGAACGCCTCGACCCGCTCGACCAGCGGCCGGGTCGGGTCGTCGACGAACTCGCCGGCGCCGGCCTGGGCCGCCGGCAGCTCGTGGGCCTCCGGCGGCAGGGCAGCGTCGATGTCGGCCGGGCCCAGCAGGTCGCCCTGGGCCATGTAGATGGCGCGCTCGACCACGTTCTTCAGCTCGCGCACGTTGCCCGGGAAGTCGTAGCGGGCGAGCCGGTCGAACGCCTCGGGCGCGATGTCGCGCACGGTCAGGCCGGCAACCTCCTGACGGAACGAGGCGAGGAAGTAGGCGGCCAGCACCGGCACGTCGTCCATGCGCTCGCGCAGTGGCGGCAGGTTGATCACCTCGAACGCCAGCCGATCGTAGAGGTCGGCGCGGAACTTCCCCTCGGCCATCGCCTGCTTGAGATCGGCGTTGGTCGCCGCGATCACCCGGACGTTGACCTGGATCGACTCCGAGCCGGCGACCCGCTCGAACCGCTGGTACTCGAGGACGCGCAAGATCTTGGCCTGGAACTCCATCGACATGTTGCCGATCTCGTCGAGGAACAAGGTGCCGCCGTCGGCCAGCTCGAACTTGCCTTCCTTCTGCTTGGTCGCGCCGGTGAACGCGCCCTCCTCGTGGCCAAACAGCTCGCTCTCGAGCAAGTTCTCGGGGACCGCGGCGCAGTTGATCGTGATGAACTGCTCGGCCGCCCGCGGCGACAGGGTGTGGATCGCGCGGGCGACCAGCTCCTTGCCGGTGCCGCGGGGGCCCAGCACCAGCACCGGCCGCGGCAGCGGCGCGACCCGCTCGATCTTGCTCATCACGTGGTTGATGAGCCCGGAGTCGCCCACGATCTGCCAGCGGGTGCCGGCGTTGCGCCGCAGCCGCTCGTTGGTCGCGCGCAGCACCTGATTCTCGCCTTCGAGCCGGCGCCGCTCCTGGATGTGGTGGAGCATGCGCTCGACCTTCTCGACCGAGATCTCCAGCTTGTCCTCGAGGAACGGGTCCTTCGAGATGAAGTCGACCGCGCCCGCCTTCACCGCCGCGACCGCATCATCGATGGTGCCGTGGCCAGTCAAGATGATGATCGGCAGATCGGGGTACTTGCGCCGCAGCTCCTTGCACAGCTCGATGCCGGTGCGCTTGCCCGGGCCCAGATCGAGGTCGAGCACGACCATCTCGGCCACGCCCTTCACCAGCCAGGCGATCGCGTCCTCACCGTCGTCGAAGCTCACCACCTCGCGGCCGCGGGCGCGGAACACGTCGGCCAGGAGCCGCCGGACCTCGGCCTGATCGTCGACGCACACGATGGTGCCGGTGGTCGCGGTCGCCCCGCTGGCGCCGGCCGAGCTGACCGAGCCCATCAGCCACCTACCCGGTCGCGCCGGGTGCCCAGCGCCGCCAGGCTCGAGAAGCCTCCGAGATCCGACGGCAGGATCACGGTCATGACGGTACCGCGACCCTCCTCGCTGTCGACCAGGATGCGGCCGTGATGGGCGGTGATGACGCGCTCGGCGATGGTCAGGCCGACCCCGGAGCCGGTCTCCTTGGTGGTGTAGCCGGGCACGAAGATGCGGCCGAGCTCGCCGCGCGGGATGCCGGGCCCGGTATCGGTGACGACGATCTCGACCGCGGGCGCGGCCGCGGTCGTGACCGCGCGCGCGGTGACGGTGACGGTGCCGGCGGTCTTGTCGGCGGCGTCGGCCGCGTTCTGCACCAAATTGAGCAGCGCCTCGCGCAGCAGCAGCTTGTCGCCGCGCAGGTCGGGCAGCGCCGACGCGACCTGGACCTCGATCGTCACGGTCGCGCGGGCGCTGGCCGCCGCGACCACCTCGTGTACCAGCGACGCAACCGCGACCACCTCGACGGTCGGCCCGGTCGCCTGCATCGAGCGCAGGTATCGCGCCCACTCCTCGTAGAGCGAGGTCACCTCGCGCTCGAGATCGCGCAGCCGGTCGGCCAGCTCGCCCTCGCCGGCCAGCTTGCGCGCGCTCCGGGTGCGCGAGCCGATGATGCCGAGCGTGTTCTTGACCCGGTGGCCGTGGGCGTAGACACCGGCGAGGACGTCGCCACGGGCCTGCTCGACGGTGGCGGTGACCAGGCGCGGCGCGACGTGCCCGGCTGCCGCACCGGCGCCCGGCAGCGCGGCCTCGAGCAGGCGCTCGACCATGTCGGCCAGCGCCGGGCTCGACGCGTCGAGCATGCGGGCCGCGTTGCGCCAGGCCAGGCCATGGCCGCCATCGATGCGCAGGGCCCGCTCGATCTCCAACAGCGCGGCCTCGGTGTCGCCGCGGTCGAGGATCAGGAGCGCCAGTCGACACGCGGCCTCGGCGTGGCCGGGCCGCAGGCGCAGCCCCTTGCGATAGGCGTCCTCGGCGCGGGCCACCGTGGCCGGATCGTCCTCGTAGGCGGCCGCGAGCAGGAACCACACGCGCGCGAGCTCGATGTTCGACTCCGGGGTCGCCTCGGCCTCGAGCCGCTGCTGCAGGCTCTCGAGCTCGCCGATCGCCTGGTTGCGCGCGGTCGGATCGCTCGAGCGGCGCCGCAGCTGGCGCTCGATCAGTCGGACCCGCACCGCGCGCGAGGTGGGCCGCACCGCCAGCTCGGCGGCCAGCGCCGCCTCGATCTGGCTCTCGGTCACCCCGCGCTCGCCGCCGGCGTGGCGGGCCGCCAGCAGCAGCGCCGCCCACAGGCCGAGGGGCGCGTCGGGCTGGTGTGCGCGCAGCGTGGCGAGGTGCGCGCTGGCATCGGCGGCGCCGCCGCCGCCGGCCACCCGGGCGACGATCTCCTCGAACAGGCCGACCTCGCGATCGCACAGCGCCTCCCGCGCGTCGAGCGCGACCTTGCCGTCCGCGAGCGCCCCGGCCAGCTCCTCGAGCGCCGCGGTCGCGTTGGCGGCGCCACCGGCGACGTCGCCGTCGACGCTGTTGGCGGCCGCCAGGCCGAGCCGGGCCCGCGCCCGCTGCGGCGACGTGGCCCCGGCCGCGTCGATCGCGGCGACGAACGACATGCGCGCGGCGGCGGTCTCGCCGGCCGCGAGCTGGGCCTGGCCCAGCAGCACCCGCGCCGCCGGCCCGGGCTCACGCCGGGCGACCTCGGCGGCATGCTTCCTGGCCGCAGCCACGTCGCCGACCGCGAGGGCCAGCTCGGCCAGCCGGCGGGCCGGGACCGGATCGGTCGGCGCGGCCGCTGCCAGCGCCCGCGCGAACACGCTGCGCGCCGCCGCCGGCAGTCCCAGGGCCCAGTAGCGATCCCCGAGCTCGCACAGCGTCGTCATCGGCTCCGACGCTATCACCCCGGCGCGGCCCAGCACGAGCGCCTGCGAGGTTTCCCGGGCGCGCACCCACCCGCTCGGGCGTCAGTCGATCACGACCCGCTCGTGCGGGTTGTACGGCAGCTGCCAGCTGTCCGCGGTCTGACCATCCTCGATGACCACCCGCGCGTAGTAGGTGCCCGCCGGCAGGCGCGGGATCGTGGCGCTGGTGGTGACCAGCCCCGGCCGGGTGACGACCAGGTCGGCGGGCGCAAAGGCAGGGGTCCGGCTGAGCTCGAGATCGTAGGTGAGCGGGTGGTGCTGCAGATCGAACGAGCTGCCCCAGCTGAACACGATCGTCGACGAGCGCACCGTCGCGCCCAGGTGGACCGGCATCGGTCGCTCGGCCACGACCTCGTGCTCGGCGCGGAACCGGGCCGCGGTCGAGGTGATCCGGGTCAGCTCGCGGTCCCACAGCTCGACCGCGCGGGTCGCCGAGCCGTTGGCGCCCGACACCAGCGCGAGATCCGGCGCGGTCGTGATGAACGTCTGCACGAGGTCGCGATAGCCGGCCAGGCGCGCCTCGGTCACCTCCCCGGTGAGCACGGTGTCGGCCAGCTCGGCGATGCGCGCGTGCACGGCCGCGACGTTGGCCGGGCGCGACAGGAAGCGCTTGAACAGGTGCGACGGCCACCAGCTCGACAGCCCGGCCTGCCAGCGCTTGCGGTCGTCGACCCGACCGGCCTGGCCGTAGAAGCCCCACGCACCGTCGTAGTCCCACGGCAGGAAGTACCAGCCGTCGCAGCTCGACGGGCTGTACAGGTAGTAGTTGTGCGTGAACGTGTCGATGTTGTTCAGCAGCACGTTCACCGCGAGCCAGGTCACCAGGTTGTCGCGGTTGAAGTAGCGATCGATGGTCGCGTCGGGGTCGACCGCCGGGTCGTGGATGGCGGCCACCACCGCCAGCAGCTTGGCCGGGTCGGGGTTGGCCTTGGGCTCGATGCGCACGTCGAGCATCGCCGGGTCGGCCGCCACGTCGGCCAGCAGATCCTGGAAGTGGAAGCTCGACGCCTTGTAGAGCTGGCCGTCCGGATCGAGGCCGTGACTGCGCAGGAAGTGCGTGTCGGCCTCCTCGATCCAGGTGTAGAGCCCGTGGTCCGCGCCGTTGACGAACAGGTGGACGAACTGGGTGCGCAGGCTCGTGAAGTGTTCGATGGCGGGGAACAGGTCGAACGCGAGCTTGTTGCGCACGCGGGTGAGATCGAACCCGTGCTTGTTCAGGTTGATCTCGCGCTGGCCGCGCCAGCGCCCGGCCCCGTCGGCCAGCTTGACCTTGTAGCTCTTCACCGGCGCGCGCCGGGACGACTCGCCGCGCAGCTGGAGCATCGCGTTGGGCTCGGCGAGGCCGGCGCCGAACGTGCCCTCGCTGAACCCGACCGGCACCACCGCGTCCGCGACGCCGGCGTCGACCTCGGCCAGCGCCTCGAGATCGGTGATGGTGAGATGCACGTCCCAGACCTCGAGCGAGTCCTGCGCGTAGACGCGGCGGTCCTCGATCAGCGGCGGCAGTGGCCCGCGGGCAGGGCCGCACTGGGCCCAGCGAAACGGCGCCTCCTCGCCCGGCACGCCTGGCTCGCCCGGCGTGCCGTCGTCATCTCCGGCAGGCTCGCCTCGTTCGACCGCGCAGCCAGCGATGACGAGCAGGGCACACGCGCGCCCCAGAGCGAACCCCGGCCTACGAAACATGCCGCACTCTAGCGACGACGACCTCGCGAGCAAACGTGCGGATCTGTCAAGGCAGCGAGCCCGAGCGCTCGCCACCGGGCGCCGGGATCAGCCCAGGGATTTGCGCCGCAGCTCGGCGTGCTGCGCCAGCGCCCCGAGCTCCGCGGCCGCGGCCGCCCCGACCTCGCCGGGCGCATCGCTGGTGGCGCGCACGAACCTTGCGACCACCTCGGCGTCGCCCTTGAGGCGCGCGCGCACGCCCTGGTGGGCCTCGCGGAACGCTTCGTAGAAGTCCTGCAGCATGTCGCCGCGGCGCAGCGGCGTGGTCTCGTGGAGGTGGCCTTCGGCCATCTTCTCCATGTAGAGCCCGACCTTGTAGAGCGGCCCCGCGACCTTGTGGGTCATGATGATGAGGTAGCCCGACAGGATCACGGTCAGGCCGACGCCGACCGCGAGCATCTGCAGCACCAGGGTGCGGTCGCGCGCCTCGATGTCGGCCATCGTGGTGCGCTGGTATTCCTGCAGGGTTCCGGGATCGAACCCCTGCAGGGTCGGATCGTTGGCGAGCTCCTCGAGCCCGGCGAGCAGATCGGCCGAGGCGCGGTGCTCCTGCTGGTAGATGAGGTAGCCGAGCGTGCCGGCGATCGCGAGCGACACCAGCGTGACGATCACGACGTAGCGAAGCTGCAGACGCTTGTCGAGGAGGTAGTTCGCCATGCGGCGCTTGCGGCGCGGTTGGCCGATGCCGCCACCGCCACCGCCTGGCACGTCGCCGGGCACCTTGCCGCCTTGCACCACCACCGCGGGAGGGATGAGGTCAGACAAAGGAGGCCTCCTTGCGCGCGAGCACCGCGCGCAGCGCTTCGGTCGCCGCCCGCGCATCGGCCGATCGCTCCACGACGCCGTCCGCCACCGCGGCGTCGAGCGCGGCCTTGATCCGCTCGATGTCGGCACGCTCCATCGCGATCACGCCGGCGTGGGCATGCTTGAAGTGCTCGTAGAACTCGACCAGCTGGTCGCCCTTGCGCAGATCGTAGACCTTGTCGTAACGGCCATCGCGCAGCTTGGCGAGGTACAGCGTCACCTTGTGCAGCGGCCCGGCGACCTTGTGCGTCATCTTGATGCCGAACACGGCGAGGCCGAGCGTGAGCAGCACGCCCGACACCACCATGACGATCACGATCATCCGGCGGTGGCCCTCGATGTCGGCGACCCGGCGGGTGATGCCGAGCTCGCACGCATCGTGCGCGCGGATCATCCGCTCGCGATCGACCGCCGAGAACGCGGGCGCGGTCGGGACCGGGGGCGGGGCGGCCTCCTCGGTCAGGGTCATCGAGCTCTCGTCGAGATCCACCGAGCGGCGCGGCTCCTGGGGCGGCCCGGCGCCCCCGATCTTGAGCTCGCCGACGTCGACCTTGACCGGTGTGGTCGGGGCTGCCGCTGCCGCCGCCTGGTCGGGCGTCGGTGGGCACACGGTGCCGCGAGTCCGGCTCTTGGCCACCGTGGTCGCCTCGTCGGCGACCCGGACCACCCACCAGCCGAGCGCCGTCATCAGCACCGCGGCCAGCCCGGCCATGAACAGCGTGAACCGGAGCTGGTACCGCTTGTTGATGAGCAGGTTCCGCCAGCTCCGCTTGTAGGCGCGCTGCTGGGTCATAGGCCGGCCTTGATCTTGATGGTCGGGATGATCTTCTTCGCGACGAGGTCGGAGACGACCGCGCTCAGGCAGTCTTCCTTGGCGAGCTCGATGTCGCTCGGGTCGCTCGACGCGGTCACGCTGGCACCGCCATTGAGGAAGCCAAACACGCTCTTCTCCGGGAAGGTCGCGATCAACATGCTGACTTTACAAGACACCGTCGCCGACGATCCCTTTTCTTTCACGGTGACCTCCGTGAGGGTGCCGTCGACGTGGTAACCGCCGACTTTCTTGGCATCGAGGTCCTTGCGCGACGGGGACTTACCACCCGGCCACGCAATCATCATGACCCCCTGCGCCTTGGCGCCGAACTCCTTCTCGATCGTCTTCTTCATCAGGGCCCTCAGCTTGGCCGCGGGTTCGGCCTTGGCCGACATGGGTCCGACGTCGACGAACACGGCGCCGGTCAGCGCGCCGCCGCCGCCGCCGTCGAGCGCGCGGATGATCTGCGCCGACTTCTCGGCCTGCTTCTTCACCGAGTCGCTCGTCTCGCGCCCGATCAGCGCGTCGAGCGCCTTCACGACCTGCGCGCGCTGGCCCTTGGGCGTGCTGGCGTCGACCAGCTTGCCGAGGCCGACCGCCGCCGCGCCGCGCACCGTCTTGTCGGTGTCGGACAGCGCGACCACGAACCCGGCGATCGCGCGCTTGTCACCGAGCTTCGCGAGCGACAGCGCCGCCGACAGGCGGATCTTGTAATCGGAGCCGGTCTTGAGATCGCGGATCAGCGCGTCGACGTTGTCGGCGCGCGCGGTCGCCATGCCGCACACCAGCGCACAGAACGCGAACAGCACGAGGAGCCGGTGATGCACGATGTGCCGTCTGACGAGGGATCGACCTCGCCCATTCGACCTGATTACCGGCCGCCCCCGCGCCTCGTGTTCAGTCCCGATCACGTGAAGCCACGCTATCGGACGTCGGGGTCAACATTCAAGGCATCGGCGAGGTAGCTGCGGGTCAACTCGACGTAGTGCGCCGCGCTGGCGAGGATGCCCGCTCGCTCGGCGTCGGTGGTCGGGCGCTTCACCTTCGCCGGGCTGCCGAGAACGAAGCTCCCGGGTGGGATGTCGGTCCCGGGAGTGACGAGCGCACCGGCACCCACAAAGCTGCCGCGGCCGATCCGGACCCGATCGAGGATGATCGAGCCCATGCCGATCAGGCAGTCATCCTCGACGACGCACGCGTGGAGGATGACCCGATGGCCCACGGTGACCCGATCACCGACGGTGGTGCCGGCAACGCCGCTGGTCACATGGATCACCGAGTTGTCCTGGATCGACGTGCCGGCGCCGATGCGGATCGGCATGACATCGCCGCGCACGACGGTGCCGTACCAGATCGAAGAGTCGCGGCCGATCTCGACATCCCCGATCACCGAGGTGTGGTCGGCGACGAACACGCCCTCACCCAGGCGCGGGGTCACCCCGCGGAAGCTGCGGACCGCCATCGTCGTCGACCATACCACGTGGCCACCGCGGCTCCGGCGCAGGCGCCGCCGAGGTCGGCCAGCACGTCGAGCCCGGACGCATCACGGCCCGGCACGTACGCCTGATGGATCTCGTCGACGATGCCGAAGCCGACGGCGATCGCGACGGCGATCAGCGCGAACGTCCACCGCGGCCGCGCGGTCGCGAGCGCCAGACACGCGCCGAGCACCGCCCAGGCGCCGGCGTGCACGACCTTGTCGGCGCCGAACCACGGCCCTGGCGAGACCGGCAGCGTCCCGAACGACGACGCGATGGACTGCGCGATCATGAGCGCCACCGCCAGCGTGGCGGCGATCCGGGGCCGGGTCACCGCGCGCGGCGCCAGTCGACCACCGCGCGCGAGACCGCGGCGCAGGCGCCGTCGTGGACCGCGTCCCCGGCCGACACCGAGGTCGCGAACGTGACCTCGCCCGTGTGATCGACGACGAGCACGGTGCCGTCGACCCGGGGATCGAGCCCGGCCAGGAGGCGACGGCCGCCCTCCCCGGCCCGCGCGAGCGCGCTGGGATCGACCCGGTCGATGCGCCAGACCGTGCCGACCACGGGCACCCGCGTGAGATAGGCGTCGACCTCCTCGCGGGCGCCGACCAGGACGGTGCGGAGGAGCGGGCCGGCCCCGGCCTCGGCGCCGGGGCCGTCGTCGAGCCGCTGGGACAGGGCCGCGGCCGCGCTCGCGCAGCGGTCGCAGTGCACGTCGAAGATCATCCACACCAGCGGTCGCCGGCGCTCGGCGGCGGTGATCCGACTGCCCTGGCGATCGACCAGCTCGAGCGGCGGCAGCGCTTGATCGATCAGGCGCTGGTACACGATCTCGTCGGTGCTCGGCCGCGGGGTCAGCCGCGGCGCGACCCGGAAGCGCCGGCCATCGCGCAGGAACGTGATCGGCAGGCGCGCGCCGATCTTGTACCGGGAGACCAGCGGCCACAGCTCGGTGGTCGGGTAAATGAGGTCGTTGCCGACCGCGGTGATCTCGTCGCCGGGCTGGAGCCCGCCGGCCGCGGCGGCGGTGCCGGGGTGGACCTCGATCACCCGCGCCCCGTAGGGCGAGCCGGCGTCGAAGGTGATGCCGAGCCACGGCATCGCGGCCTCGGCGCGGGCCGCGGTGGGCACGGCGATCGCGGTGGCTGCCAGGATCAGCGCGCGGACCACGACGGCAGTGAGACCCCGGAGCACGGGCGGAAGGTAACGCAGCCTCGGGGCTGGAGCCAGCTCGACGTGTGTGGGCGAGCCGCCCACCGGGCTGGTGCTGACGCCGCGCGACCCTGGCAGTCGAGCGCCTGGGCAACGCCCGGCGGCCGTGCAGCGTTCGCTTCCCAGCCTCGCGCTCAGCGCGTGCCGTGATCGCGGAACCAGCGGACCGCCTTCTCGATGGTCTGCTCGAGCGGGGTCGACGGCATGCCCAGCTCGCGGCGCGCCTTCGACGCGTCGTACCAGGCGGTCGACATCGCGTAGCGCGCGGCCTTCACCGTGATCCGCGGCGGCGGTCCACCGCGGCGCGCCCGCTGCTCCATGAGCCAGGCCATCGCGAGCACCGCCGAGGTCGGCAGGCGCCGCCGGATCGGCGGCAGCCCGGCGATGCGGGTCACCGCCGCGTAGAACTCGCGGTACGTGAGATTGTGGCCGCCGGCGAGGTAACGCTCGCCGACCACGCCGCGCTCCTCGGCGAGGACGTGACACGCGGCCACGTCGTCGACGTCGACCGCGCAGAAGCCACCGTCGGTGTAGCCGGGGACCCGGCGGTGCAGCGCCTCGACGATGAAGCGCCCGGTCGGAGTCGGGCCGCGATCGCGCTCGCCGAACGGGAACGCCGGGCACACGATCACGACCGGCAGGCCCTCGGTGGCGAAGCGGCGCGCATCCAGGTCCGACAGGTACTTCGAGCGGATGTACCCGTTGCCGCCCTGCCAGTGATTGAACGCGAAGGTCTCGTCCGCGAGCTGACCGGCCGCGGGCACGCCGATCGCGGCGATCGAGCTGGTGTGGACGACCTTGCGGACGCCGGCGCGCAGCGCGGCGAACAGGACGTTCTTCGTGCCCTCGACGTTGACCTGGTACATCAGCGACTCGTCGGGCAGCCACAGGCTGTAGATCGCGGCCAGGTGATAGACGACGTCGCAGCCGGCGATCGCGGCGGTGACCGCGGCGCGATCGAGCAGGTCGGCGCGCACGATCTCGACGTCGAGCCCGGCGACGTTGTCGTCGGGCTCGCGCGGCGCCAGCATGGCGCGCACCGCGCGGCC
This sequence comes from Kofleriaceae bacterium, assembly GCA_046597055.1. Taxonomy (GTDB): domain Bacteria; phylum Myxococcota_A; class Polyangia; order Haliangiales; family Haliangiaceae; genus UBA2376. The sequence goes on along the minus strand of JBKJLC010000301.1, from coordinate 76,466 downwards.
CCGGGCCAGGAGTTGCCGCACGACCGCCGAGCCGATGAACCCGCCCGCGCCGGTGACCAGGGTCTTCATCCGGCGGTTGTAGCGCCGGTGGCGCGCCTGGAGTGCGCACCGGTGCGCTGGACTCCCACGGCGGTGTCCTACATGTAGGATTTTTGACTCCATGTGGGAAACAATGCGACCATTTCTCCCCATGAAGCCTGCCCTGAGCCGTGTCGACGGGACCCTCGCGACCGCGGCCGAGAAGCGCATCCATATTCGCTTCGATAAGATCTTCTTCGTCACGGTCGGGAGCGAGCTGTACGGCGAGAGCGTCGCGGTCGCGCGCAACATCTCGGGCGGCGGCATGCTGGTGCAGGCCGGGGAGGTGCTGCCACTCGGCAGCGTGGTGTCGGTCCACTTCCAGATGGCCGACTGCGACGACGAGATCGTCGCGCGCGCCGAGGTGAAGCACCACCTCTGCCTCAACTACGCGACCCACGGCACCGAGCCGCGCAGCGCGCGCGGCATGGGCCTGCGCTTCATCGACTTCGACGATCAGCTGCCGCTCAGCTTGCCGGCCACGCGCGTCCTGCACTGACGCTGACGCCCGGAATAGGTGCCGTCATCCGCGCGTGTTAGGAACGCCACCATGTTCCGCTCCCTCGCGGGCCTCGTCGTCCTGCTGTGCCTCACGCTCGTGGGCCCCGCGTCCGCCGACGACGCCGATGATGCCGGTCGGGCCCACGCGCTGCTGACCGCGATCCAGGCCGGCTCGGGTGACCGGGCTGCGCAGACCCAGGAGCTGGCCGCGATCGCGCCGCGCGCGCTCGAGGCGATCGGCGCCTTCCTGGCCCGGGCCCGCACCAGCACGGTCGAGGACCGTCGCACCGTGCTCCGGTTGATCAAGGCGTCGGTGCCCGACGAGAACGGGAAGTTCGAGACCCCGGCCCGCCAGAAGGCCGGCGAGGTCACGGCCGACGACGACTTCGACTGGCTCGCGGCGCTCGGCAAGCTCGATCCGGCGACCCCGGGCGTGGCCGAGCTGGTCGCCGACGTGGCCGCGCTGCGCGCGCTGGCGGCGACCCGCCGGGTCGAGGCCGCCCAGATCATCCTCGACGTCGGCTTCGTCGAGGCGACCATGATCTACCGCGACGAGTGCGGCCGCCGCCTGCGTCAGATGGCGCCCTACTCGCTGCCGGCGCTGACCAAGGCGTCGCAGGCCGCGCAGAAGGTGACGTCGCGCTACGCGACCTACCAGCTCGAGCGGCTCGACCGGCAGGAGCCTGGCAAGGCGGTGGCCGCGACCGCGTCCGACGAGGATCTGCGGATCACGCTCTTGCGCGCGTTCGGCGAGTCGCACCACCGCGAGGCGGTCGGGACCGTGCTGCGCTACACCAACGCCGATGCCTGGCGGGTCCGGGCTGCGGCCCGCGACGCCTGGCTCGACTACGTCACCGGGCCGCGCCCGCGGCCGGCGCCCAAGAAGAAGCTCCAGCTGCCCGGCGGCAAGCTGGCCGAGAAGGAGACGCCGCTGTGGCTCACCTACCGCGAGCTCGCCCAGATCGAGCTGCAGCGCACCGCCGAGGAGCAGCTCGGCAGCGTGTTCACCGAGGGAGAGTCGGTCGACCTCGGCGCGCTGTCGCGCGAGCTGTTCGCGTACTACGACGACGTGCGCAGCAAGCGCGACCAGGCCACGTTCGCCGAGGCGCGGGCCAAGGCCGACGCCGGCGACCTCGCGGCCGCCGCGGTCGCGTTCGATCGCCTGCTCGCCGAGAACCCGGCCCTGCCCCAGCGCGCCGAGACCGCGCCGGTCTACCTGGCGCTCGCCAAGCAGCACGAGCAGGCCGGGGCGTGGGACCTGGCCGCCGCCGCGTACGGCAAGGCCCACGGCGTCGCGCCCGAGGCGGCCACCGCGATCGATGCGCAGGCCGGCCGCGAGTACGCGCTCGGCAAGTCGCTCGAGGCGGCTGGCAAGGATGGCAGCGCCAGCTTCCGCCGCGCGGTCGCGCTCAAGCCCGATTACGCGCCGGCGCGGGCGGCGGCCGCGCGCGACGTGGCGCCGGGCAGCCACCCGTGGCTGCTCTACACCGCGCTCGCCGGCGCGTTGCTGGCGCTGGGGTTCCTGGGCGCCGGCCTCCTCCTCCGCCGCTAGCAGCGGCTCTCAGGATCCCGCACATCTTTCCCCGGTGTCCCTGAGCCAGGGCGAGCGCAAGCGAGCCCGCCGTCGAAGGGCAGCCCGTCGAAGATCACGTGCGGCACCTGGGCACTCTGCCCTTCGACACGGCGCCTGCGGCGCCGGCTCAGGGCACCGGGAAAGGGTGAGCGCTTCCGATCACATGAAGACTTGTGATCAATCCCGAGGGGCGCCGGGCGCCCTTCGACACCGAGCTTGCGTGCGCTCGCTCGGGCTCAGGACGAGCGGTCGATGGGCGGTGGCACCCGGCAAGCACGTGTCGACCCGAGGACGCCCACCCGTGGGTCTGCGCCTCGCAGACCCGGGTGTCGATCGACGGCACCACCGACAGCGCCGCCACCAGGTACGTCCGCATGCCGTGAGCCTAGCTCGCCCGGACCCCGCGGTCGCGCCGGCCCGACCCGGGCACGGTCCGCGCCGGGTGGGGCCGAAACTCGCCCGGGCCTGGCCCTCGCGATACCGTGCCCCCATGGACTGGGCCGCGGCCACCGACGGGTTCCGCGCTTACCTCGCGGTCGAGCGCGCCTACTCGCCGAAGACGGTCGAGAGCTACCTGCGCGAGCTGGCCGCCTTCCAGAGCGGGCTCGAGGCGCGCCGGGGCAAGCCGCTGGCGCTGGCGCGGGTCGACAGCATCGAGGTCCGCCGCCACCTCGCGACCCTGTTCGACGTCAACGACGCGGCGACCATCGCGCGCAAGCTGTCGGCGCTGCGGGCGTTCTTCCGCTGGCTGCACCGCAAGGGCGTCATCGCCGGCAACCCGGCCGCCGCGCTGCGCGGTCCCAAGAAGAAGCGCGGGCTGCCCCGCGCGCTCGACGCCGACGAGGTCACCTCGCTGGTCGAGGCGCCGCACCGGATCAAGATCCCGACGATGCGCCGGCTGTCGCCGGGCGAGGCCGCGCGCGCGGTGGTGCTGCGCCTGCGCGATCAGGCGCTGTTCGAGGTGCTCTACGGCGCCGGGCTGCGCGTCTCGGAGGCGTGCGCGCTCGATCTCGGCGACCTCGATCACGATCGCTACCGCAGCTGGACCGTCACGGTCCGGCGCGGCAAGGGCGGCAAGACCCGCATCGTGCCGCTGCACGACACCGCGGCGCGCGCGCTCGCCGTGTGGCAGGAGGCACGGGCCGGGCTCGGCCGCGGCGGCGGCGCGGCGGTGTTCGTCAACGCCGACGGCGAGCGGCTCACGACCCGCTCGGTGCAGCGGCTGACCCGGCGCTGGAGCATCGCGTCGGGGGTCGCCGCCCACGCGACGCCGCACACGCTGCGCCACTCGTTCGCGACCCACCTGCTGGACGAGCAGGTCGATCTGCGCAGCATCCAGGAGCTGCTCGGTCACGCCAGCCTGTCGTCGACCCAGATCTATACCAAGGTCTCGCTCGATCACCTGATGGCCGTCTACGACGCGGCGCACCCGCGTGCTAAGCCTTCGGGGAGCTAGCCGCATGACGCCCGACGACGAACGACGCATCCGCTCCACCACCATCCTCACCGTGCGCCGCGCCGGCGCCGTGGTCGTCGCCGGCGACGGCCAGGTCTCGCTCGGCAACACCATCGTGAAGCAGGGCGCCCGCAAGGTGCGCCGGCTCGGAGAGGGCAACGCGATCGCGGGGTTTGCCGGGTCGGCCGCCGATGGCCTGGCCCTGTTCGAGCGCCTCGACGGCAAGCTGCGCGAGCACCGCGGCAACCTGCGCCGCGCCGCGATCGAGCTCGCCAAGGACTGGCGCTCCGACAAGATGCTGCGCCGGCTCGAGGCGATGCTGCTGGTCGCCGACAAGGAGGTCACGTTCCTCCTGTCGGGCTCGGGCGACATCATCGAGCCCGACGACGGCATCGCCTCGATCGGCTCGGGCGGCCCTTACGCGCTGGCCGCCGCGCGCGCCCTGTACGCGCACACCGAGCTGCCTGCCCGCGCCATCGTGGAGGCCGCGATGGGCATCGCCGGCGACATCTGCATCTACACCAACCGTCAGCTCACGGTCGAGGAGATCGCGTGACCGCGCCCGGCTTCACCGGTCCCGGCGGCGGCATGCTGACCCCGGCCGAGATCGTCACCGAGCTCGACCGCTACATCGTCGGCCAGCGCGAAGCCAAGCGCGCGGTCGCGGTCGCGCTGCGCAACCGGTGGCGCCGGCAGCGGGTCGAGGGCGAGCTCAAGGACGAGATCGCCCCCAAGAACATCATCCTCATCGGGCCGACCGGCGTCGGCAAGACCGAGATCGCGCGCCGGCTGGCCAAGCTCGCCCGCGCGCCGTTCCTCAAGGTCGAGGCCTCAAAGTTCACCGAGGTTGGCTACGTCGGCCGCGACGTCGACTCGATCGTGCGCGATCTGGCCGAGGTCGCGGTCAAGCTGGTCCGCGACGAGGAGGCGCTCAAGGTCCGCACCCGCGCCCGCGACGCCGCCGAGGAGCGGGTGCTCGACCTGCTGCTGCCGCGCCCGAGCGGCGGGGGCCGTCCATTCGGCGATCGCCCCGGCGAGCCGCCCGCGCTGGCCGGCGACAGCGCGACCCGCGAGAAGCTGCGCACGATGCTGCGCGACGGCCGGCTCGACGAGCGTGAGGTCGAGGTCGAGCTGCACGACGAGTCGCCGCCGTTCATGCAGATGCTGTCGGGCGGCGCCGGCGGCGCGCCCGGCATCGAGGACATGATGGGCGGCCTCAAGGACATGCTGGGCGGGCTCAACCGCCGGACCCGGCGCCGGCGCCTGCGGGTGCCCGAGGCGTGGAACGCGCTGACCGAGGAGGAGGTCGACAAGCTGATCGACCACGACCGGGTCACCCGCGACGCGGTCGCCCGCGCCGAGAACCACGGCATCGTCTTCCTCGACGAGATCGACAAGATCGCGTCGTCGCACGAGCGCGCCGGCGCCGACGTGTCGCGCCAGGGCGTCCAGCGCGACCTGCTGCCGATCGTCGAGGGCTCGACGGTGACGACCAAGTACGGGCCGGTGCGCACCGACCACGTCCTGTTCATCGCGGCCGGCGCCTTCCACATGGCCAAGCCGTCGGACCTCATCCCCGAGCTGCAGGGCCGGTTCCCGATCCGGGTCGAGCTGCAGCCGCTGACCTCCGAGGACTTCGTCCGCATCCTCACCGAGCCGAAGAACGCGCTGACCCGCCAGTACGCGGCGATGCTCGAGACCGAGGGCGTGACGATCGAGTGGACCGCCGAGGCGGTCGACGAGCTCGCCAAGATCGCCGCCGACGTCAACGCGCGCACGGTCAACATCGGCGCCCGCCGCCTGCACACGGTGCTCGAGCGCCTGCTCGACGATCTGCTCTACAACGCGCCCGACATCGGCACCCAGACCATCCCGATCACGCGGAGCTACGTTCAGGAGCGGCTGGCGGCGGTGGCGGCCGACGAAGATCTCGCCCGCTACGTCCTGTGATACGAACGGGGCGATGGAAGCGCTGATCGCCAAGGCCCGCGTCCTGGTCGAGGCGCTCCCGTACATCTCGGCCTTCCGCGGCAAGACCGTCGTCGTCAAGATCGGCGGCGCGGCCCTCGAGGACCCCGAGCTGCGCCGGCGGTTCGCCGAGGACCTGATCCTGCTCGACTGGGTCGGCCTCGACCTGGTCGTCGTCCACGGCGGCGGCCGCCAGATCACGCAGATGCTCGACCGGGTCGGCCACAGCGCGCGGTTCGTCGATGGGCAGCGGGTCACCGACGCCGCCACCCTCGAGGTGGTCGAGATGGTGCTTGGCGGCTCGCTCAACCAGGAGCTGGTCCGCCTGGTCAACCACCTTGGCGGCGCCGCGGTCGGCATCACCGGCTGCGACGGCGGCCTGGCCCGGGCGCGGATCACCCGCCCGGAGCTGGGCCTGGTCGGCGAGGTGGTCAGCGTCGATCGCACCGTGATCGATCGGCTGCTGCCCGCGTTCATCCCGGTGGTGGCGCCGCTGGCGACCGGACCCGACGGCACCGCGCTCAACGTCAACGCCGACGTGTTCGCCGCCAAGCTGGCCCAGGCCCTCGGCGCCGAGAAGCTGGTGCTCCTGACCGACACCGCCGGCGTGCTCGACCGCGATCGGAACCTGATCCCGAGCCTGACCGACACGGAGGCGCGCGCGCTGATCGCCGCCGGCGTGATCACCGGCGGCATGATCCCCAAGGTCGAGAACGCGCTGGCCGCGCTCGCCGCCGGGGTCCACAAGATCCACATCGTCGACGGACGCCTGGAGCACGCGCTGCTCCTCGAGATCTTCACGCGTGACGGCGTCGGCACCCAGGTGGTGTCGACCGCGACCCAGGACGCCCCTCTGGAGACCCCATGACCAGCCATCGCACCCAGGCCGATCTCCTCGCGCTCGCCGACCAGGTCGTCATCAAGAACTACCGGCAGCAGCCGATCGTGCTGCGCCGCGGCGCCGGGGCCGAGCTGTGGGACGTCGCCGGCACGCGCTACCTCGACATGACCGCGGGGATCGCGGTGTGCTGCCTCGGCCACGCCCATCCCGAGCTGACCCAGCGCCTGGCCGAGCAGCTCGGCACCCTCACCCACGTCTCGAACCTGTACTGGAACGAGCAGCAGATCCTCGCCGCCGAGGCGATCACGACCCGCTCGTTCGCCGACCGCGTCTTCTTCTGCAACTCGGGCGCCGAGGCCAACGAGGGCGCGGTCAAGCTGGTGCGTCGCTGGCAGCAGATCGTCGCCGGCAAGCCCGATCGCACGACGATCGTGTCGACCACCGGCAGCTTCCATGGACGCTCGGTGGCGACGGTGTCGCTCACCGGCCAGCCCAAGTACCGCGAGGGCTTCGGCCCGCTGTTCGGGCCGGTCGAGTTCGTGCCCTACGGGGACCTGGCCGCGGCGCGCGCTGCGCTCGAGCTGCCGACCGCGTGCGCGATCATCGTCGAGCCGATCCAGGCCGAAGGCGGGATCATCGTGCCGCCGCCCGGCTACCTGCAGGGGCTGCGCGACGCCTGCGACGCGACCGGCACGCTGCTGATCTTCGACGAGGTCCAGACCGGCGTCGGCCGCACCGGCCGCTGGTGGGGCCACGATCACGACGGGGTCACCCCCGACGTGATGACCCTGGCCAAGGGCCTGGGCGGCGGGGTCCCGGTCGCCGCGGTATGCGCGACCGAGCGGGCCGCGGTCGGGCTGGCCGCCCTGGCCGGCGGCGCGGTGCCCCACGCGTCGACCTTCGGCGGCAACCCGCTGGCGACCGCGTCGGCGGTGGCCGTGCTCGAGATCATCGAGCGCGATGGCCTGCTGGCCCGGGTCACCACCTCGGGCGAGCACCTGGGCGCGCGCCTCGCCGGGCTGGTCGCCGAGTTCCCCGGACAGGCGCTCGAGGCGCGCGGCCGCGGCCTCCTGCGCGGCCTGCGGGTCGCCGGCGGCGCGGCCACGATCACCGCGCGCTGCCGCGAGCTGGGCGTGCTGTTGTCACTGGCCGGCGCCGACGTCGTGCGCTTCGCGCCGGCCTACATCGTGACCCCGGCCCAGCTCGACGAGGCGGTCGCGGTGCTGCGCCAGGTCCTCGGCGAGGGCCTCGGCCGCGCCGCCTGATCGCCGCGACCGCATCGCGCGGTGCGGATCGCGCGCAGCCTGCACCTCGCACGGCGGGAACCCGATCGCTGATTCGCGCTCGCCGTCGCGGGCCGGCGGATGTTTGCTACCTTCGCGTGCGATGCCGCACTTCCTCAGCCTCGACGGTCTGTCGGCCCTGTCGCTCACCGCGCTCCTCGACGCGGCGGCAGCCTACAAGCGGGCCCGCACCCACGGCCCCGCGACCTGGCTCGCCGGCAAGCACGTCGCGCTGGTGATGGAAAAATCGTCGACCCGGACCCGGGTCAGCTTCGAGGTCGCGGTCCGCGAGCTCGGCGGCCACGCCACGGTCCTGACCAGCGACGGCAGCCAGCTCGGGCGCGGCGAGCCGGTCGAGGACACCGCCCGGGTCCTCGGCCGCTACTGTCACGCGATCGTGTTCCGCACCTTCGGCGACGATCGCCTGCAGCGGATGGCCGGCGCGGCCGGCGTGCCGGTGATCAACGCGCTCACCGATCGCGAGCACCCCTGCCAGATCGTCGCCGACCTCATGACCGTGCGCGAGCGGTTCGGCACGGTCGCGGTCCGGCTGGCGTGGGTCGGCGACGGCAACAACATGGCGGTCAGCTGGCTGCATGCGGCCGCCGCCTTTGGCCTGACGCTGACCCTGGCCTGCCCGAGCGGCTACCGCCCTGAGCCGGCGGTGATCGACCGCGCTCGCAAGGCCGGCGCGACCATCGAGGTCGTCGACGATCCGCGCGCGGCCGTGCGCGGCGCCGACGTCGTGATGACCGATGTCTGGGCGTCGATGGGGCAGGAGGCCGAGGCCGCGGCCCGGGCCCGCGCCTTTTCCGGCTACCTGGTCGACGACGCGCTGCTCGCCGAGGCCGCCGACCGCGCGATCGTGCTGCACTGCCTGCCGGCGCACCGGGGCGAGGAGATCGCGGCCAGCATCATGGACGGCCCGCGCGGCGCCGCCATCTGGGATCAGGCCGAGAACCGCCTGCACACCCACAAGGCAATTCTCGAGCTCGCGATGACCGACGCCACGGTCGGCCCGCTGCCGGCATGATCGTGCCGCCCCGGGCATGGTAGGGTTGCTGGCTTGCGATGAGCGTCCCCGCCGAGATCCCAGGCATTGGCTCGACCGGCCAACGTCTCCGGCAGAACCCGCGCTTCGATCCCATGAAGGCGGGCTTCGGGACCGAGGAGTACTTCGTGTGGTCGCGCTTCGACGGGCAGACGTCGGTGCGCGATCTCGTCTTGATGACCGGCCTTCCGGTCGAGCGCGCGATCGCGATCGTGCGCCAGCTCCGGACCGTGGGCGCGATCCTCTTGCCCGGTGAGACAACTGCCCCGGCCGCGCCGGCCGCGCCCGCGCCCACCCGCGGCCTGACCGCCATCGGCCCCCGCGCCCCGGTCCCCGGTCCGCTGCCACCGCCGCGCGCGGTCCCGCCCCCGGTCATCGCTGCCGCGAGCACCGTATCAGGGGTGGGCCCCGGGATCCCGGTACCGCCACGCGCGCCGATCGGCAGCGGGGCCCGGGTCGCGGCCGCGGTCGACGCGGGCGCCGGGCCGCGCCCGCGCGCCAGCACGTTGCCGCCGCCGGGCACGACCAGCGTCGCTGATGCGCTGCCGGAGCTGGACCACCCCACCACCGACGAAGCGGCCGCGCTGGCCGAGGACGTCGACCTCCACGAGGTCGACCGACGCCGGATCCTGGTCGGTCAACGGCTGGTCGCCGACCGCGACCCGTGGGCCCTCATCGGCGTGGCCAAGGGCGCCGACAAGCGCACGCTCAAGCGCGCCTTCTTCGAGCGCTCGAAGCTGTTCCACCCCGACCGCTACTTCGGCAAGCGCAGCGGCAGCTTCGCCGGCCGCCTCCACGAGGTGTTCGAGGCGATCACGAATGCTCACGACGAGCTGACCGGCGCCCACGCCGGCCGCCGGCGCGAGCCCATGACCGCGACCGCGCCGCAGACCCCGGCCGAGTACGCCGCCGAGCTGTTCGATCGGGCCTGCGTCGCCGAGGTCTCGGGCGATCCCGCCCAGGCCCTCAAGCTGTTCGCGGCCGCGGTCAAGCTCGACGCCCAGGCCCGCTACCTGCGCCGGGCCGCCAGCTGCGCGCTCGCCGCCAACGAGCTGCGCGTCGCCGAGGACTACGCCAAGAAGGCCGCGGCCCGCGAGGGCTCGGACCCGTCGACGGCGCGGATCCTCGCCCGGGTCCTGCGCGCGGTCGGCAAGCTCGACGAGGCCGAGGAGGTCCTGATCATGGCGCTGGCCATGAAGAACGAGAACGACACGCTCGGCAGCGAGCTGGTCGCCGACCTCCGCGTCGTTCGCGAGCTGCTTCGGCGCTGAGGCGGCAGGCCGGCGCTGCTCCGAGCGGGCGCGGTCTCCACGCCGCGGTCCTCCGATCAAACCGGCTGGTGAGACGGGAGCGCTACCCGAGGGGGGATGTAGGCAGGGCGTTCACAGCCCCCGGTCGCTGGCAAAGGGCTGGAGATCCGGCGAGAATCTGTGGACATGCCCACCGAGAAGGTCATCGGCATCGACCTGGGGACCACGAACTCGTGCGTCGCGATCGTCGAGGATGGGACGCCGGTGGTCATCCCCAACCGCGGCGGCTACAAGACGACCCCGTCGATGGTCGCGATCGCCGAGAACGGCAAGCGTCTCGTCGGCCACATCGCCAAGCGCCAGGCGATCACCAACGCCGAGAACACGGTCTACGCCGCCAAGCGGCTGATCGGCCGCAAGTGGGGCTCGGCGGCGGTGCGCCAGTCGCTCGAGACGGTGCCCTACCGGATCGTCGAGGGCCCGCACGACGACGTCCGCATCATGCTGCGCGATCAGGTGTTCAGCGTCCCCGAGATCTCCGCGTACATCCTGCAGGAGATGAAGCTCATCACCGAGGAGTACCTCGGCGAGGAGGTCGGCAAGGCGGTCGTCACCGTGCCGGCCTACTTCAACGACTCGCAGCGGCAGGCGACCAAGGACGCCGGCCGGGTCGCCGGGCTCGACGTCATCCGCATCATCAACGAGCCGACCGCGGCCGCGCTCGCCTACGGCTTCGGCAAGAACATCGAGCGCCGGGTCGCGGTCTACGACCTCGGCGGTGGCACCTTCGACATCTCGATCCTCGAGATCGGCAACGGCGTGTTCGAGGTCATCTCGACCGCGGGCGACACCTTCCTCGGTGGCGAGGACTTCGATCGCCGCGTGATCGACTGGCTGGTCGCCGGCTTCCAGCGCGAGCACAAGATCGACCTGCGCAAGGACAAGATGGCGCTGCAGCGCCTGAAGGACGTCGCCGAGAAGGCGAAGTGCGAGCTGTCGAGCGTGCGCGACACCGAGATCAACCTGCCGTTCATCATCTCGACCGGTCGCAACGAGGCGCTCCACCTGCAGACGACGCTCACCCGCGAGAAGCTCGAGGAGCTCACCGCCGACCTGGTCGAGCGCACCGTCGACATCTGCGCGCGCACGCTCGAGGAGGCCGAGATCAGCAAGGGCGATCTCGAGGACGTCATCCTCGTCGGCGGCATGACCCGCATGCCGCTGGTCCAGCAGCGGGTCGCCGAGTACTTCGGCCTCGAGCCGTGCAAGGGCGTCCACCCCGACGAGGTGGTCGCGCTGGGCGCCGCGATCCAGGCCGCCGCGCTCACCGACGACAAGCACGACATCTTGCTGCTCGACGTCACGCCGCACTCGCTCGGCATCATGATCGTCGGTGGCTACTTCCATAAGCTGATCGAGCAGAACACGACGGTGCCGACCTCGAAGTCGCACGTCTTCACCACGGTCAAGGACAACCAGACCTCGGTGAAGATCCTCGTCCTCCAGGGCGAGAGCGACCGCGCCGAGGAGAACGAGCTGCTCGGCGAGTTCGTGCTGACCGGCCTGCGCCGGGCGCCGCGCGGCGAGGTCGAGATCGAGGTCACCTTCCACATCTCGGCCGACGGGATCGTGTCGGTGACCGCGAAGGATCTCGAGACCGGCCTCGAGCAGTCGATCACGGTCACCGCCACCAGCGGCCTGACCGAGGACGAGCTGCGCAAGATGGTCGAGGCCAACAAGGACTACATGGTCGAGGTCCGTAGCGGCCAGGAGTTCGACCGGGCCCGCCACAACTCGGAGAAGATTCTCGACGAGGTCGAGTCGCTGTTCCCGCGGGTCAGCGACATCATCAGCGGCAGCGACTTCGGCCAGGACGCGGTCAAGAAGGCGCGCAGCGTGATGGAGCGGGTCCGCGGCGCGATCACCACCAAGGACCTCGCCGCGCTCGGCGAGGCCACCGAGTCGCTGTCGCGCACGCTCAACATGTTCCGCGGAGTCGTGTCCAAGACCGGCGGCTGAGGGCCCGCGAATGGATAAGTCGATCGATGATCGCGGCCGAGGCGCCCGGATGGCGAGGCGCGAGGAGGGCGCATACGCTCCGCATGTAACCGACGCGCAACGAAGCCAGCCGGGATGGATCGGCCGCGAGGGCGAGCGAGTTATTCGTTCGCGGACCCTGAGGCCGGCGGTGATCACGAGCCGTGAAGTGACCACCAGCGTGACGACGACCAGGGTGACGCGAGGATGACCGACCGCGATCTCGGCTTCGACATCGACGGGCTGGTCGAGCGTGGGCTCCTGCGCTACCGCGCCGGCGACATCGATGGCGCCCTGACCGCGTGGGAGCACGCGCTGGCGGTTGATCCGACCGAGCCGCGCGCGCTCGGCTATGTCGACTACGTCCGCCAGAACTACGACGAGCTGGTCGGGCGCGGCCCGGCGCCGATGTCCGAGATGTTGATCCCGTTCGGGCTGGGCCGCGGCGACGATGACGACTTCGCCGACGGCGCCGAGTACGAGATCTCGATCAGCCAGGAGGGCGATCCGCTGCCGGAGCCCGCACCGTTGTTGGTCGGCGTCGACGACGGCTGGGGCCTCGAGGCCGAGGGCGAGCCGACCCTGTACTCGGAGCGGCGGCCCGCGCTGGTCCCCGGGCCGCTCGACCTCGAGCCGCTCGACCGCAATCACCTGGCCCTGTCGCCGCCGTTCGAGGACGACGAGACCCGCGATTTCCAGCACGGCCGGATTCCCGCCCGCCTCGAGTTCAACGCCCAGCCACCGACGGTGGCCGGGCCGAATCGGCGCCGCCGCGGGAGCTTCGACCGGTCGCCCGAAGAGTCGGGCGAGGCGACCATCGAGCTGAGCACCGGCAGCGACTACGCGGCCAGCGACTTCACCGGCGAGCGGACCATCGAGCGCTCGGCGGCCAGTCGCCTCGATCCCCAGATCCTGCGCGGGCTCAACGCGGCCGCGTCGCACGAGCGCCCGGGCACCTCCGAGGAGGAGACCCGCCAGCACTGGCCCCGCTCCACCCGGCTCGATCCGGCCGGCCCGGCCTCGACCGACGGCGACGGCGAGCTGGCGATCGAGCCGCTCGAGCCGCCGCCGAAGAACGAGCGGTTCGAGCGCCAGGAGGAGCAGAACACCGCCGAGCTCAAGGGTCGGCTCCAGCGCGAGGACGATCGCCGCAAGGTCGAGATCGAGGAGCTGGTGCTGCCGCCGCCGGGCAGCTCGACCGCGCAGGTCGACGACGACGGCGACACCGGCGGGGGCCTGCGGCCGCTGCCGGTCCAGGACGCCCTGACCGCGGGCCTGTCTGCCTCGATCGACGACCGCGCGCCGCCGCGCGAGGCCCCCGACGATCGCGCCCGCCGACGCATCGCCGCGCTGCTCGACAAGGCCCAGCAAGCGTCGCGCGCCGGCGAGCACCCGATCGCGATCGCCGCGATCGACCTGGCGCTGTCGGAGGCCCCCGACCTCGCGTCGGCGCAGAAGCTCGTCCACAAGAGCCGCGAGGCGATCCTCGAGTGTTACTACCGCTTCTTCGGTGACCTCGCCGGCCGCCCGGTGGTGGTCGCGACCTACGAAGAACTGACCCGCCGTGCGCTCGACACCCGCGCAGCCTTCCTGCTGTCGCGGATCGACGGCGCGATCTCGTTCGAGGACATCCTGGACGTCGCCGGCATGGGCCGGCTCGAAGCGTGCCGTCACCTCGCCCACCTGCTGTGGCGCGGGATCATCCGGGCGACCTGACCCGAGCGAAGCTAGATGGCCCTTCTCCGGACAGATCGGGCGCGGCCTCCGGGCGGCGGCGCACCGTGCGAAAGGGCGGGTGGGATTGGAAGCAGTCCCACCCGCTGAGCGCTGCGTGCGCGTCACCCGGGTGACCAACCAGGTCGGCATGGTCGCAAGCGCGCGGTCGCGGTTGCGCGTGCTGGCCGGCGCCGAGGCCGACCTCGGCCGCGAGCTCGAGCTACCGCCGGTCGGGGTCGTGATCGGGGCCGACCGCGGTTGCGATGTGGCGCTCGCCGATCCGTCGGTGTCGGGGCGTCACTGCACGATCAGCCCCACCTCCGCCGGCTTCGTGGTCACCGATCTCGGCTCGAAGAACGGCACCACCATCGACGGCGTCGCGGTCGGCAAGGTGACCGCGCCCGCGGGCGCGATCCTGAAGCTCGGCCACACGCTGATCCAGCTGCTGCCGGCCGACGACGTGGTCGCCATCCCGCCCTCGGTGCACGACCGGTTCGGCGGGCTGTGGGGCGACAGCCCGGCGATGCGCCAGGTGTTCGCGATTCTCGAGCGGACCTCGCCGAGCGACGCGTCGATCCTGTTCCTCGGCGAGAGCGGCTGTGGCAAGGAGCTCGCCGCCCGCGCGGTCCACGACGCCAGCCCGCGCCGCGACGGGCCGTTCGTGGTCTTCGACTGCGGCGCCGCGACCGAGTCGCTGATCGAGAGCGACCTGTTCGGGCACGTGAAGGGCGCCTTCACCGGCGCGGCCGGCGACCGCCAGGGCGCGTTCGCGGCGGCCGGCGGCGGCACCCTGTTCCTCGACGAGATCGGCGACCTCCCGATCGGCCTGCAGCCCAAGCTCCTGCGCATGCTCGAGGCCGGCGAGGTGATCCCGGTCGGCGGTCGCAAGCCCGAGCGCCACGACGTCCGGGTGGTGGCCGCCACCCACCGCGACGTGTTCGGCGAGGTCGCGCGCGGCGGCTTCCGTGGCGATCTCTACTACCGGCTGGCGGTGGTCGAGGTCCACCTGCCGCCGCTGCGCCAGCGCCGCGACGATCTCGCGCGGCTGGTCGCGATCTTTCTGGAGCGCGCCGGCGCGCCGCACCTCGCGGCCACGGTCGGAGGACCCAACCTCGCACGCCTGGCCGGCTACCACTGGCCAGGCAACGTGCGCGAGCTGCGCAACGTGATCACCCGTGCGGTGGCGCTGGCCGGTCCGGCCCGCGACTTTGCCGAGCTGCCGATCCTGCTGCGGCCGACGCTGGCGCCGACCGACGAGCCGGCCGCGGCGCGCGCCGATCGCCCGTTCCACGACGCCAAGCAAGCCGTGGTCGACCGCTTCGAGCGGGAGTACCTCACCGACCTGGTGCGCCGCAACGCGGGAAACCTTTCGGCGGCCGCGCGCGCCGCCGGGCTCGAGCGTAAGTTTCTCTACAAGCTGCTCGAGCGCGCCGGGCTCCGTCAAAAGGCGGCGTCCGACGACGCTCCCGACGACGCCGACTGAGCGGCGACGGTCCGCGACCCATCCGCTACCGGGAGGCACGATCGCATGGAGATGTTTCAGCCGAACCTGCGGCTCAGCCGCGAGCCCGACGGCGAGCTCACGATCGACGCGGTCACGTTCACGCCAACCAGCGCCTACAGCGCCGGTCGCGCGCGGGCCGAGGTGCCGCCCTCGGTGCGGACCACGCCCGAGACGCTCACCGTCCTGCTGCAGCTCAAGGTGCGCAAAGGCCCGGCGCTGATGGTGCTGCGCCCGGTCCGTCATCGGCTGCGCCACCAGCCGATCGACGGCAAGACCCGGGTGCTCGCGTTCGCGATGGTCGGCGACCACATCGTCGGCTCGGCCAGCCTCGCAATCACCCACCTCATCGACACCTGCCCCACGCAGGCGATCGCCGTCGACACCTCCGACTGGAACGCGTGGATGAGCCAGATGCCGCCGGGTCCCGGCTCACTCCACGTCACCGGCACCGTGCACCTGCCGTCGCCGGGCTACACCGCGACGCTCGAGCCCGCGGCGCCCCAGGGCATCAACCCGACCGATCTCCTCCTCGACCTGGTGGTCACGCCCCGCCCGGGCAACTGGCCCGAGGTGATCACGCCGACCAGCGTGCGCTTCGACCAGGAGCCGGCCGCGCTCGGCTACAAGTCGGTGCTGATCCGCGAGCCCGACGGCGACGCGGTGCAGCTCGACGTCGACACCGTGTTCTGAACTGCGCGTCGAGTCGTCGTGGCTTCGCACGAACCGTTCGTCCTGAGCCCGAGTTAGCACACGCGAATTCGGTGTCGAAGGGCAGCCGGCAGCCCGTCGACGATCATGTGCGGCACCTTGGCGCTCTGCCCTCTGCCCTCTGCCCTTCGACACGGCGCCTGCGGCGCCGGCTCAGGGCCACCGGGAAAGGGTGAGCCCTTCCGATCACATGAAGACTTGTGATCGATCCTGAGGACTGCCCTCAGGATCCCCACATCTTCCCGGTGTCCCTGAGCCAGGGCGAGCGCAAGCGAGCCCGCCGTCGAAGGGCAGCCCGTCGACGATCACGTGCGGCACCTTGGCGCTCTGCCCTTCGACCCGGCGCCTGCGGCGCCGGCTCAGGGCCACCGGGAAAGGGTGAGCGCTTCCGATCACATGAAGCCGTGTGATCGATCCTGAGGACTGCCCTTCGACTTCGGCTCGCTTCGCGAGCCTTCGCTCAGGGACACCGGAAAAACATGTGCGGGATCCTGAGGGCGCCCTCAGCCCGAGCAAGCGGGTCAGGCCAGGGGGTCGTGGGTCTCTTCTTCCACCGTGCCTGGGCGCCGGCGCCGCTGGGCGTGGGCCTCGAGGACGAAGCGCACCAGATTGCCGACGTAGCTCTCGAATGACGGGCAGGTGATGCCGGCGTCGCCGAGCAGCTCGAGCGCGTTCTTCTGGTGGTAGAGCACCGGCGTCGACAACAGATCGAGCACCGCCGCCGGCGCTCGGGTCAGCCGCGCCAGCCCGGGCGCGCGCATGAACGCGCGGGCCAGCCCGGCCGGCACGAAGCCGCGCGGCGCGGGCGTGTCGGCGGCCTCGGCGACCAGCTCGAGGACCCGCCGGGCCGGCAGCGGGTTGGGATCGACCAGGTGGATGGTGCGACCGGCGGCACGCTCGTCGTTGCCGAGGTGATAGCCAGCCTCGATCACGTAGTCGACCGGCGTCAGGTAGAGCGGGGCCGAGCCGCGGCCGGGCAGGGGCAGGTGCACCGGCCAGGCGTTGGTCGCGAACAGCGTGATCAGCGTGTAGGGCCCGTCGAGCTTGTCGATCTCGCCGGTCTGGCTGTCACCGACGACGATGCCGGGCCGCACGATCGTGACCGGCAGCTTGCGCATCGCCTCGCGCGCGATCGTCTCGGCGGCGAGCTTGGTCGACTCGTAGTGGTTGTGGAAGCGCTGGCCGACGTCGAGCTCGTCCTCGAGGACGACGCCGGTCCGCTTGCCGGACACCTGCACGGTCGACCAGTGGACCAGGCGGCGCAGCCGCCGGCACTCGCCCGCGAAGTCGACGATGCCGCGGGTGCCCCCGACGTTGAGCCGGCGGGCGAGGTCGGCATCGACGCCGCCGAACGCGGTGCCGGCCAGATGATGGATCGTCGTGACCGCCGTGGTCAGCGCCTGGTACTCGGCGGTCGCCAGGCCGAGATCCATCCCGCACACGTCGCCGGTCACCAGCTCGACCCGGAGCTGGTCGGCCGCGGGCAGCTCGGCGACGAAGCGGGCCGCCTCGTCGGCGTAGCGCGCCAGCACCAGCAGATAGACGGTCGCCCCGGGATCGCGGCGCAGCGTCGTGCGCGCCATCCGCTTGGCGGTGAACGCGGGGAACCCCGACACCAGCACGTGCTCGGGCGCGCGCGGCGGCAGCGGCTCGGGATCGGCCTCGGCGATCGCCATCACCCCCGACACGTGCGGCGCGCGGACGACCGCGCCGTAGCGCGCCTCGAGCTCGCGCCACAGCGCGTCGACCTGCGCGGTGAGCGCCGCGCGGTCACCGCGGTTGTCGATCACCCAGGTCGCGACCTTGAGCTTGTCCTCGAGCGGCAGCTGGGCCGCGAGCCGTCCACGCGCCGCGGTCTCGTCGAGCCGGTCGCGCGCCATCAGCCGTGCCTGCTGGACGTCGACCGGCGCCGACACGACGATCACGCCATCGAGCCACTCGTGGGCGCGATTCTCGACCAGCAGCGCGGCCTCGTAGAAGACCACCGGCGCGGTCTGGGCGTGGGTCGCGATCGCGGCCTGGCTGGCCGCGGCGATCCGCGGATGGGTGATGCGGTTGAGATCGGCGCGCGCGATCGGATCGGCGAACACCTTGTCGGCCAGCGCCTTGCGGTCGAGCCGCCCGTCCGTGGCGACGATGCTGGAGCCGAACCGGGCGACCAGCTCGGCCAGCGCGGGCTGCCCCGGCTCGACGACCTGACGCGCGATCTGATCGGCATCGACCACCGCCGCGCCGCGTTCGCGCAGCTCGGCCGCGACCGCGCTCTTGCCGCTGGCGATGCCCCCCGTGAGCCCGATGACCTTCGCCACCTGCCAGACGTACCATAGGGCGACCCGCGATGCGCCGCCTCCTCGTCGTGCTTGCCGTCTCGCTCGCCAGCCTCGCCGTGCTCACCGGCGCGCGCCGCGACTGGGTCGGCAGCGCGACCTGCGGGACGTGCCATCCGAGCCAGCTCGCGGCCTGGCAGGCGACCGCACACGCGCGTTCGGTCACCCGCCTGGGGCGAACCGCGGGGACGGCGCGCTGCCTTGGCTGTCACGGGACCGGCGACGCCCCGGCCGGGAAGTCGTACTTCGCGGAGGTCGGGTGCGAGGCGTGCCACGGGGCGGGTGGGCACTACGCGACCGATGATCTGATGCGCGATCCGGTGCTGGCGCGGGCGCTGGGGCTGGTCGACGTGGCGGTGCCGGCGGTCCGGGCGGCGGTGTGCGCCCGCTGTCATGCCGCGGCGTCGACCCGGCTGCGGCCGGTGGAGCTGTTCGGGCGGGCGCACTGAGCGGCGTGATCCGCACGCGGCTCACAGCGTGCGGGTCATCACCACGGCGTCCTCTCCGTCGTCGCCGTAGTAGCCGCGACGAAGGCTCACCACGCCGAAGCCGAACCGGTCGTAGAGCCGGCGGGCGGGCTGGTTGCCGGCCCGCACCTCGAGCGTGATCAGGCGGCTACCGCCCGTGGCGGCGCAGCTCAGCACGCGCTCCATCATCACGGCGCCAACTCCGCCGCGCCGGACGTCGGGGTGAGTCGCGATCGCCAGCAGGTGCAGCTCGTCGACCACCAGCCAGTAGTTCACGTAGCCGAGCACGCGGTGGCCGTCGCGCGCGACGTCGAGGCGGCCGTGCGGGCGCTCGAGCTCCTCCTCGAACATGCGGCGCGGCCACGGCGCGCGGAACGAGTGGCGCGAGATCTCGTCGATGGCGTCGAGGTCGTCGGCGGTCGCCGCGACGACGACCAGGGTCATGCCGGGGTCTCGACCGCCCGCAGGATCGGACGCCACAGCTCGTCGATGCCCAGGCCCTCGCTGGCCGAGAACAGCACCGGATCGCGCTTGAGCCCGAGCTCCTTGCGGACCCTGCTCGCGATCGGCAGCCGCTGCGCCTTGCCCAGCTTGTCGACCTTGGTGATCACCGGGATGACGGTGATGCCGCGCTCCATCAGCCACGGCGCGAAGTCGAGCTCCTCGTCCTCGGGGCCGCGCCGGATGTCGATCAGCAGCACGACCGCGCGCAGGGCCGGGCGGTCGGACAGGTAGCGCTCCATCAGGGGACGCCACGACTCGCGCATGCCGCGATCGACCGCTGCGTAGCCGTAGCCGGGCAGGTCGACGAAGTAGAGCGGCTTGCCCTTCATCGGGTCGATCCGGAACCAGTTGAGCAGCCGGGTCCGACCCGGGGTGCGCGAGGTGCGCGCCAGCCCTTCGGTCCCAGCCAGCGTGTTGATCAGCGAGGACTTGCCGACGTTGCTGCGGCCGGCGAACGCGACCTCGGGCAGGTCGGCGGTCGGGAACTCTTCGGGACGCGACGCGGAGATAACGAAGCGAGCCGAGCGTGGGCGCATGACGGCGGGGACCCTAGCACCCCTGGCCGGGCCCCGAGGGGCTCACAGCCCGCAGGTCTCGGCCGTCCCGCCCTTGTAGCCCTTTCGCCAGGCCGCGCTGCGCTGGGCAGCGGAGCCGTGGGTCCAGGTCTCGGGCTGGATCCGGCCCTGGGTCTTCTGCTGGATCTTGTCGTCGCCAATGGCCGAGGCCGCGCCGAGCGCCTCGTCGACGTCGCCGATTTCGAGCTTGCCGCGGGCCTCGGCCGATTTGCCCCAGACGCCGGCCAGGCAATCGGCCTGCAGCTCGACCGCGATCGCATCGCTCGCGCCGCCGCCGAGCACGCCCGCCTGCTGCTGCAGGTGGTGGCCGATCTCGTGGGCGATCACGTAGGCCTGCGCGAAGTCGCCAGGGGCCCCGAAGCGCTTCGACAGCTCGCTGTAGAACTGCAGATCGATGTACACGCGCTGATCGGTCGGGCAATAGAACGGACCGACGGCCGACGAGGTCGTGCCACAGGCGGACTCGACCGCGCCGGTGAACACGATGATCTTCGCCGGCTGGTAGCCCGGTCGCGCCTTGGCCCAGCTGTCCTGGATGTCATCGAAGACGTAGCCGACGAACTTCGCCTGCTCGTCCTGCGCGGGCGTGGTCTTTTGGGGGCCCACCGCCTGGGAGCCACCGCCGCCGCCGGCGCACAGGTTGCCACCGCCGAACATCAGGAAGCCGGCGATGACGATCCCGATCAGGATCCCTTTCCAGCCGAAGCGCGACAGCATCGAGATGATGCCGAGGACGTTCATGCCGCCCATGCCGCCGACCCCCCGGGCCGGGCCCATGCCGCGTCGGTCTTCGAGGTTCGGGCTGTTGTGAGATCGGTCCCATCGCATGTCGCGACATGGTGCAAGCGACCGGCCAGCCAGGAACTGCTCAGGGAGACGCGCATGAACGCGAGCGTCGTCGCCCACCGTGCGCGAGCGCCGCACGCGAGCGACGCAAGGGTGCGAATGCACATGTCGGCACGGTCGATGCTTCTCGTCCGGTCATGAGTCGCCCTCCCGTGCCTCCGCCCATCCCCGTCGACCCGGCCGACATCGTCGCGACACTGGACGTCGCCCCGGCCCAGGCTGCCGCGCAGGTCGCGCCCAGCGAGCGCCCCCGCCCGGTTCGCGTCAGCCTGCTGCTCAAGCGCATGCTCGCGACGTACTGATCCGAGCCGAGGCGCCGCGGCTCTACTCGAAGTGGCCGCCGGCCGGCACGCTGTCGCGATCGCGGGTCAGCACGAAGCCGGTCGTCACGGCGCCGACCACGACCACCCCGGCCGCGGCCGACACCCACCACCGCGTGTACCAGGCGCCGCTGCCGCCGCCCTGGCCGGGCCGGATCAGCTGTGCGATCACGTTGATCTCGCCATCAGGCGGCACCCGGACCTCGGCGTGAAACGGCTGATAGCCGGCCTTGCGCACGTCGATGTCGTAGCGCGACGGCGCCGGCAACCGGATCGCGGCGAGCGGCGAGGTGCCGCGGCGCTGACCCCCGACCGTGATGTCGGCGCCGGCCACGTTGACCTTGATCGCGATCATGCCGAACCGGACGAAGTCTTCGGGCGGCAGCACTCGCTCGAGATACCCCACCAGCTCGCCCTCCACGGGGTCGGCGTCGGCGGCGAGCGCCTCGGCGAGCCGGCCGAGCACCTTGCCGCTGCCGCTCTCCACCCGCTGGACCGAGAGGATCACGTCGCCCAGCTCGCTGACGCCGACCAGCACGACCTCGGCAACGCCGAGGCGCTTGCCGATGGCGCCGATGCACTGCGCGTCGCCGTCGCACTTCACGACGTCGCCGTCGAGCCCGCTGCCGTAGCGCTGCCGGGCCTGATCGTCGCCGAGCACCTTCAGCGAGGTCCGGGTCGCCAGCGCCGCCACGAACTTGGTCCCGACCGCGGGCAGGGCCGACGAGTCGTTGCGGAACTCGAGCACCGCGACCGCGCGCTTCGGGTCGTCGGCCCGCGCCGGCCCGCCGCTGCTCACGATGATCGCCAGGCACCCGAGGCCGGCCAGCGCGCGGCCGCTCAGGGTCACGGTCGTCCGTACAGGGCCGCGCTGGCTCCCGCCTCGAAGTCCACGCCGACCACGCCCATGACGCTGCCCGAAGGCGCGCATCCCCACATCGCGTAGCCCCACTCCTGCGGGTTGGCGCCGCAGCCCTCGCCGAAGTCGAGGCCCGCGGTGTGGCTGTCGGCGGTGCACACCTTGCAGCGGGTCGCGATCATCTGCTCGGTCGCGCCGGTCGAGGTCGAGATCACGTACTGCTGGCTGGTGTGGACGGTCATCGGCGGGAACACCCCCTGCACGCCGAAGATGCTGTCGGTGATCGTGACCTGCTGCACCCGGTGGACGGCGTTGCTCGACAAGAGCAGCTGATCGCCCCGCGCCGACAGCGACAGCGCCGACGCGGTCGCGCGCTTGGCCCGCGCGTTCTGCGCCAGCGAAGCGCCCGGGTCGTCCGACGGGATGATGAGCTGCGCGATCTCCGGCAGATCGGTGGTCCGTCCGGTCACCGTCGCGCCGGTCATGTCCATCACGACGAGCTGGTGATGGGCGCCGCGGTCGACGTTCTCCTCGATGGTGGCGGGATTCGCCACGATGCCCGGGATCGAGCCCACCGCCCACGCCTGGGTGTCGGTGGCGGTCACCGCGGTCGGCGACTTGACGCCCTCGACCGTGCCCCACACCGCGTCGGTGGTCAGGTCGACCACGGTCACCCGATCGCGACAGTAGTCGGCCGCGACCACCAGGGGCCGGCCCGGCGCCGCCGCGATGTCGGAGACGCCGCCGCCCAGATCGATCGTGCGGCCTGCGGTCTCGCTGTCGCCGAGCCCCGACACGAACAGCCGCGACGCGGCGCCGGTGCACGACATCGGCGGACGTACGCCGCCGAGCAGCGCGATCGCGATCACCTGACCGCCGGGGCCGATCGCGGTGGCGACCGCGTCGACCGGGCCACCCGGGCTCAGGGTTCCGACCGAGCGCGCGACCACGTCGATCACGTGCAGACCGCTGTCGCTGCCCGCGACCAGGTACATGCCGTCGGCGGTCCCGGCCAGGTCGCGAATCTCCGCCCCCACATCGACCATCGGCGACATGTCGAACGTGTCGGTCGAGCTGTCGAGCCGGAACACGCGCCCGCCCGCGGCCACGAACATGTCGGGCCCGGCCGCCGCGATCAGCGCGGTCGCGGCCGGCAGATTGACCACGTCGACGTCGAGGCCGGCCCCGCCGCGATCCATGCGGATCAGCCGCGCCGCGGGCGCGACCAGCGGGGCCTCGATCATCCGGCCTGGGGACGGACCCGCCAGGTACACGCGCGGCCGTCGGATCGGCACGTGCACGACCTGGTTGCCCTCGAAGGTGACGTCGACCGGCTCGCTGGCCCGTCCGTAGCCCACGCTGGCGCCGGTCGGGCCGAACAGCTCGACCGACATCGCGTGATAGTCGCCGAGCGGCAGGTCGCCGAAGCTCACCGCGTCGTCGTTCACGGTGGCGGTCAGCACGACGTCGTCGGCATCGAACCGCTCGGCGCGCAGGACCACGGTCGCCGCCGGCTCGAGCTGCGCCTCGGCGGCCCGGGGCCGGTCGAGGACGACCTCGACCGAACCGGACCCGCACGCAGCGGCGGTGCAGAGCACCAGGAACCCGGCGGAGCCTCGCACGGGCGAGACGCTATCACGACCTCGCCGCTGCGTAGGTATGCGAAAGCCCCCGGAACCTGCCAGGTCGATGGCGGATTCCTTCCCGCCGGGCCGGCGGCTCTGGCAAACTTGGGCGCCTCGGGTCCCATCGCCCGTTCGCGAATGTCCGTCGCCGCCCCCAGCCTCCACACCTCGGGAACCTCCAGCGAGGGCTCGGTCGACGCCACCGGGCCGCGGGCGATCGATCCCGGCTTGCCCGCGGTGTTCGGCCGCTACCTGCTGATCCAGCGCCTGTCGCGGGGCGGCATGGGCGAGATCTTCCTCGCCAAGCACGGCCTGGCCGGGTTCGAGAAGCTGTGCGTGATCAAGAAGGTGCTGCCGAGCCTGTCGGAGGACGAGCAGTTCATCTCGCGCTTCATCGACGAGGCCCAGGTCGCGATCAAGCTGCAGCACGTCAACGTCGCCCAGGTCTTCGAGGTCGGGCGGGTCGGCGACGAATACTTCCTGGCGCTCGAGTACGTCGAGGGCCGGGATCTGCGCCGCATCCTCACTATCCTGCAGCGCCAGCACCGCCGGGTCCCGGCCGACCTGGCCCTGTTCGTTGCCCGCGAGATGGCCAACGGCCTCGCCTACGCCCACCGTCGGACCAGCCCCGACGGCGCGTCGCTGCAGCTGGTCCATTGCGACATCTCGCCGCCCAACGTGGTCGTGTCGTTCGAGGGCGAGACCAAGATCATCGACTTCGGCATCGCCAAGAGCGCGATGCGCGCGACCGCGACCGATCCCAAGATGGGCTTCGGCAAGTTCGGTTACATGGCGCCCGAGCAGCTCGTGCGCGGCGGCGTGGTCGACGCCCGCACCGACATCTACGCGACCGGCGTCGTGCTCTACGAGCTGCTCACCGGCGAGCGGCTCTACGAGGTCAGCGACAACCCGGACTACCGCGCGCTCGCCCGCCTGGTCGTCAAGGGCGAGCACCGCCTGCCGTCGCAGCACGACCTCACGCTCAAGGCGTTCGACCCGCTGGTCGCCCGCACCCTGCGGCCCAAGCCCGAGGATCGCTTCCAGACCGCGGCCGAGCTGCGCGACGCGATCCAGGCCGCGCTGGTGGCGCTCAACCCGACCCTGTCGACCGATCATCTCGGCCTGTTCCTGCGCGAGCTGTTCGCCGCCGAGATGGTGCAGCAGCGCGAGTTGCTCGACCGGGCCGCGGCCGCGCACCTCGCCGACTTCGAGCAGCAGCTGACCACCCAGTCGGTGGCGACGGTGTCGTTCGCGCTGGCGAACATGCCCCTCTACCAGCCGCCGACCCAGATGATCCCGCGCCTGGGCCGGCGGTCGGCCCGCCAGACCGTCGTGGTCGCCGGCATCACCGGTGACGACGCCACCGCGCGGGCCCGCCGGCGCCGCCGCCGCAACGTCGGCGCGATCGTCCTGTTCGGCACGGCCGGCCTCGCGGTCGGCCTGGCGATCGCGCTCACCCGCAGCGACGCCCGCCCGCCCGTCGCCGCGCCGGCCGCGATTCCCGCGGTCACCGCGCCGGCGCCCGCGCCCACGGTCACCCCGGTGCCGGCGATCGAGCCGGCTCCGGAGCCGGAGATCGAGATGGCGGTCGCGGTGGTCCCGACGCCCGGCCGGGAGCGCCCGAGCAAGCCGACCGCGGCGGTCACCCGTCGGCCGGTCGAGCGCGCGCCCAAGCAGGTCGAGCCGATCGCCACCGCGCCCGACGCCGCCAGCCTGCGCGCGAAGTTCCAGGCCGCGACCCGCGAGTACAAGGCGTACAGCAAGCGCATGGGCTCGCGCCTCGAGAGCGAGTGGACCGACGTCGCGAGCATGGTCGGCTACCTGTCGACTCCCGAGAAGCGAGTCGCGTTCGACAAGAAGATCGATCGCTTCCGCGCCCGCATGCGGAACTGATCGCGCGCCTCCGGAACATGCCTCCCGCAACGGCCGCGGGGAGGAATATGCGAGCCTGAAACCTCCCGGAAACATCAGCCGGGTACGGTTCGACCCATGAAGAAGGTCGAGGCGATCATCAAGCCGTTCAAGCTCGACGAGGTCAAAGAGGCGCTCGCCGAGATCGGCGTGCACGGAATGACTGTCACCGAGGTGAAGGGCTTCGGGCGTACGGGTGGCAAGAAGGAGGTCTATCGAGGCTCTGCCTACGTGGTCGACTTCGTGCCGAAGGTGAAGCTCGAGATCATCGTCACCGACGACGCGGTCCGCCAGGTCGTCGCGACCATCACCGAGGCCGCCCGCACCGGCCGCATCGGCGACGGCAAGATCTTCGTCACGCCGGTCGACGAGGTCATCCGCATCCGCACCGGTGAGACCGGCGAAGACGCGATCTGATCCGCGCCCGTTGCCACGCACCCCGTCACGCCCGAACTAACACCTAGCCCCAGCCGACTGCGGACCACCAGGAGATCAACGAAGACCATGGACGCGAAAGCCCTCAAGGATTACTCCGCCAAGCACGGCGCGAAGATGATCGACTGCAAGTTCGTCGATTTCCTCGGCACCTGGCAGCACATCACCTATCCGATCGAACGACTCGAGGATGGCCTCGAGAACGGGTTCGGCTTCGACGGCTCGTCGATCCGCGGCTGGAAGGCGATCAACTCGTCCGACATGCTGATGATCCCGGACGGCACGACCGGCGTCATCGAGCCGTTCCTGGCCACGCCGACCCTGTCGTTGATCTGCGACGCGGTCGATCCGATCACCCGCGAGCCGTACAGCCGCTGCCCGCGCAGCCTGGCGAAGCGCGCGGTCCGCTACCTCGAGTCGACCGGGCTCGCCGACAAGGCGTACTTCGGCCCCGAGGCCGAGTTCTTCGTGTTCGACGAGGTCCGCTATCAGGAGGGGATGAACCAGTCCTCGTACCTGGTCGACTCGATCGAGGGCGCCTGGAACACCAACCGCACCGAGCCCGGCGGCAACCTCGGCTACAAGCCGCGGGTCAAGGGCGGCTACTTCCCGACCGCGCCGGTCGACACCCTGACCGACATCCGGACCCTCATGGTGCTGACCATGCAGGCGGTCGGCATCGAGGTCGAGACGCACCACCACGAGGTGGCGACCGCGGGGCAGTGCGAGATCGACATGAAGTACGACGAGCTTGTCAAGATGGCCGACCAGGTCATGTGGTACAAGCACATCGTCAAGAACGTCTCCAAGCAGCACGGCAAGACGGCGACGTTCATGCCGAAGCCGCTCTTCGGCGACAACGGCAGCGGCATGCACACGCATCAGTCGCTGTGGAAGGGTGGCAAGCCGCTCTTCGCGGGCGACGGCTATGCAGGGCTGTCGGACATGGCGCTCTACTACATCGGCGGGCTGCTCAAGCACGCCGGCGCGATCTGCGCGTTCGCCAACCCGACCACCAACAGCTATCGCCGCCTGGTCCCGGGCTACGAGGCGCCGGTCAACCTGGCGTACTCGGCGCGCAACCGGTCGGCGTCGATCCGCATCCCGATGTACTCGCCGTCGCCCAAGGCCAAGCGCCTCGAGCTGCGGTCGCCCGACCCGAGCTGCAACCCGTACCTCGCCTTCGCGGCGATGCTGCTGGCCGGGCTCGACGGCGTCGAGAACCGCATCCACCCGGGCGAGCCGTTCGACAAGGACCTCTACTCGCTGTCGCCCGAGGAGCTGGCCGAGGTCCCGACCGCGCCGGGCTCACTCGACCAGTCGCTCGCCGCGCTGCGGGCCGACCACGCCTTCCTGCTCAAGGGCGACGTGTTCTCCACCGATCTCCTCGATACGTGGATCGCCTACAAGCACGAGAACGAGATCGACCACATCCGGCTGCGGCCGCACCCCTCCGAGTTCTACCTCTATTACGACTGCTGATCGCTCCGTAGCAGCGTTCCAGGCCGGATAGCGGCGTCCCGATGTAGGTCGGCGACGCCGTTCGGCGTTTCGGACCGGGGCCAAATCTGCGCGGTTCCGGCAGGCCTTGTGCCGCGTCTTGCACGTGGCCTATACTCTTCAGGTTTCCAGGGGAGCGGCCCATTCGGGGACCATCGCCGCGTGAACCTGACCCAGATCGCTGAACGCTTCACCGTCGACACCCTTCGCTGGGCGCCGACCGGGCTCTACTCCACGCTCGTGGGGTGGGGAGCGCGCCGGCATGTCCCGCGTCTCCTGCGCGAGCGGCTCTACACTGCGTTTGCTCGCGCGGTCGACGCGCGCCTCGACGAGGTCGGCGCCGACCTGTCGGAGTATCCGAGCTTCGGTGACTTCTTCGCACGGACCCTCCGGCCGGGGGCCCGGCCGGTCGCCGACGCGCCCGTGGTCTCGCCGTGCGATGGCGCGGTCGCGGCGGTCGGGCCGATCGTCGACGGCATGCTGATCCAGGCCAAGGGTCGCGACTACAGCCTCGCCGAGCTGCTGACCGTCCCGAGTCTCGCCGGCTCGATGGCGGGCGGTCAGTTCCTGACCGTCTACCTGTCCCCGCGTGACTACCACCGGGTCCACACGCCGTTCGACGCCGAGCTGGTCGGCTACCACTACGTCCCCGGTCAGCGCTGGCCGGTGAGCCGGCCGTTCGCGCGCAACGTCGATCGCCTGCTCGCGGTCAACGAGCGGGTCGTGATCGAGCTCAAGACCCGGTGGGGGCCGGCCGCGATCGTGATGGTCAGCGCCACCGCGGTCGGCAACATCTGGCTCACGCATCTCGGCGAGGACACGCGGGTCTGGCGCGGCGGCGGCGAGCCTCGCCACGCCACCCAGCCCGGCAAGCTCCAGCGCGGCGACGAGGTCGGCGCGTTCCTGCTCGGCTCGACGGTCGTCCTGGCGCTGCCGCCGGGCGCGCCGACCCTCCTGCCGCTGGCGGACGACACCGTCGTGATGTGCGGCCAGTCACTGACCGCCGCGCCCGCGGCGCGCGGCCCGGGAGGCATGCGTTGAGCAAGAGCGACGACGACGCCGCCTCCGAGATGGAGGAGGGGATGACCACGGCCGAGCGCCGGCGCCGACGCCGGCGTGGTGCCGGGCTGCGGATCCCCTCCGACAACGTGCCGCGGCGGGCCGGGTCTCAGGAGGTCATCGCGCCGGTGCCCGAGGATCCAGCGCTCGCCGTGTCGATCGCCTACGCCTTCAATGACGATCCGTCGTCCTCGCAGCGCATGCGCGTCGACGACCTGTCCGACGTCGACGACCTCGAAGATCTGACCACCATCGCGGCGGCGCACGGTCAGCCCCCCGCGGGGCAGGCCGAGGTGGCTGCGGGCTCGATGTCCGGTGCCCACTCGCTGGTGAGCAGCGGGCTGGTCGAAGATGTCGTGGCCGACGGGCGCACCCGCCAGATGGCGGCGATGAGCCTCGAGGCGCTCGGCCTGACCGATCCTGATCCGGGCGCCGACGACGGTGGCGACGTGATCTCCGGCACCAACGAGGCGGTCGAGATCGAGGTCGACGACGACGAGGATGACGACAACGGCGCCAACGGGCACGGCGAGCCGGCCCAGCTGGTCGCCCCGGTGATCCCGCCGCCGCGGGTGCGGGCGAGCACCGTGCCGCCGGCCGCGCCGCCGGTCCGGGTCACGTTCCGCACCGAGGCAATCCCGACACCGGCGGCGGTCCCCGAGGAGGTGTCGGACCTGCTCGACGACAGCGGTCGCGCCACCACCGATCGCGAGGCCGACCGCGAAGATGGCGTCATCCGCGCACCCCAGAACCGCGCCCACACCGTCGCGCTGTCCGAGGACGATCTCGAGGAGCTGCTCGAGATGACGCCGCCGCCGCGCCTGGCGCCCAATCCGCCGCCCGCCAACGCGCCGGCGGTCGCCGGTCGCGCCCGCACCGCCGATCCCCACACGCTCGCGGACAACGACGTTCACGAGGTGGTCGCACCCGCGGACGCCAGTGACTCCGGCGAGATCCTCGCCGAGGAGATCGTCGACGACGAGGAGCTGGCGCGGGCCCCCGCGGTGGCCGCGGCGCCGCCGGTCCCGGCCGCGGCCCCGGCCGGTCACAAGCCACCGACGCCACCGCCGGCGGCCCCGGCTGCCAAGCGCTCGGCGACCCGCGCGGCGGCCGCGGCGGCGGCGGCCGCGTCGCCGGCCGACGCCGAGACCCGCAAGAAGCGGCGCGGCAAGCCGTGGTTCGAGGAGGTCTTCGACGAGGACTACCTGCGGACGTTGCCGTTCCTGACCCCGCAGGCGACCCAGGCCGAGGCGCTCATGGTGATCGAGTCGCTCGGCGTCCAGCCGGGCGCCTCGGTGCTCGACGTCGGCTGCGGCTACGGCCGACACGCGATGGAGCTCGCGGCTCGCGGCTTCCACGTGGTCGGCGTCGATCTGTCGCTGCCGCTGCTGCTGCGCGGCGCCGACGAGGCCCAGCGCCGGGGGCTCGACATCAACTTCGTCCACGCCGACATGCGCGAGATGGACTTCGACGCCCAGTTCGACGGGGCGTACTGCCTGTTCTCGACCTTCGGCTACTTCGACGACGAGACCAACAAGAAGACGGCGACGCTGGTCGCGAAGGCGCTCAAGCCCGGCGCCAAGATCATGCTCGAGGTGCTCAACCGCGACTACGTGATCGGAGATCTCCCGACCCGTGTGTGGTGGGAGGGCGACGGCTGCGTGGTCCTGGAAGAGGTCGAGTTCAACTACTTCTCGTCGCGCGTGCAGTCGAAGCGATCGGTCGTGTTCGACGACGGCCGTCAGGTCGAGCAGGAGATCTCGGTGCGCGTCTACTCGCTGCACGAGATCGGGAAGCTGCTTCACGCAGCCGGGTTCCGCGTGCTCGAGGTGTCGGGCAGCATGGCGACCCGCGGCCGGTTCCTTGGGAACCGGTCCCGCGAGATCATCGTGGTCGCCGAGCGGCGCCACGGTGGCGACGCTAGCAAGACTCTGACGTAGTTTGCCGTCGTGCCGACGGTGTCGGCGTGACGACGACCCGGCCCGACCCCGGTCGCCTACATCGGCCCCGCCTACTCTGCTAGGTGCGCGGGCCCAGGTGATCCGCAACTTGCGAGCGCGATCACGTTTGCCGTGCGCAACCGCGGCTGCGCCGGTGTCCCTGGAATAGAGGAGCGCGCTCAGGGGTAGCAGTTGGGAGCGCACGCGGCGTGGTGGTGATTCGCACTCCAGCAAAACATTTCGCCCGCCCCGACGTCTCAGTACGTGCCGGCCGACCCGGCCAGGAGGATTGCCCGTGAAGATCAGCGCTGCCGTTTCTGTGAACGCCAAGCTGGGACCGTCTGCCGCCGCTCGGCGGGCAGTCGCACCGCGGGCGGTCCGCATGGCGGCCAAGAACCGCGAGCGGGCCCAGCATGCGCCCGCGAACGATACCGACCCCGATGCCGAGCCGGTCGCCCGCGCGACCCCGGCGCGCGCCAGCAAGGCGAGCAAGACCGACGGGTCGGGCTACCTGACGATGTACTTCCGCGACATGGCGTCGCTGCACGTGCTGCGACCGGAGGAGGAGTTCACCGCCGCCCAGACGATCGAGGCGCTCGAGCAGGCGGTGTGGAGCGAGCTGCTCGGCTATCCCGGGATGGTGGCGGTGGTGCTCGACGCGGTCGAGGCGCTGGCGCCGGGCCTCGCCGAGGTGAAGGCGATGCGCAAGATCGCGGCCGAGCCCAAGCCGGCCGGCGCGCGCTACGACAAGGCGGTCACCCGCTGCGCGACCAAGCTGCGCGAGGTCGACGCAGACCGGCTGTTCGTCGACGCCGCGCTGGGCGGGGTCGATCGGGTCGAGCGCGGCTACCTGCCGGTGGCGCGCACGATCAAGGGCTCGCGCGCGTTCACCGAGTGGCTGCGTCGGGTCGAGAGCGCGGCCCGCGGCGCGGCCTCGGCCCGCAACGACTTCGTGAAGGCCAACCTGCGCCTGGTGATCAGCATCGCCCGCCGATTCAACCACGGCCGCATGTCGCTCGCCGATCTGATCCAGGAGGGTAACCTCGGCCTCATCAAGGCGGTCGAGCGCTACGACTACCGTCGCGGCTTCCGCTTCTCCACCTACGCGAGCTGGTGGATCCGTCATGCCATCAGCCGGGCCCTGGCCGACAAGGGGCGCGAGATCCGGCTGCCGGTCCACATGATCGACGCGCACCACCGCCTGACCAAGGCCCGGCGCGAGCTCACCGCCAAGCTCGGCCGTCAGCCGACCACCGCCGAGCTCGCCGAGACCACCGGGATGCCGGCCGACAAGGTCGAGAACATGCGGCGCTGGGTGCTCGAGCAGTCGATCTCGATCGACCGCCCGGTCGGTGACGAGGACGGCCGCAACCTTGGTGAGATCCTGGAGGACCCCGACCGGGAGGAGGTCTCGCCGACCGCCGACCTCGAGCTGGCCGCGCTGACCAGCGAGATCAAGACCGTGCTGGGCGAGCTGCGCCCGATCGAAGCTGACATCCTGCGGCAGCGGTTCGGGCTCGAGACCGAGCACGAGCTCACGCTCAAGGAGATCGGGGAGAAGTACAATCTGTCGCGCGAGCGGATCCGGCAGCTCCAGGAGCAGGCGCTGGAAAAGATGCGCCGCGCCCTGCAGCGCAAGGACATGATGTGAGCTGTCCTTGCTGGCCGGTGCGACACCGCGGTAGCCTGGTCCGATGAAGGCATCGATGCTTGCGGTGCTGCTCGGGCTTGGCCTCGCGGCGTGCGGAAACGATGGCTCGCTGAAGGTCACCGGCATCGAGCCGCAGACTGGCGATATCGAAGGCGGCCAGACGGTCGCCATCCACGGCCAGGGCTTCCGGACCGTCACGCGCAACGTGAAGGTCTACTTCGGCGGAGCGGCTGGCACGGTGACCCGCATTGGCAACGACGAGATCATCGTCCAGGCGCCGGGCGGCAAGCTGGGGCCGGTCGACGTGCTGGTGGTGTTCGAGCCTGGCGGCGAGCACCCGTACAAGAATGGCTTCACGTTCGTCCAGAAAGAGGACGTCAACGTGAAGGACCTCGGCGGCAAGAAGCCCTGACCGGGCGCGGTGGGTGCCCGTCTGGCGCCGCGCAGGTTTCGGCAAACGAGCGCGCTTTCGCTCACATGTGATGCGGCAAGCGCGGGGCGTCCAGCCGCTCCGCGATCGGCGTCAGCCGGCGGTGAGGTTGAGCCGGAAGAGCTGCTGGCCCATCAGGACGAACGACTCGTTGACCAGGCCGCGTTCGCCCGCGACCTTCACGAAGGTCCCGTTCGAGCTGCCGAGATCGGCGAGGTAGACGCGGCCTTCACGCATGGTCATGCGCGCGTGCAGCCCCGACACGTAGCCATCGTCGGGGAAGTTGATCTCGCCGCGCTCGCGGCCGAGCGTCACGATATCGCCGAGCAGCGGGAACGCCGCACCGTCGACGTCGCGCCCAATGATCACCGTGACCTTGCCCCAGTAGCCGGGGTTGGGGCTGCCCATGACCTCGGTCCCGTCCTCGATCGGCTCGGGCGGGTTGATGAGGTCGAGGCGGAGCAGCTCCTGGCCGATCCGCAGGATCTGACCGGGCAGGATCTCCTCCTCCTCGGTCATCTTCACGAACACGCCGTTGAGGCTGTCGAGGTCGCGCACGGTCGCCGTGGTGAGGTCAACGATGAGGTCGGCATGGACCGGCGACAGGTAGCCGTCGGTCTCGAACAGCGAGCCGAACGTCCGGCCGATCTTGTTCTCACCCTGGCGCAGCTCGTGGGTGCCGCCCTCGGAGCCGTCCGGGCGGATCAGCGTCATGAGCGCGCGTGGCTGCGGCTGCGGCCGCGGCGCGGGCCCGCTGGGCGCGTGCTGCGCGATCTGGATCATCGGCTGCGAGGCCTCGTCCATGCGGAAGCCGCAGGCGCCGCAGAAGCGGAAGCCGGGCGGTACGTCGGAGCTGCACTGCGGGCAGCGGCGCGGCCCGCTCACCGCCTGCGGCGCTGCGCTCGGGAAGCCACCGGGCACGCCGGGTGGCGGGCCAGAGGGCGGACCCGCCGACGGCGGCGCGCCGAGCGGCATCGGACCGCTCATGCCTGGCGGGGGCAGGGGACCGCCCATGCCGAGGCCGGGCGGGGGGCCCGGCGGCGGGCCGAGCGAGCCCCCGAGCGGCGGCAGCGGACCCGGCCCGGGATACGCGCCGCCGAGCGGCCCGCCACCCATCGGGCCCATGCCGGGCGGGGGACCCATCGGGCCGCTCATCCCGGGCGGCGGACCCATGGGACCCATGCCCGGCAGCGGCGCGGCCCCGGGAAAGCCCGGCGGGGGCGCGGCCGGCATCCCCGGAAGCGGACCCGAGGCCGGACCGACACCGGGCAGACCGCCGCCCGGACGGGGGAGCGGCGACAGGCCCGAGGTGTCCTGCATCATCGTCTTCATCATCGCAACGTCGCCGCCGCCCTTCCCGGACGCGGTGAGCTCGGCCCCACAGCCGAGGCAGAACTTGTAATGGTCCTGGTTCTCTTTTCCGCAGCGATTGCAGACGATCATTCAAAAACCCCGGCAGTAATAAGTGCTTGGAACGCGCCGAACTCTACACGATCTCGACGCGGAGGAGCTGCTGGCCCATGAACACGTAGTCGCCGTGATCGAGCGGTTGCTCGCGGGCGATCTGGAGGAACGTGCCGTTCTTGGAGGCGAGGTCGGTGAGGATGAGCCGCATGCCGTCCCACCCGACCTGCGCGTGGTGGCCCGAGATGAACGGGTCATCGGGGAAGTCGAGGTCGTTGCCCTCGCGGCCGACCCGGACGGTCGAGCCGGTCGAGCACACAACGAGGCCGGTGTCGCCACCGCGCAACGTCTGGACCACGCGCAGCACGGCGCCGCGGCGGGGGCTGGCGAAGAAGTAGGTGCCGTCCTCGGTCGCCTCGTCGGGCGTGGCCGGCACCGGCTGGATCTCGAGCATCTGCTCGCCGACCAGGAAGCGGGTGCCGAGCGCGATGTCGACGCCGCCGTGGATGCGCACGAACACACCGTTCTGCGAGGACTCGTCGCGCACCACCAGCTGGCCGTCGCGATAGAAGAAGTTGGCGTGGGTCGGCGACAGGAAGGGATCCTCCGGGAAGAGGATCGGGCAGTCGATGCGGCCGGCGAGGTGGTCCTGGCCGGCCAGGGTGAACGACACGCCGTCGAGCCCGTCGCCGCGGATCAGCGTGAGCTTGGCGCGCGCCGCCTGCATCGCGCCGAAGAACTGGGTGCGTCGGCTCGACTTCTCTTGTGAGTCGGCCGGTCGCGTGCGCGGGACGTCCATGCGGTTGCCGCAACCGCCGCAGAAGCGGTGGCCAGGCGTCACCAGTGCGCTGCACTCGGGACACGGCTGGGCCGCGGCGAGGTTGGGCTGCGCCGGCGCTCGGATCTGCGCCGGCCCGCCAATGCGCGTCTCTTCGTCGAGTGTCAGCGATGACCCGCAACGCGCACACCGGGGCGTGCCCATCGGGGCCAGGGTGCTGCACTGGTCGCAGACCAGGCCAACGTCCATGCCTGACGAGAATAGGCTCGCGGGCGATCCCCGTCAAACTTGCGAAACCGTGTCTTTTTCGGCGACCGCGCTTATTTACCGGCCGCGGCGGCCCTGACCTCGGGCCGGGGATCGCTCTTTGCCATCTCCGCCACGCGGGCGCTGGCGCGGGAGTCGCCCGCGCTCCGGAGGGCGGTCGCGGCGCTGGCGCGAACCCACCAGTCGTCGTCGCGGCTCGACGCCAGCAGCGCGTCGAGCCCGCCGGGCGCGCGGATGCGACCGAGCGCCACCACCGCGGCGTCACGCACGTACGAGTAGCGATCACGGGTGGCGATCGCCAGCGCGGTCACCTCGGCGGCGGTCGCGCGGGGGCCGAGCTCGCCGAGCGTCTGGGCGGCGTCCCGGCGATCTTCCCAGGCGGTCGCGGTGAGCCGGGTGGCCAGCATCGCGCGCAGGTCCGCCGGCACGCCGCCGCGCCGCTCGAGGGTGGCGATCGCGTGGGTCGCGGTCGTGCGCACCAGCGGGCTCTTCGAGGCCAGGCCGGCCTGGACCGCGGCGACCGCGGGCGCGCCGCCGATCTTGGCGGCGACCGCGACCGCCCGCTCGGCGACCTTCACGTCGTCGTCCTTGGCGCGGGCCACCACGCGGGCGAGGATCGACGCGCCGATCCGGTCGAGCGAGGTCGCGGCCGCCGCCGTCACCTCGCCGGTGGTGAGCGCGCCGAGCCCGAGGCCGGCGTCTCGGCTGTCGAGGTCGGCGAGCACCGACAGCGCCTCGTCGCGATGGCCGGCGAGCGCGGTGTCGATCGCGGCGGCCAGCGCGGGCTCGTGGCCGATGATCGCGGCGGGCGGGATCGGCGCGACCGGCAGCTCGCCGGGAATGCCGCGCATCATCGCGGTCAGGTCGAGCTTGCCGGCGCGCATCGGATAGACCGCGAGGTCGGGCAGCGGCGCCGGCGGCGCCCCGGCGACCCGTGCGATCGCCCACTCGAGGGTCGAACGATCCTGGCCGACCCGCCGGAAGTACGCACCGTACAGGGCCGGCAGGGCCTTGCGATCGCCGAGGTGGCCGAGCGCCCAGGCCGCGATCCGCTGGGTCTCGCCGGCGTTGTCGCCCAGGGCACCGATCAGGGCCGGCACCGCCGACCCGCCCTGGCTCGCGGCGCCCGCCGCGCACGCGGCGCGCACCAGGTCGTGGGTCCTGGCGTCGGCCAGCGTCTTCTGCAGCAGCGTGCGGGCGCGGGCGTCGTCGATGCCGCCGAGCCCGAGGCAGGCGAGCGCCGCGACCGACGGCCGGCGATCGGCCAGCGCATCCGCGAGCGCCGGCACCGCGCGGGCGTCGCGGGTGCGGGCCAGCGTGAACACCGCCGCCTCGCGCAGCGCGACCTCGCCGTGGCGCGCCAGCGGCAGCACCTCGGGGACCACCCGCGGCTCGCCGAGGCGGCCGGCCGCGACCAGCGCCTTCACCCGCGCCTCGAGATCGAGCGACTGGGTCAGGGTGCCGAGCTGGCGGGGCGCGGTCGGGTCGATCGGTGGCGGCTCTTCCTTGGCGACTCGGACCAGCGGCACCGCCGCGGCCCGGTTGCCGAGGTGGCCGAGCACCTTGACCGCCACCGCCCGCTGGCCGGGGTCCTTGTCGTCGCCGAGCGCGTCGAGCAGCGCCTTCATGCCGCCCTTGCCGAGCCGCTCGAGCTCGGCGGCGGCGGCGGCGCGCCCCTCGGGCGGGCCGTGGTGGGTCCGCGCGACCAGGGTCGGCACGTAGCGCTCGTACAGGCTGACCAGGATCCGCCGGTACACCGGCTTGTGCGACAGGATGGTCGACAGCGGCGCGATCACCCGCTCGAGCTCGCCGAGCGAGCCCTCGGCCTCCTCGAGGATGAAGGCCTTGCCGGCAGCGCGGACCAGCTGGTCGTCGTCGGTGGCCTGGCGCAAGATGCGCAAGTAGAGTTCGATCGCCTGCCGGTAGCGGGCGTCGAACTCGTGCAGCGAGGCGAGGGCGAAGTACGCCTTGAAGTTGCGCGCGTCGAGCTCGATCACGCGCTGATAGGCGGCGGCCGCCAGGTCGAACTGCTTGAGATCCTCGTAGCGCTCGGCCAGCCGCTCGTACGCGACCGGATCGTTGGGGCTCTTGGCCAGCGCCTTCTGCGCCCACGCGATCGCCTCGTCGCCGTGGCCGGCCTCGGTCTTGATCTCGGCGATCTGGCTGTAGACCTCGCGCTCGCGGGTGGGGTTCTGCTCGGCGAGCTTGAGCAGCAACTCGACCGCGCGATCGAACTCGCGCAGCCCGCGGTAGACCTTGACCAGGTCCTGCATCGAGTCCTGGTCGTCGGGGGTGACCTCGAGGATGCGCTCGAGCGTCGCCCGCGGCTGGCCCTGCTGCGGGCGACGGCCGTAATACTCGACCAGGTAGTAGCCGGCCTCGAGGTCGGGCGGCGTCTTGAGGAAGCCGCGCTTCCAGCGGTCGAAGTACTCGGCCTCCTTGCGGCCGCCCTCCCAGCGCGGCAGCAGGTTGACGATGCGACGCCGGCCCTCGCGGCGGGCGGTGCGGTCGCTCGGCTTGGTCCAGAGCGCCAGCGCCTTTTCCCAGTCGGCGACCGCCTCGGCGAAGCTCTTCTGGCGTTCGTGGATCTGGGCGCGGCCGCGGTAGAGCTCGGCGCTGGCCGGCTCGAGCTTGAGCGCCTTCGCGTAGTAGACCAGGCCCTCGGCGGGCGCGTCGTGCTCGGCGAGCACGTCGCCGAGCTTGGCGTACGCGGCGGCGGAGCGCGTGTTCGCGATCCGCTTCCAGGTCGCCATCGCTTTGTCCTTCTGACCGCGCTGGTGGTACTGCTCGCCGAGCGTGACCAGGTGCGCCGGCTCGTCGGGCTCGAGCCGCGCCAGCCGTTCGAACGCGGCCAGCGCCTGATCCTCGCGGCCCCACCGCGTGTACATGTCGGCGATCGCCGACTGCACGCCGGCGTCGCCCGGGAAGCGCGACTCGAGCTTGCGGACCGCGTCGAGCGCGCGCTTCTGATCGCCGGCGCGCATGTAGCGCTCGGCCAGCTCGAGCTGGAACCGGGCCTCGCCGGGCGCCTCGCGCGCGACCACCTCGTACTGGGCCAGCGCCTCCTTGTCGCGGCCCAGCGCCTCGAGCAGCTGGATCAGCCGGCGCTGGGTCTCGAGCTCGAACGGCGCCTTGGCGACCGCCCTCTTGTAGGCGAGCACCGCCTTGTCCTGATCGCCGGTCTCCTCGTAGAGGCGGGCCAGCGTGTCCCACTCGAAGTGGCCGCGGCGGCCCTCGGCCCACTCCTTCTCGTAGACCGCGAGCAGCTCGGGCAAGGTCTGCTTGCGCCGGTACATGTCGATGATGCGCGCGGTGAGCTCGACTTCGAGGTAGTAGCCCCTCGGCACCAGCTTGATCGCGCGCCGGTAGCTCTCGACCGCCGCCAGGTCGTCGCCCTTGCCCTCCTGGGCGGCGCCGATGCGCGCGACCACCTCGACCCGCCGCGCCGGATCACCGCCGAGCTTCTTCTCGGCGTCGAGGTAGACCGCGATCGCGTCGTCGTGCTTGCCGGCCTGGGCCAGCGCGTCGCCGAGCTCGAGGCGGAGCTGCCCGTTGCCGGGATCGAGCGCGATGTACTGCTCGAAGAAGCGACGGGCGCCCTCGATGTCCTTGGCCGCCAGCGCGAGATCGGCGAGCGCGCGCAGCGCCTTCATCCGCACCGGCTTGCTGGCGCCGGCCGCGATCGCCTGGGTGTACGCGGCGCGGGCCTCGGCGGTCTTGCCGGCCGTGCGGTAGAGCCCGCCGAGCTCGAGCGCGACCGCCGGGTCGTCCTTGACCGCGGCCGCGCGCTGGTAGAAGCCGAGCGCGGCCGGGTCGTCGCCCGTGGCCCGGGCGAGCCGCGCCAGCACGACCAGCGTCGGCCAGTCGGTCGGCTTCTTCACCAGCGCCGCGTCGTACTCGTCGCGCAGCAGCTGGACCGTGCGGTAGCGCCGGTACAGGCCGAGCAGCTTGGCCAGCGCGTCGGCATCGTTCGGGTTGCGCGCGAGGATGCCCTTGAGCTTGCCGACCACCGCCTTGTCGAACGGGTCGCGGGTGACCGACCAGTCGTCGTCGGCCTGGGCGAGCGCGGCGCGCGCGGGGAGCATGGACAGGGACACCGCCGCGCCGAGCAGCACGGCGGCGATTCGGCGTTGGGTCGAGCGCACGGACACCTGGGCGAACTATAACGCGCGGCCCGGGCCGGCGCCGGTGCAGATGGTCCCCACGGGACCCTCGCGATGCTAGGCCGCGCCGCGGATGCGCCCGAGCAGGCTGCCGAGGTGGCTGCGACGGCTCTCGATGCAGAACTCGCGCAGCATCCGGGCGTGGAGCTGGGCCATCGCGGTGAAGCGCACGCCGAGGCCGCTGGCGAGGTCATCGCCCTTGCGGTAGCAGACCTGACCCGACGCCCAGATCGTATCGGTGCCGCCGGGCAGGTCGAGCTCGATCGCCAGGGTCGTCCCGGGCGTCGGTGCCAGCGGCGACACGGCGTGCAGGCGCATGCCGGTGTCGCTCAGGTCGTGGGCGAGCGCGCGCACCGGCCGATCGCGAATGAACGAGGTCAGCATGGTGGTGAACGGGATCCGGTAGCCGAGCCGACGGTCACGCATGGGTGCCCCCTCCGCAGTGGTAGTCCGATGTAGGTGCTGATCGTACCCATCCCGGCGGCGGGGGCCACTTTCTGGCGAGTACCCCGCCGCAGTGACGATGATCGGTTGAGGGCGTCGAGGCGCCCCAGCGGCGGGGTAATACGATGCGCCATGGTGGTTCGGTTCCCGTGGGAGAGCGTCGCGGCCGCGACCTGGGCGGAATCGGCGCTGGCCGGCTGGCTCGACGCAGCGCGCTGGCCCGATGGCGGCGTGCTGGGCGCGGTGCGCTGGGCGCGGACCGTGAGCGAGCCGGCGGAGGTTGCCCGTCGGCTGGCCGAGCCGACCGCGGCGCGGGTCGGGGTCCGCCGCGGTGGGGCGCTCGCGGTCGCGCTCGCGCCTTGGCCGCTGTGGCGGGCGATCGCGCGCCGGGTGCTCGACGAGCCGGCCGACCGCGAGCTCGCGGCGCCGCGGCCGCCGACGCCGGCCGAACGGGCGTTCGTCGCGGTCGCGCTGGCCGACGCGCTCGGACGCGCCGGGCTCGACGCCACGGTCGAGCCGATCGACGACGTGCCCCGGCTGGTAGGCGCGCTCCTGTGCGAGCTCACCGTGACCGCGCCGGTCGCGTCGGGGCTGGCGATCGCGATGCCGCGGGTGCGGACCGCGCCGGCGCGCGGGCTGGCCGGACTGGTCGGGACCCGTGGCGACCGGCTGCCCCCGGTGAGCGCGACGCTCGAGCTGGCGCGAGGGACGCTCGGCGGCCGAGCCGCGCTCGGCGACGTGCGGCGACGCGACGTGATCGTCGTCGGGCCGGCCGCGGCGATCTTGTGGATCGGTGCCGGCGGGATCGCGGTGGCCCTTGACCCCGGCGGCGGTGGGCTTATCGTGCGGGCGCCGTACCGGCGTGCGATCGCGATGACCACCGCTCCTGACCGCCACGACGACCCCGAGCCACTCGGCGACGACCTGCGGATCCCGCTGACGATCGTGGTCGCCGACGTGACGGTGTCGGCGCGCCAGCTGCTCGAGCTGGCGCCCGGGCAGGTCCTCGCCACCGGGCGGCCGATCGGCACCGCCGTCGAGGTTCGCGCCGGTGCGCGGGTGGTCGCGCGCGGCGAGCTGGTCACGATCGACGGCGCGCTCGGCGTGCGCGTCACCGACATCGACGACGCGGCGCCCACCGCCGAGCTTGTCGCGACGACACCGCCCATGGTAGTCCCCGCCCCGAGGTAACGATGCCAGTCTACGAGTACCGCTGCACCGCGTGCAGCAACGAGTTCGAGTACGAGCATCGCATGAGCGAGAAGAAGACCACCTGCGAGCAGTGTGGTGGTGAGCTCGAGCGGCTGATCTCGCGGACCTCGTTCGCGTTCAAGGGCGGCGGTTGGTACAAGGATCTGTACGCCTCGACCAAGCCGGCCGCCGACGGTGGCGGCGACAAGGCCGCGGCCAGCGGTGACAAGGCCGCCAGCGCCGACAAGGGCGGCGGCGACAAGGGCAGCGGCGACAAGGGCAGCGGCGACAAGGGCGGCGGCGACAAGGGCGGCGGCGACAAGGGCGGCGGGGCGGCCGGCGGCGGCGATGGCGGCGGCTCGTCGAGCGCGGGCTCGTCGACCCCACCCGCGGCGCCCAGCTCCGGGACCGGTGCGGCCGGCTCGGCGAAGGTCGCGGCATCGTCATGACCGCTGGCGTGCTCGACGGCAAGGCCCTGGCTGCCGAGGTCAAGGCCGGCGTCGCGGCGCGCGTGCGGGCCCTGGCCGCCGGCGGGCTCACGCCCGGCCTCGCGGTCGTGCTGGTCGGTGACGATCCGGCGTCGGCGGTGTACGTCCGCTCGAAGACCAAGGACGCGCGCGAGTGCGGGATCGACGCCCGCGATCACCGGCTGTCGGCCGACGTGTCGCAGGCCGAGCTGCTCGCCCTGGTCGCACGGCTGGGCGCCGACCCGACGGTGCACGGCATCCTGGTGCAGCTGCCGCTGCCGCGCGGGCTCGACGCCGACGCGGTGATCGAGTCCATCCCGCCGCACAAGGACGTCGACGGGCTGCACCCCGAGAACCTGGGCCGCCTGGCCCAGGCCCGGCCCCGGTTCACGGCGTGCACGCCGGCCGGCTGCATGCGCCTGCTCGCCAAGGGCGGCGTGACGATCGAGGGCGCCCGCGCGGTGGTGCTCGGCCGCAGCGTGCTCGTCGGCAAGCCGATCGCGCTCCTGCTCGCCAACGCCAACGCGACCGTGACGCTCTGCCACTCGCGCACCCGCGACCTGGCCGAGGCGGTGGCGAGCGCCGACATCGTGATCGCGGCGATCGGCAAGCCCGGGCTGGTCAAGGGCGCCTGGATCAAGCCGGGCGCGGCGGTGATCGACGTCGGCATCAACCGGACCGCCGACGGCAAGCTGGTCGGCGACGTGGAGTACGCGGTGGCCGCCGAGCGCGCCGCGTGGATCACGCCGGTGCCCGGCGGGGTCGGCCCGATGACCCGCGCCTGCCTGCTCGAGAACACCGCGACCGCGGCCGAGCTGGCCGCGGCGCGCGCGTCGTAGCACCCCGGACGGGGTCGGGCGCAGGCGGCTGTCCGGTCCGCGGACGGCCGGTCCGCGGCCGGCCGGCTATCGGACCGACAGGGGGCGGCTGAGCGCGCGCACGACCGCGACCTGCAGCTCCTCGAACGCCGGCGGGTTGCCGGTGAGCTCGTCGGCGCCGGCGGCCCGGGCGTGGTCGCGCAGGCGCTTGGTCGAGGCGAGGGCGATCGCGGGCACCGGCGGGCTCTGCGACCGGGCCAGGCGCACCGCGGCCAGCCCGCCCTCGGGATCGGCGTCGATCTCGATGACCGCGAGGTCGACCTCGTCGGTGAGCAGGGTCTCGGCGACGGTGGCATCGGCCGCGATCAGGATCTCGGCCGAGGACACGATCGACTTCACCAGCCGCGACAACGAGGCGCGGTCCTTGCCGTCCTGGGCGACGATCACGACCGACAGCCCGCAGTACTCGGCGACCAGGAGGTCGATCACCTGACCGACCTGGGTGGTGATATCGGTGAACTCGACCCCGATGCCGGGCGGACCCTCGGGGCTCTCGGGGCCGCGCCGCCAGGCCACCGTGCCGTGCAGCGGCACCTGGCCGGCGCCGGGGACGCTGAACGCCAGCTCGAGCCGCGTGCCGATCGGCAGATCGGTCGCGGTCTCGAGGAACAGACCGCCGCGCGACAGGTTGACCGAGTAGGCGATCAGGAAGGACGACGCCGATCGAAACTCGACGGCGACCGCGCACGGCACCCTCGAGTAATTGCGGTCGGACATTCGCCGGGCAGTATCGCCCAACCGCGCGCCGCCACCAGTGGGGCCGCGCGAGTTTCGCCCGTGATCCTCGCGACGTGGTACCTCGTGGCAGCCATGCCCCCGTCCCGTCGCGCGGCGCCGCCGGCGGCGGCGTCCTCAGGAGCCGCTGTCGTGGTCGAGCCGGTGCCCACTTCGCCGCGCGGCCGCGCGCGGCCCCGGCCGGTGGCGCTGACCGATCCCACCGATC
Organism: Kofleriaceae bacterium; assembly: GCA_046597055.1. GTDB lineage: Bacteria > Myxococcota_A > Polyangia > Haliangiales > Haliangiaceae > UBA2376. The sequence goes on along the minus strand of JBKJLC010000301.1, from coordinate 33,516 downwards.
CGCTGAGCGCGCCAGCGTCGACGATCAAGGGCATCGGCCCGACCCTCGCGGCCGCGCTGGCCGAGCGCGGGCTCACCACGGTCGAGGACCTGCTGTGGCTGGTGCCGCGACGCTGGCTCGACGCCCGCGAGCTGTCCGAGCTGGACACGGCGCTGGCCGGCGCCACCACCGGCGATCGGGTCGGCGCGCGGGCGGTCGTGACGTCGGCCCGCATGATCCGGGCGCGCGGTCGGAGCTGGGGCGAGGTCCGGTTCGCCGCTGCCGCCGCGCGGCCCGCGATCCTGACCGTGCGCTGGTTCAACGTGTTCGGCGGGCTCGACAAGCGGTTCCCGCTCGGCGCGGAGGTCGCGCTGTCGGGCGTGGTCAAGAAGCGCGGCACGGCCTGGGAGATGGCGAACCCCGACGTGCTCGCGGTCTCGACCGGCGCCGCCGACGTCGCCGATAGCGCGCGGATCCTGCCTCGGTATCCCGACCTCGCCGGGGTGCCGGCCGCGCGGCTGCGCACGGCCTGTCAGGCCGCGGTCGCCCGGGTCCTGACGCCCGCGACGCGCCCGACGCTCGACCTCGCGCTGGCGCCGCAGCTCGACGACGGCGTGCCGGCCGCGGTCGCCGCCCGCCAGGGCCTCGGCAGCCTCGCCGAGGCGCTGACCGCGCTGCACGCCCCGTCGCTCGCGCTGACGGTGGACGAGGTCGCGGCGCTCAACGCCGGGACCAGCGTGCATCACCGCCGGCTGGCGTTCGCCGAGCTGTTCGCGCTGGGGGCGGTGGTCGTGCGCCGGCGTCGCCTCCGCCGGGCCGACCGGGCGACCCCGCTGCCACCGACCGCGACCTTCGACGACGAGCTGGCGCGCACCTTCCCGTTCGCGCTGACCGCGGCCCAGCGCCGCGCGGTCGCAGAGCTCGGCGCCGACCTCGCCGGCGACGTGCCGATGAACCGGTTGCTCCAGGGCGATGTCGGGGCCGGCAAGACCGCGGTGGCGTTCGCCGCCGCGCTGCAGGCGATCCGCGCCGGCGCCCAGGTCGCGGTGATGGCGCCGACCGAGATCCTCGCCGAGCAGCACCACGGCACGTTCGCGCGCTGGGCCGAGCGCGCCGGCGTGCGGGTCGCACTGTTGACGGCATCGACGCCGCGGACGGTGCGGGCGCCGCTCCTGGCCCGGCTCGCCGCCGGCGAGATCGATCTGGTGGTCGGCACCCACGCGCTGCTCGGCGAGTCGGTCGAGCTCGCGCGGCTCGGGCTGGCCGTGGTCGACGAGCAGCACCGGTTCGGCGTCGCCCAGCGGGTGGGGCTGCGCCAGAAGGGCAAGGCCGGCGGCGCGCCGCACCTGCTGGTGATGACCGCGACCCCGATCCCGCGGACCCTGGCGCTCACCGTGTACGGCGACCTCGACGCCACCGTCATCGACGAGCTGCCGCCGGGCCGGCTGCCGCCGATGACCGCGGTGCACCGGGGCGCGCGTGGGCGGGACGCGGCCTATCGCCTGGTCGCCGAGCGCGTGCGGGCCGGCGAGCGCGGGTTCGTGGTGTGTCCGCTGGTCGAGCCGTCGACCGAGGACAGCCGCACCGGCTGGGCCGACGCGACCACCGTGTTCGCCGAGCTGCAAGCGCGGCTGGCGCCGGCGCGGGTCGGGCTGTGTCACGGCCGCCTGACCGCGTCCGAGCGCGACGCGGTGATGGCGGCGTTCGCCACCGGTGGGCTCGACGTGCTGGTGGCGACCACCGTGATCGAAGTCGGGGTCGACGTGCCCGCTGCGACCGTGATGGTGATCGAGGACGCCGATCGTTTCGGGCTCGCCCAGCTCCACCAGCTGCGCGGGCGGATCGGGCGCGGCGGCGGCGGGGCGTGGTGCCTGCTGGTCACCGGCGCCGGTGGTTCCGACGACGGCAAGCGCCGGCTCGAGATCGTCGCGAGCACCACCGACGGCTTCCGCATCGCCGAGGAGGATCTGGTCCTGCGCGGGCCCGGCGAGCTGATGGGGGCGCGCCAGGCCGGACTGCCGCGGCTGCGCTTCGGCGATCTGCGGACCCACACCGAGCTCCTGCTGGCCGCCCGCGCCGAAGCCGAGCGGGTCCTCGACGAGGACGAGGCGCTGGCGCGACCCGAGCACGCGGGCCTGCGCCGCCTGCTGGCCCGACGCGAGGCCGCGGCCGAGGCGTTCGGCAGCGAGAGCGGCTGAGCCGCCGCCCGCCGCTACCGCAGCAGGTCCCGCGCTCAGGTCCCTACTTTTCGGTCGTTCCTGGCGGCGGCGAGCGCGGCGCGCCGCCGTCCCACCAGGAAGGCGCCGGTGACGCCGACCGCGACGCCCACGCCAAGGCTCAGGTTGCGACCGACCAGGTCGCCGGCGAGGCCCAGCGCCATCCCGACGACGAGCGCCTCGACCACGAGGATCGCGACGATCGTGCCCCAACCCATGAGCTTCTGGTCCGGTATCGCCATGCGGGCATCCTACCAAGCGCCGGCTACTTGACGTGCCCGGGTTGCCTGGCGCGCCCGACGTCGCCTGCGACGGCGGCGCCCGCGTCGACCTCCGGCGCGCTACTGGGCCAGCAATGCGAGGTGCTTCGCGATGGTCGCGGCCAGTTGCTCCGGTCGAAGCTCGTGGAGCTCGGCCGGCGCATCGGCCAGCGAGGCCGCCAGGGCCGCGGTCAGCGCGTGCTCGTACAGCCCGGGCGCGAGCGGCATGCCGTGCGCGACAAGAGCACGCGGGCCTGCGCCGACCGATGGCCGGCCGCGCGGCCGAGGCGTTCGGCAGCGCGCGCGGCGGAGCCGCCGCCCGCCGCTCACAGCAGCTTGTCGAGCAGCCGATCGAGGTGATCGAGATCGAGATATCGGATCGAGAGGGTGCCGCTCTTCTTGCCACCGCCGCCGCCCGGCTCGTCCTCGACGATGTCGACCGGCCCGCCGAGCGCCTTGCCGAGCCGCTCCTCGAGATCCTTGACCGCGGCCGACTTGCCGGTGGGGCCGCGGGTCGCCTTGTGGGCGGTGGTGGTGCGGGTCGCCTTGTCGTCGGCCTGCTGGGTCTCGCGGACCAGCTTCTCGGTCGCGCGCACCGACAGGCCCTTGCTGATCGCCGCGCGTGCCGCGGTCTCGATGGCGCGGGCGTCGTCGAGCCCGAGCAGCGCGCGGGCGTGGCCCATCGACAGCCGGTGGTCCTCGACCATCGTGCGCACGCCGGCCGGCAGCTTGAGCAGGCGCACCGCGTTGGCGACCGTCGACCGCTCCTTGCCGACCCGCTCGGCGACCTGCTCCTGGGTCAGGCCGAACTCCTCGATGAGGCGCTGGTAGGCCGCGGCCTCCTCCATCGGGTTCAGATCGGAGCGCTGTAGATTTTCGACCAGGGCGCGCTCGAACGCCTCGCGGGGGTCGACGTCCTGGATGACGACCGGGACCTCGTGAAGGCCGGCGCGCTGCGACGCGCGCCAGCGGCGCTCGCCGGCGATCAGCAGGTAGCCGCCGCCGGTCCGGGGCCGCACCACCAGCGGCATGATCACGCCGTGGGCGCGGATCGATTGCGCCAGCTCGTCGAGCTCGGCGTCGGCGAAGTGCCGGCGCGGCTGATCGGGGCTCGGATAGACGTCCTCGATCGGGGCCTGGAAGTAGATCCGTGGCCGATCGGGCACCGCCGGCGCCGGCGTCGCGGCCAGCGGCTCGGGTCGCGCCGGCATGAGCGCGCCGAGGCCGCGGCCGAGCCCGCGCTTCTTGAGATCGCGTGAGTCGGCGGTCATGACGGCCGGCCTTGGGTCGCGCCGGCGATCGCTGCCAGCCGGCCCAGCCGGGCGATGAGCTCGTCGGCGACCGCCAGGTAGCTGCGCGCGCCCGGGCTGCGGAAGTCGTAGAGGAGCGCCGGCTTGCCGTGCGACGGCGCCTCGGACAGGCGCACGTTGCGCGGCACCAGGGTCTCGAAGACCTTGTCACCGAAGAACGCCTGGACCTCGGTGCGCACCTGGGCGCTGAGGTTGGTGCGCGCGTCGTACATGGTGAACAGCACGCCGTCGATGGTGAGGCGCGGGTTGTAGGCCTCGCGGATCCGGTCGATCGTCGTCGACAGCGACGAGATGCCCTCGAGCGCGAAGTACTCGGCCTGCATCGGCACCACCACGCCGTCGGCGGCGACCAGCGCGTTGAGCGTCAGCATGCCGAGCGACGGCGGGCAGTCGATCACGATGTAGTCGTAGCTGGCGGCGACCTCGGCGAGCGCGTCGGCGAGCACGCGCTCGCGCCGGTCCGCGCCGATCAGCTCGATCTCCGCGCCGACCAGATCCGTGGTGGCCGGCGCCACCCACAAGGTGGTGATGTCGGTCGGGCGGATCACGTCGGCCAGGGTGACGTCGCCGAGCAGCGCGTCGTAGATCGAGAGCTCGACCCGGGTCCGGGGATAGCCAACTCCCGACGAGGCGTTGCCCTGCGGATCGAAGTCGACCAGGAGCACGCGATGGCCCTTGCTCGCCACCGAGGCCGCCAGGTTGATGGCGGTCGTGGTCTTGCCGACGCCACCCTTCTGGTTGGCGACCGCGACGATGCGGGTCATGGCGTCGCGGTTAGCACGTTCGTCTGACGACCGAAACGTCGACGGCGACGTGATTGCCCGCGCGGTGCGATGAGCAAAAAACTTGGGCTCTGTGATCCATTGGACTACGTTGGGCGCAGATGTAGGACATGTAGTCCTCGTCGCAAGGAGCTCGACTATGTCTGGTATTCCACGCGTTTACGGTTCGTTCGCCGAGTTCGAGCGCGATGAGCTTCGCAAGCTGGATTCCCTCCATACCTCGGTGTCCGACATGGTCGAGGAGCGGTTCACGGAAGAGCTCGACTTCGGTGGCGACGGTTCAACGCCGCGCAAGCGCGGTCGTCCGCGCAAGTACCCGAAGTGATCCGGGCGCGAAGCGCCGTCACCCGATGCCGTACTCCTTGAGCTTCTTGTAGAGCGTCGAGCGATCGATCTCGAGGATCGCGGCCGCCTGGGCCTTGTTGCCGCTGGTGGCGCCGAGCGCCGCGATGATGCCTTCGCGCTCGAGCTCGCGCAGCGACCGCGCGCCGGGGCCAGCCGGGCCGGGCGCGGGTGTCGGTCCCGCCAGCGCCGGCACCACGATCGCCGGGTTGCTCGGCGCGGCCGCGGGCAGGGCCGGGGACGCCGCCGCGGACGCTGCGGACGCTGCGGTCGCTGCGGACAGGGTCATCGAACCGAGGGGCGGGGTGGGCGACGACACGCGCCGGGTCGCCTGCACCCGCACGCCGAGGTTGGGCGGCAGATCGGCCTCCTCGATCCACTCGCCGCGGCCGAGCACGACCGCGCGCTCGATCGCGTTGCGCAGCTCGCGGACGTTGCCGGGCCAGCCGTGCGCGCACAGGGCGCGCATCGCGTCGGGCCGGAAGCCAACCACGCGGCGGCCGACCTGCTGGCGCATCCGCGCCAGGAAGTGCTCGGCCAGCTGCGGGATGTCGTCGATGCGCTCGCGCAGCGGCGGCACCACCGCGTGGATCACCGACAGCCGGTAGAACAGATCCTCGCGGAACAGGCCGCGTCTGACCAGGTCCGACAGGTCGCGGTTGGTCGCCGCGATCAGCCGCACGTCGACGGTGACCGGCCGGGTCCCGCCGACCCGTTCGAAGCTGCGCTCCTCGAGCACGCGCAGGAGCTTGGTCTGCAGCTGCAGCGGCATCTCGCCGATCTCGTCGAGGAACAGGGTGCCCTTGTCGGCGGCCTCGAACCGGCCGACCTTCTTCTCGGTCGCGCCGGTGAACGCGCCCTTCTCGTGGCCGAACAGCTCGCTCTCGATCAGCGTCTCGGTGAGCGCGGCGCAGTTGACCGCGACGCACGGGCCCTGGGCGCGCCGGCTACCGCGGTGGATCGCGCGCGACACCATCTCCTTGCCCGAGCCCGACTCACCGCCGAGCAGCACGGTCGCGTCGGTCGGCGCGACCCGGCTGACCAGGTCGAACAGCGCCAGGGCCGCCGGCGAGCGGCCGATCAGGTCGCCGTCGCCGAGCCGCTCCTCGAGCGCGGCCTGGCCGCGGCTGAGCACGCCCTGGGTCAGCGCTGCGCCGAGCGCCGCGCCGGCGATCTGGGCCAGGCAGGCGGCCGCCATCACGTCGAGGCTGTCCCACGGCGGGGTCCCGCGCCGGTCGGCGTAGAGCAGCGTGGTCTCGTCGCCGCCGATCAGCGGCACTGCCAGCGCGGCGCGCGGGGCCGCCGGGGTCCCGGCCTCGATCGCGAGCGCGCGGCCGTGGCCGAGCACCTTGTCGACCAGGTCGCGGGCGAGCGCGAGGCTGGCCCCGGTCGGATCGCCGGCGACGGTCGCGGTGGCGATCGTCACCACCCGGGCGCCCTCCCTGCCGATCACGAACCCTCGATCGGCGCCGAGCACGGCCAGGCAGGCATCCGCGGTGGCGCGCGCGACCGCCTCGCGGCCGCGCCCGATCTCGCTGCGCAGGCGCTCGCCGAGCGCGGCCAGCGACGCCAGGTGGCGGCGGGCCCGCTGCTCGCCGGGCGCGCCGGCCAGCGACATCAGCTCGCGGGTGCCGACCTCCATCGTCACCTTGGCCGGCGCCAGCAGCCGGGTCATCGCGATCCCGTCGGCCGGCAGGAACGCCAGCCGGGTCTGGCCGACGACGATCTCGTCACCGCCATCGAGGCGGTGGACCGTGACCGGAGCGCCGTTCACCAGCGTCTTGTTGCGGCTCTGCTCGTCGACCAGGCACAGCGCGCCGTCGCGCACCTCGATCGAGCAGTGATGCCGCGAGACCGCCGGGTCGCTGAGCTGCGCGGCGTTGTCGTCCCCGCGGCCGATGCCGCCGCCGCGGATGGGGATCTCGAACTCGCGACCGAGGTCGGGACCGTCGATCACGATCAGGCGGGCCAGTGGCACCCCGCCATCGTACCGCGCCGCCGCGCACACTGGAGTGAACCGGCCGATCGCGCTACACACCTGGCATGCGTCGCCTCCTCTGTGTCGTCCTGTTGCTCGCCGCCTGCGGCAAGAAGTCGACCACCACGCCTGGCACTGGCACCGTCACTGGTACCGACGGCGAAGTGATCACCTCCCAGACCCTGCTCGGCTGGGGTCTGCAGGGCTACAACGCCGACGCGACCAGCCCGTCGACCAAGGTGTTTCTCGAGGTGACCGACCACAACGGCGCGACCAAGTCGTTCCCGGTCGGCGAGGCCGCCGGCGCGTGCACGCCGAAGGCCGGCAACGGCGCCGACATCATCACCGCGCTGATGTGCAACTCGGTCGCGCCCGGGGTCGAGCTGCGCGCCGTGTTCCGCGGCCAGGACGTCATCGTGCTGTCCCGTCGCATCGACGACGCCACCGATCCGAGCGACGAGCTGGCGTTCCAGGAAGTGACGCGGGTCCCGGTGCCGGTCGGGTCGAAGGTGAAGGCCTCGAAGTAGCCAGCCGCGCGGCGCCGTGTATCCTGCGCCGATGGTGAGTCGTGATGTCGTCCGGACCCTGGTCCGGATCGTCGCCGTTGGCGCCGCGGTCGGGCTGACGCCGGCCTGCAAGAAGAAGCAGGCCCTACCGGCGCCCACGCCGGTGGCGGGCGTCGATGCCGGCGCCCCGGCGCCGCGGATCCCGCCCGCGACCGAGCCCGACCCGGGCTTCGAGGCGCGCCGCGAGGCGCTGTTGCGCCGTGGCGATCCCGCGAACATGCAGCCCGCGCCGGTGATCGACGTCGGGAAGCCGGTCGACAACCCCGCCGACATGATCAAGGTCGTGTCGCGCGACGTGATGATGGTCGGCGCGATCAAGGTCGACCTGAAGGCCGGCGCGGCCGAGCTGCCCGCCAAGGTGGGCACGCCGATGGGGCCGCTCGAGTACATCGCGGTCGGCAAGGGCGGCAAGGCCTACGAGAGCCTGTTCACCGTCGAGGTGACCGGCGTCGAGCTGCGGCTCGCGCTCACGCTGCTCGGCTACGAAGGCACCGTGCCCGCCGCCGACGGCACCCTGGCGGCGCCGACCGCGGCCGACACGGTGCTGGTCGCGGTGCGGGTCGCCGGCAAGGAGCGTCCGCTCGCCGACGTGCTGCTCGATCAGCGCACGGGCAAGCAGCCGGTCGACGCGCCCTGGCAGGTGGTTGGCTTCGGCGACGGAGACCGCGGGCAGGCGCTGCGCGCCGCCGACTTCATGACGCTGGTCCCGCGCGACACGCTCGCGCCGCTGCGGGTGACGGTCGACGCGGGGAATCCCTACGCCCCCGGCCAGGGGCTGACCGCGAACGCCAAGGCGCTGCCGGTGGTGGGCGGCGACGTCACGATCGTCTTCAAGCGACGGCCCGACGCGCCCGCACCGCCGCCGACCTCGGTTGGACCGTCGCGCCCGCGGGTGACGCCATGAACCCGGGACGGATTCTCGAGCTCGCCAGCGCGTTCTGGGGCTCGGCCGCGCTGCTCACCGCGGTGGAGCAGGGGCTGTTCGCGGCGATCGAGGCCGGCGCCGCTGGCGACGGTCAGGCCACCGCGGGCGCGATCGCCAGCCGGGTCGGGCTGCCCCCGCGGCCGACCGCGATGCTGCTCGATGCGATGGTCGCGCTCGGCCTGTGCGAGCGGCACGGCGACGGCTACCGCAACGGGCCCGAGGCCGCCGCGTTCCTGATCCCGGGGCGGCCCGGCTCGCTGGCCGGCGCGCTCGGCTACAACCAGGCGCTGTTCCCGGCCTGGGCGCGGCTCGGCGAGTCGGTCCGGCGCGACGCACCGGTGGTCGAGACCCAGACCTACACCGGCGACGATCCGGGCCGCACCCGCGGCTTCGTCCACGGCATGCACCAGCGCGCGCTCGGGATGGGCCACTCGCTGATCGGCGCGATCGACCTGACCGGCCGCCGTCACCTGGTCGACGTCGCCGGCGGGCCCGGCACGCTGTCGGTGATGCTGTGCCAGCGCAACCCGGGGCTGCGCGCGACGGTGCTCGAGCTGCCCGGCATCGCCGCGGTCGGCCGCGAGCTGGTCGGGCAGCAGGGCCTCGGCGAGCGCGTGGTGCACCGCGACGCCGACGTGCTCGTCGACGAGCTCGGCACCGGCTACGACGCCGCCCTGGTGTCGGGGCTGCTGCATCGCGAGCCGCCCGCGGCCTGCCAGGCCCTGCTCGCCCGCCTGCACGCGGCGATCGAGCCGGGCGGCGCGATCTATCTCGTCGACATCATGCGCGACGCCAGCCGGGTCGGGCCCCCGTTCGCCGCGCTGTTCGCGCTGAACATGCTGCTGACCAGCGAGCGGGGCGGCTGCCACCCGGACGTCGATCACGTGGCGTGGCTCGAGGCGGTCGGGTTCACCGACGCGGTCATCACCCGGCCGACCCCGCCGATGGTTCACACCGTCGTGCGGGCCATGCGCCGGTAGCGCGCCGGGCGCGGGCACACGCAAGCACGGAGGCCGCCGAGGCCTCCGTGCTTGGTCACGCTTCAGGGCGTGGTCGGGGCCGGCGCGGCCGCCGGCTCGGCACCGTCGGCCGGGATGATCACGAACTCGACCCGGCGGTTCTGCGAGCGGGATGCCTCGTCGATGCCCTCGACCAGCGGACGGCTGAAGCCGAACCCTTTGGCCTCGAGGCGCTTGCGATCGACGCCCTTCTTGATGAGGTACGTGCGCACGGCCTCGGACCGCTTCTGGCTCAGCGACGCGTTCATCTTCGCCTCACCCTGGTCGTCGGTGTGGCCCTCGACCCGCACCCGGAGGTCGCCGGCGTCGATCAGCACCGAGGCGACCGCATCGAGCACCGCGTAGCTGCGGGGCTGCAGCTTGGCCCGGTTCAGGTCGAAGTAGATCTTGTCGCTGATCTCGACGCCGGTCGAGGTCACGACGGCGAGCGCACGCGCCGGGTCCGGGCAGCCGTCCTCGTCCTCGTTCTGGTTGACGGTCTCGGGCTCGAGCGGGCACTTGTCGGCGGTGTCGACGATGCCGTCGCCGTCGTTGTCGAGCTCGGGGCAGCCGTCCTCGTCCTTGAAGCCGTCGAGGTCCTCGGCCTCCTTGGGGCAGGCGTCGGTGGCATCGGCGATGCCGTCGGCATCGTCGTCGAGGTCGGGGCAGCCGTCCTCGTCCTGGAACGTGTCGAGGTCCTCGGGGTCGAGCGGGCACTTGTCCTGGGCGTCGACCACGCCGTCATTGTCGTTGTCGTTCTCGGGGCAGCCGTCGCTGTCCTGGAACCCGTCGACGTCCTCGCGCTCGCGGACGCACCTGTCGTCGTCGTCAGTGATGCCGTCCCCGTCCGTGTCGACGATCAGGGGCGCCTGCTCGCGGTTGACCCACTGCAGGCCGGCCAGCACGCGAAACGGTGCCGCGCCGTAGCCCGCGGTGATCGCGGTGCCGGCGCCGATGTCGAACGCGACCTGGTCGCTGATGAAGTAGCGGGTCGACGCCATGACCTCGGCCGGAAACTCCTCGGAGCCGAGGTCGGTCGGGATCATCACGGTGTCACCGGGATCGGTGGCGGGCGTCATCAGCCCGATCCGGCCGTAGAGCGCCACGCCAGCCGACCACTTGGCGGGCTGGAGCTGGTACTCGCCGGCCACCGACCAGGTCAGCTCGTCGCTGACGAACAGGTTGGCGATGCGGGCCGGCTGGTTGCGGTAGCGATAACCGAGGCTGGCGCCGAACGCGACCCGGCCCGGCCGCCAGTCGGCCAGCAGGCGCGGGTCGACGATGACGCCAGCGTCGCCGATGAAGTTCTCGCCGCCGGTCGGGATCGTGAAGGACAGATCGCCGGCGAGCGCGACGTTGTCGGTGCGGACCAGCTGCACGCGGCCGCCGATCCGCGGGTCGCCGACGCCGGCCGAGCCCAGCGACTCCTCGCCGGTCGCCGGCTCGAAGTCCGAGGACTGGTGCAGCACCATCGGCAGGGTCGCGCGCAGGTCGACCCGACCGAGGCCGTAGAGGAAGGTCAGGTCGGCGCGGACCCGCGTGTTGACCAGGTTGCCCTCGACCTGACAACCCTCGGCCATCGACGCCGAGTCGCGCACACAGATGTCGAGGGGCGGCCCGCCGACGTGGAAGCCGAGGCCAAGCATGTACGAGCCCAGGCGGGCGACCCGCGCGCCATCGGTCAGCGCGATCTGTTCGGGATCGGCGCTGGTGTTGTACTGCTCGGGATCGAAGCTCGGCTTGTACTCGAGGGTGACCTCGGGGCCCTCCTGTGCTGACGCGGGCAGCGCGAGCAGCAGCGAGCCGCCAAGACCTAGGACGCTGACGGCAATGCCACGGCGGGTGCGCATGCTTCCTCCAATCCGAGCGCGCGGTCGAAGTCGACCTCGAGCAACATGAACGAGCAGTGCGGGCAGATGAGCCAGCCGGGCACCGGGAACTGCCGCGCGGCGCGCAGCCCGTGGAGGGCCCGCTGCAGCCGCACGTACAGGGCAGGGGGGATGCCGTCGCGGAGCCCGTAGGCGGTGCCGTCGATCGGCCACAGCGGCGAGTACAGCGGCACGATGCCGCGATCGAGCAGAAAGGTGGCGCCCTCGAGCACGCTGGCGAGGAACGCCTCGTGCGACAGGCACGGGCCTGGCGCCACCAGCTCCAGCCCGGCGACGAACGCCGAGCCGACGTTGCCGCGGCCGAACACCTCGACCGCGCCGACCAGGCCGTCGATCCAGCGCTGGCGGCCCACGTGGTGGGCCTTGCCGGTGCAGCACGCCTCGAAGGTGGCCGGGTCCCAGGTCTCGAGGTTGTAACAGGCGCTGTCGGCGCCGGCGTCGTGGAAGCGTCGCGACCCGGCCGGATCGACCGCACCCGAGCCGATGGTGACGCGCAGGCGATCGCCGACGCCGCGGCGGACCGCCTCGATCACCGGCAAGAACCGCTCGACCTCGAGCTCGGGATCGAGCACCGAGCCGCCGGTGATGTAGACATGGCCGGCGCTGGGGTCGGCCGCGGCGGCGCGTAGCACCGCCTCGATCCGGTGCGGCACCAGCTCGTCGAGCGCGAGCCGACCTTGCTCCTGGCCCAGGGTCAACGAGCGCTTGTCGAACCGGCCGTACGCGCAGAAGCTGCACTTCATCGACGTGCCGTCGTCGCGGCGCGCCGTGAAGTACTCGCAGCCGGGCGCGACGTTGACGACGATCATGTCGCCGACCTGCTCGGCCCCGGCCGCCATCGGATCGAGCCCGTCGGCGGTGCGGAACCCCTGCCAGCCGTGCTTGCGCACGAACCGGACGTCGCACAGGTGGCGCGGCGCGCTGGCGAGGTTCCACAGGCTGTACTGGCCCCGGTCGTCGCGCCGGACCTCCATCGAGGCCCGGTCGTCGACGCGGATGCGCGCGACCGCCAGGCCGTCGAGGTCGAACAGGTACGGGACCGGGATGGTCTCCACCAGCCCCGAGGCCGCCTTGCGGCGGTACGGGTAGAAGTTGGGGGCCGCGCCGTCGTCGACGGCGCGGGCCAGGGCGTCGGTGAAGCGGAGGCCACCGAACATGAGCTCCGCCTTCCAGAGGATGATCTCGGGAAGGTCCGGGAAGTGCTCGCGAAGAGCGAGGTCCATGGTGCGGAGCTTGGCGGGGCTAGCGGCGGTTCGACAGCGCCGTGCGGCGCGTCATGAGGGACTCGCGACGGCGCCACATCAGCCCGAGCAGGCCGAGGGCGAGCAGGCCCAGGCTGCCGGCGTCCGAGCCGTCGGCGGCCTGGCAGCCACCGCCGTTGACCACGACCTCGGGGTCGTCGATCGGCGCATCGACCGTGAACGCGTTGTCCGCCGAGAACTCGCTCATGCCGCCCGAGCGATCGACCGCCCGTGCGCGCCACGTGTAGCGCCCGCCGTTCTCGAGCTCACCGGTCATCGAGGTGACCGTGCCGCTGACCCCGGTGACCATCGCCACCACGGTCGTGTTCTGACGCACCTCGATCTCGTAGCTGATGTTCTCACCCTCGGGGTCGGTCGACGGCGCCCACGAGTAGACCGGGGTCGTCGTGATCACCTCGCCGTTGTCGCTCGGGTTGTTCAGGGTCGGCACGCTCGGCGCGTTGTTCACCTCCGAGACCAGGAAGCAGGCGGTGGCGTAGGCGCTCTGCGCCTCACCGTCGTCAGAGCGCGCGCGCCAGCAGTAACGGGTGTCCTCGACCAGGTCGGCGATCAGGTCGAAGTGCGTGTTGACCGTGCCCTGCGGCGATTGGTCGGCGCCGCTCGCGACGATGGTCGCGAAGGTGTCATCGGTGGCGAGCTGCCAGTCGTAGACCAGCGGATCGAGGTCGGAGTCGTCGGCGTTGAGGATGATCAGGTCGGGGCGAACCTCGGCCATGACCGTCCCGTTCTGCGGCGACACCAGCGCCGGCGGCTCGGGCGGCGCGTTCATGGTGGTCACGAAGAACTGGCCGGTCTGGCTCCAGTCACCCGCCAGCGCGTCGGGATCGGTCGCCCGCGCGCGCCAGTAGTAGGTCCGGTCCTCCATGAGGTCGGCGTTCACCGCCCAGGTGGTGGTGGCGCCGGCGCCCGACGGGCGGGCCGCCTGCGAGGTGACCAGCGTGGACAGGGCCGGATCGCGGTAGACCTCGAACGTGTAGGTCAGGACGTCCAGGTCGGGATCGGTCGCGTTGTCGATGACCAGGTTGGGCCGGAACGAGCCGACCTGGCCGCCGAACGCCGGGCTGTTGATGCGCGGCACGCCCGGCGCCTCGTTGACAGTGTTGACGAAGAAGCTGCATGCGGCCGACCACGGGCCGGCCACGAACTGGTCCTCGGCATGGACGCGCCAGTAGTAGCGGGTGTTCTCGAGCAAGCTGACCGGCACCTCCCACGTGGTGGTGGTCCCTGGGCCCTGCGCGATGTCGTGCTCGGAGTCGACCAGGATGGTCAGGCCGAGGTCGCTGTACAGCTCGAACGTGTAGAGGAGGGCGGTGCCCTGGGGGTCGGTCGCGTTGTTGGCTACCAGCGACGTCTGCAGGCTGGCGATCTCGCCGCCGCAGGTCGGCGCCGAGGCGGTCGCGGCTGCGGGACCGTCATAGAAATTGGGGTCGGTGACGTTGGTGAACTCCTGCAGGTTGTTCATCCCGTCGCCGTCCGGGTCGCGGAACTGGTCTTGCGCCGTGATGTTGCCGAAGTTGTCGATCTCCCACGAGTCGGGCAGTCCATCGTTGTCCTCGTCGACGAAGCCGACGGTGATGGTGTAGCTCTGGCAGGCCTCGCCTCCGTCGTTGTCGGTGACGCACATGCGCACCGGGGCGGCCGAGCCGATCGCCTGCGAGAAGTTGGGCGACCACTCGAGCGTGCACCCGACCAGGATGGATCCGGCGGGGGCGGTGGGCGCCGTACACGCGTGGGTGTCGGCGGTGCCGGGGTCGGTGTAGGTCAGCGTGTAGCTGTAGGGCGAGCCCTCGGTCGCGATCGTGTCTGGCGTCGACGTGATCGTGGGGGCCACGTTGTTGACGACCACGGACACCTCGTCGGTGTCACTGCCGCCGTCGTCGTCGGTCACGGTCGCCACTGCCGTGTACGTGCCGTTGTCGGCGTAGGCGTGGCTGGCAGCCTGGGTGGTGCCGTCCGCGGTCAGGTCGCCGAACACCCATCCGAAGGTGTGGGTATCGGCGGTGCCGGGATCGGTGAAGGTGACGTTGAGCGGGACCGCGCTGCCTTCGTTGGCAACCAGGTCAGCCCCGGCGTCGGCGGTCGGTGCGACGTTGGTGATCGTCACCTGGATGGTGTCGACCGAGCTGCCGCCTTCGCTGGTCGAGGTCAGCGTCACGGCGTAGATGCCGTTGTCGGGGAATGCATAGTCAACGATCTGACCGGCTCGGGTCTGGCCGTTCCCGAAGCTCCAGACATAGGTCGGGTTGCCGGTGCCAGGATCGCTGGCGGTGCCATCGAAGCGGATCGAGGTGCCCTCGGTGGTCTCGGTGATGCTGGCGTTACCGATCGCCAGCGGCGGGATGGCGTCGGGCGACAGGACCAGGAGGGCCCACACCGTCTGCAGGGTCTGCGAGCCTTGCTGATCGCTGATGTTGTCGCGGTTGGTTGCCTGCCAGCGGCCGTCGGACCGCTGGTTGTTGATCATGTACTGCGAGAAGAGCCGGGCCCAGTTGCTGGTACCGAACGTCTCGATCTCGGGCTCGACCGCCCGTGCCGCGTCCTGCCAGTGGAGCATCGCGTAGTGGTTACCGTCGTTGGTGCGGTTGGCGAAACTGCGGTCGGCAGCGGTGATGAAGCTCTGGTTCCAGCCGATGCTGCCGTTGAACCCCGGCATGAAGAACTGGTTGATGAAGGCCAGCGTCTGGTCGTGGTGGGTGCGCAGGGTGCCGCGGGTGATGGCGTTGTAGCTGGGGAAGGCCAGGCGGGTGTCGTTCGCCGCGAACTGGTTTGCGCCCAGCCAGCCGGTGGTCAGCGTGAAGAGGGAGGTCGTCGTGAACCCGCACGTGTTCCCGCTGCGATAGCCGACGCAGCGCGTGCCTGCGACCGGCGTCATGAAATAGGCCAGGAACTCGGCCGCGCGTGCGCGCGCGACGTTGGGGACGATGACACCGGCCGCCCGCGCGAACTCGTCCGCGTGCCAGAGCCCGGTGATGCCCCACAGCGACGTCGAGCTATCAGCGACCGCCTGATTCGGGACGTAGCCCCACGAGCCGATCGAGGTGCCGGCCGCGTCGACCTGGGCATGGACCACGCCGTCGACGAGTTGCTGGTTGATGTACTCGAAGCGGCGGCCGAGCACGTAGGTCGGGTCGCCGACCTGGGCGACGTAGCCCTGCAGGCGGGCGACCGACAGGGCCGACAGCACGTGGCCGACGATGTACGTGTCGTGGCCGGCGTCGACGACCCACAGGCCGATGCCGTCATCGGTGCCGAAGATCGGCTGGACCTGGACTTCTGGATAGAAGCCGACCCGGTTCGCCTCGTCGGCGGCCGTGATGCCGGTGAGCACCGAGAACTGGACCATCAGCTCGTTGACGAGGCGCATGGCGTCCTCGGCGTACGGATCCTGCTCCCAGCGCTGCGTGTTCTCGGCTGGGTTGGGAAACTCGCCCAGGTACGCGGCGGGGAAGGCCGCGAAGTGGCCATTCAACGAGAATGACCAAAGCGCACCGGCCGTGTTGGCGTCCTGATAGCCGGCGCTGGAATCGTTCGGCAGGTACGCCCTCGCCTGGGCGCCGGTCAGCGGGTTCTCCTCGCTGATCGCATCACGAACCAGGCGAACGTGCAGGTACCAGAGCGCATCGTCGACCGCGACCGACCGCATGACCTGCAACTGCCGATCGGTGGCGAGCGCCGGATCGGCCGGGACGTCAGCGAACACGCGGACGGGATAGATGGCTGTCACCGTCTCCGCGCCGGAGGTCACGCGGATGCGGGCCTGGAACGTCGCGGTCACCGCCTGGGCCGGGTAGTCGAACCGCATCGACAGGTCGTAGCGGTTGGTCCGCACCACCGCCGGGAGGTAGGTGCCGTCACCCTCGGGATCCCACTCGACCGAGTAGGAGCCGTTGCCACCGCGCGCGATCGCCTTGAGCGTCGTGGCGTGGCCGTTGTAGGCCTGGTGGGGAATGGTGGGGTCGGTGGCGACCCACGGCACCGGGACCACGCGCAGCACGGCCTGCGCCTCCGCGGCGTTGCCGACAGAGAAGATGGCCAGTGTGGCGAACGCCCCGAGTGCGAGGCGCCCGAGCCGATGAATAGACGCAGTACGGCGAGACGAGGACATCACGACCTCCCCTGGTGGTGATGACGAAGTTATAGAGATCAGACGACTGTCTGATCCCCGCCGCTACTCTGCCCCGGCCGTCGATGCCTTTGCAAGTCGCGCGACGGGTAGCTCGACGGGTAGTGAAACAGTAACGACATCACCCACATGATCGCGAGCGCGCCGAGCAGCACGAGCCAGCGCGTCGCGCGGTCGTCGGGCGGTGGTGGTCCGGGACGAGCGAGCGCGGCGACCTCCCCATCGATACCGAGGCCGGCGTGCTCGCGATCCGCGACCAGGAGCGGTGTCCGACGTCCGGACACCGACAGCGTGTGGCGTCCCTCCGGAAGGTTGGCCAGGAGCGTGCAGAAGATGCCGGCCGCTTCGGGGATCAACATCGCTTCCCGCACCGGCCCGCGCTCGAGCTCGAGCTGAACCCGCCGGGGCACGGCGTCGTCAAGGCCACTCGCAGTGACGATGACCGTCCCGGGCACGGGACCGGCGATCGCATCGAGCTCCGGCCGGGTCGGCCGCGCCAGGCTCGCGATGACCGCGGTCGCCACCGAACGATCGATCCATTCACCCCGCAGGTCGGTCGTCCACGCCAGGACCCGCCCCGCGCCGTGGGCGCGGACCGCGAGCAGCGGATCGCCACCGGCGTCGGCGAGCACGGCCGCGTCGGCCGTCGGCTGGAGCGCGACGTGGGCGGCCACCGGTGCGCCGGCGGCGAGCGCGGGCGGCACCGGGCCGAGCAGGGTCGCCCACGCCGGACGCGCGCGGGCGGTCGCGGCGACGTCGGGCGGGGGCGCGACGGTGCGGACCGCGGGCAGCGCCGCGGCGAGGCCGGCGGCGAGGTCGTGGACGCGGCCGCCACCGGCGGTCGCCACCGCGGCCAGCGTCGCGACCTCGGCGGGGCCAGGTGGGTCGAGCGCGATCACCTCGACCCGGATCGCGCGGGCGGCGAGCGCCGCGGCGGCCTCGGTGGCCGAGCCGACCGCGGCCACGAAGCCGCCATCGCTGACCAGCACCACGACCCGGCGCGCTCCCGGCGGTACCGCCGCGAGGAGGTGACCCGCGCGCAGCAGGGCGGCGGTCGGGTCGGTGCCGCCGCCCGCGGGCGGCAGCGCGGGGACCTGGCGCCGGTCGTGCGCGGGGCCGAGCGCGAGCCAGTCGATCGCCGCGACGTCGAACGCGATCGCGCCGAAGCGATCCCCCGGGCCCAGCGCGGCGGCGGCGGCCGCGAGCTCGGCCGGGCCCGGCACCGGCGCCCGCAGCCCCGCGGCATCGATCGACCCCGAGCGATCGACCAGGAGCATCAGCGCAACTGGATCATCGGCGCGGCTCTGCAGCGGCAGCAGGGCGGCCAATCCGCCGGCGCCGCCGCGAGCCACCCCCGGGCCCGCCGCCCACAGCAGGGTGCCGCCGTCCCGCACGAACCGGTCGACGGTCGCGATCGCGTCGGCGGCCAGCGCGGCGCCGGGGACGTCGTCGAGCACCAGCGCGTCGATCCCGGCCAGCGCGGCCGGGGCGAGCGCGGCCGCGCCGGTCGCGTCGATGCGGAGCACGCGCGCGGTGCCGCCGACCTCGACCTGGATTCGGGCGCGATCGGTGGCGTCGACCGGATCGTCGGCCGCGGTGACCGTGACGTCGAGCTCGGCGGGGCCCTCGTCGGCCAGCACCGTCGCCACCGAGGCCGCGGTGCGGCCGGCGGCGACCGCGAGCGACCGGCGGGCGATCGGGCGCCCGCGATGCGCGATCACCACGTCGACGACGGTCGCGACCCGCGCCTCGAGGATGATCGGGAGCGCGAAGGCGCGCCCGGGCGCCGCCCGCAGCGCGCCGGCCGGGACCTCGACCCGGACCCGATCGCCGGTCTCGATCCCGGCGAGGGCGAAGCCGCGGCCGATCAGCGCCGGGGCTTCGCGCACGGCCGCAGCGCCGCGGACCGAGTCGCGACCATCGCCGATCAGCACGATCGCGCCGCCGGGCGCGCCGAGCGCGGCCCCGGCCTGGGTCAGCCCGGCGCCGAGATCGGTGCGCGCGGGATCGACGCCGAGGGTGGCGGGGTCGGCCCCGGCCCGGCGGGTCCACGCGATGATCGCCGCCGGCGACCCGAGCGGCACCGCGAGTCGGGCGCCGTCCGCGACCACGACCAGCGCGGCGCGCGCACCGGCGGGCAGCACGCGCGCGCGGCGTGCCAGCTCCGCGCGCGCGGCGGTCGCGGCCGGCGCGACGCTCGCGGAGACGTCGAGCACGAACACCACGCGCGGCGCCGGCGCCGCGAACGCGCGCCCGACCAGCAGCGCGAGGCCGGCGATCAGGGCGAGCCGGGCGAGCAAGCTGGCGCCGCGGGTGCGGCCGGCGATCGTCTCGAGCGCGATCAGCGCCGCGGCGGCGATCAGCAGGGCCCGCGTCGGCCAGCCGTCGCGACGGCCGCGCTCGCCGGCGGGCACCGGGGGGGCTGGCGGCGGGGCGCGAACATCGGCGACGGTGGCCGGCGCGGCGGCGATCGCGAGCGGCGGGGCGGCGAAGGCATCGGCGAGCACCACGGGCAGCACCGCGCCATCGAGCGCGGCGACCAGGCGCAGCGCGGGCGCGTGGGCGGCCGGCTCGTACCACAGCGCCGCGTGCGGTCCGGCCCGCAGCCAGACCTGCGACGGATCGATCCGGGCGCCGGCGAGTTTGTCGACCGCGACCGGGGGCACGGCCGCCAGCAGCGCCGGCGTCGCGCCGGGCAGGGGCGCGCCCGCCACCGCGAGGAGCGGCTCGAGCGGTGCGGTCGGGGGCGGCGCGCCCAGGACCAGCCGGGCTCGTGCCGGACCCGGCCAGGCCGTGGACGCGACGACCGCGATCGCGTCGGCGCGCGGCGCCGTGATCCGCTCCACCGTCGGGAGCACCGCGAGCACCCGCGCCACCGCGCTGCCCTCGAGTGTGGGATCGACCCACACCGCCGCCGGCGCGAGCGGGGGAATGGGGACGGATGCGACATCGTCGACCGCCAGGGGATCGGTGCCGGATGGCTCCAGCACGAGGGCCAGGACCTCGCCGCCGTCGCCACTATAAGGAAGGACCGCGATCGCCTGGTCGCCGGCCCGGACCGGAACCGCGCGAGCGCGGACGGAGGCGCCGGCGCGCGCGACCACCGCGGCCGGGACCGGGGCGGACCCGGTCAGCACGAGCTCGACCACGATCCGCCCGCGGCGCGACGCCAGCGGATCGCGATGGAAGCGGGCGGCCCGGATCCCGGCGTTGTCGCCCGGCGCCGGTGCGGCCGCGATCTCGATCGCGCGCGCGCCGGGCAGCGCGAGCTCGACCGCGGCGGCCAGCGCGGCCGCATCGATCGTCTGGTTCGACGGGACCAGCGCGGCGAGGGCGTCGCGGGCTGCCAGTCGCCGGGGCCCGCGACCGGGCGTGACCAGGACGGCGTCGTCGAACCCGGCCAGCCGGGTGCGGACCGCGGCGAGGTCGAGCGCGCGGGTCGCCGACAGGTCGACGATCAGGACGCGGGCGCCGCCACGATCGACCAGCGCGGGCCCGGCCGCGGCCGCCGCGAGCAGCGCGATCGCCACGACCAGCAGCAGGCGCGCGCGCCGACTGACGCCCCGGCGCGCGCGGGCCGCGGGGCCGGGCGCGGCGAGGAACCACAGCGGATGCACCACCGCGCGTCCGGACGCGCGCCGCGCCAGCCACAGCGCCGGCACCACCGCCAGCCCGAGCAGCAGGGCGAGCGGGGTCGCTACCTCCACGTGGCCACCAGCGGACCGGCGGCGTCGACCAGCCGCGGCGGACTGGCCGCGTCGGCGACCACCAGCGGCACGCCACGATGGCGCACCGCCGCCGCGAGGTCGTGATGCCAGGCGCGGACGTGGGCCGCGAACTGGCTGGCGGCGAGGTCGTCGATCCGGCGCCGCTCGCCGCGCTCGGCGCAGCGCAGCTCGTCGACGTCGGCGTCGAGCTCGGCGTCGCGCGCGTCGATGACGTGGACGCAGGCGACCCGACGGGCCAGCCGGGCGATCGCCGCGGCCAGCTCCTCGACCGGCGCGGGATCCGCGAGATCGGAGATCAGCACCACCTGCTCGTCGGCGCGGACCGCGCGGCGCGCGCGCTCGAGCGAGGGCTCGAGCGCGATCCGCCCGCGATCGCCGAGCCCGCCCAGGCGCGCCAGCGCGCGGCCGGCGGCGCGTGGATCGAGCCGCGCGCGATCGGCGCCGCCGCGCCCGGCGGCGGCCAGGCCATCGATCGCGACCGGCAGCGCGGCCGCGCCGGCCACCACCGCGAGCGCGGCGGCCACCCGCGCGGCCAGCCGGCGCTTGGGCCCGGTCATCGAGGCCGAGTCGTCGATGACGATGCGGACGCCGCCATCACCCTCGGCGCGGTGGCGCCGCACCCACAGCTGGCCGGTGCGCAGCCGGGCGCGCCAGTCGATCGCGCGGGCATCGTCGCCGGGGCGGTAGGGATCGTGGCCGTGGAGCTCGAAGCCGCGGCCGAGCCGCGCGGTGGCCGAGGTGCCGGCGGCCTCGCCGGCGCGACCGCGCACGCGGCTCGCGAGCGCCGCCAGCTCGCGCAGCTCGTCGCCCGCGAGCAGCGGGTCGAGCCCGGCGCCCCCGACCGCCGTGGTCACGACGCGGCCGCGAGCACGTCGTCGACCAGCGCCACCCGCGACACCCCGTCGGCCTCGGCTGCCCAGTCGAGCAGCAGCCGGTGCTCGAACACCGGATGGGCGAGGGCGCGCACGTCGTCGCGCGACACGTGGGCGCGCCCGGCGGCGAGCGCCCGTACCCGCGCGGCCGCGAGCAGGGCCCGCGCGGCGCGGGCTGATACGCCACCCCGCACGGCCCGACGCACCGACGGCGGCGCGGTGTCGCCGGTCGGATCGGTGGCGCGGACCGCGCGCGCGACGAACGTGGTGATCTCGGGGGCGACCACCGCCTGCGCGGCGATGCGGCGCAGCTCGAGCAGCGCCTCGCGATCGATCGCCGGCCGCGCCGCGCGCAGGGCCGCGTGCGGATCGGCCTCGAGAATGCGCACCAGCTCGTCCTCGCTGGGCCCGGCCACCGTGAGCCGTAGCAAGAAGCGGTCGAGCTGCGACTCGGGCAGCGGGTAGGTGCCCTGATCGAACGGGTTCTGGGTCGCGAGCACGACGAACGGCTCGGCCAGCGGGCGGGTCCCCTCGGGCGTCGTGACCTGGCGCTCCTCCATCACCTCGAGCAGCGCGGCCTGGGTGCGCGGGCTCGCGCGGTTGAGCTCGTCGGCGAGCACCAGGTTCGCGAACACCGGGCCTGGTCGGAAGTGCAGCTCCTCGATGCCACCGGGGCCGCGACGGAGCGTGGGCCCGCCCAGGATGTCGGCGGGCAGCAGGTCGGGCGTGAACTGGATGCGGGCGAAGTCGAGGCCGACCACCTTCGCGACCGCCTTGCAGAGCAGCGTCTTGCCGGTGCCGGGCGGGCCCTCGAGCAGGACATGGCCGCCGGCGATCAGCGCGGTGAGGACCCCGTGGATGGTGTCAGCGCGGCCGATCACGACGTCCTCGAGCGCGTGACGCAGCGCGAGGAAGTGGGCGCGGAAGCGCGTGACCGGATCGTCGTCGAGGCGCGGGGCGGCGGTCACCGGGTCTCCAGGTAGGCGGCGACCAGCGCGCGGTAGCGCGCCGGGACGGCGAGGGCAGCGGGGTCGGCGCCGGCGCGGGGGGCCAGGGTGTCGAGGGTGCCGTGGGGGGCCATCGCGGTCGGGGCGGGAGGCAGCGCGGCGGCGACGGCGGGTGCGCGCGGGACGGCGCCCTCGGCGCTGCCGGTGCCGGCAGTGCGGGTGGTGGCGGCAGCGCGGACGTGGGCGGCGGCAGCGTCGTCGTCGTCGTCGTCGTCGTCGTCGGTGGTGGCAACCGCAGCGGTATTCGCAGCGGCAGCGGCAGCGGCAACAGCATCGGCATCGGCAGCGGCAGCGGCAGCGGCATCGGCAACAGCAGCGGCAGCGGCAGCGGCAGCGGCAGCGGCAGCGGCAGCGGCATCGGCAGCGGCAACAGCATCGGTGGTTCCGGTGGCCGTGGCATCGGTGCGGGCCGCGAGGCGCGAGGAATCCGCGGCAGACGTGGCGGTTCGATCGCGGGTGCTCACCACGGCCACCATCAGCATGACCGCGCTCACGGCGGCGAAGGTCGGCACGAGCGAGGGCCGCAGGCGTGCGCTCCGCGTCGCCGCGCCCGCGAGCACGGCCGGTGCGAGCTCGGTGGCACGGGCCCGGCCCGCGACGACGGCAGCGGCGCTGGCGATCAGGTCGTCACGGCCGATTCGTCGATCGAGCCAGGACACGGCGTGCGTGCGGCGCGACCGGCTCGCGAGCCAGGCGCCGACCGCGGCGCTGGCGCTCACCGCGATCGTGCCGGTGGCACCCGCGCTGGACAGCAGCATCACGGCCGGGACGGTCAGTGCCGCGCCGATCGATGCAGCGATCGCGGCGTGGCGCACGGCGAGACGGCGCTCGACCGACGCGACCGCGGCGGCCAGCACCGTGGCGTCTTCCCCCGGAAAAACCACGCCGCACGTTACCACAGGAGCAGGGAGGCGCCGCCCGCACCCACGAGCGCTCCGACCATCGCGACCCCGCGCGCGAGTCGGGTGACCGCGCCCGCGACGCCGGCTGCCATCAGCGTTGCTCCGAGGGCCGCGATCACCTCCGTGAACGTCCCGGGCCCGCGCATCGCCCACACGGCGGGCATCGCCGCGACCGCGCTGGTCAGCACCGCACCGCCGACATCGCCCGCGATCAACGCCAGCGTTCGCGCGGCCGCGCTCGCCTCGGTCTCGCGCAGCATCGCTGGCCAGCCCGGCGCAGCAGCGGCGCGCGCAGCCGCTGCGACCGCGGCCGCGACCGACGCCCCGACCGCACCGATCGTCGCCACCCGCTCGAGCGCCGCCGACCCGCCCTCCGCAAACCAGAAACCTTCATGAGCCGCGACCGTCGCGGCCGCCAGCGCGAGCCACGCCGCCGCGATCGCCCCGATCGCGGTCGCCCCGGGCGAGATCACGGCCGCCGCCGCGAACCGACCGATCGCGCGCCACGGCACCGCCGACCGCGTCCGCGCCGGACCCGCCGCCCGCGCCATCGCGCGCCCCGCGCCGACCTCGACCACGATCACCCGATCCACCCGCTCACGGCCGGCCCCCGCCGTCCACATCATCACGCCCGCGCCCGCGCGCACGTCCTCCGCCGCCCGCTCGATCGCCGCCTCCACCGCGGGCTCGAGCCCGCCATCTACCAGCCACAACGGCACCCGCAGCGCCCGTCCGCGCCGCGCCGCCCAGACCCCGCCCACCCCGCTCCCCGCGGACCGCTCCTTCTCCTTCTCCTTCTCCTCGGCCGTCCCGCTCGCCGTGACGCTCTCCCGCTCCCCGCCATCCTCGACCCACTGCCCCCCGGCCAGCGCCGCCCACAACGCGAGCGCCGCCTCCGGCTCGACCCCACCGACCATCCGCTCGCCCCGCCGCACCAGCACCGCCGGCGCGCCGCCGCCGCCTTCGCGCCGCCGCACGATCTCCCCGGCGCATGCCGTCCGCCGCCCGGCCATGACCTCCATCAACGCCGACACCGCCGCCGCGGGCCCCTCGATCCGCACGACCTCGCCGGCGCGCACGACCGCGCTGACCGGCCGCATCCCCGCCACTGCCACCACCCCGCGCAGCTCGATCACGGCGCCTCCACGCTCGGCCGCGCCACCGCCGCCAGCCGCGCCGCCCACCCCCGCCGCGCCGTCGTCGCCGCGACGAAGCCACGCACCCGCCAGCTGCCGGCGCCCGGCACCCGCCCGCGTAGCCCGCCATCATCGAACACTGCCGCCGCGCCGCTCGGGCTCGGTCCCGACCGCTCGATCCACAGGTCGCCCGCGAGCACGTCGCCCGCGCCGCGGTCACCGATGTCCAGATCGCTCGCGCCGAGCTCCGCCGCCACCCATTCCTCGCCGTCGCCGGCGGCCACCCGGACGCCGCGGATCACCGCGCCGTCGTCCGGAGACCGGACGAACGGCGCCACCATCCCGCTGGCCACGCCGATCAGCGCCGCGCCCACCACCGCCGCCCGCCCTCGCCGCCGGGAGCGTCCGCCGCGCTGCCGCCGTCGCCGAGCGATCCGCGCCGCGGCCACGCTGGCCACCATCAGCGCGCCGGCTACCCCCAGCGCGATCATCCCGAGCCTGCGCACCGCGCCCGCGACGGTCGCGGCCTGGCGCGTCCGCGGCACCGCGATCGCCGCCGCCCGCACGCACACCGGCGCGGCGTCGCTCGCGGCCCACCGGCACACCATGCCGCCGGTCGCGAGGTACCGGCGCACCTGCTGCGCCGCCGCCGGCGCCAGCGCGGCGGTCGGCCGATCGAGCACCAGCGCGGCCACGCCGACCAGCGCCTGCCAGCGCGTGGGCAGGCCGTCCGGCGCCACCGCCGCCGGTGCCCCGAGCCCCTCGCGCTGCCGCCAGCCGTCCACGCGCGGCAGCATCGTGGCGGCATCATCGGTCACCACGATCACCGGCCGGGCGGTCACCCGCGCGGCCGGGATGGTCGCGACCACCGCGCCGTCGTCGGTGCGCACCGCGACCGCCGGCAGCCCGCTCGCGCCTGGAGCCAGCCGCCGCGCCAGCGTCAAGGTCGCCGTGCCGCGCGCCGCCAGGTCGACCGTGCGCGGCCGACCCTCGACCACCAGCGCCATCCGCACCGCCGCGTCGGCGCCGCTGCGGACCTCGAGCTCGACCACGTCGATGCCACCCGCCGCCACCACCCCGCCCACGCCGCGGGTCACCCGCACCTCGACCAGCGGCCGTGCGTGTGCGACCGGCGCCGTGAGCGCCAGCCCGACCGCGAGCGCCAGCGCCGCCGCGATCGTCTCGCCGGCGGCCGGTGCCCGCATCTACTTCATCGCGGCTCGCGCATGCCCGAGCGCGAGCACCGCGCGCGACGACGCGATCGCCGGGTTGTTCTCCCAGAACGTCTCGTCGGTGTTCGCCCACGAGCCGTCCGGCTTCTGCATCGACACCAGCTTGCCGACCAGCTCGACCGGCCAGTCGTGCGACTGGCCGTCGCCATCGACCAGCGTGCGTTGACCGACCAGCCCGAGCGCGCGCGCCATCATGTGATGGTGGTAGTAGAGCCCCTTCAGGCCCATCCCGGGGTTCTCGTCGACCGAGTAGTTGGCGCGGATGTAGTCGAGTGCGGCGGCGACTCGCGGGTCCTTGGCGTCGGCCTGCGTGTACAGGAAGCCGGCGATGCCCGCGTAGGTCATGCTGCCCGACGAGGCCGTCGCGCCCGCCTTCGACGCGCCCGGCTTGTAGACGAAGCCGCCATCGTTGGCCGCCCACTTCTGGTCGTTGGACTCGGTGCGGTTCTGGCAGCGCTCGAGGAACTTCTGGGCGCGCGCCAGGACCTCGGCGCGGTCGGTGAGCGGCGCGTCCTTGATCGCGTCGAGCGCGAAGTGCAGGTTCGACAGGTCGGCGTCGGGGTGCTTCTCGTCGACGCCATAGCCGACACCGCCGTAGTTGGGGTTCTTGCCATCGACCTCGTGCTTCTCCCCGAACTGCTTGTCGGCGAGCCAGCGCTGCGCCTTGGCGACCAGCTCCGGGTGAGCGCCCGCCTGCTGGAACGCCAACGTCGCGATCGCGGTGACGTAGACCGGGTAGTCCTTGTCGAAGATCGCGCCGTCCGGCTTCGCCAGCTTGGCGAGCGCGGCCAGGCTGGGCGCGACCCGCGGGTCGTCCTTGCTCATGCCCGAGGTGACCATCGCGAGCGCCGCCAGCGCGGTCGTGCCCGGGTGACCGCCGATCAGATCACCCGGACCCCGCGCCGACGCCAGGAAGTCGACGCCCTTGCCGATCGCCGCGTCGACGCCGGCGACGTCGATCGGGGGCGCGACCGGCGCCGCCGCCGCGTCGATCGCCGCGGCCGCCGTGCCCGTGCCGGTGGCCACGATCGGATCTTTGGTCGCGGCCGGCTCGCTCTTCTTCTTGCAGCCGGCACCGCCGACCACGAGCGCGAAGACGACGACCGTCGCGAGCGCGCCGCGGCGAGAGGGCCGCACCAGGGCGGCGAACGAGAACAGCGTGCCGGCGGCGAAGAACGCGCTGGCGGTCCAGATCCAGGGAATCATGTGCATCTCCATGACGGCTGCGGGAAGGATCCCGTAGAGGACGGGATCGTGACGGACGTCGAGGCCGAGCGCCACCGACGCTGCGAACGGAGGACTGGCGGCGTGCGCCACGGATCGCACCCGCGCCGGTGCGGCCGAGGCCCTGGCGAGTGGCTCGCCGGTGGCCGGCGCCGACACGAGCACGATGACGGCGAGCGCGGCGAGCGACGCCGCGACGCCGCGGTCGACGCGCGCGCGTCCGAGCAGCGCGGCCAGGCCCCACCCGGCCACCGCCTCGGCGCCGACCAGCGCGCGCGCGATCAGCAGCCCGGGGCCGTCGCCGGGGCCGCCGGCCAGCCGCCACGCGATCGCGGCGAGCACGGCGTGACTCACCAGCACCGCGGCCAGCACGGCCAGGCCACGCCGACCCCGGCGGCTCGCGCCGACCCCGAGCGACGCGTACGCGACCGCGGTCGCCGACGCCTCGAGCCACAGCACGAGCGCTGCCTGCGAGGTCGACACGCCGGCATGGTGGACGGCGCCGAGATCCGGGTCAACGCCCGGGCCGACGCTTCTAGCGGGCGAACGCGGCCGGGCCGCGCCGATGTCGCTCGAGGATGAAGTAGCTGAACGTCGGCAGCCGCGCCGGGCCGACCGCGTAGTACGCCTTGCCGAGGAACACGTCGGGGTCCTCGCGATCGACCTGCACCAGGTAGTCGCGCAGCCCGGCGCTCGGATCGAAGCGCGGGTTCTTGCCCAGCCCGTAATCGAGGAGGAGCGCGTGCAGGTAGCGGTTGTCGCGCGCGGTCGGGTCGACCGCCGCGACCCGGTAGAAGCCGAACCGCCTGGGCGCGCTGTCGGTCGGGCGCGCGATCCACGGCTCGACCAGCCGGTTCTGCTCGACCGGGCAGTTGTAGCCCCACAGCTCGCCGCGCTCCTTGTAGAAGCCCTTGATGAACTTCTTGATGCCGAGCAGGCGGAACCACGGCGGGGTGTTGAGCCCGCGGAACTCCCAGCCCGCGAGCGCGCCCTCGGTCGGCGTGGCGCCGCGCAGGAACACCTGCTCGAGATCGTCGTTGCCCATGCGCTCGAGCGCGAGGACCCGCTCGCTGGGGCGGCTGGGGCGGGGCGGCTCGGCCGCAAGCGGGCCCGGGGGGGAGATGGTGCGGGACTCGGGCAGGGTCATCGGAACCTCGCGAGGTTGTCGATCACGTGGGCGGCGGCGCGGGTCGCCAGCGCCATGATCGTCTCCATCGGATTGACCCCGATCGGGGTCGGGAACAGGCTGGCATCACATACCATCAGGCGGTCGGCGTCGTGGACCAGGCCGTACGAGTCGGTCACCGCGCGGTTGCGGTCCTCGCCCATGCCGGCGGTGCCCATCATGTGCACGGTGACCACCTCCATCGACGCCTTGGGGATCGTCCGCTGGTACAGCCGGCGGGTGTCGTCGGGCCCGTGCAGCTCGGGCGCACCCGCGAACGGCGTGATGATCCGCTTGGCACCGGCGGCGAACAGCAGCTCCGACAGCAGCGCGACGCCGCGCACCAGCTTGGCGGCGTCGAAGTCGGCCAGCTGGTAGAAGGCCTGGGGCCGGCCGCCGATCGTGCGCACGGTGCCGGTCGAGGTGTCCTCGCACAGCATGCCCGCCACGACCATCCGGTCGTAGTCAGCCATGAAGCGGCCGAGCTCGGCGCCGCGGCCGTGGGTGGTCATCGCCAGGATGCCGGGCGGGATGTTGACCGCCGCGAACAGCAGGCCCTCGCCCTCGAACTCGCGGACCTGGAACGCCTGGTGGACGCCCTCCCAGCCGCGCACCGGCTGGTCGAAGATCGCGACCAGCTTGACGTTGGGGTGCAGCGACAGGTTCTTGCCCAGCCGGCCCGACGGCGAGCCGATGCCCGACCGCGCCAGCAGCGCCGGCGTCTGGATCGCGCCGCACGACGACACCACCAGCTTGGCCCGCACCACCACCCGGTGACCGCGCTGGCCGTCCTCGCCGACCACGTGGCCCTGCACGCCGATCGCCCGCTTGCCCTTCATCAGGATGCGTTCGACCGCCACGTCGGACAGCAGGCGGGCGCCGAAGTGCAGCGCGCGCGGCACGTAGGTCACCAGCGACGACTGCTTGGCGCCGGTCGGACAGCCGAACGCGCAGTTGTTCGAGCCCGGGCAGTGGACCTGGTTGCGCAGGTTGGGGATCACCCGCCAGTGCTTGGCGTCGGCGCCTTGCTTGAGCAGGTGGTTGTCGACGCCGACCGACTCCGGGTCCTGGTGGCGAACGTTGATCCGCCGCTCGACCCGCTCGAAGTACGGCTCCATGTCGCGGCTCTCGATCGCGTCGACCGAGGCCTCGCGGTGCCAGCGCTCGAGGATCCGCTCGGGCGTCCGCCACGACATGCCGCCGTTGATCACGGTCGAGCCGCCGACCGTGCGCCCCTCCTGGAACAGCACTGGCGGCGAGCCGATCGCCATGCTGGCGCCGCCGTCCCGGTAGAGCTGGCGGACCGCGGCCGAGGCGTCGGCGGTGAAGTCGCGGGTCGTGTAGTAGCGACCCTCCTCGATCATCACCACGTCGAGCCCGCACTCGGCCAGCTCGGCGGCCAGGGTCGCGCCGCCGGCGCCCGAGCCGACGATCACGACGTCGGCGTCGAGCACGGTGTCGCCGTGGAGGGTCGACCGGGTCGACACGCGATCGGGGATGCGGCCCTGAGTGACCGCGGTCTTCGGCAACGCCACCATCAGGCGCGCTCCTGCTTCTTGATCGGGGGCCGCAGCGGATCGGGGACGATGACCGCGGCCTCCGCCTTGCGGACGTCGTCGCCGTAGACCTCGAGGCGGCGGCGCTTCACCTGGTCGATCCACGCGGTCGGCGTGTAGCCGATCCGCGCCTGCATCGCGGGCTGCTCGTAGCAGGCGAGCTTCAGCAGCTGGCCGACGCCCTTGGCCAGCTCGCGCTCGATCGGCGTCACGCCATGCTCCCAGCGCGCGAACCAGCGCTCGGCCAGCTCGGGCGACAGCCGGTGCGCGCGGCGGCCACGACCGGGCAGCCAGCCGACCGCGGTCACGTCGTAGGTGGTGATCCCGAGGACCAGGCCGTGACGGAACGGCCCGGGCAGGGCGCCCATCATCAGCTCGACGTGATCGACGATGGCGTCGGTCAGGCCGAGTTCGCGGGCGTCGGGCGGGCAGACCACCGGGACCAGGCTCGCGAGCACGCGGCGGATCAGCGGACGGTGCTGGTAGCTCACGCGATCATCTCCAGGGCCCGGACGAACGCGGCATCGTGGCGCTCGAGGTACGTGCTCAGCAGCTCGGCGGCGGCCTGGCCGTCGTTGCGATCGATCGCGTCGAGGTACGCGAGCGAGCTCTCGACGTAGTCGTCGGGCACGCGGTTGGGGCTCGACACCGCGCTGGCGATCTCGAGGTAGACCCCGGCCACCCGGTTGAGCATCCACACCGCGGGCAGGAACCCGGTGGCCTCGACCACGGCCCGCATCACCAGGAAGTCCTCGCGGACGAAGCTCGCGGTGTGCTCGCGCGCGGCCCACGCCCGCACGATCTGGGTGCGCGCCGCGGCGGTGCCACCCGGCACCATCCGGGGCGCCACCAGCTGCACGACGTCGCGCAGTATCACGCGGCGCAGCGCCAGCAGGTCGAGCAGCAACCGGCCGGCGCTCGGCATGCCCGGCGTTGGCCGCGCGTAGCGCAGGTACGCCGGCAGCACCTCGATCGACCAGTCGGCGAGCGCGCGCACCACGATGCCCGAGCCGCGGCGCGGCTCGACCAGCTGCCACTCGCCGAGGCGGCGCAGCGCCTCGCGCAAGGTCGGCCGGCTGGCGCCGAGCGTCTTCGACAGCTCGCGCTCGGCCGGGAGCCGGGCCCCGGGCGGGTAGTTCCCGCGCATGATCTCGGCGAGCAGCGCCTCGAGCACCGTCTCGATCGCCGTGACGTGCGGGATGGGCGCGGTGGGCGTGGTAGATTCAGCGTTCACGGTCATGAGAGTCATAGTGGTCTTACCAACTGGTAAGACCACTTTTACGTTGTACGGTAGGAAATGGCAAGCGCGAAGCGCCCAGATGAAGGCAGGCGATGCCTCCGCGGCTGCCGCGGCTCCTGACCGCCCGGTCAGTCGCTTCGCAAGTACCCGTCATAGCAGGCAGGTCGGCTTGACGCCCCCGGTTGACGGTGAGTAGGTTTCGATCATGTCCAAGGCCAAGGCTGGGGGAGACCAGCCCGTCGAGATTCCCGACGTCCTTCCGATCCTGCCGCTCCGCAACTCCGTGCTGTTTCCCGGCTCGATCATCCCGATCGACGTCGGGCGCCGGAAGTCGGTGCGGCTGGTCGAGGACGCGATCGCCAAGGAGAGGCCGGTCATCGGCATCCTCACCCAGCGCGACGCTCGCACCGAGGACCCGGCCTCGGGCGACCTCTACACCGTCGGGTGCGCGGCGCGCATCCTCAAGGTGATCAAGCTCGCAAAAGACAACTTCTCGGTGATCCTGCAGGGCGTCAGTCGCTTCGAGGTCTCCGGCTTCGACGGCAGCGAGCCGTTCCTGTCGGCGCGGGTCCGCGCGGTGCCCGACCCGACCACGTCCGACGTCGAGCTCGACGCGCTGGTGATGAACCTCAAGGACATCGCCAAGCGGGTCGTGAAGCTGATGGACGCGGTGCCCAAGGAGGCCGGCGCGCTGGTCGACTCGGTCACCGAGCCCGGTCACCTCGCCGATCTGATCACGTCCAATCTCGAGCTCGAGGTGTCCGAGAAGCAGGACATCCTCGAGACCTTCGACATCAAGGGCCGGACCCGCAAGGTCCTCCAGTTCCTGTCCCGGCAGCTCGAGGTGCTCAAGGTCCGCGAGCGGATCAACACCCAGGTGCAGGAGGAGATGGGCCGCAACCAGCGCGAGTACGTGCTGCGTCAGCAGCTCAAGGCGATCAAGGAAGAGCTGGGCGAGCTCGACGACGGCGGCGGCGACCTCGACGAGTTCGGCGAGAAGATCGCCAAGTGCAAGATGCCCGAGGAGGCCGAGAAGGCCGCCAAGAAGCAGCTCGAGCGCCTGAAGGGCATGCAGCCCTCGTCGGCCGAGTACACGGTCACCCGCACGTACCTCGAGTGGCTGGTCGAGATCCCGTGGAGCATCTCCACCGAGGATCACATCGAGCTGGCCGAGGTGCGCCGGTGTCTCGACGAGGACCACTACGATCTCGACAAGGTCAAGAAGCGCATCGTCGAGTACATGGCCGTCCGCAAGCTCAAGGACGACAAGAAGGGACCGATCCTGTGTCTGGTGGGGCCGCCGGGCGTCGGCAAGACGTCGCTGGGCCGCTCGGTGGGACGCGCAATCGGACGCAAGTTCGTGCGCATCTCGCTGGGCGGCGTGCGCGACGAGGCCGAGATCCGGGGCCACCGGCGGACCTACGTCGGCTCGCTGCCGGGTCGCATCATCCAGGGCATCAAGAAGGCGGGCACCAACAACCCGGTCTTCGTGCTCGACGAGATCGACAAGCTCGGCCACGACTTTCGGGGCGATCCGTCGTCGGCGCTCCTCGAGGTCCTCGACCCCGAGCAGAACTCGACGTTCAGTGATCACTACCTCGAGGTCACGTTCGACCTCTCCAAGGTGCTGTTCATCGCGACGGCAAACCAGCTCGATCCCATCCCGTGGGCCCTCCGCGATCGCCTCGAGATCATCGAGCTCGCGGGCTACACGCGGCAGGACAAGAAGAACATCGCGCGCAAGTTCCTCGTGCCCAAGCAGCTCGAGGATCACGGTCTCAACGACGAGCGCGCGGAGATCACGGACGACGCGATCTTCGATATCGTCGATTCGTACACGCGTGAAGCAGGTGTGCGTAACCTCGAGCGCGAAATCGGCTCGGTGTTCCGCGCGGTCGCCGTCAAGGTCGCCGAAGGGCACGCCAAGGATCACGAGGTGATCGGCCCCGCGGAGGTCGAGGCGTTCCTCGGCCCCAAGAAGTACGTCAGTGAAGTCGCGGAGCGCACGGCCGAGCCGGGCGTCGCCACGGGGCTCGCGTGGACGGCTGTCGGCGGCGACATCCTCTTCATCGAAGCGTCGCAGATGCCCGGCAAGGGCAAGCTGACCCTCACCGGTCAGCTCGGCGATGTGATGAAGGAGTCGGTCACTGCGGCCCTCTCGTTCGTGCGTGGCCGTGCGGCGCAGCTGGGGCTCGACCCGGGCAACTTCCTCGAGAACAAGGACCTCCATGTCCACGTTCCCGCAGGCGGTATCCCCAAGGACGGACCATCGGCTGGCATCGTGATGTACACGGCGCTCGTGTCGCTGTTCACCGGAGTACCGGTACGTCCTGACGTCGCAATGACGGGTGAGATCACGCTGCGCGGTAACGTGCTCGCGATCGGCGGTCTCAAGGAGAAGCTCCTCGCCGCACACCGCGCCGGCATCAAGCGTGTGATCATCCCCTTCCGGAACGAGAAGGACCTGATCGACGTGCCCGAGGAAGTGCGCAAGGAGCTCGAGATCTTCAGCGTGAAGCGTATGGACGAGGTCCTCGCGCTTGCTCTGAAGGATCCGCCTGCCTCGATCATCGACCTCGCCAAAGCGGCGCAGGCCGAGAACCAGCCGCAAGCGTAACCACTCGCGGCACCACGCGGCGCGATCGACCTTCGGGCCGGTCGCGCCGGTTTCATTTTCGGAATCCCGTGCGGCGCAGACGGTGGGTACGCCGGTTATCGTGCGCCATGACCGAAGGTGACGGCGTCTACCGCGTGACAGTCGATCGCATCGGCGCCAAGGAGCGTGACGAGGAGGCCGTCCGGAAGCTCGGTCAGTGGCGCGACC
>JBKJLC010000086.1:0-4941 GCA_046597055.1 Kofleriaceae bacterium | reverse complement strand
GATCACGTCCGCGCCTCGCCGGCCGGCATCGGCACCAGCAGCGGGAACGTGACGCCCTCCAGGTGCCAGAGCGGCTGGTCCTCGTTGAAGCGCGGCTGCCGGTTGTGGATGACGCCGGGCACGATCAGCACCCACAGGCCCTGTGCCCCCGACAGGGTGTCGTCGTAGAGCCGGCGCGGCACGTCGAGCGCGTCGCACAGGGCCAGCAGCGCGGTGTCGCCCAGCACCACGACCCGGCCGGGGCGGCCGTGCTCCTCGAGCAGGTCGCGCATCAGGTCGTCGACGTATTCGGTGAGCATCCCGCGCTGCGCCACGTACTGCTCGGCGCGCTCGAGCGCGGCGATGTCGCC
Source organism: Kofleriaceae bacterium (assembly GCA_046597055.1). GTDB lineage: Bacteria > Myxococcota_A > Polyangia > Haliangiales > Haliangiaceae > UBA2376. The sequence continues at coordinate 4,591 of JBKJLC010000086.1, read as the reverse complement.
GCCGTGGCGCAGGAAGAACGCGTCCTCGAACGACACGAAGGCGCCGCCCAGCGCGGCGGCGACCGAGCGGCCGATGTCGGCGTGCTTTTCGGGTGGGGTCACCAGCATGCGAAAGCCGCGGCTGGTGGCGGCGTCGCGCAGGAGCTCGCGCAGGGCCAGCTCGGGCGGGCGGTCGGCGCCCAGCAGCGGCAGCGGCGTGTCCGACGACATCGCCGCCGGCGCGGTCATGCTGCGCGGTCGGCCGGCGCCGCCCGGGATGACCCGGCCGTCCTCGAGATGACAGTCGAGCTTGCGGAGGACCTCGATGAGATGGTCGGGCTCGGGGAACGGACAGCGCTCGCCGAAGATCTGGCGGACCCGCGGCCCCAGGTCGGCCAGCGGGATGCCGTCGCGCTCGCGCTCGAGCACGTAGCCGATCGACAGGCTGGGAGCGAGCGGGTGCTGGAACAGCTGGCCGGCCTCGGTGAAGTCGACGTCGCTGCACAGGCGGGTGGCGAGCTGGAGCGGATCGCTCGCGTACTCGGGCAGGGTTGCGACCAGCGTGCGCCGGGCCGAGTCGCTCTCGATGGGCGGCCAGTGCGCCGCCAGCCGGTGCACCTCGCCCACGAACGAGCGCACGGTGGCGCGGTCGAAGATCGGCCGGGCCAGCACCAGGCCGTCGACGCCGTCGACCTCGAAGGCGTGGAAGCGCGCGTTGTGGGTGCGGGCGAGCAGGCGCACGATGCCGGCACCGCGCACGGTCCCCGGCGGCCACTGGTCCTCGAGCCGGGCGCCGATGTCGGCCTGGAGCGCCACGCCGCCCTGCGCGTCGAGCAGCTGCTCGACCGCCTCGAGCGGGTCGGCCAGGGCCGCGTCGAGCAGCCGGGTCAGGCCCTCGGTGCAGCTGAGGCTGACCGTCGACTGGTGCAGCTTCAGCGACGCCGCGATGTCGCTCTGGACCTCGGGCTCCTGGGTGACGCCGATGAACCGGTCGACCGCGGTGCGCTGGGCGTCAGTGAGCGGCTGGGACGCCTGATCCCACAGCGCGTCGAGGCTGTGGGCGCGGGCCGCGCTGGCGTGGCTGCGCTCGGCGAACTTCAGCAGGGCCTCGACCACCTGCTGCAGCCGGGCCGGCCCGAGGCCGTCGATGCCGCGGAGCTGGCTGCGCGGCAGGCGCGCGACCGAGCCGATGGTGGTGAGCTTGGCGTGCTCGAGCGCCCGCCGGAGCCCGGCCGGCAGCGCCAGCCGCTCGAGCGGCTCGGGGCTGTCGACCAGCGCCGGCACGATCGACGGCTCGGCGTGGGCGAACGTGGTGGTCGCGGCCAGGCCGCGCGTGCGCATCGCGGCCTGGAACCCGAGCGTGTCGGCGAGCGTCTTGTCGCCGAGGTTGGCGATGTTGCGCAGCTGGCTCGGGCCGAGCCCGAGCAGCTCGCCCACGGTGGTGATGCCGGCGCGGGCCAGCTGGTTCACCGCCCGCGGTGGCAGCGGGGTCGACCGCAGCGAGGTGGCGGCGTCGAGGTGGTCGGGGATGGGCTCGGGATCGTCGACGGTGACCCGGGCGCCGAGGAAAACCAGCAGCGCGTCGCGCATGGCGCGCGCCGAGGGAAACCGCTGCTCGGGCACCCGGTGCAGCGCCTTCTCGAAGAACGCGGCCAGCCCGGGCGGATCGATGTCTTCGGGCCGGATGCTGGGCGCCTGGTCGGGCTGGGGCACCTTGCCGTCGAACGCGTGCCGGCCGGCGTACAGCTCGAACAGGCACAGCGCGGCGGCGTAGCGATCGCTGGCGTGGGTCCAGTCGGCGCGCGATGGATCGCGATACGCCGCGGTGCCGCCGTAGGGCGCATCGGCCGGCATCGACGCCAGGCTGAAGTCGATGACGGTGAGGCCGCCATCGCCGACCACCAGGTTGTCGGGCTTGAGGTCCTTGTGGGTGACGCCCTTCTGCTCGAGGTAGTCGAGGGCCCCCAGCAGATCCTCGGCGTAGCGGCGGCGCGTCGGCGGATCCAGCGGCGGCCGGTCGGGGCCCAGCCGGTGCTTGAGCGTCTCGCCGCCGACCCGCTCCATCACCAGCGTCAGGTGCGAGTCGACCATGTTGGTCAGGTCGAGGACGCGGACGATCCCGGCGTGATCGAGGCCGGACAGGACCTGGAACTCGCCGCGCAGCGCCTCTTCGGCCGACGGATCCGGGCGGGAGATCTTGAGGGCGCGGGTGCGGCCGCTCGGCAGGTGCCGGGCGGCGTAGACCACCGCCATGCCGCCGTGACCGAGCCGCCCGGTGATCTCGTAGTCGGCGCCGATGCGGGTCGCCGGCGCGAGGTTCTCGAGGTCGAGCTTGCTGGGCGCGGGCGCGACGTGCGGCAGCGTCAGGGTCTTGCCCTCGTAGGCCCGCACCGCGGCGGCGGCCTCGGCCACATCGGGAAAGCGGTCGGCCGGGCGCATCGCCAGCATGCGCGAGCACGCCTCGTCGACGGTCAGCGGCGCCTTGGAGGCGATGTCGCGCAGGCGCACCACCAGGCGGCGCGACGTGAGCAGCTCGCGCGTGCTGTCGAACAGCGGCCGGCCGGCGACCAGCAGCGCCAGCAGCGCGCCCAGGCTGAACTGATCCGAGGCCGGCTCGGCGGTGGAGAACGCGTTGACCACCTCGGGCGCGGCGTAGCGGAGCCGCTCGTCGGCCAGCGTGGTGAACGCCACCGTCGAGTCCGACGCCAGCTGCTTGGCCAGGTCGAAGCCGGTGATGCGCACCCCGGTCGGCGTGGGGCTGTCCTTGACCAGGATGACCTCGGGCCGGAGCAGCCGGTGCACCACGCCCTCGCCGTGGGCGTCGGCGACCGCGGCGGCGATCTCCAGCCACAGGCCGACGCGGGCCTTGAAGTCGGCCTTCTTGGTCATCGCGTAGCGCTCGGCCCAGGTCGCCAGCGTGATGCTCTCGAAGTACTCGAGCGGTAGCACGATGCCGGCCTCGTCCTCGAAGGGTGGATCGGCCTTGAGGATCCCGTCGAGCCGGCCGATGCGGCCGAGCACCTGGGCCTCCCAGCGGGCCCGCTTGCGGATCTGCTCACGCTCGTCGTCGGTGGCCAGCGACGGGATCGCGTAGATGCGCAACACGCGGCGGTCGCCCGACAGCGTGTTCCGGCCCAGCAGCTCCTTGCAGTTGTCGTGGGTCTCGAGCGTGCGCTCGACCTCGTACTCGCGGATGCGGCGTGCCGGCCGCGCTCGCTTGGGCGCGGTGTCTTCGCTGGTGAGAATGCGGTGCAGCGTGGCCAGCGTCGACGGCGTGTTCTGCGCGGTGGCCCGGCTGGCGATGCGCGTGATGAGCTCGGGGTTGACCAGCGCCTCGAGGATGGTGGCGCGGGTGTGGATGCGATCGCGGCTGGCCGGCCCCCGCACGTTGCACGCGCTGGCCGCCGACAGGAACACCAGGCCCTGGGTCCAGAGCTGGCCGGCCTCGTAGCTGTCGCGCTTCATCAGCCCGTTCAGGATCTGCGCGGTCTTGCGGTTGAGCCCGATCGGACTCTTCACCGGCCCGGGCACGTACCAGTCGTAGTCGGTGCCCTCGATCGCGCCCCGGTACGCCTTCAGCTCGACCACGAACACCGCGTGCGGCGCCGCGATGATCGCGTCGGTCTCGTAGACCACGCCCGAGCGCTCGACCAGCCACGGGTTGCCGTAGACCGTGTACGTGCTGGGCAGGCCGTCGACGAGGAACCGCAGCGCCTGCCGCTCGGCGTCATGCGCCGGCTGGCCCAGCGGGATGAAGGTCGCCGCCATGGCTAGACGAGGATGACCTTGGCGCCGTGGAACCACAGCGCGAGCTGATCGGCCACCGCGAGCTTGCCGCCCTTGTCGGGGTGGAGGCCCACGACGACGTCGAACGCCCGCTGGCGCAGCGGATGCGCGTCGCTCGCCAGCGCCTCGGCCGTCGCCGCGACGATGAGCTCGCTGCCCGGTGGCGCGCCCGCGTCGAGCGCGACGATGCCGGCCAGCGTCAGCTCGCGCCAGTCGCCGCACGCGATCGTGCAGTTCACCTGCAGCGTCGGCTCGTCCTGCGTGGTGACGATATGGTGGCTGAGCTGGCCGCCCGTGCCCGGCAGCTCCAGCACCTTCTGGTGCTGCTTCACCTGGTGCAGCTCCTTGCGCGCCAGCCGGGTCGGCAGCGCCAGCCGCCGCGCCTGCTCCTCGATGTAGGCGGCGCCCACCTGGGTGAGGTCGAGCGCCGGCAGGGCCCGCACCCACGCCTCGACCAGGTCATCGTCGACCTGCGCCAGGTCGAGCTCGCTCGCGTGCCCGCGCAGATCGAACGGGATCGGGTAGCCCACCGCGGCGTCCTCGGCCAGCAACCGCAGCAGGTCGCCGGCGCCGAGCCGCCCCCGGAACCGCTGCCACGTCGCCAGCCCTGGCTCGGTCAGCCGCGCCGCCCGCCGCCCGGCCGCCTCGTCACGCGCCAGCGCATGCAGCAGCGCCCGTGCGTAGTCGTCGACGGCCGGAGCCGCTCTCGTCTGAGCCATCACCGTCCCCATGGATGGGACATCATATATCGGCGGATCCGCCGGATTCACTGCGCGCGCCGGGGGATCGGCACGTCCGGTGCACATTGCGACCGCCGCGCGAGGCA
>JBKJLC010000003.1:0-14037 GCA_046597055.1 Kofleriaceae bacterium | reverse complement strand
CGAGAGATCACCGGTAAGCCGTGTGCGGGTAATCCGCACGCACGGTTTGAAAGGGGGTTCTGCCCTTTCACCTACGACGCAAGTCCCCAAGTGAAAGGGCAGAATCTACCAATGGCGCCGTTTCGTGACGCGCTGATGGCCGAGGTGATGACGTCACCGACCCGCGCCGGGACCATGTCCCTCGAGGTCGCGCCGTACCACGTCACGATCGCCCTGGCCGGAGTCCACCTCGCGATCTCCGAGGGGTTGCTCACGTTCACCCGGGCCGCGCGCCGCCGCATGCGCCGGGTGGTGCGTCCGATCGGCGGCCGGCTGCTGGTCGCGCGCGGGTTGCCCCGCGAGGGGGTAGGCATCTGGCTCGAGGTGCGCCCCGGGGAGGTCGAGCGCGTGTTCGGCGCCGAGCCGCGCGACCTGATCGACGACGCCGACGGCCTGGCTTCGCTTCGCCAGCTCGATCGGCTGACCCGGCGGCTGTCGGGCGCGCTGGCCTCGCTGGCGCGCGGGGTGTGCAGCGCGGTCGAGGTCGGCCCGTCCGGTGACCACGGCCTCGACAAGGTCCTGGTCGCCGACCACGGCGACCACCTGACGCTGTACCGGCGCTCGCTGTTCCGGGCCCGGGCCCGCCGGGTCCTCGATGCCCACGACGACGGCCGCATCGTCATCCCGACCGCCGCCGGCGACACCACCATCCCGTGCCGATCGCGGTTCACGGTGTCGGTCATCGGCGACTACCTGCGGTTCACCACCCAGGCCGGCGACGACCTGGCGCGGGTGTCGATGCCCTGGATCGAGCGCGAGGACCGCGAGGAGCTGGCCCGCCGGATCGGGGAGGTGGTGGAACGTCGAGCCAGGACGGGCGGTTAGCGTCGTACCTGGCATTTGACAGGGGGGGCCATCGTGCGCACCCTGACCCCCATGTTCGACAGACGCTGGCGCATCGGAAGCCTGTTGGGATTCCCGGTCGAGCTGAACCTCAGCTTCCTGCTGCTGCTCGGCGTGATCTTCCTCTTCGTCGGCGGGGTCGCCGGCCTGCTGTTCGCCGCGGTCGTGTTCGGCTCGGTGCTGGTACACGAGCTCGGGCACGCGCTGGTCGCGCGCAAGCTCGGCGTGCGCATCTCCGGCATCGAGCTGCACTTCTTCGGCGGCGCCGCCAAGATGGACGACCTGCCGCGCACCGCCAACCACGAGGTGGCGATCGCCGCCGCCGGCCCTGCGGTGTCGCTCGCGATCGCCGGGCTCGGCCTCGGGCTGGGCGCGGTCACCGGGTGGTGGCAGCTCCAGACCCTCGGCTGGATCAACCTGGGCCTCGCGCTGTTCAACCTGCTGCCGGCGCTGCCGATGGACGGCGGCCGGATCCTGCGGGCGCTCCTGACCCGCAAGGTCGACTTCGTGAAGGCCACCGACCTTGCGGTCCTGGCCAGCCGTGGCTTCGCGATCGGCTTCGCCGTGCTCGGCGTCATGGGCACGTACCAGCTGCTGCTGCTGGCGCCGATGCTGTGGATGATGGGCACCCGTGAGCGCGCGCTGGCCCGCCACGTGGCGCATCGCTATCGGTACGATCGCGCCGGATACACCGAGCGGCGCGATCCGATGGCGCGGTTCGTGGTCGGCCACGGCGGTCGTGTCGGCAACTGGTGATCGGCTACGCTCGCCGGGCATGGAGAACCTGGCGATCGGGCAGCGGGTGGCGCGCTACGACGTGGTCGGGGTGATCGGCCAGGGTGGAATGGGCGCGGTCTACGAGGTCGAGCACGGCGGCGTCCGCTACGCGATGAAGGCGGCGCTGCCCGACCTCGACGACGGCGGCCAGGCCGCGCGCCGGTTGGCGCGTGAGGCCAACGTCCTGCAGCTGCTCGAGCACCCCAACATCGTGCAGGCCCTCGATCAGGTCGTCGAGGGCGGCCGGCTGTACCTGGTGCTCGAGCTGGTGCACGGCACACCGCTGGTGACGCTGTGTGACCGCGGCCCGCTGCCGCCCCGGCGCGCGCTGGTGCTGGCGCGCCAGATGCTCGACGCGCTCGAGCACGCGCACGCGCGCGGCATCGTCCACCGCGACCTCAAGCCCGGCAACGTGATCGTGGCAAAGGCGGGGCCCGCCCACGATCCGTACGACCAGGCCAAGATCCTCGACTTCGGGCTGGTCAAGCTGCTCGACGACGCGGCCGCGATGATCGGCGGCGACCGGCTGACCCGCACCGGCATCGCGTTCGGGACCCCGGCCTACATCGCGCCCGAGAGCGCGCTCGGGCGCGGGGTCGACGGCCGCGCCGATCTGTACACGCTCGGCGTGATCGTCTTCGAGATGCTCACCGGGCGCACGCCGTTCGTCGGCACCGATCCGGTCGCGCTGCTGAAGGCCCACGTCGGGACCCCGGCGCCGCGGCTGGGCTCGGTCATCCAGGCGGCCTGGTGCACGCCGGCGCTGGAGGCGCTGTGCGCGGGCGCGCTGGCCAAGCGACCCGGCGACCGGTTCGCCGATGCCGCCACCATGCGGGCGTGCCTCGACGACGCGTTCCTGTCCCTCGATCGGTAGCCGTTCAGTCGTCGTAGCGTGGCGAGGCCTGCTCGAGCCATGCGCGCAACCGCCGGCTCTCGGCGCTGGCGCCGTGCTTGCGCTCGAACTCCATCAGCTTGTCGAGCGCCTCGTCGGGGTCGCCGTCGTGGACCTTCTGGGCGACCTTGCTCCAGTCCCGGGCGGCCTTGCCGGCCAGGCCCGGCGGGGCCGTGAACGCGGTCGGTTGCCCGGGCCGGGGGCTCGGGCGAGCGGGGCCACCGGTGGGCAGTGGCACCGCGGCGCCGTTCTTCGACGAGTCGTTGGTGGCGCCGAGCGCGAGCAGGCCGATCGCCACGATGACGCCGCCCGCGATCGCCAGCGCGCGCAGGCGGCGGCGGGCCGTGGGCTGCCCGGGCAGGGTCACCACCGAGACCGCGGTGGCCGGCGTTGCCCGCGGCGAGGTGCCGGGCAGGGCGGCGGTGGCACCGAGCGGGGAGGTCGCGTCGAGCGCCGACGGCAGGGCGACCGCGGGCACGGGCAGCGGGGTGTTGCGACCGACGACCGCGGCCGCGGCGAGGCGCTCGGCGAACACGGCCGCGCTCGGCCGGCGCGCCGGATCCAGCGCGAGCGCCGGGCCCAGCACCGCCGCCAGCTCGGGCGAGAGCGCGGTCAGCACCACCGGCTCGCTCGACTGCGCGATCAGCTGGGCCAGGGTCGCGTCGGGCCGCGGCTTCTTGCCGGTGGCCGCCTCGACCAAGGTCGCCGCCAGCGCGTACACGTCGGAGCCGGGGCTGAACTCGCCTGCGGTCAGCGCCTCGGGCGCGGCATAGGCGGGGGTGCCCAGGAACTGGCCGGTGACGGTCACGTCGGAGTCGGGCACGTGGGCGACGCCGAAGTCGGCGAGCTTCCACACGCCGCCCGGGGCGCGCAGCACGTTGGCCGGCTTCACGTCGCGATGCAGGATGCCGCGCGCGTGGGCCGCCTCGAGCGCGCGCGCGAGCTGGATGCCGAGCACGCGCACGTCGGCGGGCGCCAGCGGCCCGTGGTCGGTGATGACCGCGCGCAAGGTCGGGCCGTCGACCAGCTCCATCACCAGGTACGGCTCGTCGCCATCGACGCCGAGGTCGAAGACCTGGACCACGCCGGGGTGGGCGAGCGCGGCCAGCGCGCGCGCCTCGGCCTCGAAGCGCGCGTGGAACGTCGAGGCCAGCATGCCGAAGACGTTCTTCACCTTCTTGATCGCGACCTCGCGACCGAGCCGCTCGTCGCGCGCGCGCACGACCTCGCCCATGGCGCCCTCGCCGAGGGCCCCGACCACGAGATAGCGGCCGATCAGGCGCGCGGGCGCGGCGTCTCCCACGGCACCGACGATATCAGCGGGCGTGGATCACCGCGTCGACCGCGATGGTCGAATCCGCGGCGAGCGCGAACGAGAACGGGTAGTCGCCGGCGGGCGGCTGTACGTACAGGTAGCCCTGGGTGCGATCCGACGACGACTGCTCGGTCGCGAGCAGGGTCGATCCGGCCGGCAGCTCGGTCGCGTAGTCGAGGCGGCCCATCAGGTGGGTATTGGTCGCGTAGGGCAACACCTGGAACGAGACCAGCTGATCGGCGGTGACCGTCCAGGCCTGGTCGACCCCGTCCTCGTCGGTCGGCCCGACCGCGGTGCCGGCGATCTTGACCAGGCCGAGCCGGGTCGGCGCGACCACGCTGACGTCGATGAAGTCGACCTCCGCGCCCGCGTCGGTCGCGCGCAGAGTCACCGCGCCGACGGTGGCGCCGTGGAGCTGCCAGCTCGGTACGCCGCCGACCTCGGGTGCGCGGATCACCGACAGGATCCCGGGATTGCTCGAGGCCACGTCGAGCCCGGTGACCGAGGCCCCGTCGACGCCGCGGATCTGCACCTCGAGGAAGCCGCCGTGCGCGACCGGCCGGTCGAACGTGCAGTCGAGCAGCGGGTTGCCGCACGCGCGCGGCGTGAACAGGACCCGATCGTTGGCGCCCTGCTGCGCGGCGTTGCAGGCCGCGATCGCGAAGAGCCCGAGGGCCCCGGTCAGTCGTACCAGGTTGCTGCGCATGTCGCCTCCAGCCGTCAGTATGCCCCGGCTCGCCGCGCGCGCCGGCCGGGTCGGTGACCGACGACCCCGCGGTGCGAGCGGAGGCGCGCCGCTGTGTCAGCAGCGCTCGGCGGGGCGGCGGGCACTACGGGCCCGCGAATGCGACGAGCAACGAAGCCAGCCGGGATGGATCGGCCGCGAGGGGCGAGCGAGTTATCATTCGCGGGCCCTAAAGGCGGGCCAGCGTCTCGTCGCGCACCGCGGCCGCGACCACCGACCGCGGCGCGGCGCGCTCGGCGCCGACCAGGTCGGTCGTGAGCGGCTTGCCGCGGGCGACGATGGCGGTGATCGCGTCGTCGATCGCCTTGCCGCCGCGGATCAGCCGCTCGTCGCCGCGCCGGCGGCCGAGCCACAGCAGCGCCTCCGCGGTCGCCAGCAGCATCGCGAGCGGATTGGCGACGTCCTTGCCGGCCAGCGGCGGCGCCGAGCCGTGGATCGGCTCGAACATCGCGTGGTCGTCGCCGATGTTGCAGCCGACCGCCATGCCCATGCCGCCCTGCAGCACCGAGCCGAGGTCGGTGAGGATGTCGCCGAACATGTTGGTGGTGACCACCACGTCGTAGGCCTCGGGCCGGGTCAGGACGAACATCGCGAACGAGTCGACGATCGCGACGTCCTTCTCGATGTCGGTGAACTCGGCGCCGACCTCCTTGAACACCTCGAGGAACAGCTTGCAGCCGAACAGCACGTTGTGTTTGACGACGCAGGTGACCCGCTTCTTGCCGTCGACCGGCGCGCCCTTGCCGCGCGCGCGCGACAGCTCGAACGCCTTGCGGATGACCCGGCGCGAGGCCGCGCGCGTGATCACCCGGGTGTCGATCGCGGCGTCGCCGATCACGCCGCCGATGCCGCTGTAGAGGCCCTCGGTGTTCTCGCGGAACATCACCATGTCGACCATGCCGGGCTCCCACACCTGGGTGAACCGGCCCGACAGCCCGTGCTTGATGCCCTTGAGCAGCCGGATCGGCCGCACGTTGGCGTAGAGCCCGAGCCGCAGGCGATTGCCGATCACGGGCGACCAGCCGGCCATCTTGCCGTCGGCCATCGTGACCGGCTGACCGTCGAGCCCGTTCCAGCCGACCGCGCCCAGCAGGATCACGTCGGCGGCTGCACAGCGCTCCTCGGCACCCTCGGGCCAGTCGCGGCGGCCGTGCTGCAGGTAGAAGCGCCCGCCGCACGGGATCTCCTCGAGCTCGAGTCCGACGCCGAGCTTGGGCGCGAGCGCCTCGAGCAGGGCGCGGGCATCGCCGGCGACCTCGGCGCCGATGCCGTCGCCGGGCAAGAGGACCACGTGGTACGACGGCTTGGGCGTCAACACCGGCGCACCCTACCACGGGCGTCGCGACCGCCGACCAGCGGGCCGGACCCGTGCGAGGATGCGCGCCATGGTCTGGCCCTTCCGGTTCTACGGTGCGCAGCCGAGCGAGTGGTACGGCGGCGGACGCCTCGACTACGAGGTGCAGTTCGCCCAGGCGCCGCAGGCCGCCGATCGGGCCACGATCGCCGCCGCGCTCGAGCAGATCCTCGACGGTTTCCGCGCGGTGCGCCTCGACGGCTTCGATCGCTGGACCTGGGCCGACGACTGGGCCTGGGTGATCGTGCGCACCCGCTCGATGGAGATCGACTGGGACCTCTTCTTCGTCGAGGTCGACGCGCTGTTCCGCGCGATCCACGCCGCCCGCCCGCTGGTCCAGGTCGCCTGCCGGAGCGTCGATCCCAGCCCGAACGTTCCCGACGATCCCTGGACCGCCTGGTCGATCGAGACCCAGGCCGACCCGGGTCCCCGCCCGCGCTGGCGCACCGACGTCCGTCCCGACGCCCGCGACCGCTTCGCCCCGCACGCCCCGGCCCGCCCGGCCGCGGTCGTGATCGATCCCGCCTTCGAGGCCGCGCGCCGCCGCCACGCCCCCGACGACGCCTGATCGGCATTGGCGCGCCTGGCAGTCCGTGGTCAAAGGCCCCAGTTCGAGGAACGCGCTGCAGCTGCCCTCAGGATCCCGCACATCTTGCCCGGTGGCCCTGAGCCAGGGCGAGCGCGAGCGCCCGCCGTCGAAGGGCAGCCCGTCGGAGATCACGTTCGGCACCTTCGCGCTCTGCCCTTCGACACGGCGCCTGCGGCGCCGGCTCAGGGCCACCGGGAAAGGTGAGCACTTCCGATCACATGAAGACTTGTACTAAATCCCGAGAGCTGCCCTTCGACACGGCGCGCCCGAGCATCCCGAGCGAGGACCGGCGCGGAGCGACGGCCGAGTCGAAGGACGGCGCCGGCTCAGGGCCACCGGGAAATGGAAACCTGCCGTCCACATCGAGATGTGGCCCTCGAGCGCGAGCCCGGTGGCCCTGCGCCGGAGGTCAACTTCAATTCCGGTGGCCCTGAGCCGGCCCCGAAGGGGCCGTGTCGAAGGGTGAGGATCCTTTCCAGGGCACCCGCCGTCGCCATCCGCACGTGCAGAGTCACTTGCTTCCGTCGCGGGCGACATCGCGGGGACGTCCCCGCCGCCGTGCGAGGGTCCGGATCTGCGCCCAGTCGGCGCGTTCCAGGGCTTCCTTCTTCGCCCGGCTCCAGCCCTTGAGCTGTCGCTCGCGTTCGAGTGCCTCGACGCGGGTGGCGTGCTCGCACGCAAACACCAGCTCAACCGGCCGGCGCGTCGAGGTGTAGCTGTCAGGAGCCGCACCGTCGTGGTGGTGACGCAGTCGGGTCTCCAGGTCATCGGTGTGGCCGACGTAGTACGACCCGTCCGAGCACCGGAGCATGTAGACATGGAATGGCTTCATGGCTGGGCGACGCCTGCAGAGCAGGGCGCATGCCAGCGCAAGCCGCCGGAGCTCCGTCATCACGATCCTGATCCGTCCGGAAACCGGACGCAGTGGCGAACCGAGTGGTCAGTGCGGAGCGCCCGGCGGGGCTACTGGCGCTCATCACCTGTGGCACCACGTCCGGCTGCCGGCTGCCCATCCAGCACAATGTTTCGGTGTCCCTGAGCGAAGGGCTCGTTGCGAGCCCGAAGTCGGAGGGCCGCAGCCCGCCATCGAGGAGCGCGGCCACCACCTGCGCGTCTACCCTTCGACACGGCGCCTTCGGCGCCGGCTCAGGGCCACCGGGAAAGGGGAGCGCTCTCGATTGCATGGGGAGACGGGTTCGATCGAGAGGTCTGCGCTGCGGTGACCGGGCGGGCCGGGGAGCGCACGCGGTGAGGGGCGGGCCGGGAGCGCACCCGGTGAGGGGCGGGCCGGCGAGCGCACCCGGTGAGGGGGCGGGCCGGGGAGCGCACGCGGTGAGGGGCGGGCCGGGAGCGCACGCGGTGAGGGGCGGGCCGGGGAGCGCACGCGGTGACCGGGCGGGCCGGCGAGCGCACCCGGTGAGGGGGCGGGCCGGCGAGCGCACGCGGTGACCGGGCGGCCCGGTGCGCACGACGTTCACCGGCCGGCCGCGTGTGCGAGGCCGCCCGTCAGCGGGCGCGGCGGCGGCGGCGGACCAGGCCGATGATGCCGAGGGCGGCGAGCAGCCAGCTGGCGCCGGCCGGACTGGCGGCCACGTGACAGCCGCCGCCGTCATCGGGAGGCGGGGCCGCCACGTCGTCGGACGGATCGTTGGGATCGCCCTCGATGCCGTCGACGCGGCCGTTGCCGTTGCGGTCCTCGGCGCCATCGTCCTTGCCGCCGCCGTCGGTGTCGACCAGGCGCGGGTCGGTGGTGGTGGTCGGGTCGGCGTCGGCGACGAACATCGCGGCCACGGTGTCGGTGCCCTCGGGGGTCGCGCGCCCGCGCTCGAGGCCGTCGCCGAGCCCGTCCTGGTCAGTGTCCGCGATCGTCGGCGAGGTCTCGCCGGTGTCGAGCGCACCGTTCTTGCTGGTGTCCTCGTGGCCGTCGAGAAGGCCGTCGTCGTCGCCATCGTCGTCGAGCGGATTGGTCAAGGTGACGCGGATCTCGACGCCGTCGTCGATCAGGTCCTGATCGGTGTCGCGCTGGTCGGGATCGGTGAGGTGAACCAGGAGCTCGTCGACGTCGAGCAACCCGTCGCCGTCCCGATCGAGGCCGACGCCGACCATCACGATCGCACTGGCGGTGCCGCCGTTGCCATCGCTGACGGTGTAGCTGAACTCGTCGGCACCGGTGTAGCCCGTCATCGGGGTGTACGTGACCAGGCCATCACCACCGATCGCGGCAGTTCCGTGCAGCGGGACCGTCACGGCGGTGACCGTGAGGGTGTCGCCGTCGGGGTCGACATCGTTGGTGCGGACGTCGATCGTGCGCGCCTCCCCGGTCCGCGTTGACAGCAGGTCGCTGACCGGACGCGGCGGGTCGTTGACCGGCGTGACCGTGAGCGTGGCGAGCGCCATCGCCTGGTCGCCATCCGCATCGCGGACGCGGTAGGTGAGGGTGTCGGGCCCGAAGTATCCGGCGGCCGGGGTGTAGGTGATCGTTCCGTCGAGCGCGACCGCCAGCGTCCCGTGGGTCGTCGCCGTGACGATCGTGACGGTCAGCCCACCGTCACCGAGCCCGGTGTCGTTGGCGAGCACCGGCAGCGCGGCTACCTCGTCCTCCACCACCGTGAGCATGTCGGCCACCGCGACCACCACGTCATCGACCGACGTGACGGTCACCGTGACCATGCCGATCGCGAAGTCACCATCGGCGTCGGTCAGCGTGTACGAGAACGGGTCGGGGCCGAAGTAGTTGGCCGCGGGCGTGTACGTCACCCGCAGATCAGGCAGCACGACGGTGGTGCCGTGGGCCGGCGGGGTCGTGATCGCGACCGTCAGCGGTGCGTCGCCCCGGCCGGTGTCGTTGGTGACGACCGCGACGGTGCCGCTGACGTCCTCCATGACGGTGAGCGTGTCGTTGACCGCGACCGGCTGGGTGTCGGTCGAGGTGACCGTGATCGACACGGTGGCGGTCGCGGTCCCGCCGTTGCCGTCGGACAGCGTGTAGCGGAAGCTGTCGGGGCCGTTGTAGCCGGCGGCCGGCGTGTAGCTGACCGCGGTCGTGGCACCGGCGCCGGTGATGGTCGCGGTGCCATGGGTCGGCGTCGTCACCGCGGTCACGGTCAGCACCTCGCCGGTGTCGGGAGCGGCGGTGTCGTTGGCGCGCACCGCGAGGGGGGCGTTGAGCGCGTTCTCGCCCACCGTGAAGGTGTCGTCGACCGCGGTGGGAAGATCGTTGACGCTGGTGACGGTCACCGAGACGGTCGCGGTGTCGATGCCGCCGACGCCGTCGGTGACGGTGTACGTGAAGCTGTCCGGCCCGTGGTAGTTGGCGGTCGGCGTGTAGTTCACCAGGGTGCCGTTGCTGACGAGCACCGCCGTGCCGCGCAGCGGCGCGCCCAGCGCCGTGATCGTGAGGGACTCGCCGACGTCGGGCAGCGTGGTGTCGTTGCCGAGCACGTTGATCGTGATCGCCGGCGCGTCCTCGCTGGTGGTGGCGGTGTCGGCGACCGCATCGGGCGGGTCGTTGACGGAGACGATCGTGACCATGACCTGGTCCTGGTCGGTGAGCGGGCCACCGGCGCCGGTGGCGCCGAGGTCGCTGACGTAGATCTGCAGGCTGCCGGTGCCGATGTATTGCGGGGTGGGGATGAAGCTCATCCCGTTCATCGCGGCGGTGGCCGCGGTCGGCGTGCCGATGAACGTCATCGTGCTGTCGTTGCTGCCGTCGCCGGCCTGGAAGGTGAGCCCGGTGATGCTGGCCAGCGTGAGGGTCGCCGCCGAGCCGGTGAGGGTGACCTGCACGGCCGTCGCGTCGACGTCGGTGACCGTCACCGCGTTGCCCTGGCCCACGGACAGGATGCGCGTCACGTCCTCGTTGGTCGTGAGCGGCGACGGCACCGCGATCACCGGCGCATCGTTGATCGGTGCGATCCCGACGGTGATGACGTCGGTGTCGGTCTGCGCGGTGCCACCGGTGTTGCCCAGATCGTTCGACAGCATCGTCACGGTGCCGGTCCCGGCGAAGTTCGGGTTGGGGCGGAAGCTGGTGCCCTCGAGTGCCTGGTTGACCTGGGTGAGGGTGGCGCGGAAGGTCATGGTCACATCGGACGTGCCGTCGCCGGCCGTGAACGTCACCGAGCTCGGGGTGCCGAGCGTCATCGTGCCGTTGGTGGCGGTCAGCGTCACCTGCATCGTGGCGGCGGCGACGTCGAGATCGCTCACGGTCAGCGCGGTGCCGGCGGTCGACGTGAAGACGAAGGTGCCGTCCTCGCTCGCGGTCTGCGATCCGGGCACGGCGTTGATCGGCGGGTCGTTGACAGACGACCAGCTCAGGCTGACCGTCTCGGAGTCCGAACCAGCCAGGCCAGCGCCGGTGCTGCCCTGGTCGTTGCTGGTGAGTCTGAGCGTGCTTGGACCGATGTAGTTGGCCGGCGGGGTGATCGTGAGGCCATTGAGGGCGACGTTGACGCTGGCCAGGGTGCCGGCGAAGCTCATGGTGGTGTCGCCGGTGCCGTCGCCGGCCGAGAAGGTCAGGCCGCCGGTCGCCGCCAGCGAGACCGTGGTGCCATTGTCGACGGTGAGCGAGACCAGCAGCTCGGCGCCGCTGAGGTCGACGTCGGAGATCGAGATGTTGCTGAACGCGCGCGGCGAGTCCTCGGTCGCCGGCTGGGCCCCGAGCGGGAACGAGATCACCGGCGGGTCGTTGGACGAGGTCACCGCCAACGTCAGGCGATCGAGGTCGCTCTCGCCGCCGGCGCTGCTGTTGATCGTCAGCGAGGCGGCGCCGTGGAAGTCCTGCGCGGGGGAATATCTGGCGCCGTTGAGCGCGCTGTTGAGCAGGGTGACGGCGCCGGTCGCTTGCACGGTGCTGGTCCCGTTGCCCGCCACGGCCAGGCCGGTGACGCTGGGGTTGAGCGTGAAGGTGCCATTCGTGACCAGCACCTGCACGGTCATGTCGGTGTTGTTGGCATCGGATACCGTGATCGCGTTGCCGGCACCACTCGAGAAGGTCAGCGGGCTGTCCTCGATGATGGTCTGCGGCACCGGCAAGGAGTTCACCGGTTGCGTGATCACCAGGACCACTGTGATCGTGACGGTCGCCGTCGCGGTGCCGCCCCGGCCGTCGCTGATCGTGTAGTTGAACGCATCCGCGCCGCTGTAGCCTCCGGTCGGGATGTAGTTCACCCGGGTGCCGCCGTTGACGATCGTCACGGTGCCGTGGGCCGGCGGGCCGGCCGCGGTGATCGTGAGCGTCTCGCCCACGTCGGGCTCGATGCCGTCGTTGCTGAGGACGGCCAAGAAGTTCTCGAGAGAATCGGAGATGACCGAGTAGCTGTCGGCGGCCGCGGTCGGATTGTCATTGACGCTGGTGACGGTGACGGAGACGACGCCGGTGGCGGTCCCGCCGGAGCCATCACCGATCGTGTACGAGAAGCTGTCGGGGCCGTGGTAGTTGGCGACCGGCTGGTAGGTCACCTGGCTGCCATCGGTCGAGGTCGTGCCGTGCAGCGGCTGGGCGACCGCGCTGACGATCAGCGACTCGCCGACGTCAGGTGCGATGCCATCGTTGGCGAGGACGGCGACGGTGGTCGGCGTGGCATCCTCGGCGACCGTCAGGACGTCGTTGGCCGCGGTCGGCGGGTCGTTGACCGGCGCGATCGTGATCGCGATGGTGTCGGTGTCGGTCAGGATGCCGCCGGCGCCGGTGGCGCCCAGATCGCTGGTCGTGACCACCAGCGAGCCCGCGCCCGAGAAGTTGGCCGGCGGGGCGAAGCTGGTCCCGTTGAGCCCGGCGTTGATCGACGCCACGGTGCCGGCGAAGGTCATGATCGCATCGCTGGTGCCATCGCCGGTCTGGAAGGTCAGGCCGGTCCTGCTGCCGAGCGTCACAGTGCCGTTGGTGGCGGTCAGCGTGACCTGGACCGACGACGCGTCGGCGTCGGTGATGGCGATGGCGTTGCCGTTCGCGGTCGAGAAGACCCGCGCGACATCCTCGTTGGTCAGCTGCGAGCCCGGGACGCTGTTGACCGGTGCGTCGTTGATGGCGCTGACGTTGATCGTGACCACGTCGGTGTCCATGCGGGCCCCGCCGCTGCCGCTGTTGCCGAGGTCGTTCGAGACCATCGTCAGCGTGCCGGTGCCAGCGAAGTTGGCGTTCGGCGTATACACCGTCCCGGCCAGCGCCGAGCCCAGCGCGGACAGCGTGCCGCTGAAGGTCATGGTGGCATCGGCGTTGCCGTCGCCGCTGGTGAAGGTGACGCTGGCCGGGTTGCCGAGGCTCGCGGTGCCGTTGGTCGCGGTGAGCGTCACCTGGACCAGCGCCGTGCTGGCGTCGACGTCGGTGACGGTCAGCAGGTTGCCGGCGCCGGCGCTGAACGTCAGCGTGGCGTCCTCGGCGATGCTCTGGGTGGCCGGCACGCTGTTGACCGGCGGATCGTTGACCGCCGCCCAGGCCAGGGTGATCGTGTCGTTGTCGGAACCGGGCGCGCCCACCCCGGTGCCGGTCGCACCCTGATCGTTGCTGGTGATGACGAGGGTGCTCGCGCCGATGTAGTTGAGCGGCGGCGTGATCACCAGCCCGTTGAGGGCGGCGTTGACGTCCGGGAGCGTGCCGCTGAACGTCAGCGTGGCATCGGCGGTGCCGTCCCCGGACGAGAAGGTCAGCCCGGCGATCGTCGGTAGCGTGATCAGGGTGGCGTTGCTGGCCGTGAGCGAGATGACCAGCGGTGCGCCAGCGACGTCGACGTCGCTGACCGAGAGGGTGAAGGCCCGCGGCACGTCCTCGGTCGCCGCCTCGACCGTGGTCGGCACCATGTTGACCGGGGGGTCGTTGAACGCGGTGACGGTGATGGCAAGAATGTCGAGATCGCTCTCGCCGTTCGAGTCGCTGCTGTTCATCTGCAGCGTCGCTGGTCCGTTGTAGTCGGCGGTCGGCCGGTAGTAGGCGCCATCGAGGCCACGGACGAGATCGCCCGTTGATCCTGACAAGGTTACGCTGAACGTGCCGTTGCCCGACACCGCCAGGCCGGTCGTGGTGGGGCCGAGCACGAACGTCCCGTTGGTGACGTTGATCTGCACCGTCAGCGTCGCGTTGTCACCGTCGGACACCGAGAGCGCGTTGCCCCCGACCGCCGAGAAGAACAGCGGACTGTCCTCGTTGGTGGTCTGTTGCGGCGGCAGCTGATTCACCGGCGCCAGCCCGATGGCCTGCGACACCGCGCCGAGCGCCGGGCCATCGTCGCCGGCGCAGCCGACGACACCGGCCACCGAGAGCAGGATCGCCGCACCGCGCAAGGTCCCCCTCCGGCTGCCTGCCCTCGTACCTTTCGACAGATCCCGTCTCGTCTTCCTGCGTAGCAGAACGCCCATGGGGCATCATGCGTGCAAGCACCGAGCCCGTCACAACAGCGCGAGAACCCATGGGCGCGACGGCTGCTTTGACGCGGGCGCCGTCAACCCATCCGTGTGAGGTGAGGTGGGTCGCCCTCGCTCCCCGCGG
>JBKJLC010000045.1:0-18061 GCA_046597055.1 Kofleriaceae bacterium | reverse complement strand
ATGGCGCTACTCCTGGCCGGTCCGGCTGGCGGCTGATTCGAGGTGACCCGTGCGATCCTAGCCGCGAACCGCGGTCAAGTCGCAGCCGGCGTGCGGCCGTCGCGATCGGCGCGCCCCCTCTCGGCTGTAATCGCGGCCTGTGGTCGCTGCGGGTGCCGCTCGAGCACCTGGGCACACGGGTGCGCCCAACCGCTGGCGGTGCGCAACGGCCCGGTGACGATCACGCCCGCGGTCGATGGGCCGCTGCTGGTCACGAGCAATCTCGAGCTGGGCATGGGGACCGGCCGCACGATCGAGCGCGCCGCGAAGCTCGCGCTGTACCGCTGCGGGCACTCGGCCAACAAGCCGTTCTGCGATGGCTCGCACACGCGGGTCGGGTTCCGATCGGGCGACGCCGACGCTTGACCGGCCGCGGCCGGCCACGACGCCGGACGCCACGCGGCGCGCCCGGGCGGTCTCCTCGCGGCCGAACGCGGCTAGAGTGCGCCGGTGACCTCGGCTCCTGATCTCGATCGCACCGATCTCGCGGCCACGCTGCAGCGCGCCGGCATCCCCGACGCCGCGGCGCTGGCCGCGCTCGCCACGCCGGGGGTGCGGATCGTTGCCACCCGGGCGACCGCGGCGCGCCTGCCGATGGGGGCGTCGCGGTTCGGTGGCAGCCCCGACGTGCCAGCCGGGTTCGTGTGGCCCACGCGCGAGGGCGCACCGCTGACCTTCCTCGCCCAGCTCGAGCTGGCGGCGATCCGTGCGCCCGGCCTGCCCGCCGCCGGCTGGCTGCTGTTCTTCTATGACGCGGTCGAGCAGCCGTGGGGCTTCGATCCGGACGACGAGGGCAGCGCTTGCGTGGTGCACATCGACAGCGGGCCCGAGACGCTGACGCGCTGCCCGCATCCCGAGATCGACAGCGCCGGCGGGCCCTTCGACCTGTGCACGCTGACGTTCGACCCGACCGTCGAGCTGCCCGATCCGATGGACTGCGTGCTGGTGGATGCCGGGCTCGAGGTCGCCCCCGAGCACTGCGATGCGTACCAGGCGATCGCGGACGTCGTGGAAGGCAGCCCGCACCACCACCTGCTCGGCCATCCCCAGCTGGTCCAGGGCGACATGCGCGGCGAGTGTCAGCTCGTCACCAACGGCTTCGCCTGGGCGGGCGCGGACCTCGACGAGGACGACGAGGACGACGACGAGCGTGAGGTCGCCGATGACGACCTCGACGACGAGGACGAGGCCGGCGACGGCGGAGCGAACGACGACGACGACGACGGCGACGGCGACGACGGGATCGTCGTCGACGAGGCCGACCTGCCCCGGGCCGAGGCCTTGCTCCGCGAGGCCGGCGCGACCTGGCAGCTGCTGCTCCAGATCGACAGCGACGCGGACGGTCCCGGCTGGGTGTGGGCGGACGGCGGGCGGATCTACTTCTGGATCCGCCACGCGGACCTGGCCGCGCGCGCGTTCGA
Source organism: Kofleriaceae bacterium (assembly GCA_046597055.1). Classification (GTDB taxonomy): domain Bacteria; phylum Myxococcota_A; class Polyangia; order Haliangiales; family Haliangiaceae; genus UBA2376. The sequence continues at coordinate 16,601 of JBKJLC010000045.1, read as the reverse complement.
CAAGTCGTGGCTCGTCCTCCAGTGCTACTGAGGGCGCGCGGCCGCGCGGGGCGTCACGCCCACGGCACCACCGACGGCAGGGGCGCCGCCAGCGCGTCGGTGTAGCGGGTCGCCAGCTCGACGTGGCCGAGGTGCGGCGTGCGGCGATCGGCGCGCGCCTCGAGGGCGAAGCAGGCGCCGATCGCGAAGCGGTCGACCAGGTAGGCGGCGAGCTCGGGGCGCGACACCGCCCGGGTCGCGGTCACGTGGCGGATGCCGGTCACGTCGGCGCGCGCGAGCTGCCACACCCGGCGCGCGGCATCCTCGGCCCACACCGCCGACCGGTGCTCGTCGGAGACCACGGTCATCGGCAGCCCGCGCCGCTGGCGGTGGCGCAGCCAGTCGAGGTGCCCGATGCGGCCGGTCGCCGAGGGTCCGATCCACAGACCGGCGCGGACCACCAGCGTGCCCGGCCGGGCCAGCACCAGCGCCTCGGCGGCGACCCGGGTGCGTCCGTAGACGCTGATCGGCGCGGTCGGCGAGTCCTCGCGATACGGGCCATGATCGCCGCCGAACACGTGATCGCTCGAGCAGTGGACGACGCGGGTCGCGGGCGGCGCGTGCTCGACCAGCAGCCGCGTGGCCTCGACGTTGACCGCCCACGCGAACTCGGGCGACCGCTCGCAGGTCTCGACGTCGCACACGCCGGCGCAGTTGATGACGAGCGCCGGCCGCTCGCGCGCGAACAGCTCGCGCACCGCGGGCGCGTCGTCGAGATCGATCGCGCGCGTGATGCCCGCGGGCAGCGCGCGGGTCGACGCGTTGCAGAACCCGTCGACGGCGAGCGGCCGCTCCCGCCAGAGCGACCAGCCGAGCATCGAGCCGGCACCGAACAGGAACACGTCGGCCACGGCCGGCTTATAGCGCGGTGGCCCAGCGGTCGCGATGGCGCAGGCGGGGTCGATGGCCGTCGACGAGCGATTCTGGGACTGGGTCCGCGAGACGCCCGAGCCGTGCGCGGCGGCGGCTACCGGCGGCGCAGCGCGGTCGCGCGGGCTTCGGCCCTCTCCCACATGCGGAGATAGCCCTCGGCCGAGCGGAACAGCGGCTCGAGGTCGGCGTCGGTGACCCCGTCGCGGCGGGCGTCCTCGAGCAGCTCGGGCAGGAGCCCGAGGTGGAGCATGCCCTCGGTGTTGAAGTCGACCGTGCGGTTGCCGAGGTGGGGCTCGGTGAACGTGACGTCGCCGGCGACCGACTGGAACGGATAGGTGATCGGGTTGGACTGCGGGACGTCGCCGCACTCGCTGTCGGGCCCGAACCGGGGCCGCGGTCCGCCGGCGAAGCCGTTGAGGTCGAAGCCGAAGCCGATCGCGGGATAGCCGCCGTTCGCGACGATCTCGGCGACCCGGCTGCGCAGGCCGTCGCCCATCGCGCCGGTGCGGTCGGGAGCTGCGCAGCGCCCGAGGTTCATCTTGGAGATGCCGCCCAGGCGATAGATCTGGCCGTTGTTGCTGTTGCCGTGGGTGCCGGCGGCCGGATAGTCGTTCGCGGTCAGCAGCTCGTAGGCGCGCACGAACGAGCGGCGCGGCAGGTGATCGACCTCGACGATCATCCCGCGCTGCATCATCTCCTGGAGCAGCGTCTCGCCCAGCTCGGTCAGCCCCGTGTTCTGGCAGTGGTCGCCCGGCAGCGCCGGCTCCTGCAGCGCCCCCAGGTGCGGCGCCAGCGTGGCAAGCGGATCGAACCCGAAGCCGCTCATGTCGTTGGGCGCCGGCGCCAGGTAGCTGGCGCGCGGGCGGTTGAGGCCGCCGAACGTCACCGGGCCGCGATCGAACGACGACGGCGCGTCGGGACAGTCGGTGACGAAGTTCGAGTAGTGGCCGCTGTTCACGAAGCTGCCGAGCTGGCCGACGTTGCGATCGCCGTCGCCAGCCGAGAAGCCGTTGTCGAACTTGTGGACCGGGAACAGCGCGCGCACGCCGCGGGCGTAGTAGGCGTCGAGGTCGGCGCGGAGCTTGGCGGCATCGCAGGCCGGGTGGGCGGCCGACGGGGTGAGGAGGCAGTTGAACAGGTTCGAGGTCTCGATCCCGAGGATGACGGCGAGCTTGCCCTGCTCGATCACGGCCCGGGCCTGGGCCGGGCTGGTCACCACCCGGAACCAGCCCCGGCCGGGGCCGCCCGCCTGGGCGTCGATGTAGCGCTCGAGGTTGTAGGTCTCCTCGATGGAGCGATCGACCGCGACCATGTCGTTGCACGAGTAGCGGACCCGCTGCGCGCCCAGGCCGACGACCAGCTCGCACAGCACCTGGTTGGTGGTCGCGTGCTGGACCAGCAGGCGCAGGCCGCCGCGATAGGCCCGCTCGATCCAGCGGTAGTACTGGGTCTGGTGGGTGGCGCGCTTCCAGGTGTTCGGCCAGTCGGTGAACTCCGGATAGCCCTCGGGATGGTGATCGAACGCCGGCGCCATGCCGCTGATGAAGACCGACAGCAGCGCGGTGGTGTCGAGCGAGCCGAGCCCGGAGAACGCGTAGCCAACCAGGTCGCGCCGGCCATCATCGCCGTGGAACCGCGCGCAGCTGGACAGCGCGTGCTCGACGCCCAGCCGGTGGAACGGCGCGCCGTGAAAGATGCCACCGCCGCCGAAGCCGAAGTTGGTGAACAGGTGGGCGTGGGTCTCGACGAAGCCGTAGACCGCGCCGTCGGCCCAGGTCCGCGGCTCGACCGCGCCCTCGGAATCGACGGTCAGCTCGGGGAACGCGGCGCAGCCGGTGGTCGGGTACAGCGCGATCACGGCGGCGCTGGCGACGTCGTCGGTGAGCCCGCTGGTCGTGAGGTAGCGCTCGGACTGGTAGTGGCGGAGCTGGAAGCGCTCGGGGTCGTGGGCGCTGACCTCGAGCTGCCACTCGGCCGGCGACACGTAGCTGTCGTCGATCAGGAGGATGTCCGACGACAGCGTGGCCTCGCGCGTCAGCGCGTCAGCCTCGGCGACCAGGTAGCGGCCGTCGTCGTCGTAGAACAGGTAGGTGCCGAGGTCCGACGCCTTCAGGTAGAAGCGCGCGCCGGCTTCGACCTCGGTCGCGCAGAACGCGAAGGCCGCGCCGTCCTGGGCCGGCGCCATCCACCGCGTGTTGCTGCTGCCGGGCGAGGTCGCGTCCATCGCGTAGCAGCCGCCCGCGAAGCTATAGATGCCGTCGTTGGCGGGCGGCGCCGGCCGTTCGACCTCGCGGTCGCAGCCCGCCACCAGCGCTGCCACGGTGATCCAGAGCGCAGCCCAGCAGCGTCGGTGCATCGCGGGTGACGCTACCGGGGTCGGGAGCCGATGTCGAGGTGCGTTCAGCCCGAGCGGCGCGACGTGACCCGCCGTCATCGGCTGACGGGGACGGCCCGGCCGCGACCGGGTGAACCGGACCGATCGCGGGCGGGTGATCAGGGGCCCTTCACGACCGCGCCGGCCTTCATCACGAAGCGCACCGTGGCCAGCACCTTGACGTCCTTCAGCGGATCGCCGTCGACCGCGATCAGGTCGGCGAACGCGGCGGGCGCGAGCACGCCGAGCTGCCCGCGCGGGCACACCTTCGCGTCGGGTGGACAGCGCGGCTCGAGCAGGACGCCGGCGACCGAGGTGGCGGCCCGCAGGGCCTGCGCCGGCGTCATGCCGTAGGCGACCATCCACTGCAGCTCGCCGGCGAGCCCCTGCTTCCACGGGTACGAGCCGGCATCGCTGCCACTGGCGATCGCGACCCCCTTGGTGACGGCGCGCTTGAAGCCGGCCTGGTGGAGCACGATCAGCTGGCGGAGCTTCGGGCTCGGATCCGGATCGCTGGCGAGCGCGTGGCGGAACACGCCCAGCGTCGGGACCAGCGTCACCCGCTGCTTGACCATGCGCGCGGCGAGATCGTCGGTAAGGCCGATGCCGTGCTCGATGCTGTCGACCCCGGCGCGCAGCGCCTGATCGATGGCGTCCCAGCCGGTCGCGTGGGCCGCGACCTTCTTGCCGAGCCGGTGGGCCTCCGCGACGACCGCGAACAGCTCGGCGTCGGTGAAGTTGGGACGGCTGCGCAGCGGGCGCGCCGGCGTGGTCGTGAGGTAGGTGCCGAAGTCGGCGTAGACCTTGATCCAGTCGGCGCCGCGCGCCACCTGCTCGCGCACGGCCTGCCGGATCGGCTCGACCCCGTCGACGACCTGGGCCCCGGTCGGGATCTCCGCGTCCCACGCGAAGCCGAACGGCAAGTAGCCGCCGGTCGGGGCCAGGCCGCGGGTCGCGACCTGCATGCGCGGGCCGGGCGCGACGCCGCGGTCGATCGCGTCGCGCAGATCGACGTCGGCGTACATCGAGCCCTCGCTCTCGACGTCGCGGATCGTGGTCCAGCCCGCGTGCAGGACCTCGCGGGCGCGCGCGGTCGCGCCGATCGCGCGCGCGGCGATGCTGTGCTTGAGCAGCTGCTCGTCGTAGGCGTGCGCGCCGCCCTCCCCGCTCATCAGGATGTGCGTGTGGGCGTCGATCAGGCCGGGCATCAGGGTGGCGTCGCCGAGGTCGATCACGGTCGCGCCGGGGGCCTGGGCGGTCAGCGTGGCCACCGGACCCAGCGCGCGGATCCGGTCGTCCACGATCAGGACGGCGATGCCCGTGCGGAGTCGATCGCTGGTGCCATCGAACACCCGCGCCGCCTTGACGATCGTGGTCCTGGGCGCCGGGGTGTCGGCCATCGCTGGACCGAGCAGCATGATGGCGCCGAGCGGCAGGGCGGCGAGCAGGAGCAGGAGCGCGCGGGTCATCGGACCGCCAGCCTATACCGTGGCCGCGAGGTCGGTGGCGTCGTCGAGGGAGAGCCCCGGGTGGCAGCCCTCGGCGAAGGCCGGCGATGGCAGACGCGCCCGTTGCTCAGTACTGCTGGCGGGTGGGACCGGGCTCGATCGGGCCGCTGCCCCCACCGCCGCCCGGAGGCGGACACGTCGCGGTGTAGTAGCAGCAGTACTCGGTGGGCGGCAGGATGCCGGAGATGCCGGCGCCGGCACCGCCGACGATCGCGCGGGCGGCCGCCGGGCCGAGGGTGAGCGGGCGCAGGGTCGAGCGGCTGAAGGTGAGCTTGCGCATGGTCGTCCTACAGCGCCCGCCGCTCGTCCTCGTTGCACATGGCACCGAGCGACATGACGCAGAAGGTGCAGCTCTGGCCGGTGCGAATGATCGACGGGAGGCTGGTGCCGCCGGCGACGTTCGCGAGCGCGTCGGAGGTGGTCAGCTGGCGGAGTGTGGTGCGCTGGAGCGCGAGCCGGGGACGGGTTTGCTTCATGCCACGTGGGTTTGCAACGGTGATGCCGGCGGTGGCGGCGACGACTCGCGTGCTTGGCCGCGGGCGTTGTGCAGCGAGCTGCGCGTGGCGCGCCGGGGCGCCGTGGCTGGCGCACCGGGGTGCGCAACCGTTCACTCGAGCGCGACCGCGTGGCGGATGCGCGCGAAGGCGAGCGAGAGCACCGACTGACGGCCGAGCTCGATCTCGGTGCGGCCGGTCATGCCGGCGCGCAGCCCGGGCTGGTCGGCGATCTCGATGGACACCAGGTAGACGTGGCCGCGGCTGCCGCCGCCGAGCGCGACCACCTCGGAGTCGGCGCCGACGTAGCTGATCCGGCCGTGCACGATCTGGCGCGGGCCGAGCTCGCGGCCGTCGAGGATCACGCGGGCCGGCATGCCGACCGCGACCCGCGCGATCTCGCGGGCGGGGATCGCGGCGTCGATCCGCAGGCCGGTGTCGGGCGTGAGGGTCACCACCGGCTCGCCGGCCTGCACCACCGCGCCGGGCGCCGCGATGCCGACCATCGCGACCACACCGGCGACCTCGGCGCGGACCACGGCGCGCGCGCGGTCGCGCCGGGCGGCGTCACGCTCGAGCTCGCGGCTGCGGCGCTCGCGGCGGTTCGAGATGCGACGGGTCGCGAGCCGGGCCAGCTCGAGCTCGGTCTGGCGACCAGCCTCGTCGCGCTGGCGCTCGATCACCGCCCGCCGGTCGCCGGTGGCGACCGCGCGCGCACGCGCGGCCTCCTCGGCGGCGCGGGCCCGGGTGGCTCGGGCGCGATCGAGCTCGATCGCCGGCGCGGCGCCGGCCTCGACCGCGTGCGCGAGCCGGGCTTCCTCGGCGCGGGCCTCGGCCAGGGCGATCTCGGCCAGGCCACGGGCGGCGGTCAGCTCGACCACGCCGCGGCGGCGGTCGTGACTCGCGACCGCGCGCTCGGCGCCGAGGCGGGCGTCGGCGGCGTCGCGCAGGGCGGCGGTCAGCTGCGCGGTGCGGTCGAGCGCGGCCAGCTCCTGGGCGAGGCCGTCGAGCTCGGCGTCGGCGCGGGCGATCCGCTCATCGAGCAGGTCGGTGTCGAGGCGGAACAGCTCGGCGCCGGCGTCGACGCGCTGGCCGTCGTGGACCGCGATCGTGGCGATGCGCCCGGTGTGGGGCGCGACCGCGGCGAGGCCGCTGCCGTCGAGGAAGCCGCGGACCGGGCCGGCGAGCGGACGGACGCGGGCCTGGCCGGGGACGATCAAGAGCGCGTCGGTGCAGGCGGACCAGGCGAGCGCGGCGGCGACCAGCAAGGCGGTGATGACGGCCAGGCCGCGGATGGCGGTGGCGGGCCGTGCGGTGAGCATGGACTGGAGCGGGGACAGGTCGCGGAGGGCCGGCATGGGCGGCATCAGGCGTCACGGGCGGTGAGGGTGGTGAACATCGGGATGGTGGGGCGGCGGGAGTCGGCGAGGGCGAGCGGCAGCGGGGAGGGAGAGGGAGACGGAATCGCGTCGTCGCCGCTCTGGGCGCGCCAGAGGGCGGCGTAGCGGCCGCCGCGGAGGACGAGGTCGGCGTGGCGGCCTTGTTCGACGATCTGGCCGTCGTGCATGACCACGATCAGATCGGCGCGGCGGACGGTGCTGAGGCGGTGGGCGACGATGACGGCGGTGCGGCCGGCGAGGAGGCCGTCGAGGCTGCGCTGGATCGCCTGTTCGGTCGTGGTGTCGAGGTGGCTGGTCGCCTCGTCGAAGACGAGGATCTGGGGGCGGCGCAGGAGCGCGCGCGCGATCGCGATGCGCTGGCGCTGGCCGCCCGACAGGTTGGCGCCGCGCTCGCCGATCACGGTGTCCCAGCGCTCGGGCAGGCGCGCGATCACCTCGTCGAGGCCGGCGGCGTGGACGGCCGCCATCGCGGCGGCGGGGTCGGCGCCGGGATCACCGGCCTGGATGTTCTCGCGCAGGGTGCCGGAGAAGATCGTCGGCTCCTGCGGCACCACGCCGAGGGCGCGGCGCCAGCCAGCCAGGTCGAGATCGCGGAGGTCGAGGCCGTCGACGAGGATCTGGCCCTCGGACGGATCGTGGAAGCGCTGGAGGAGCTTGAGCAGCGTGCTCTTGCCCGAGCCGCTCTCGCCGACGATCGCGACGGTCTGGCCGACCGGGATGGTGAGGTCGATCGCCCGGAGCACCGGGGCCCGGGTGCCGTAGCGAAACGTGACGCCGCGCAGCTCGATGGCGCGGGTCAGGGTCGGCATCGGCGCGCCGCCGCGCTCGGGCTCGGGCGCGAGGTCGAGGATCTGGTAGAGCCGGTCGATCGCCACCAGCGCGTCCTGGAGCTGGAGGTTGACCGCGGCCAGGCGCTCGAGCGGCGCCAGCAGGTACCCGAGCAGCGCCTGCACGAACAGGAGCTGGCCGAGCGACAGCTCGCCGGCGAGGACCCGGCCGCCGCCGTACCAGAGGATCGCGATGGTCGCGGCGCCGGTCGCGAGCGTGGCCAGGCTGGTCATGCTGACCGCCAGCTTCTGCAGGCCGAACGCGCTGGTCGCCGAGGCGGCCAGCAGATCGTCGGCGCGATCGCTGCGGGTGCGCTCGAGCCCGAGGTCCTTGATGGTCTCGACCCCCGAGACGTCCTCGATCAGGTGCGACGACAGGCGCGCGCCCTGCTCCATCGCGTCACGCGAGCGCCGGCGAGCGGCCGGGTGATGGATCAGCACCGCCACCAGCAGGACCGGCACGAACAGCGACGCGACCAGGGCCAGCCCGGGGTCGGCGAGCCACAGCGCGGCCATCGCGATCGCGACCATGGTGGCGTCGACCACCACGCTCATCGTCATGCCGCTGATCGCGTCGCGCACCCGGCTGGCGTCCTGGACTCGCGACAGGATCTCGCCGACGCGGCGGGCCTCGAAGAACCGCATCGGCAGGCGCAGGACGTGGCGCGCGTAGGTCGAGATCAGCGTTAGCCCGGCCTGGCGGCCCAGCCACGCCATCAGGTACTGGCGGCCGATGCCGAACAGGATGCGGAAGCCGAGCAGGATCAACATGCCGAGGCCGAACGCGTCGAGCAGGTCGGCGTCGCCGCGGGCGAGCGCGGTGTCGACCAGGTGCTGCACGAACAGCGACGAGCCGATGCCGAGCAGGGTCATCACCACCGCGCACAGGTAGGCCTCGACCAGCAGCCGGCGCTGGGCGGCGATCAGCGTCACCAGGCGTCGCCACGGCGGCACCGCCTCGGCCAGCCCGGTGGCTGGCAGCGCGCGCGGCGCGACGATGACCGCGTAGCCGGTCCAGCGCGCGGTCAGCCGATCGCGGGTCCAGCGCTCGACGCCGCGGCCGGGATCAGCGACCACGACGCCGCGCGGGTCGCGACGATGGACGACGACGAAGTGGCCGAGTCCCTCGGCATTCTTGATGTGCAAGATCGCGGGCAGCGGCGCGTCGGCGAGCCCGTCCCAGTCACCCTTGACCGCGCGGGCCGAAAAGCCGAGCGCCTCGGCGGCGCGGACCATGCCGAGCAGGTTGGTGCCGATGCGGTCGGTGCCGGCGGCGTCGCGGAGGGCCTCGCGCGAGATGTGGCGGCCGTGGTGCAGGGCGATCGTGGCCAGCGTGGCCGGCCCGCAGTCGGACTGGTCGGTCTGACGGACGCAGGCGTAGCGGCGGCGGAACATGCGCGCCGAGAAAGCACGGGCCGTGCCGAGCGCCGCGCGGCGGCGTCGCGCGCTGGGCGGTGTGCGGTGGGCGGCTGCGAGGTCGCCGACCGCCCTCGCAATGGGGCCGAAAATGCCGCGCGCGTGCCGGCGGGAGGCCGCGGGCACGCGCGCCTGGTCGCGAGGCGCGACCGATCGAACCGACCGCGCGGTGCTCGGCGCGACGAGTCGACGAGCCCGAGCCGCAGGTCGCGCAGCCGGGTGCGCGATCGAGGCCTGCGGGTGCGCGTGACTACTGCTGGTTGATGTAGTAGTCGGCGACCGCGTAGCCGGCGCTGCCGACCAGGAAGCCGGTGGTGAAGGCGAGCGCGCCGAACATGACGACGGCGCCGACCTCGTGGACCGCGACCGCGGCGACGATGAGGACGGGGAAGATGCCGCCATCGACCTGGGTGAGCTCGTTCTGCGTGATGTCTTGCATGACGAGCGCTACTTCCACGACGCGTGCCAGCCGGCGGCGACGCCAACCCTGCGAACCCGCGGCGTCGGCCTCGCGAGGCTGGGTAGCGCGCGGCGCGAGCTGCGACGAGGCCTGCGCTACTCGTCGCGACCCTTGCGCGGGCGCGGCACGGCATAGGCGTCGAGACGCTTCAGCAGCGTGCGGCGGGAGATGCCGAGCTTGAGCGCGGCCTGGGTCTGGTTGCCGGCGCAGTCGTCGAGCACGGCGAGGATCCGCCGGCGCTCGGCGGCGGCCAGGGCATCGCGCATCGCGCCGGTGTCCTCGGCCGACACCGTGGCCCGGGGGATCGCAGGGTTCGCGGGGATCGCGGAGGTCGCGGCAATCGGGCCGGTCTCCACGCGGCGGCGCGGCGCGGGTTCGGTGGCGAGGTGCTCGATCCGGATCGCGGCGCCGTGCGCGAGCACGACGGCGCGTTCGATCGCGTTGCGCAGCTCGCGGATGTTGCCCGGCCAGGGCTGGGCCTCGAGCCAGGCCACCGCCTCGCCCGCGATCACGGGCGGCGGCAGGCCGCCGGCGCGCGCCGCCCGCGCGGCGAAGCTGGCCGCGAGCAGCGCGATCTCCTCGACCCGCTCCCGCAGCGGCGGCAACACCAGCGAGAAGCCGTTGAGCCGGAAGAACAGGTCCTGGCGGAACACGCCCCGGGTGGCGTCGGCCTCGAGGTCGCGGTTGGTGGCGGCGACGAAGCGCAGGTCGATCGGGCGCGACCGCACCGCGCCGACCGGCAGCACCTGGCGCTCCTCGATCACCCGCAGCAGCTTGACCTGGGTCGACGCTGGCATCTCGCCGATCTCGTCGAGGAACACGGTGCCGCCCTGGGCCGACTCGAGCAGGCCGACCTTGGCCCGGTCGGCGCCGGTGAACGAGCCGCGCTCATGCCCGAACAGCTCGCTCTCGAGCAGGGTCTCGGTCAGCGCGGCGCAGTTGAGGCGGAGGAACGGCCGCGCCGCCCGCGGCGACATCCGGTGCACCGCCTCGGCCAGGATCTCCTTGCCGACCCCGGTCTCGCCGAGGATGAGGACGCTGAGCTCGCTGGCCGCGATCCGCTCGGTCAGCCGGTAGATGCGCTGCATCACCGGGCTCTTGACCACCACGTGCAGCGCGCCGAGCTGGTAGCGGCCCTCGCCGCGGGCGGCCGCGGTCGCCGCCGACAGCAGGGCGTCGGCGGTGTCGCCGTCGACGCCGAGCCGCGCCACCCCGATCTCGGCGTCGCCGGCCGCCGGGCCGAGCGCGGCGCGGACCTGCGCGATGATCGCCGCGGCGTCGAGCTCGCCGGCGACCTCGGTGAGCAGCAGCTCGAAGGTGCCGGCGGTGTAGGTCGCGACCACGCCGAGCCGCGCCAGCGCGTCGCCGGCGCCGGCCTGCTCGGTCCGTACGCACACCACCACGCCGCCGTTGGGCCGGCCGGCGGCCCGGCCGCACTCCTCGTCGAGCCGTGCCGCGAAGTAGGCGTGGTCGTGCAGGCGCGGCGCGGCCTGGCTGCGCGGCTGCACCACCGCGGTCACCAGCCCGATCTGGATCGCCTCGCCGACCCGGATCGTCACGCGCTCGCCGCGGGTCAGCGGACGATCGCGCACGCTGGTGCCGTTGGCGCTGTCGAGATCGTCGAGCTCGAGGGTCGGGCCCACCAGCAGGGTCGCGTGGCGGCGCGACACCGACGGATCGTCGATCACGATGTCGGCCTCCTCCGACCGGCCGATCACGACCTGCCCGGTCGGCGGCAGCGCGTGGCTGGTCACCGCCCGGTCGCTGATCACCACCAGCGAGAGCGCGCGACCCACGATCGGCCGCTCGGCGCGCCGCGTGATGGCCTGAGAGGGGACGAGCTTGCGGGGCGGCACGGACTCGACCGGGTGCATCACACCCGGGACAAGCACGCGCCGTGCCGCACCGGCGCCGCCCGGCGACGACCCGCGCGTTCGCACCAAGGCCGGTCGGTCAGGGGCAAGCGCTCGGGATCGCCCCCGTGCCGTCTATCGATCTGGCACGAGCAGGTCGCCACCGCGCCGCACGACCAGCGCCGCGGGCAGGAGCGCTGCGGTGGTGGGGTCGACCCGGATCCCGCCCGGCCCGAACGCGTCGGCGATGGCGGCGGCCTCGACCAGCGCGAACGCGCGGTCGGCGAGCTCGTCGGCCGGTGCGGTGACGATCGCGATCGTGGCGCCGGGCAGGCGCTCGGCCAGCGTGCGCGCAGTGTCGACGGCGGTGACCGCATCGGTCCCACCGAAGGTGACCAGCAGGGCGGCACCGGACATCTGGATGGTGTCGCCCGGAACCTGCGCGCACGCGGCGCGCCAGACCTCCGGATCGTCCTGCTCGTCACCGAGCACGGCGACCCCGGTGACGATCGCACGCCCGCCGGCGGTCCCGCGCGCCACCGCCGGTTCCTGCATGGTCTCGGTCTCGACGTCGTCGCGGCGCGCGGTCCGTCGGGGCCCGGCGTCCGGGGTCACCGCGCGCAGCGCGGCCGCGACCGCCCGGCCATCGGACAGCCGGTGCGCGGGGTCCTTCGCCATCATCTGCGCCAACACCGGCACGACCACCGCGGCCTCGGGACAGGTCTCGGCCAGCGGCGGCGGCTCGTGCCCTTGCACCTTGGCGGCCACCGCGAGCATGCCGCTGCCCGCGAAGGCGGGCCGGCCGGTGAGCAGCTCGTAGAGCAGACAGCCGAGCGTGAACACGTCGACCCGCACGTCGAGCTCGCGGTCGCCGCGCGCCTGCTCGGGCGCGACGTAGCCGACGGTGCCGAGCACCACGCCGGTGCGGGTCAACCCGCGCAGCCCGCTGTGCCGGGCCAGGCCGAAATCGACCAGCCGCGGCTGGCCGAGATCGCCGCCCGCCAGGAGAATATTCTCGGGCTTGAGGTCGCGGTGGATCACGCCGAGCGCGTGGGCGGCCCCGACCGCCTCGGCCACCGCCGCCACCAGCGCGACCGCCTCGCGCGCATCGAGTCCCGGCGACCGCATGTACGCGCGCAACGTCGGACCGTCGATCCAGTCCTCGACCAGGTAGGGACCACCGCCCGGGGTCACCCCGTGCGCGACGTACCCGACGATCCCCGGCTCGCGCAGCGTCGCGAGCACGCCGGCCTCGGCGACCAGGCGTCGATCGGCGTCGACCCAGGTCGCGTCGGTCCGCACCAGCAGCTTGACCGCCACCAGCATGTCGCGCACGCGGTCGTGAGCGCGCCACACCTGGGCGTGGCCACCCGCACCCACCAGCGCCTCGAGCTCGAAGCGGCTATCGAGCGTGAGGCCGCGCGTCACCGTGGGGTCCGTCTTGCGCTTGGCATCCGTCGCATCCACCCGCACCGAATTTGGCGGTTGGTGCAGCTATCAAGCCACCAGGTGCCTGTCCGCGCAAGGCCGCGCGCAGCTCGCCGACCTCGATACTCAACGTACGCCATCATGTGCGGTCGGCGATGCGTCCACGTCCGGATCGCGCAGGGTAGCGGGCGGATTGTGCAGGGTAGCGGGCGGATTGTGCAGGCCGTTGCGCAATCCGCCGGCAGGTGGACATGGATCGGGGGTGCGTTCTTCGAGCCGTCCTTCGGCGTTGAGCGCCACCCGCAAGCGGCACTCGACCGCGGGTGCGTCCTCGTGTTTGAGCGGCGATACATCGAGCACCGTCATGGCGGCGCCCTTCCCATCACGTAGGTTGCCCCTCGACGCGGCGACCAGACGGGTCCCCTGCGCGTCCCACGTGACCGCATACGTCAGGTCAGTCACCAGCGGACGGGCGAGAAGCGCACCGTCCGCGCTCCACACGTAGACCCCACCCTCCCCTGCAGCGGCGAGACGAGTGCCGTCCGGCGAGGGCTCGACATGGAACACCGCACCGCGATGGTCCGCGAACGTCGTGCGCAACGTGCCGGCCGGCAGCGCCCAGATCCGAGCGGTCCGGTCGGAGCCGCCGGTCACCAGGTCGCCGTCGGGCATGAACCGCACGGCCATGACCTGGCCGTTGTGGCCCCGCAGGGTAGCGCTCGGTGTTCCCTGTTCGGTCGACCAGACCCGGGCGGTTCCATCGTCGGACCCGCTGGCGAGCCAGTCACCTGGCTTGTCGAACGCCAGCGCGGTGCTCTTGTCGGTGTGTCCGCGCAGCACGGCGCGACGACGCCAGCCCTCGACCTCCCACAGCGAGAGCGTGTTGTCGGCGTGCGCCATCGCGGCCAGCCGGCCATCGCCCGTGATCGCAACCAGGATGACATCGGCGGCCACCGGGCCACCGCGATCGTCCCCAGCCGGACCATGGAGGCGCACGCGACCGTCCGTGCCCAGCACGAGCACGCGGCCGTCCTCGGTCAACGCCGCATCCTCGATCGCGAGGGCCACTTGCCGGCCGCCGATGTGCACGCCGTCGGGGCTGAGCGCTTGGATCTCGTCCCGCGGACCGAAGCGCACCATGAAGGCCAGACCGTCGTGGCGCGACAGCTCGTCGACGCCCGCGGTCGCGTACACCCGGAGCATGCCATCGAGGTCGCCGGCGACAATCGACGCAGCATCCGGTGCCAGTGCCACCGCCCAGATCTTGTGACGAAACGCCGGCGCCACCACGATCGGACGGCCGGAGCTCCGGTCCCACACCCGGAGCCGGCCGTTTTCGGTTCCGACCGCGACGCGATCACCCTTCACGGTCACCGCGGAGATCTCGAGCCCGGTCGCGGTTTCCCACCGCCGCGTGCCGTCGAGACCCCAGGCGCGCAGCTCGTCGCCCGCGCCGACCGTGATCACGAGGTCGTCACTCACGACCGGACACCGCTCGCTGGCGTGAGCGGCGAGCGTCCGGACCACCAGACCGGTGCGAGGCTCGATCACGCGCACCGGGCCGGCCGCGGCGAAGGTGACCACGAACCCACCGGGGGCGAAGGTCGCGCAGCGCACCGCGCCGGTCGGTTCACGGATGATCCGGTGCGCCCGTCCCGGTGACGCCAGGTTCCAGATCCGCACGGCGAAGGCGTCAGCGGTGACCGCCGTCGCACCATCGGCGCTGAGGGCGACCGCAAGCACACTACCTTCGTGTCCACCCAGCCTGGTGACTGGCGCGCCGGTCGCAACGTCCCACAGCCATGCGTCCCCACCGTTGCTCGACGTCGCGAGCCGCAGTCCATCGGTGCTGATGACCTGGCTCGGGATGCCGCGGCCGAATTCGCCCTCGGCAACCTGATGGCCACGGAGCTCGGCGAGCAGGGTGCCTCGCGCCGGGTCCCACAGCCGAGGCACGTTATCGCGCCCCGAGCTGATCAGGCGGCTACCGTCGGGCGTCCACGTCAGATTCCACACGAATTCCGTATGACCACGCAAGATCGCGAGCCGCTCGCCGGTGGCGGACCAGATCTCGACCGTACCATCCTGGTTGCCACTGGCGAACACCTGACCATCGGGCCGCCACGCCACGACCTGCACGCCCGCGCTCGCCTGCGCCGACGCGCGCTCGGCCAGCACCAGCCGACCGGCGCGGCCGAGCATGGTGTCGAGCGCCGGTCCGCTGGCGCCGCGCCGCTGGGCCGCGCGCAGGTAGATGTAGGCCCGGTGACCGTCGTCATCGAGGAGGGCGCGGCGTCCATGCTCGACGTAAAGTTGTGTGGTGCGGTCCTCGGCAGCTCGCCCGTTGGTCTCGGCGACCGCGCGTGCATCCCTGGCTTCGACCAGCGCGGATCGGACGCGATCCCGATCGGCGACGGTCCGCTCGAACATCCAGCCCGCGCCCGCTGCAACGAACACCATCACCGCGAGTGCCGTCAGCGCGGTGCGGCGGTTGCGGCGGAACCAATGCGCGAGCAGCGCCGGTAGCGAGTAGTTGCGCGAAATGCGCGCGCCGGCCGTGAAAGCATGCAAGTCCTTCGCGAGTGCCCGCGCGCTCGGGTAGCGCTCGCTGGCTGCGCGCGCGCACGACCGAGCGGCGATGACCGCGAGATCGGGATCCACGTGCGAGGCGCGCAGCGCGGCGAGCAGCGTGGCATCGGTGGCTCCCGGCGCGATCATCTTGCCCGTGCAGAGGAGATGGAGGATGGCGCCGATCGCGTAGACGTCCGCGCGCTCGTCGACCGCCTCGCCGCGGGCCTGCTCCGGGGCCATGTACGCCGGCGTCCCGAGGATAGTGCCCACAACGGTGACCCCAGCGTCTCGCGCGGGCGGGGCGCGGTCGTCTCCGGTGTCGAGGTCGAGATCGTCAGTACCGGAGGCCTCGTCGGCGGCATCAAGGACCTTGGCCAGCCCCCAGTCGATGACGACCGTCTCGCCGAACTCGCCCACGATGACGTTCGACGGCTTGAGGTCGCGATGGATGATCCGTCGGTCGTGTGCGTAGGCGACCGCATCGGCCACCGCGATCACGTTGGGCAGGAGGGCGAGACGATCCGCGAGCGTCTGGCACTCGTCGATGAGCTCCTTGAGTGGCCGCCCGGCCACCAGCTTCATCGCGTAGAACGGCGTGCCGTCAGGCCAGCGGCCCGCCTCGTGGATCGGGACGATGCCCGGGTGCTCGAGGCGGGCGGTGATCAGCGCCTCGCGGAAGAACCGGAGCTCGTCGGACGAGCCGCGGTGGAGGAGCTCCTTCAGCGCGACATCGCGGCCCAGCTCCTTGTCACGGGCGCGGAACACGCGGCCGAGACCACCTCGCCCGTGCTCGGCGACGATCTGGTAGCGCTCGCGGTCGCGGTACTGGAGCGGCGCCGGGAGGCGTCCGGGCTGACGCGAGGCAGGCGGCGAGCTCACTTGCTCATCGGCGGGGCTCTGGCCGATGCGGGTTCGGGTTGGATCGTCGCTCCCGACTGCGTCCGGCACCTCGCCGTCGGCCGTGGACCCGCCCGACGACCGCGTGGCGTCCGCACTATCGCTCCCGGCTCCACCGCGCCTCATGACGAGCGGACTCTAGACGACCGCTCGTGAAGCACCCAACGCTCGAAGCGGCTATCGAGCGCGAGGCCGGCGATCACGTCGGGAGCAGTTCCCCCTCGTCGATGAGCACGCACGGACCGGTGCCACAGCCCCTGATCGTGAGCTTCTGGCCGACCGCCGCGCGGTCGACGCTGCCACCGACCGCCCGCTCGAGCCCCGGAATGGTGAGGAGACGAAGATTAGGGCCCCCGAGTGAACAAGTCGATCGGAAGGTGAGCGGAAGGCCCTGTTGAGGATCGCGTCGATCGCGCAGACGTGATCTACCTTCGGGGTGGACGCGGAGAGCCTGATCGCCC
>JBKJLC010000295.1:0-13320 GCA_046597055.1 Kofleriaceae bacterium | reverse complement strand
TATCGGTGCAATCAAGATGGCGACGCCGCGGCAGACCACGCTCGAGTTCCGGACCCACGGCGGTCGCCGTCCCGGCGCGGGCCGCAAGCCGGCACCCGGTCGACGCCCGCACCAGCGCGTCCGCAAGCGCGCGCAAATCACGTCCGCCCTGCCGGTCCATGTGGTCCTGCCGGTGAGCCGCGAGGTCGGTCGGCTCCGCCGCCGCAGTGCCTATCAGGCGCTTCGCCGCGCGATGGTCACGACGCTGCCGCGCCACGACTTCCGCATCGTGCACATCAGCATCCAGCACAACCACGTGCACCTGCTGGTCGAGGCCGACGACGAGCGGGCGCTCGCCCGCGGCATGCAGGGGTTCGAGATCTCGGCTGCCCGCCGGCTCAACCAGGCCATCACACGCGACCGGCGGCTGGCGCGACCGCACCGCGGCCAGGTGTTCCTGTCGCGGTATCACGTGACCGTCATCCGCACGCCGCGGCAAGCACGTCATGCGCTCTGCTACGTCATCAACAACTGGCGTCGTCACCGCGAAGACGTCGGCGGCGTCGCCCAGCGCCGGGCCCAGGTCGACCCGTACTCGAGCGGGACCCGCTTCGACGGCTGGCGCCCGGGCACCGTGCCGCCCGGAGCCGCCACGAGCGACCCGCTACCGGTGGTGCCGGCGGCGAGCTGGCTGCTGAGGGTTGGCTGGCGGCGGCACGGTCCGATCGATCCGCGCGAGGTCCCGGGGCCAGCACCATAGAGCCGGCGCCGTCGGGCACCGCTCGAGTTCGATCACGTCTCTCGAGGTGATCGAAGCGCTCGATGTTGCGACGGCCCGGAGCCGGCGCCATCCGTCGAATCGGCCGTCGCTGCGCGCTGGTCCTCGCTCGGGATGCTCGGGCGCTCGGTGTCCACGGGCAGCCGGCCGTCAGCGGCCTGGCGGCGAATCAGCCGGTCTCCGCGCCCACGTCATGGAAGCTCCGATCGGACGCCTCTCCGGCGGCGAGTCTGCCTCACCGCTCGCATGCGTCGCGACCATGCCGCCGGCGCTGTCCCTGATGATTGTTCAGGACTGCCCACATCCGTGGGCGCGCCGACTCCCCATGATCGTATTCGAAGACCCGGTATGGACTACCCACCGTCGCCGCCCGGTTTCGGCTAGGGTGGGCGCCGCTGTCTTGAGTGGAACCGACCTGACCCGACCGCTCGTTGCACCCGTCCCGCGGCTCGCGGGGCCGGCGCGTGCGCTCGCGCGCCGGGTGGTGCTCGGGACCCTGGCTCGGGGCTGGCAGGAGGGCCGGCTCGATGTCCGGCTCCCCGACGATTCGCGGGTGCGGCTGGGCGGCGCCGGCGCGCCCGACGCGACCATCACGATCACCGACGAGCGCGCGTTCACCCGCGTGATGACGCGCGGCGAGCTCGGCGCCGGCGAGGCGTTCGTCGCCGGGCACTGGGACGCCGACGACCTGCCGACCGCGCTGCGCCTGTTCCTGCGCGCGACCGCCGCCCGCGGGCTCGAGTCCTGGCTGACCCGACTCACCCGACTGCCGGCGCTGGTGCGCCATCGCCGCGCCGGCCGCGACCGCGCGGGCAGCGTCAAGAATGTCGGCGCCCACTACGACCTGGGCAACGCCTTCTACCGGCTGTTCCTCGACGAGCAGCTGATCTATTCGTGCGCGCTGTGGCCGGCAGGCACCGTCGACCTGGCGACGGCCCAGACCGCCAAGCTCGACCGGCTGTGCGACCTGGCCGCGATCCGCGAGGGCGATCGCGTGCTCGAGCTCGGCTGCGGCTGGGGCGCGCTCGCGATGCACGCGGCCCGCCGCGGCGGTCACGTCACCGCGCTGACCGTGTCGCGCGAGCAGCTGCTGTTCGCGCGCGCCCGGGTCGCCGCCGCCGACATCGGCAACCGGGTCGAGATCGCGCGCCGCGACTACCGCGACGCCACCGGCACCCACGACGTGATCCTGTCGTGCGAGATGCTCGAGGCGGTCGGCGCCGCCCACCTGCCCGCTTACTTCCAGATGATCGCCGCGCGGCTGCGCGCGGGCGGCCGCGCCGTGATCCAGAGCATCACGATGCCTGAGGCCCGCTACCCCGCCTACCTGCGCTCGGTCGACTGGATGCAGACCTACGTCCTCCCCGGGACCCACATCCCGTCGCTGAGCGCGATCGACGCCGCCCTCGCCGGCACCGGCCTCGAGCGGGTCGCCACCCACGAGGTCGGCGCGGCCTACGTGCCGACCCTGCAGGCGTGGCGGGCCCGGTTCGCGGCGGCGCTGCCGGCGGTCCGCGAGCTCGGCTTCGACGAGGCGTTCGTGCGCACCTGGTCGCTGTACCTGGCGTTCTCCGAGGCGGCCTTTGCCGAGCGCACCCTCTCCGATCACCAGCTGGTCCTCGTGAAGCGCTAAGCGCCGCGGTGGATCCGCAGCGGGCGCCCGCCGTGCTATGGGACGACGGCGGCGACCGTGTGCGGACGCGCCGCCTCGCCACCCCGGCCCGCCACCGCTACGCTGCGCTCGGCGGCGCATTCGTCGCCCAGCACGAAGAGGCCAGCACCTGGCTGGCCGCCCACGGAGCTTCATGACCCGAATCTATGGTTACACCGACCCCGCCGAGCAGGCGGCGATGCTGCTCGACCGCGTCCGCGTCGACGCCTATGCCCGCGCGATCGCTGCGGTCGTCCGTCCCGGCGACGTCGTCCTCGACATCGGCAGCGGCTCGGGCGTGCTCGCCATGCTCGCGGCCAAGGCGGGCGCCCGGCGCGTCTTCGCGGTCGAGCGCACCGGCGCCATCGAGCTGTGCCACCGGCACGTCGAGGACAACGGCTTCTCGGGCGTGGTCGAGCCGATCCGCGCCGACTTTGCCGACATCGACGAGCTGCCCGAGAAGCCGCGGGTCGTGATCGGCGAGCTGCTCGGTCACTTCGCCCCCGCCGAGCAGCAGCACAAGGTCTACCGGCTGGCCCGCCGGCTCGCCGCCGAGGGCGCGGTCCTGCTGCCGTCGTCGTACCGGCTGGTCTTCGCGGCCGCCCGGCCGCGCGCGATGGAGGAGGAGCTGGCCGCGCTGAGCGACCTCCACGGCCTGCGCATGACCGCCTTGACCGACCGCCTGCGCCGCCGGGTCGCGATCACCCGGCTCGAGCCGGCCGACCTGGTCGGCCCCGAGAGCGACGGCCCGTCCCTGGCCACCGACACCGAGTACCCGGCCTGCTTCACCGGCACCGCCACCGTCGGCATCGACGGCCCGGTCACCGCGATCTCGGTCAGCTTCCGGGCGACCCTGGCGCCCGGCGTCGAGCTGACCTCGGCGGTCGGCGACGCCGTCACCCACTGGGTCCAGACCATCTTCCCGCTCGATCCGCCGCTCCAGGGCAAGGCCGGCGAGGTGCTCGACATCAGCCTGTGGCCGCGGGTCGCCGCCGACCATCACACCTGGGCCTGGCGGGTCCGCTCCAAGAACGACGAGCGCACCGGCGACGCCCTCGACGCGATCGTCGGCGACAAATCCGATCTGCTCCACCAGATCGGCGTGCGCACCGGCGGCCCGACCCCGACCCCGGCGCGCCTGATCACGTGGGCCTCGATCCTCGGCGTCGACTTCGGACCCAGCGTCGACGTCGACGTCCTGGCCCGCGCCCTCCTCGCCCGCCTGCCCCGGCAGTACCCCGACCTCGGCGAGGCCCGCCAGGAAGTGCTGGCCATGCTGCGCGCGGCCGACCGGGCGCTGTAGCTCAGGCCGCGGCGCAAACGCGGCGCGCGCACCGGCGGCGCCTCGCGGTAGAGTTCGCGCCCATGCCCGTCACTCACTATCGCAGTTGTACGCTGTGCGAGGCCACGTGCGGTGTCGCGATCGAGGTCGAGGGCGACCAGGTCGTCGCCGTCCGCGGTGACGAGGCCGATCCGTTCTCGAAGGGCTACATCTGCCCGAAGGCGACCGCGCTCGCCGACCTCCACCACGACCCCGACCGGCTGCGCCACCCGATGGTCCGTGAGGGGGACCGCTGGCGCGAGATCGGCTGGGACGAGGCGTTCGACCTGGTCGCCGGTCGCCTGCAGGCGGCCCAGGCGGCGCACGGCCCGCACGCGGTCGCGGTCTACCAGGGCAACCCGACCGCGCACAACCTCGGGCTCCTCACCTTCGGCCAGCTGCTGTTCCGGTTCCTGGGCACCCGCAACCTGTTCTCGGCGACCTCGGCCGACCAGCTGCCCCACATGCTCGCCGCGCTGATGATGTTCGGCGACCAGCTGCTGATGGCGGTGCCCGACATCGATCGCACTGACTACATGCTGATCCTCGGCGGCAACCCGCTGGTGTCGAACGGCAGCATCATGACGGCGCCCGACGTGAAGTCCCGGCTCAAGGCGATCCGCGCCCGCGGGGGCAAGGTGATCGTCGTCGATCCGCGCCGCACCGAGACCGCCGAGGCCGCCGACCGCCACCTGTTCATCCGGCCCGGCACCGACGCGGTCTTCCTGCTGTCGCTGCTCCACGTGCTCTATGCCGAGCGACTGGTCCAGCCTGGCCGGCTGGCCGCGTTCACCGACGGCCTCGACGAGCTGGGGGCGATCGTGGCCCGGTTCGATCCCGAGGCGACCGCGGCCGCGACCGGCATCACCGCCGCCGACGTCCGCACCGTCGCCCGCGAGCTGGCCGCCGCGCCGCGCGCGGTCTGCTACGGCCGCCTCGGCGTGTGCACGCAGGAGCTCGGCGGGCTGGCCGCGTGGCTGTGCTACGCGGTCAACGTGGTCACCGGCCGCCTCGACGCGCCCGGCGGGCTCATGTTCACCACGCCAGCGATCGACATCCTGCCGCTGGCGCGCCGGATCGGCTTCGACGGCGGCCACGCGCGCTGGACCAGCCGGGTCCGCGGCCTGCCCGAGTTCGGCGGCGAGCTGCCGGTGGTGACCTTGGCCGAGGAGATCGAGACCCCGGGCGACGGCCAGATCCGCGCGCTGATCACGGTCGCCGGCAACCCGGTGCTGTCGGCGCCCAACGGCCGCCGCCTCGACGCCGCGCTCGACCGGCTCGACTTCATGGTCTCGATCGATCCATACCTCAACGAGACCACCCGCCACGCCGACGTGATCTTGCCGCCGACGTCGTCGCTCGAGCGCTCGCACTACGACGTCGCGCTGGCCGCGTTCTCGGTGCGCAACGTCGCCAAGTACTCGCCGCCGCTGTTCGAGCGCGGGCCCGACCAGCGCCACGACTGGGAGATCTGCGCCGAGCTGCTGACCCGCCTCAAGGTCCCGGCCGGGCCGCTCGGGCTGGCGCGCAAGGCGGCGCGGCGCGCGCTGCTCGCGCTCGGACCCGAGGCGATCCTCGAGGCCGGGCTGCGCGCCGGGCCCCACGGCCTGCGCAAGGGCACCGCCGGCCTGTCGCTGGCGAAGCTGCGCGCGCAGCCGCACGGCGTCGACCTCGGCGCGCTCGAGCCGCGGCTCCCGGCCCGGCTGAACACGCCCGACCACCGCATCAAGCTCACGCCGCCGGTGTACCTGACCGACCTGCCGCGCCTCGAGCGCCGGCTCGCCGACTGGTCGCGCCCGCGCGCGCCCGGCGAGCTGCTCTTGATCGGCCGCCGCCACCTGCGCAGCAACAACTCGTGGCTGCACAACAGCGCGCGCCTGGTGAAGGGCAAGCCGCGCTGCACGCTGCTCATGCACCCGACCGACGCCGCCGCGCGCGGCCTGGTCGACGGTGACCCGGTCCGGCTCGGCTCGCGCACCGGGTCGATCACCGTGCCGGTCGAGCTCGCCGACGCGATGATGCCCGGCGTCGTCAGCCTGCCGCACGGCTGGGGTCATGATCGTGCGGGCACCCGGACCGCGGTCGCGACCGCGCACGCCGGCGCGTCGATCAACGACGTCACCGACGAGGGGTTCGTGGATCTGCTGTCGGGGACCGCGGCCCTGTCCGGGGTCAGCGTCACGGTCGAGCGCGCCAGCGCGGTGCGCACCGCGGGCGAGCCCGACGCGAGCCCGCGTGCCGGCGCCGCACCGATCTGAGCCACCGGTCGCCGTCGGCGATTCCGAGTCAGCGCGCCAGGTCGGTCCTCGCTTGCGTCCGGGTCCCGAGCGCCCCACTCTTGGCAGACGCATGTCCGAGCCCAGCTTGTTCGATCAGATCGGCGGTGACCGCCTGCGCGCGGTCATGACCGACTTCTACGACCGCATCTTTGCGGACGTGATGATCGGCTACCTGTTCGTGGGTCAGGATCAGGCGCGCCTCGTCCAGCGCGAGTGGGAGCTCACCGCCCGGATCCTGGGCGCAGCCGATGTCCGGTATACCGGACGCTCGATGCGCGAGGCCCATGCCCGCCATCCGATCCTGGGCGGCCACTTCGATCGACGGCTCCAGCTCCTGAAGCACGCGATGGCCGCCCACGACGTCCCCGCCGCCGTGGTCGAGGCGATCGTCGGGCACACGCAGGCGCTGCGCGCGCAGGTCACCGCAGACCGCGGCTCCGAGTGCGACCACGAGGCGGCCGCCGCGCGCACCGTCACGCCCGCCGACGAGGGTCCGATCCGCCTCGGCCGCCGTTAGGGACTGCGTCGCGACAAGCCACCGACCGCGTCGTCCGCGAGCGGCGCCGCCGCCACCCCGGCCAGCCCAACGGCCGCGCCGGTGCCACCGCGCCCGGACGCCGTGGCTACCGCGCCGTCAGCGCGACGCCGTAGGAGAACCCCCGGGCCTCCGGCGCGGTCCACCCGACCGAAAACGACAGGTCCTCGGCGTCCCCGTCGTTGAGATAGATCGTGTTGGGCCCGTCGGTGTCGGCGACCGCGAGATCGAGATCGCCGTCGCCATCGACATCACCGACCGCGAGCCGGGCGGCCGCCACCCGCGTCACCGAGGTCCAGCTCGCCACCGCGGGGAACCGGCGGCCCCCGTTGGCGGGCACCGGGTCGTTCTCGAAGATGCGGACCGGCCCGCCGTTGAACGGCGCCTCGACCACCGCGAGATCGAGGTCGCGGTCGCCGTCGACGTCGATCCAGGCGGCATCGGTGAAATCCGAGCCCGGGACGCTGTGCGACCACAGCTCGCTCAGCGTGATCACCGTGCCGGTGCCGTCGGTCGTGATGTCCGTGCGCAGCACGCGCACGCCGCCTTCCACGGCGATCGCGAGGTCGAGGTCGTGGTCGCCATCGACGTCGCCGAACGCGACCCGCCGGGGGACCTCGCCGGTGACGAAGCCAGGCCCCAGCACGAACCGATCGTCCTGCCACCAGAGGACGCGCCCGGTGCCCGTGGTGTAGTCGAGCGCCACCAGATCGTCGTCGCCGTCGTTGTCGTGGTCGCCGACGTCGACGCTGCTGCCGAGGTAGCCGTCGACCGGGGCGGGCACCGGGGCGCCGAGCTCGAACCGGGTGGCCGGGTCCAGAGCGCGGAACAGCTCCACCCCCGGGGAGATCCCGGCCAGGATCACGTCGAGCCGGCCGTCGTGATCGTAGTCGCCGGTGACGACCTCGAAGCCTTCGTACCCGGGATGGAGCGGGCGCAGGTTGGTCACCTCCGGCGGGGTCGCGCCGGGATGGAGCAGCCACATCTCGTCGCCGCCGACGTTGCCGCTGGCGGTGGTCACCACCAACTCGGGCGTGCGGTCGCGCTCGAAGTCGGCCCAGGCGACCGAGCGGTAGAACTGGCCGGCGGTGCCGAACCCCGGCAGCGGCGTCACCGCGATGGCGTCGCCGACCCCGGTGGCCGTGACGTCGTAGACATCGACCGCGCTGGTCGAGGCGAACGCGACCCGGCTGCCGCAGGTCAGGTCGCACTCGATCTCGGCGAGCTGCACGCACATCCGCGTCCAGCTCGCGACGCAGCACGACGGCAGCCGGTCGCACACGGCCGGGCACGCGGTCACCGCCGGCGCGATCGCCAGCCCGGGCACGCACTCGGCCGCGATCCGCACCGGCGCGGGCCCATCGAGCGCGTCGGGCATGCCGTCGGGCCCGGCGTCGACCTCGCCCGCGACGCACACGCCGGCCTGACTGCCGGCCTGGTCCCCGAACGCCAGCCCGCCCGGGCAGGTCGACGACGGGAACGCGCAGTAGCGCCGGCCGTCGTCGGCGACCGCGCAGGCGCCGGCCACGCCGCAGTCGGTCGCCGTCAGGCACTGGTACGCACCGGGTTTCGCGCACGCGGCCATCGTCATGGCGATGACCGCGAGCCCGAGCCGCACCGCCGGGCGTCGACGGCGCGCGCTCATGGCCGCGTCACGGCCACACCGAAGGTCTTGCGCGCCACCGGCGCGGTCCATCCGACCACGAAGCCCATGTTGCCGTCGTTGAGGTAGATCCGGTTCGGCTTCACCTCCTCGGCCAGCGCCAGGTCGAGGTCGCCGTCGCCGTCGATGTCGCCGACCGCGATCCGCCACACGTCTTCGCGATCGACCGACGTGTAGATCTCGCGGTCGTCGAGCGTGGCCCCGGTGTTCGCGAACATGAGCAGGGTCCCGCCGCCGAAGCCGAGGTCGCCCAGGACCAGATCCTGGTCGCGGTCGCCGTCGGCGTCGATCCAGGCCGCCTCGGAGAAGTCCGAGCCCGCGCGGTCGAAGCTCCACAGCGGCGTGAGCACCCCGGCGTCGTTGCGCAGCACCCGCGCCTGGGTGCCGCCGACCACGGCGACGTCGAGGTCGCGGTCGCCGTCGACATCGCCGAAGCTGACCCGGCGCTTGGTCACCGTGGTCCCGAAGCTCGGCGCGGTGGCGTTGCCCTCGAACGCGGCGCCGGTCCATCGGAGCACCTTGCCGGTGCCATCGTTGTAGTCGAGGATCGCGAGATCGTCGTCGCCGTCGTTGTCGAAGTCGCCCATGTCGATCGACGACGTGAAGTAGTTCGCGATCTCGGGCGGGACCGCGGCACCGGCCACGAACGGCGGCGGGCGCGTGTCGCCGTGGAACAGCACGACCCCGGGCGAGCCGCCCGCCAGCGCCAGGTCGATGGTGCCGTCGCGATCGTAGTCGCCGGCGGCGACGTCGAACCCGTCGTAGCCGGTCAGGTCGAGCTGGCGCAGATCGCGGAGGATCGTCCAGCCGGTGCCGCTCGCGCGCAGGACGAGCTGCTCGTCACCGCCAACGGAGCCGGTCGCGGTCGCCGCCACCAGCTCGGGCTGGCCGTCGCGGTCGATGTCGAGCCAGTAGCTGCTGCGGTAGGCCTGCCCGGCGGTGCCGTACGACGGTGCCGCGGTCGCGACCACCGTGCCCGGCGCGCCGGACGCGAAGTCGGTCACCTCGACCTGACCGTCCCCGGCCCAGGCGACCCGGGCGCCACACGCGAGGTCGCACTCGACCTCGGCGAGCCGCACGCACGCCCGGGTCCAGCTCGTCTCGCAGCATGACGACAGCTGGTCGCAGACGCGCGCGGTGCAGGTCGCGGCCACCCGCGGCAGCCGGTCACCGACGAAGCACGCGCCCGGCGACGAGGCGACCGGGCCGTCGCCGTCACCGGTGCCCTCCACGCACTCACCGGCGTAGGCGCCGGCCGAGGCCGAGAACCGCAGGCCGCCGCTGCAGTCGTCGGCCGGGGCCGCGCAGTACGAGCGGCCATCGGCCGCCGCGACGCACGCGCCGGTCGGGCCGCAGTCGGCGGCGACGCCGCACTGGTAGGCGGCGGTCTTGACGCACCCTGCCGCGAGGACGATGTCGAGGATGCACACACGCCAGCCCATGGACCATCATCCTACCTCGCTTCGGCCGGTCGCCCCCATGCCGTCGGCGAGCGGTGACCGACGGCACAGGGCGCGGCCGCGACACCATGTCGCCGCGGCCGCGCGCGATCGCGCGCTGACGGCACGGCTCGTCGGTGGCGCCGAGGAACTGGCACGGCATCCTGCGAACTCGCACCGCCGATGGCGCACTGCACCACGCGAGGTGCTTGCCTTGTAAAACCGGTCCGTTACTATGCTGACCATGTGGTACCTGGGCGGCAACGTCCCGCACCTGCCTGACGTCCGGTAGAGCGCCTCGAACGCTCACGTACTTCCTCGGCAGTTCTGCGGGCCCCGTCGTTGCCAGCCACCACCCAGGCACGGCGCGGGATCGCTTTCGGAGACCATCATGGACACGCTCAAGATCCTCGGCCGCGCCCCGGCCGAGGCCACCGCCCCCGGCGACCCCACCATCGTTCACATCAAGCCGGCGGTCGCGCCCGGCCACCTGGCGCATCGCCAGCTCCTCGACGGACCGTTCTGGCAGCGCATCCCGGCCTACCGCGAGGTCGACGAGGCGACCTTCCTCGATCACTCGTGGCAGGCGCGCAACACCATCACCAACCCGCAGAAGCTGCTCGCGGCGCTGAGCGATCTCGCGCCGACCAGCTTCTATGAAGACTGCGCCGAGGGCTTCCGCCGGGCGCCGATGTCGATCCGGGTGTCGCCGTACCTGCTGTCGCTGATCGACTGGAGCGACCCGTACCAGGATCCGCTGCGTCGCCAGTTCGTGCCGGTGGCGTCGCGGTTGCTGCCCGATCACCCCAAGCTCACGCTCGACTCGCTGCACGAGCAGGCCGACGCGCCGGTGCCGGGCCTGACCCACCGCTACCCCGACAAGGCGCTGTTCCTCGCGCTCGACACCTGCCCGGTCTACTGCCGGTTCTGCACCCGCAGCTACGCGGTCGGGGTCGACACCGACGAGGTGGAGAAGGTGTCGCTCAAGGCGACCGAAGAGCGCTGGCAGCGCGCGTTCCGCTACATCGGCGAGCGGCCCGAGCTCGAGGACATCGTGGTGTCGGGCGGCGACAGCTACCAGCTCAAGGCCCGCCAGATCCAGCTCATCGGCGACACGCTGCTCGACATCGATCACGTGCGCCGGATCCGGTTCGCGACCAAGGGCCCGGCGGTGATGCCGATGAAGCTCATCACCGACGACGAGTGGGTCGGCGCGCTGACCCGCGTGGTCGAGAAGGCCCGCCGCCTCCACAAGGAGGTCGTGGTCCACACCCACTTCAACCACCCGAACGAGATCACCGCGATCACCAAGCGCGGCCTCGATCGCCTGCACGAGCGCGGCATCATCGTGCGCAACCAGGCGGTGCTGCAGCGCGGGGTCAACGACACCGTCGCGACCATGCAGCTGCTGGTGAAGCGGCTCGGCTGGTGCAACGTCCAGCCGTACTACGTCTACCTCCACGATCTCGTGAAGGGCGTGGAAGATCTTCGGACCACGCTGCAGACCGCGGTCGACCTCGAAAAGGCGGTCCGCGGCGTGACCGCCGGCTTCCACACGCCGACGTTCGTGTGCGACGCGCCCGGCGGCGGCGGCAAGCGCGGCATCCACTCGTTCGAGCACTACGATCGCGACACCGGCGTGAGCGTGTGGACCGCGTCGTCGGTCAAGCCCGGGTTCTTCGTCTACTTCGATCCGATCGACACGCTGGCGCCCGAGCAGCAGGCGCGCTGGAAGGATCCGGCCGAGCAGACCCGCATGATCGACGCCGCGATCGCCAGCGCCCGCGCCGCGCTGGCCGCGTCGGCCCACGCCAGCTCGGTCCGCCGCTAGTGAAGCCGCCGGCCGAGCCGGCGGATGCAGCGCCACCGGTGCCGCCCCCACGGTCCCGGTCGCGGGTCGCGCGGCTGGCCTGGGCCGGCCTCGGCTGGGTGTTCTTCGCGCTCGGCGTGGCCGGCATCGTGCTGCCGATCGTGCCGGCGACGCCGTTCATGCTGCTGGCGCTGTGGGCGTTCTCGCAGAGCTCGGCCCGGCTCGAGGCCTGGCTGCTCGGCCATCCGCGGTTCGGCGCGCCGCTGCGGCGGTGGCGAGCGCACCGGGTGGTGCCGTGGTCGGCCAAGCTGATCGCGTGGACCTCGATGGCGGCCAGCCTGACCTGGATGATCGTCAGCGGGCGGGTGCCGTGGCCCGGGATCGCGGTGACCGCCGCGATCATGGCGTACGGCGTGTGGTTCCTGGCACGCTGCCCGTCCTACCCGCCGCCCCCGCCGGCCTGACCAGCGGGCCACGATTGCCCGGTGGTGTGGCCCGGTTCGCAGATCGCACGATTGAGCTGACCGCCCGCCCGCCCGGGCGTAGGGTGGGACATGGGGTCAGTGCGCTGGTGGTGCGTCGTGGCAGTCGTGTGCGTGGCGGCGGCGTGCGGGGAGGTGAAGGCGTCCTTCGTCGATGCCGCCGCGTCCGATGCGGCGGCCGGGGACGGCCCGGTCGCGTGCGACGATCGCGCGTGCAGCCCGATGGTCGACAGCTGCTGTCCGACCGCCTGCAACGCGAGCAACGACCTCGACTGCGCCGCGATCTGCGGCAACGGCATGCTCGAGCCCGGCGAGCGCTGTGATCCGCTCGCCAACTGCCCGACCCGCTGCGCGGCCCAGGGCTGCAATCTGTTCACGCTCGAGCAGCCCGGCACCTGCTTCGCGCAGTGTGCGCCGGCCGGCGCGCAGCAGCAGTGCCAGAACGGCGACGACTGCTGCGCCACCGGGTGCAACGCCAACAGCGACGGCGACTGTGCCCCGGTGTGTGGCAACGGCGAGGTCGAGCGCGGCGAGGCGTGCGAGGGCGCGGGGTGTCCGACCCGCTGCCCGCAGGTCGGCTGCCAGCTGCGCGCGCTGCAGGGCACCGGCTGTCAGGTGACCTGCGAGAACACCGGCCTGCAGGACCAGTGCGCGAGCGGCGACGGGTGCTGCCCCGCCGGCTGCAACTCCGTCAACGATACCGACTGCCAGCCCGGCTGCGGCAACGGCGTGGTCGAGGCCAACGAGACCTGCGATCCGCTCAACACCTGTCCGACGTCGTGTGCGTCGAACGGTTGCCAGCTGCGCACGGTGGAGAACCCGGGCACCTGCCAGGCGGCATGCGTCGACGGCGGCCAGCAGACCGCGTGTGCCAACAACGACGGGTGCTGTCCGACCGGCTGCGACGCCATTACCGACAACGACTGCGCCGCCGCGTGCAACAACGGCGTCGTCGAGCCTGGCGAGACCTGCGACCCGCCCGGCAGCTGCCCCACCTGCAGCGAGACCCAGACCTGCTATACGACGAGCGGCTCGGCGCAGACGTGCAACCTGCGCTGCCACGTGCCGGTGACCACCTGCGGCATCAACGACGACAGCTGCTGCGCGTTCGATCCCAACGGCGGCTGCGGCAGCGGCAACGACCGCGAGTGCTCGGGGGCGCGCTGGGAGGAGATGGAGTGGCCCAACCCGGTCGACTACACCGCCGGGCTCGACCGCTGCTGGACCGACCAGATCTACGGCATCGACCCGTTCGGCTCGTACCTGTTCACGCTGTGCCAGCCGTCGGCATCCCCCGGTGGCGACCCGGTGATCACCTCGGTGCGCGACAACGCCCAGCGCGCGTACAACGTCAGCAACGACGACTGCTCCGACTCGACCGCG
>JBKJLC010000283.1:0-89179 GCA_046597055.1 Kofleriaceae bacterium | reverse complement strand
CCGCGCCCATGAGCTTGCGGACGTTGTAGAGCGCCTTGATGAGCGAGGTGTTGTTCTCGAGGGCCTGCGAGACGATGTGCTTGCTGGTCTCGATGGCGCGGTCGGTGGCGCCGGCTTCGACCTCGTAAGGACGAATGCGGTAGCCAAGCGCGTTGAGCGAGTCACCGATGAGGATGCCGCGGATGACGCCCCAGAAGAACTGCGGGTTCATCTCGAGACCGACGCCATCGCCGGTCGCCTGCTTGAGGCCGCCCGTCTGCTGGAAGAGAACGACGCGGAAGCCTTCGAAGCCCGCGTCGCGGAGCGCCTTGCGGTACTCGGTGACGTACATGCCGAAGCGACACGGTCCACACGCGCCGGCGGTGAGGAAGACGTACTTGTTGACGATGTCCTCCGCGGTCATGCCGTGCTTGTCGCGCAGCGTGCACAGGTACTTCACCAGGTTTCCGACCGTGAAGTAGGTCGGGTTGCACTGGCCGCGGTTGCCGTACTCGCGGCCGTACTGGAGCGCGTCGTTGTCGGCGACGTCCATCGCGCGGACGTTGTAGCCGAGGCCGCGCAGCGCCGACTGGATGAACAGGTCGTGGGCCATGGTGAGGCCCGAGACCAGGATGGTCGTGTGGGCACGCTGGGCCGCGGTGAACTCGCGCGGCACGGCGTCGAACCAGTGCTTGGTCTCCTGGACCGGCAGGCCCAGGCGCTTGCGCTCGGTCTGCTCGAACTCGGCCAGCTGGCTCTCGATCGCCTCGAGCGACAGCGCGTCGAGCCCCTTCAGGTCGTCGTTATTGATGGCGGTCATGGTGTCTCCTGGATCCTTGTCAGTTCACGTGCAGAAGGGTTCAGCGCAGGACCGCGAGGGCGGCCGGTCGCTTGTTGGACTTGGGCTGGCTGGCGGCCACGAGGTCGCGCAGCGTGGCGACGGCCTGCTCGATGGTGTCGTCGGTCTTGCCGAGCACCGCGAGCTTGCCCTGGAGCGATTCGAGCAGCTCGAGCTTCTTCTTGGCGACGGCGACGTCGAGCTCGCCGCGCTTCTCGCCCTGATCCTCGAGCTTCTCCTTGAGGAGCATCAGCGTGTACGCGTAGGTCTTCACGCGGATCTTGATCGAGCCCGACGGCTTGTTGGCGTCGATGTCGTGCAGCGCCGAGTAGGCCTTGCCGGCCGACGCGATGATGCTGTCGATCAGGCCGTAGGTCGGGGCGTCGTGGCCGCACTTGAAGCTCGACAGGTCGAGCACCGCGACGTTGGGATGGCGCGAGGCGAACTTGGCCGCCCACACCTTCTGGACCGAGTTGACCGAGTAGTTCTCGGGCCACACGTCCGAGATGTCGCGCGGGTCATCGACGAACCCCTTGCGCAGGTCCTCGGCGAAGATCGGGTCGAGGTAGGCGCGGTCCTTGGGGATCGAGCGCATCGACAGGATCGGGTAGCCGAGCGCCTGGAACTCCTCGAGCACCGCGTGGTTCTGACCCGGGTCGTTGTGGTACGGGCGGCCGATCATCAGCAGGGCGACCCGGTTCTCGCGGGTGACCTCGTCGAGGATCTCGCGGCCCTTGGCCTCCATCTGGCGGTCGTACTCGTCGAGCGCCGCGAACGCCTGGTCGATCGCGAAGTCGTTCTCGTCCTCGGTGATGCCGAGCAGCGGACCCCACTCCTCGAACATCTGGCGCTTGCACATCAGGCGCTCGTTGAGCGTCACCGAGGTGTCGAGGTAGGTGATGCCGCGCTCACCGAAGAAGTCGGTCTCCTTGGTGAAGGCGGCGCGGATGACCTTGGGCGTGCCCGACACCACCGGGCACGACGCGGTGTCCATCGTGTTGACGTTGTACGTCGGCACGTGGGTCATCGCCGGGAAGAAGACGTAGTCGAGCTTCTTCTTCTCGTGGTGCTTGAACAGCAGGTTGTGGATGTGGGCCTGGCAGACCTTGGACGGGTAGCAGGGATCCACCGAGCCGTACTTGCAGCCGGCCTGCCACAGCTCCTCGCTGGTCTCGTCCGAGAAGACGACGTTGCGCGAGTCGAAGCCGATGGTCTCGAAGTAGGCCCGCCAGAACGGCGCGGTCGACCACAGATTGAGCACGCGCGGGATGCCGACGCGGGCTTCCTTGCGCTTGGCCATGAACTCGTCCGAGGAGCGCTGGAACGGCCGCTTGATCTCCTTGCGGATGACCCGGCCGGTCAGGGTCTTCTTGACCTGGATGTCGGGGACCAGCGCGCCGGCCTCGGGCAGGGGCGCGGTCTCGAAGAAGCTCTTGAAGCAGAGCTTGGCCTCGTAATCGACCAGGTTGGGGTACTGCTTCATCCGCCCCTGGCGGTTCTTGTTGAGCTTCTTCAGGGCGTCGAGGTTCTCGACGGTGCCCTTCTCGCACGAGAAGCCCGAGATGTAGCGGGCCTTGGTGCCGTCGAGGGTCTCGGTGTCGATGAACGTGCGCGAGCAGTTGTTCGGGCAGAAGTTGCAGCGCGTGCTCTCGTCGTTGATCGAGACGTAGCTGATGTCGATCGCCTGATCGAAGCCGACGAAGGTGGTCTTGCCGCGGCGCTTGGTGACCCGCAGCGCCTCGAACGCGGCGCCGATCGCGCCGGCCTCGCCGCAGTGCGGGTGGAGGTAGACCTCGGCGTTGGGGACCCGCTTCTCGATGTAGTCGACCTGCGCCTTGAGCGCGGCGACGTTCTTCTGGGTGCCGCCCTGGAGCACGAACACCCGGCCGAGCTCGGCCATGCGCGGGATCTGGACGACGTACTGCCAGATGTTCTTCGGCAGCACCAGCGCGAGGCCGGCCAGCAGCTCCTCCTTGGCGTAGCCCTCCTTCTGGAAGTTGACGCGGTCGGAGTCGAGGAACACGGCGCAGCCGTAGCTGAACTTGGGCGCCAGGCGGGCCTGGAACGCGACCTCGGCGTACTGGCGGACCGGCAGGCCGAACTGGTCGGCCATCGCCTGCAGCAGCATGCCGTTGCCCGCCGAACAGGAGTTCGACAGGCGGAAGTTCTTCACGTCGCCGTTCTGCATGAACAGGACCTTGATGTCCTGGCCGCCGATGTCGCAGATGACGTCGACGTTGGGGAACCAGCGCTTCGCGCTCATCATGTGCGCGACGGTCTCGACGATGTTGGCGTCGGCGCCCAGCGACTTCTCGAGGACATCGCCGGCATAGCCGGTGACGCCGAAGCCGGTCACCTCGAGCTTGGCGCCCTGGGCGGTCGCCCAGCCGCGCATGTCGGTGAACATGTCCTTCATGTCCTGGATCGGGTTGCCCTTCGACAGGGTGTAAACCTTCTTCAGGATCTTCTCGTTCTCGTCGATGAAGACGCACTTGCTCGAGGTCGAGCCGCCATCGAGCCCGATCACGCCGCGGTAGGTCTTGCCGGCCTCGAGGAGGGTGTCCTCGTAGGGCGGGGTCTCGTACTTGTCCTCGAAGGTGACGCGCTGGCCGTCGTCCTCGACCAGACCGGGACCGGCCGACTCGCCAAGCTTGGACTTGCGGCCGAAGGCGATGAAGTCCTTGAGCGGCTCGAGGCCACGGAACACGCCGACGTTGGCCGGCTCGTGGATGCCGAACAGCACCGCGCCGTACGCGGCGTAGTACTCGCTGTTCTTCGGAACGAAGATCAGCTCCTCGACCGGGACGTCCTTCGGGTAGTCGTAGCCGCGCTCGGCCCACGACTCGGGGATGCGCAGGCGCCAGCACTCCTGGAGGAACGGCAGGTAGGTGTTGGGTCCGCCGAGGAGGAGGACCTTGGACTTGAGCGTGTTGCCGCGGGTGAGCACCGCGAGGTTCTGGCTGACGATCGCGTCGGCCAGCGAGTTCATGATCTCGCCGCGCGGGATGCCGCTCTTCACGAGATTGACGATGTCGGTCTCGGCGAAGACGCCGCACTTGGCCGCGACGTGGTGCAGCTTGGTCGGGTCGAACTTCAGGCCGGGCACCTCCTCGCGGGGCATGCCGACCTTGAGGACGCACTTGTCGATGGTGGCGCCGGTGCCCGACGCGCACTTGTCGTTCATCGAGGTCTGGGCGGTCTTGTCGCCGGTCTCCTCGTTGCACTTGAACATGATGATCTTGGCGTCCTGGCCGCCGAGCTCGATCACGCTACCGACGTCGGGGTGGAGCTTCTCCACCGCCATGGTCACCGCGTTGACCTCCTGGACGAACTTGGCGCCGAGCTGCGGCGCGATCGGTCCACCACCGGAGCCGGTGATGAACATCCGGATGTCCTTGTCCTTCACGTCCGGGTACGCGGCCCGGATCTCCTCCAGCATGTTGAGCGTGCGCTCGGGCTGGCGGGTCTCGTGGCGCTCGTACTTGGCCCAGATGATCTCGAGGGTCTCGGGGTGAACCACCGACATCTTCACGGTGGTGGAGCCGACGTCGACGCCGATGATCAGCTTGGTAGGAGTGCTCATTCGTTTTCCTCTGCCAGGCCCGGCTGCCGGGCGTGATGCGCGCGAAGCGCTAGACTGACGCGTCAGTCTAGGACTGTACTGACACGTCAGTCTAGCCATGCGCTGACACCCGCGTCCAGTTGAAACACGAGGGAGATCAGACCGTTAGAGGTCGGACCAGCCAGCAGGGGTGCGTACGATCGGTGGCAGGGGGCGGTAGCGGGGCGAGCAGCCCTACTCGAGCCGCTCCCAGCTCTGACCGCCGACCAGGTCGCTGGCGGGCATCTTGTGGCCCCCGCTCGTCACCGGCGAGCGATCGTCACTTGCCAGGGGCCGCGCGATCGCTTGCGACGCGGCGCCAGCGCACGTCAGGGCGCGACGCGGGCGCGCAGCGCCGGCAGGTCGGCGCGTAGATCGGCGACCGCCTGCTGCCAGGCGGCCGTGCCGGGGCCGTGCGGATCGGCGGCGACCTCCGGTCCGAGCAATGCCTCCATCTGGGCGATCTCGGCCTCCATCACGTCGGGCCCGGCCGGGCCCGCCAGCAGCTGGGTCGTGCGGGCGCGATAGTCGTCGCGCAGCACGGTGGCCATCAAGTGGGTGAGTCGATCACACGCGGGCGGCTTGCCGTAGAAGCCGAGAAAGATCATCCGCGGCGCGCAGTCGGTCGGCGCGGCGTCCCAGTCGGGCATGCCGTAGGCGGTCCGGATCGGGCTCGGCACCATCATGGTGTTGTCCAGATCCCACGGCAGGAGCCACATGCGGTCGCGGCCCTGCCCCTCGTACCAGTAGTAGTTGTGGTTGATGCAGGCGGTCCCGGCCTGGTTGCAGTACCAGCCGACGATGCCGTCCCAGTGATCGATCAACCGATCGACCGCGAGGTAGCTCACCAGGGTCGGGACGTCGGTCCAGGCGGTGAGGGTCGCGCGGAAGGTCGTGGCGTCGGCGGCGGCCAGCGCGGCGGCGAACCGCACCATGCGGCTGACGTCGGGCGTGGCCTGATTGGTCTCGAGCGCGTCCTGGTAGGGCGCGGGGCCGGCGTGGACCGGCCACACCTCCTTGTAGAGGTTGCCCTCGCCGCCGTCGACCGCGCGGAAGTGATCCTCGGCGAACTCGCCGTCGATCGCCTCGACCACCACGAACAGGCCGAGGTCCTCGCCGTTCACGGCCAGGCGCGCATGCGCGGTGCGCGGGGCCGGCACGCCGGCGGCGCGGAACAGCTGGTAGCCGAGCCGGTCCTTCATGTGGGACGGGTCGCGCGACATCGCATGGAAGTTGAGGCGCTTCAGGCCGGCGTAGCGCTGACCGGTCACGTACTCGTCGAACTTGAGCTTCATGGAGAGCTTCGGACAGGTGCGATTGCCCTGCCGGTCGAAGCACAGCGCGAGGCTGCCGACCGCGCCCTTGTAGCGGACCGCGATCTGCCCGAGCGTGTGCTCGCCTTCGCGCAGGTCGGCGGCGACGTAGACCTCGTCGCGCGCGTGATCCTGCAGCCACTGCCAGTCGGCCGGCGCGATCGTGAGCTGGTAGCGCGCGACCCGGGTGGGGTCGAAGACGTGGTCGGCGCTGGGGCCGCTCGCGGCGTCGAGCGCGGTGGGGCTGGCGTCGACGGCGGCGTCGACCGCGGGCGGGTCGTCGTCGCCCCCGCCGCATGCGGCGATCCCCCAGAGCGAAGCCACCACCACACACAGCCCGCGTCCCTGCATCGACCTCCGATAATGCGCTAGCGTCGGGCCATCATCAAAGGGGATCACATGCGCTCCGTAGTGATCGCCGTGGCTGGGATCTGCGTCACGGTCGCGTGCTCGTCGGGGTCCGGCAGCGGCAGCGGCAGCGGCAGCGGCAGCGGCAGCGGCAGCGGCAGCGGCACGGCGCCGACGCTCGCGCAGCTGGCGGCGATCGCGACTGACACCGACACGATCGCCGCGATGGCCAAGGCCGGCGGGACGCAGACCGCCACCCTGGCGTGGGATCTCTTCCTCTATACGAGCTGGCCGGCGACGGCCGGGGAGCGCGGCGTGCCGGATGCCAGCCGTCCGCTCGGGGCCATGCCGGCGACGTGGCAGACGTGGAAGGAGGTCCACGAGGTCTACCTCGCGGGCGGCGCCGAGCCGCCGACCTGGAACGACGGCGGCCCGCGCGGGGCGCCGATCCTGTCGCTCACCGAGATCGACGGCACCACGCTGGTCGACGTGACCGGCAACCCGATCGCCTACACGGTGCTGCTCAACCAGGACACGTTCGGCTACGTCTTCACCCGGCAGCTCTACGGCTGGGCCGGTCAGGCCGCGCTGCGGACCGCGGGCGCCGCGCCGGTCGAGTTCCCGCCGGCGTCGATGGAGATGAAGGCATCGTGGAAGATCCTCGATCCGGTCGCGGACAAGGATCGCATGAGCCACTACCTGGTCGCCCCGGCGATGCTGCCGCAGGATGGGGGCGGCGCGCCGCTCAAGGTCACGGTCGGGCTCACCGGCCTCCACATCACGTCGAAGGCCCTGCCCGACTGGATCTGGATCACGTTCGAGCAGCGCGAGAACCCGGTCACCACCGGGGTGACCGCGCTCTTGCCGATGGAGCCGGCCGTGGCCGCGGTCAACGCCACGTTCCAGGCCGCGGTCGCTGGCACCCCGTTCGCCTACTACCAGCTGATGGGCGTACAGACCACGTTCACCAGCGGCGACCAGCCGACCCTGCTCGCCAACACCCAGATCGAGACCCGGTTCCAGCGCAGCTCGTCGTGCATGACGTGCCACGCGCGCGCCTCGATCTCGACCGGGTCGGTGGCCCGCCTGCCCTTCCTCGACATGAAGGCCGGCAACCTGGTCGGCCCGACTGGCCAGCCCGACCGGGCGCCGTTCGGTCCCGGCAAGGATCAGTTCAGCGACCTCGACGCGGTGTGGTCGCTGCGCGAGGCCAAGCAAGCCGTCAATCCGTCGCTGTGACCCTGGAGATCCGATGAGCGCGCTCGATCGCCCCCGCCTTCACTTCATGGGCACCATGGCGGTGTCGACGCCGACGGCCAACAACAACAACTGGGACCTCGTGGTCGAGCCGCAGCAGGCCACGCTCTACCCCAAGTTTCTGGCGATGGCCGACGACCAGTTCCGCCAGGCGATGAAGACCCTGGTACTGCTGAACCTGGGGATCATCCACGAGGGTCTGGTCCAGGTGCTCGAGGGCAACTGGAACCTGTACGGCGACAACAGCGCGGTGTGGCGCAACGCGGTCGTGACCGGGTACGACCCGCCCGGAGGCGGTCGGGTGACCTCGGGCGATCCGGTGATCGGCCAGCCGGTCACCATCGGTGGCAACCTGTGGGGCGACACCCGCGGCAATCCGATCATCGTCGACATCGACCCGACCAGCGACTTCGCGTCGCAGATGTTCGTCCCGTATTTTGCGGTCGGCGCGGGCGGCGCGGCCGGGGCCAGCCTGGTCGCCGAGTCGAACGACCAGGTCGCGATCCCGCGCACGCACTCGCACTGGCTCGATCAGTTCCGCAACGTGGCCATGTTCCCCGACGCGACCTTCGCGGCGACCTGGCAGCTGGCCCTGCCCAACGGCGCGCTCGCCATCACCGGCTCGTCGTCGCCGGCGCTGACCGCGCTGGCGGCCGCGGCCAACGCCGGGCTCGGCCTGGTGGTCCGGTTCGGGACCTACTTCTTCAACCGCAAGTACACCGATCCCCAGCTGGCCCAGCTGTTCGCGCAGGGCCAGACCGTGCAGAACGAGTCGGCCGGCGTGGTGCTGGGCACGATCGCGCCGTGGCTGCCCGGCGAGTGGGGCACGGTGCCCGTCGGTCGCCGGCTCGACCCGGTGGCGACCCTGCAGAGCCCGCTGCCCGACATGTTCGTGGACGTCTTCAACCTGGCACCGGCGACCGCCGCGCTCGACGCCACCGGCGCGCACGTCGCGATGGATCTGATCGCCGCGTTTCGCGACATCATCCAGCCGACGCCGCCCAGTCCCGATCCGACGCCCGACCCGAGCGCGATCCAGAAGCTCGACGTCGGGCCCGCGACCCTGCAGGTGGTCGCCACCGACGGCACCATCCACGACGTCGGCCCGGTGCCGTATGACCAGGCGACCTATCTCGCCGGCGGCGGCATCGTCGAGATCCCGGTGCCGGCCGGGCTGGGCCCGACGATCACGAGCGGCACGCTGCAGATCAGCGCGCCGCAGGCGCCGTTCGCGAAGGGCACCACGCCCGGCCCGCTGGTCGCCGAGGTCCCGCTGCTCGCCGAGAGCGATGATCGCGCGACCTACCTGACGCTCGGCGCGTCGACGACGATCACGGTCAACCTGCGCGCGCGGGGCGTGGCGCCCGGCAAGCCCGTCGCGGTGGCGGTCGCACAGTACCGCTCGCTCGAGCAGCTGAGCCCGCCGCCGCCCGACGGCACCCAGCCGCTGCCGGCGAAGCTGACCCTGCCAGTCCCGGCCCAGGCCGAGCCGGTGGTCACCGTGAGCCCGCAGGGCGGCCTCACCGACGCGGCGGGCAACCTGCGCCTGACGCTGACCGGGGTCGACCCCGGCCTGTGCATCCTGCTGTTCACCCCCGACGGCGCGCCGCCACCGCCGCCCGACCTGAACGGCTTCGCGCCGGCGTGGACCTGGCTGACCTTCGTCCACGTCCGCGTCCTGCCCAGCGACGCCGACCTCGACGCCATCCCCGACGATCAGCTCACGTGGGACGTCGTCTACGACAAGGTGCTTCGCTACTACCACAAGATGTACCCGACCATGGACGCGCACCTGCCGCTCGACAGCCAGGCCGCCTGCGAGCGCGCCGCGCAGATGCTGATCCTCCTCACTGATGCCTCGGCGTGGGACTCCACGCTCTACATGCCGATCACCCGCGAGCTGTCGGACGGCAAGCGCCGCCTCCTTCACCGCTGGTGCCAGCGCGTCCTGAACGGCCAGACGACCTGATCGGCGGATCGGGGACCGGCCCCGGGTGGCGCAGCGTGTGTTAGCGTGCGCCGATGCGTACCGGACTCGGCTCAGTCTTGCTCGTGGCCGCACTGGGCGCCGCATGTGCGCGGCCCACCATGGTCAACTCACGGCAAAACTCGAAGCAGATCGTGCTTATCCGGGTGACCGACTCGACCGGATACCTGATCGATCGGATGAGCGAGAGCTGTCACCTGGTGACCACGACCTCCGACGGCGTCGGCATGAGTGGCATCCCATGTGACCGGCTCGCGGCCAACCTGCCGGAGGCGCAGACATACATCACGTGGACGCCGGCGGCCCCGCCGGCCGCAGCGCCGGCGGGCCCGCCGCCGCCGACCGGCGCACCGACGTTCTGAGGCGGTGGGCCGGCACGCGTGGACGCGCCGAGCGGCGATCGCCATACTCCGGCCGTCATGCGCGTCGGTGAGCTCGTTTCGTTCGTGATCCGCGGGTCCGCGGATCGTCGCCCACCCCGGACCGAGGTGGTGCGGTCGTGACCTTCCTGCGCCGGCTGGCGGCGGTGTCGGCCTGGGGATACCTCGCGGGGGTCACCGGCTACTGGATCGCGCTGCGCTTCGTCGGTGAGAGCTGGTGGCCGACCACGATCGCGCTGTACCTCCCGCACGCGCTCGGGCTGGCGCCGGCGCTGCCGCTGCTGGTGCTGCTGGCCCTCGTGGGCCCGCGGCGGTTCGCCCCGGTGCCGGCGGTGGCCGCGCTGATCGTGCTGTTCCCGATCATGGGCCTGGTCGTCTTCGGCGGCGCGGCGACCCCGTCCGGGACGCCACGCATGCGCGTACTCAGCTACAACATCGACAGCGGCCGGCGCTCGATCGACGACCTCGCCGCGCAGATCAGCGAGGCCAACCCGGACCTCGTCCTGCTACAGGAAGGCGATCCGGACACCGGCGATCGGGTCACGGCCGGGCTGGTCGGGTTCACGCGCGCGGGCAACGGGCAGTTCTACGTCGCCAGCCGCTGGCCGATCGTGGCGATCGATCAGCCGCCGAAGATCAGCTTCCGGGGCGCCGACCGGTCGCCGCGCTTCATGCACTACACGCTGGCGACGCCGCTCGGGACGATCGAGCTGTTCAACGTCCATCCCATCTCGCCGCGCGATGGCTTCGAGAGCATCCGCGGCACCGGGCTGGTCAACGAGCTCGAGTCCGGCGCCGTGCTGCAGCACGATGGTCGCGCGCTGGTGAAGAACACCGAGCTCCGCCGCGCCCAGGCCCACACGATCGTGCGGATGGCCCGGGCCGCGCGGCACCCGGTCATCATCGCCGGCGACACCAACCTGCCGGAGGGCAGCGGGATCTTCGCCGACACCCTGGGCCGCTACCAGGACGGCTTCGCGGCGGTCGGCCGTGGGCTCGGCTACACGTTCCCGGCCCACAAGCGGTTCGCGTGGATGCGCATCGACCGCATCCTGGCCGGACCCGAGTTGCGCTTCTTGGCCTTCACGGTCGGGTCGCGCCGCGGCAGCGATCACTACTGCGTCTGGGCCGACCTCGAACGCCGGCGCTGAGAAAGTGAAGCCGCCCCGGCCGGGTGGCTGGCGCGGGCGACGAGGTCACGGCGTCACGGCAACACGGCCCCAGGTAGGACGGGCCGGTGCCAGCGTCCTCGCGTACCATGATGCGGATGTGGCTCCGCGTCGCGCCGCTGGTGTGCCTGGTGGCATGCACGCCGCCCCACGTGGTGGTCACGGTGGAGGCCCGCCCCACGGTCGCGCCGATCGACACGCTCGAGGTGACCGTGCGCGACGAGTCCGGACAGGAAGGGGGCACCACCTTCGCCCTGACCGGCGTCGCGCTGCCGGCCAGCTTCGTGGTCGCGACCGACGGCCGCAGCGGGGCGCTCTCGATCGGTGGCCGCGGTGTTGATGACGTAGGCGCCCTGGTCGCGCTGGGCGCGGTCGAGGTCGTCGCGTCCGACGCGTCCAGCGCGCGCCTCGTGCTCGAGCCGGCCGACGTGCCGATCAACTCGACCCTCCGCGGCGATCAGCTGCTCATCGACGCTGATCACGCCGCGCAGGCAGGCAGCGGGCTCGCGGTCGGCGCCGATGGCCGCGCGATCGCCGTGTTCATCAGCAGGGGCGAGCTCCGCGGCCGCCTGGTCGGCGCCGACGGCGTGCCCGCCTTCAACGCGACCACCCGGACCGAGCTCGACTTTCCGGTCGACGACGCGCCCGATCAGGTCGCGGGCGCGCCGGTCATCGTCGCCGGCGGCGCCGACATCGGCGGCGCCTATCTGGCCGCGTGGGAGCGGCCGGTCAGCGGGTCGGCGCCGACCCGGATATGGTGGTCGGCGATCGACGCCGCCGGCGGCGCGCGCAGCCCCCAGCTGCTGGTGCCCGCCGACCAGGTCACCCGGCGCTTTCCGCGGGCCGCCGCGGTCCCCGGTGGCTGGGTCGTGGTGTGGCAGGAGCCGACCGATCCCTTCGACGAGTACGCCGGCGAGCTGCGGTTGGCGCGCGTCGACGCCGCGGCCGACGTGGCCGGCACGCCGGTGGTGGTCGCGGCCGGCGGGACCGGGCACAACGCGCCCCAGGTCGCGGCCGGGCCCGACGGCGCGCTCGTGGTCTGGGAGGACACCACCACGGCGGTCCCGCGGCTGCTCGCGCGTGGCTTCGATCCCGCGCTCCGACCCCGGGCCGGCGCGACGCCGATCGTCGCGACC
The DNA here is from genome assembly GCA_046597055.1 of Kofleriaceae bacterium. Lineage (GTDB taxonomy): Bacteria > Myxococcota_A > Polyangia > Haliangiales > Haliangiaceae > UBA2376. The sequence continues at coordinate 77,171 of JBKJLC010000283.1, read as the reverse complement.
GGCACGCCGCGGGCACCCCGCGTCGCCGGCGGCCGCGCCGGCTACGCCGTCACGTACTGGGATGACAGCGGCCTGGCCGACCACCCGTGGCTGCTGCAGCGGCTCGACCCGGCGGGCGCGGCGCTGGGCCCGCCGATCGAGGTCGCGCGCACGGCCCGCTCCGACGCCTTTGGCGAGGTCGCGACCTCGGCCGTGACCATCCGCGCCGATGGCGTGATCGGGGTGGTCTGGGCCGACGGCGATCCGGCCAGCGACGACGTCGACATCTACCTGCGCGCGTTCGCCGGGGACGGGCGGCCGTGCGGGGCCCCCGGTCGGGTCAATACCACCACCGCGGGCGTCCAGCAGCTGCCGAGCATCGCCGCGTTCGGCGCCGACGCGTTCCTGATCGCCTGGAACGACACCTCGGCGTCGGCCTCGGATCCTGACGGCGGCGCCGTACGCGGGCGGTTCGTCTACCTGGACTGCCCGTGAGCCTGACCCGGGCGGCGCGGGCCCACGACCGAGGAGCCCATGGTGGCTGTGGTAGCAGCAGCACGCACAAGAGCCCGGTGGCGACTCCCCCACCCAGCTGAGGCTCCACGTCCCCGCTAGCGCGCGAGCGCTTGCTGACGACACCTCCCGCACCGAACGCCCGAGAACGACGGGGAGGACCGACCGATCGCACAGCGTCGGTGCATGGGGGCGTGTAGGTGTATTCGTAACGACACGAGAAGCGGGGCAAAAGCGCCCGCACCGGCGCACCGCACAGGGAAAGGTCGCCCCACGGAGATGAGCCATCGACTGGCAGTACGCCAGTGTGGGCACCTTCGAGCGCACACGGGCGCACCACTCCTCGAGTGGCAGGACAGCTGTGGAACGCCTCCTGCTATGGCGGCGTACGCGGGATCACTGTCGTTCCTTGAGGAGTTTCCATGCGCCGCTCGAGCTCTGTTGGATGTCGACTTCTGGCGCTTGGCGCCGTTCTGAGCTTCGCCGCTTGTATCGACGACGTCGATGACGGGGACACAGGTGACGACAGCGATGAAGTCAGCCAGCTGGCCGCGGGGGCCGTCCGCCACGAGGCCGAGAACCGCACCGGCCAGAGCGGCACGGCGGTGGCATCCAACTATGCGGGCTTCACCGGCTCGGGTTTTGTCGACTTTGGCGACAACGGCACCTGGATCGAGTGGAACAACATCAACGCTGCGCTGGCCGGCCAGTACACCCTGACCCTGCGATACGCCAACGGCCGCAGTGCCGATCGGCCCGCGACCGTGAGCGTCAATGGTGCCACCGCAAGCACCGTCGGCTTCGGCCAGACCGGAGACGAGTGGACCGCCTGGGGGACCACCTCCCTGGTGGTCTCGCTGCGCCAGGGTCCGAACACGATCCGTGTTCGAGCCAGCACGAGCGCCGGTGGCCCGAACGTCGATCATGCCGAGATCACCGCCAAGGATCTGTGTACGAGCGATCCGAACAAGACCGAACCAGGCGCATGCGGCTGCGGCAAGGCCGAGGGCACCTGCGGCAGCACGACCTCACCGCGCTACGAAGCCGAGAACCGCACCGCCCAGCTTGGCTGCACGGTGGCCTCCAACAATGCGGGCTTCACGGGCGCCGGGTTCGTGGACTATGGCGACAACGGCTCGTGGATCGAGTGGAACAACATCAACGCGGCGCTGGCTGGTCAGTACACGCTGACCGTGCGCTTTGCCAATGGTGGCAACTCGGCGCGACCCGCGGCCGTCACCATCAACGGGGGGGCCGCAGCTACGGCGCAGTTCGACCCGACCGGTAGCTGGACCTCCTGGCGAACCACCGCCCTCGTGGTGTCGCTGCGCCAGGGTCCGAACACGATCCGGGTCCGGGCCAGCACGAGCACCGGTGGTCCGAACGTCGACCATGCCGAGGTCACCGCCAAGGATCTGTGTACCAGCGACCCGAACAAGACCGAGCCAGGCGTCTGCGGCTGCGGCATCGCCGAGGGCACGTGCGGCGGCACGACGGACACCATCCCGCTGCCCATCGAAGTCCTGGGACCTGCTGGAACCCGCGAGACCGTCCAGTTCCGGATCGCCGACCCCCGCGACATCACCCACCTCTACCTGCGCTGCAATTCGTGCGGCTACCACGACGAGGGGCTCGACGCCGATGCCGCGAAGGTCAAGGCCACGGTCCGCGTCAACGGCGGCTCCGCCATCGCGCTCAAGCACTACACGGCGGGCCCGGGCGTCGTCGGCAACGCGGGCATCGCGGTGATCGGTGGCGAGGCCGCCTACGGCGGCATCGGCGGCGCGTTTCGCACCGTGCGCCTGACGGTGCCGGTCACCGGGCTCGTGGCGGGTGTCAACACCCTCACGTTCGAGCACGTGACCCCGGCCCCCCCGAGCATCGGCTTTCGCATCATCGAGTTGAACCTGCTTCGCAATGGCTCGCTCTCCAATCGCGTGCTCGCCGAGGCCGCCTTCTTGCGCGACGACCCCGCCACGTGGACGCCGCCCTCGACCAGCGTCACCGAGATCAACGCCGGCAAGGCCCTGTGGCTGGCGCGTGGTCGGCTTTACGATCCGGGCGTCGATGCCCTGGATGGCGCGCTGAACCGCGCCGGCGCGCTCGACGGCAGCATCGTGGCATCCTGTGCCGACTGTCACGCGGCCAACGGACGCGACCTCGCGTACTTCAACTTCTCGAACCGCTCCATCATCGAGCGCTCGTCCTTCCATGGCCTGTCGAGACAGGAGGGCGGCCGCATCGCCTCGTACATCCGCAGCCTGGGGCTACCGGTGGTGCGCGCGGCACGGCCCTGGAATCCGACCTACCAGCCCGGCCCCGGCCTCGATGCGCGACCTGCCTACGAGTGGGCCGCGGGTGCGGGCGTCGACGCGATTCTCGCCAGCGACCGCGCGATGGCTCCCTACCTCTTCCCAGGCGGGGACTCGCTCACGGCGGTGCGCCAGGTGGTCGACCGCTACGGCAAGCTCAACCTGCGTCAGCTGCCTATTTCGCTGCCCATGCCGGAGTGGAATCAGTGGCTGCCCATCATCCATCCGGATGATGCGTTCAACACGGCGGCCTCGGCCATCCGGGCCGACGCCAGCGGAACGAGCGTAGGAAAGCCGTACTACACCGCTCTCTACGACGCGGCTCGCGCCAATCCCTCGCCGCAGAACCTCGGCGCGATGACCTCGCGCGTCAAGAGCTGGCTGCAGCGGGACATGACGTGCAGCACCAGCGGCCCTGGCAACGGCGAGCCGTGGCGTGGGCTCAATGGCGGTGTCTTGAACGCCATCAGGTTGCCCAAGCCGAAGACCTTCACCTCGGCCAACTGCGACGACGCCCGCCGCCTCGCCGAGCATGCGCCGTTCGAGCACGCCAAGCGCGGGCTTGCGGCCTGGATCTCCGTCAAGCAGTGGGAGGTCATCCACAGCAACAACCTCGAGACCGAGGGCAGCAGGATGACCACTCCGGTCTGCTCCAGCGGACGCTGCGTCGACGCGAGCGAGGCCCGGGGTTGGGTCGTCGAAGGCCGCAACGTCTTCGACCGTCCCCCTCACTTCGTGAGCCACAACTCCAGGCATTTCCTCGGCCAGAACGAGGTGTCCGGCGTGACGGAGACGAACGCCTGGTACCACCTCAACATGATGCTCAACCCGGGCTATCGCGTCACCATGCCCAGTCACTTCGCCTATACCTACAGCCACGTCGAGATCCTGCAGGAGAAGTCGGACATCGATCAGGGCTATCGCTTCTGGGCGACCCTGATCAAGCAACGCCAGCTGCAGACGAATGGCGAGTACGGCGTCGAGGCAGGGCTCGATCTCCGGACGGCACAGCCCTACATCTATTACAGCTCGCGGTTCGGCGATACCGCCACGCAGAGCGCGGTCAGCCAGCCGCTCTGGCGACACCTGGCCCAGGCGATGATCGAGGACTTCGTGGCGGACGCCGACAACGCGACTGCCGAGGACTGGGCGAACGCCACGCAGAACCGTCGAGTGCAGCCTCGTGACAGCACTGACTTCAGTCTCTGCAACAGCTGCTTCGATCCGTCGTCCAGAACCGACCCGTTCGGTCTCGATGCCCTGCAGGGTCGCAACACGTACCGCGTCATCCCGAAGTTCCGCGAGCTCGGGGTCTCCTCCACGGCACTCACCAGCCTGATCAACTGGGGCGAGCGGACCTGGCCGAACGCGAACTGGGATGCGCTGAGGTAGCCCGACTCCGTCGGGGTCACGCCGGCCTGCTGCCGTCGCCGCGCGTAGGGCGGCAAGACCTGGCAGCGAGCGGCGCGTGCCGGCATTGGGCGCGCTTTGCCAGCGCCCGCGATGTTCAGATCGCGCACGAGCTCTTGCGCAATCCGCGCATTCGAGTGTGCGCCGTGCACGTCGCGCGCGATTGCCGCTCACGAACGGTTTGCAGCTTACGTTGCCCGCGCTAGTAGTGCGGTCCCGTGAACCACCGCCGTCGCGCCTCCCTCCGCTCGCTGCCAACCCTCCTCCTTGCCTCCGCATCCCTCCTCGCCGGCTGTGTCGAGACCCACGACGATCCCACGACCTCCACGCTGAAGCCGCGCACGCCGCTGCCGCGCGCGCCGATCGGCGCGGCGCCGACCGGGCCGGCGCGGGTGGTCGTGAAGTTCCGCGACGAGGTGCAGGCGCGCGCGCGCGCGGGTCAGGTGTCACTCGCCGAGGGCGAGACCGGCACCCACGCCCTCGCCGCTCGCCAGCGGCTCCGCTTCACGCCGCTCATCCCGCTGGCCGACGCCGAGCTCGACCGGTTGGCGCAGGACGCGGCGACCGCGTCGGGGACCGCGCAGCCCGATCTCGCCGGTTTCATGATCGTCGACGGGCCCGGGGTCACCGTCGCCGGCCTCGACCGGATCGTCGAGGAGCTGCAGCGGCTGCCCGAGGTCGAGCTCGCGTGGATCGAGCGGCTGCAGGTGCCGCCGCCCGGCGACATCGCGCCGGCGACCGCCGACCTGGTCCCGCTCCAGACCTACCGCGGCAGCGCGACCGGCGTCGACATCGACGGCGCCTGGGCGCTCGGTGCGCGCGGCGCCGGTGTCCGGCTTTCGGACGTCGAGTACGGCTGGAACCCGGCCCACGAGGACCTGATGGACCGCGACCTCCATCCCGAGCCGGGCCAGACCCCGGCCCCGGACGTCGCCACCAACGGCTGGGACGAGCACGGCACCGCGGTCGCCGGCATCACCTCGGGCGTGGTCAACGGCTACGGCGTGAGCGGGCTCGCGCCGGACGCCGACCTGTACACGTATCCCGAGTGGACCGTCGAGGGCGGCTTCCGGCGCAGCGCGGCGATCGCCGCGGCGGTGACCGCGTCACAGCCCGGCGACGTGGTCATGCTCGAGATGCAGGCGTACGGCGTCGACAACGAGCTGGTCCCGGCCGAGTACGACCCGGCGGTGTGGACGATCGTGAAGAGCGCGACCGACAAGGGCGTGATCGTGGTGGCCGCCGCCGGCAACGGCAACGCCGACCTCGACAGCGCCGCTTACGACGAGTACCGCGCGCGCGGTGACAGCGGCGCGATCATCGTCGGCGGTGGCACCGCCGACGCGGTCCACGGTCGCTACCTCGGCAGCTACGGGACCCGCGTCAACCTGCAGGGGTGGGCCACCGACGTGGCCACCACCGGCTACGGCGGGCTGGGCCCGTCGATCGACGACAAGCACCAGCGCTATGGCTACTTCAACGGCACCAGCGCCGCCACGCCCATCGTGGCCAGCGCCGTGCTCGCGGTCCAGTCGGTGGCGGTGGCCCGGGTGGGCCAGCGCCTGACGCCGGCCGAGATGCGCGAGTTGCTGGTGCGGACCGGCACAGCGCAGGGCGGCACCACCCCCGGTCACATCGGCCCGCTGCCCGACGTTGCCGCGGCGGTGACCGCCCTCGGCGCGAACCTGCCGACCAACCAGCCACCGACGGTCGCCATCACCGCGCCGGCCGCGGACGCCGCGGTGGCCGGGCTCGTGAACGTCACCGCGACCGCGGCCGACGCCGATGGCACGGTCGCGCGGGTCGTGTTCACCCTGCCGGGCGGCCTGACCGTCGAGGACACCAGCGCGCCCTACCAGGCGAGCTGGGACAGCCGCGCGGTCGCCAACGGCGCCCACGTGGTCGAGGTCCGCGCCTACGACAACGGCGGCGCGTCGACCGCGGTCGCGCGGTCGGTGACCGTGGCCAACGTGTGCCCGGGCGGCAGCTTCGTGGCCACCGGGCTGCCGGTCGCGATCCCTGACGGCAGGACCCTCGGCGTGACCTCGACGATCAACGTCAGCGGCGCGGGCACCATCGCGTCGCTCCGGCTGTCGCTGCGCGTGAAGCACCCGTACAAGGGTGACCTCCGCATCACGCTCATCGCGCCCGACGGCACCGCGCACGTCGTGCACAACCGCACCGGCGGCTCGGCCGACGACGTGGTCCTGACCGATCTCGGCCTCAAGGTCTTCGACGGTCGGCGGTCGACCGGCGGGTGGCGGCTCAAGGTCCAGGACCTGGCCGCCCGCGACGCCGGGTCGCTCCAGGCCTGGTCGCTCGCGATCACCGGCGTCTGCGGGAGCTGACCCGCCCGCGCCGACGGCCTCGAAGGCGGATGGCGGCCCTCGGACCGACGGGGACGAGCGGATCGCGGCACCCCACCGCCCCCCTGGGCGTCCTTCGACGCCGAGCTCGCTTGCGCTCGCTCGGGCTCAGGACGAGCGGAGGTTGCGAGCGACGTCAGTCCGAGCGGGCCGTGGCCCCGGCGAGCTCCTCGATCGGAACGTAGGGGCCGCCGTAGCCGCCCGCGCGGAGGTTGGCGATCCACTGCTGGAGGAAGAACCGGGTCCGCATGCCGGCCAGCGCCGGCAGGCCGAGCAGGACGCACTCGGTGCCGACCGCGAGCTCGGGGTCGGCGTTCGAAAACGCCCGGCCCTGCGGCGTGAGCCAGCACAGCAGGTCGGGCGCCATGCCGAGCGGCGTGGGCGAGGCCGAGCTGTAGACGATGAGGTTCTCGTTCTGGGCGAACACGCGCAGCTCGGTGCCGCCGGCGCAGGTGACGACGATGGTGGTGAGGTCGAAGCCGCCCTCGGTCTGCGCGCTGACCGCGCTGATCGTGCCGCGGCCGAGCACGAAGCCGCCGGTGTACTCGACCGCGGCCGCGACCGCGCCGCCGGGCGGCGCCATGCGCAGCACCGTGCCCAGGCCGAGCGCGTAGCGGGTGGTACCCGCGACCACGGCGGTGACCGCGGTGGCGCCGGTCATCGGCCACAGCGCGATCCCGGCCTCCTCGTCGAAGCCGCCGGCGCTGACCACCGCACGCAGCACGTTGTCGGCGACCGCCGCACTCGAGACCTCGACCGTCATCTGATCGGTCGGCGACGCCAGCATCATCGGCGACACCGGCACCGCCGGTGGCGCCGCGAACGACAGCTCGCCGAGGTCGGGGACCGCCCGACGCGCGCCGGCGCCGTCGACCACCGGGAGCGGCGGCGTCAGCGAGGCGGCCACCGCGAGCGGGATGAAGGAGTTGCCGCCGCCGAGCTCGACCGGCACCACGAAGGTCATCGGCTTGCCGGCGCTCGCGCCCCAGGCCGCCATCGCGGCGAACGCGCGGGTCGCGGGCGACCAGTCGAACGGACCGGTCGAGGCGGCGTCGGGCGAGCCGGCGAAGGCGGACACCGCGCCCCACGCGCCCGGCGCGAGGTCGGCCGGCGCGATCAGCGTCGGCAGGGTGCCCTTCGCGACCAGCGCGTCGAGGATCTGCTGGCCGACCACGCGGGGGCCGCCGCCGCCGGCGCCGAGCAAGGTCGCGCCGGCGAGGAGGTCCTCGAGGTCCTGGTGGATGAGCGTGCTGGCTTTCGTCGTCACGGGCGGATCCTCTCCGGGCCGAGCGCCCGGTGGTGGGTCGAGGCGGACGCGCGGGCGTCCGCCGGCGCGGTCACAGCGCGGCCAGCAAGCGCTGGCCGAGTCGCTGATCGACGGTGTCGGCGCCCTCGCGCATGCGGCCGAGGGCCGGGATCAAGATCGCGCGGGCCTCGGTGGTGTCGCCGCTTGCGTGCTCGAGGGCCGCCCACGCCACCGCGGTGCGCAGGCCCAGCGAGTCGGCGCCGAGCTGCTCGGCGGTCGCCAGCGCGGTCGCGAACGCGGCGCGGGCCGCCGGCAGGTCGCCGAGCGCCCGCAGCGCCTCGCCCTCGAGCCGCTGCAGGTCGGCGAGCAGCACGCGCTCGCCGCTGTGGCCGATCCACGCGATGCAGTCGCGCGCGACCTCGAGCGCGTCAGCCGGGCGGCCGAACAGCAGGTGCGCGTCGGCGAGCAGGCTCGACATCAGCGAGTGCGCGCCGCCCTGCCCCATCGCACGCCACTGGTTCCAGGCCACCAGCATGTCGTCGAGGTATTGCGGGTCGCGCTCGCGCTGGGCCCGGGCCCACGCGCGCAGCGTGCTGGCCAGGATCATGTAGGTCGGGTACGGCGCCCCGAAGCGGATGAGCGCCTCGGCCTCGATCAGCGTGGCCTCGACGTCGCGGCGCAGCGCGCGCACGAACGCGACGATCTGCACCGCGATCGCCTCCGAGAAGCCATGGCCGTGGCTGCGGGCGATCACCACCGCCTCCTCGGCCCGCGCCAGCGCGGTGTCGGGGCGGCCGCTCACCCAGGCGCCCCAGGCGCCGCCGGTCATGCAGGTCACCCGCGGGATCTGGCCGAACCGCTCGGCGTGCAAGGGCGCGCGGTCCGGGGGCCACAGGGCGATCACGCGCTGGACGTTGCGCTCGCACGACGCGAGCTCGCCCGACCAGAACTCGGCATTCGACAGCGCGAACCGAGCCTCGAGTTCGAGATCGACGTCGCGGGCCTCGCGCGCGACCGCGAGCGCGCGGGTGGCGAGCTGGCCCGACGCGCGGGGGTCGCCGCGGAACAGGTGCACGGCCGACTGGCCGAACAGGACCTGAAAGGCCTGGGCGCCGCCGGCGACGCCCAGGGTCTCGCACAGCGCGGCGGCCCGATCGTAGGCGGCGGTGGTCGCGGCCGCGACGACGCCGTGCATGACCAGGGCGCAGGTGCCGACCCCGAGCTGGATGCCGAGCTCGGCGCGATCGCGCTCGGCCGACGGCAGGTCGCGCGCGGGCAACAGCACCAGCGCGCGCTCGAAGCAGGCCAGCGCCCGCGGATACGCGGCGCGGGTGAGCAGCGTCTCGCCGGCGGCCGCGACCCAGGTGCCCTCGCGCTCGCGATCGCCGGCCTGGCCCCAGTGATGAGCGAGCGCGACCGGATCGCGACCGGCGGCATCGAGGTGGACCGCGACCTGCCGGTGCAGCGCGCGTCGCCGCTCGAGGGGGAGCCCGTCGAGCAGGACCTGGCGGACCCGCTCGTGGCTGAACGACCAGCCGCCGACCGCGGCCGCGACCACGCCGGCCTGCTCGGCAGCGGCGAGCGCGCCGGCGAGCTCGAGCTCGGGCGCGATCGCGGCGATCAGCTCGAGGTCGACCTGCTCACCGAGGGTCGCCGCCAGCTCGATCACCGGCCGCGCGGCCGGCGGGATCCGGGCCAGCCGCTCGTCGAGCGCGCGGTCGAGCACGTCGATCGCGAGGCTCGCCGGCAGCCGCATGGTGCCGACCTCGTCGACGCTGCCGGCCTGCGCGGCCAGCAGGCGCAGCGCCTCGCCGACGTAGAGCGGGACCCCGCCGGTGCCGTGCTCGAGCAGGTCGACCAGGTCGGCGCGCGCGCCGAGCGGTCCCAGCACGGCGACCGCCAGCTCCTCGAGATCGGCGCGGGTCAAGCGCGCCAGCGCGATCACGTCGACGCCAGGACCGGCGATCGCAGCGACGGCGTCGGGCCGTGCGGTCGCGACGATCAGCAGCGGCGTCTCGGCCGCGACCCGGCTCAGCCAGCCAAGCAGCGCCAGGCTCTCGCCGCCGGCCCAGTGCAGATCGTCGAGGACGATCACGATCGGCCCGGCCAGGCTGCGCACCAGCGCCTCGACCGCGCTCATGAGCGCGAGCTGCAACGTCTGGGGATCGAGCGGCGGCGGCGCCAGCGGCCCGGTGCCGAGCAGCTCGCCGAGGTCGGGGATGATCAGCGCGAGGAATGGCCATGGCACCGGCGCCCCCGCGGTCAGCTCGAGCACCAGCCGACGCAGCGGCGCGCGCCAGCCATGGTAGGCGTGGCCACCGGCTTCGACCTCGCTGCCCTGCACGACCGTGCAGCCGCTGACCAGCGCGTGCGTGCGCAGGTCGTCGATCAGGCGCGACTTGCCGCTGCCGAGTTCACCCGCGATCACCACCACGCCGCCCCGGCCCTGGCGGGCCCGGGCCAGCGCGGCCCGCAGCCGGGCCCGCTCCGCGCTGCGTCCGACCAGGCGCGCCCCGGTGACCAGGCTGCGCCGGACCTCGTCGTCCTCAAGCGCGTCGAGCACCCCGGTCCGCGCCAGCAGTCGCAGCGCCTGCGCCGCGGTTGACGGCCGCGCCTCGGGCCGGCTCTCGAGCAGCCGGCGCACGGTGTCGACCAGCGCCGCGGTGCCGGCGGCACCCAGCTCGTGGTCGTCGAGGACGAGGTCGGGCGCGGCCCGGCCGGCGTTGTGCACCACCTCGTCCTCGGTGCGCCCGAACGGATGACGCCCGGCCAGCACCTCGTAGGCGAGCACGCCGGCAGCCCACAGATCCGAGCTGGCGGTCGCGGACTCCCCACGCAGGATCTCCGGCGCGATGTAGCCGTAGGTCCCGGCCGGGTGATGGCGGTCGCCATGCTCGAGGGCGAGACCGAAGTCGAGGACCCGGACCCGTCCGTCGGCGACCATCACGTTCGACGGCTTGAGGTCGCGGTGGCGGATGCCGCGGCGGTGCAGGTAGTGCAGCGCGCGCAGGAGCTGTCCGAGGTAACCGACCCGCGTGCGCAGCGTCTGGCCGCGACCGGCCAAGGTGATCGAGCGCGCGCTCTCGAGCACCTCGAGAACGAGGTACGGGTCGTGGGCGTCGTCGAAGCCGTAGTCGAGGACGCTGATGATGTTGGGGTGGCGTAGCGTGGCGAGGATGCGGAACTCGGTCGCGATCGCGAGCCGGGCCACCGGCACGCTGTCGGCCACGGCCGGGGCCGCCGCCGGCCGATCGGCGTGGGTCGCCACCGAGACCGGACCGTCGGAGCCGACCGGCGCCGCGACCAGGGTCGGCGCGTCGGTGCCGACCGCGAGAACGGTCGCCGCGACCGGGGTCGGGGTCCGCATCCGCACCGTGGGATCGCCGCTGACCCGCGGGATCACCAGCCGCTTGACCGCGACCGCCTCGCCAGTCAGGCGGTCGACGGCGCGGTAGACCGCGCCCATCGCACCCTCGCCCAGCTTGCTCGTGAGGGCATAGCGCCCGGTCCCGACGTGCACGCGAAGTTCACCCATGGCCCCCCGGTGTCGGAGGGTAGGGGCCCGCGATCGGTCATGTCAATCAGGCGACCGCCACGCCGGCCTCACGACCCCGTGCCACCGCGCGAACGGTCTGTTGCAGCCGGCCTCGACCGCGACGCGAGCCGGCTCACCCGCCGCGGGTGATGACGCCGCGCAGCGCGACGTCGACCATCTCGCGGGTCACGTCGTGGATCGGCTCGGTCAGCGGCGTCGACACGCAGTGCTCGATGATGCCGCGGACCAGCCCGAGCAGCGCGGCCGCGGTGCGCTGGGGATGGCAGGGCCGGACCAGCCCGAGCTGGATGCCGAGCTCCAGCGACAGCGCGATGATCGACCGGACCTCCTCGTAGAAGGCCTTGAGCTTGGCGGCCGCCTCGGCGTCGGGCGTCCAGGTCGAGCTCAGCAGCACGATCGCGAGCGGCCGGTCGGTGACGAACAGCTCGACGATGCTGGCCAGGCCCTCGCGGAGCTGGTCTTCGGGCGGGGCCGCGCCCGGCGCCATGTCGACGCCGACGATGCGGCGGCGCAGCTCGAACATCGCCTGGTCGAGCACAGCAGCGAACACCGCCTCCTTGCTCTCGAAGTACAGGTAGAAGGTGCCGCGCGCGATCTCGGCCTTCTCGATGATCGCGTGGATTGACGCGCCGTGGTAGCCGGCGTCGGCGAAGACCTCCTGGGCGGCGTCGAGGATCTGGCGGCGCCGCTCGGCGCGGGCCGAGGTCTCCTCGGGCGCCGGCCGCGCCATCAGCCGCCTCGCCGCGACTGGAACGCCATGATCGCGTTCTCGAACTGACCGGCCAGCCGGCGATAGCCGAGCCGATCGTCGACCACCACGCCCTCGACGCAGTGGCGCGCGATCTCGGCCTCGACCTGCTGCGCGAACGCCGGGTGATCGGCGTAGAGGTTGATCTCGTCGTAGACGCCGTGCGACAGGCGCGTGAAGTTGGCCGAGCCGATGTCGACCACCCGGCGGTCGATGATCACGACCTTCGAGTGCACCATGCGCGGCAGCAAGATGACGCGCAGGTGATCGGGCGCGCCGGTCAGGCGGCGCAGCGTGTCGCAGGTCGCGCGGTTGACGTTGCCGAGGACGTCGGCCTTGGCCGCGGTGACCAGCGTGACCTCGACGCCGCGGTTGACCGCGCGGGCGAGCGCCTGGGTGAACCGGCGGTCGCCCAGGTACGCCATCTCGATCGTCAGCGACTCCTTGGCCGAGTCGAGCAGCGCGAGCCGGTGGGTCAGCATCGGGCAGGTCCGCGGGCGGTGGGCGCTCCGGCTGTGGACCAGGAAGTCGATGCCGCGCGAGGGATCGAACTCGTCCTCGCCGTTCATGCGCTGGCGCAGCCGGGCGACGTGATCGGCGCCGTCGAGCTCGACCATCAGGTCGACCCAGTCGTGGCGGTGGTTGTCGCCCACCCCCATCGAGCCCAGGCAGATCCAGCCGTCGTCGACGATGTAGATCTTGGAGTGATCGAAGCGCTTGAGCCGGTGCCCGACCGTGATGTTGGGGTGGGCCAGCACCGCGTCGGCGAGCGGGTTGGGCCGCTGCTTGAACGAGCCCTTCTTCCGGAACACCGCGCCGAGGAACCAGGCCTGGACGCCGCGGATCGGATCGACCCGCTTGTGGAAGAAGCTCTGCTTGTTGCCGCCGGCGTATTCGTAGACCGCCGCGATGCGATCCTTGTGGATCGTCACCTGGACGCCGCGCTGGGCGGCGGCGAGCACCGCCTCGCCGAGCACGTTGCCGGCGTCGTCGTCCCGCCACAGGAAGGCGCGGATCTCGATCGAACGCTCGGCGTCGCGGACCCGCTCGACGATGCGCTGGAAGGCCTGCTCGCCCGAGCCGACCACCCGCGGGTTGTTCTCGGCCGCGTGCGGCTGGGGACCGGCCAGCAGATCGACCGAGCCGCCACCCGCCGGCAGCGCACGCCGGCGCTTCCGCGGCCAGAGGCCGCCCGACCGGGGCGCGGACTTCGAGCGGCGCTTCATGCGGGGGTCAACGGTCGTAGCATCCCGCACGCCGGCCGCGCAAGGAGGCCGGTGGGTACGGCTCCTTACAGCCGGGCCGACACGCCGACGAACGGCCACGGCACGACCTCGGGGTCGACCGTGTCGTCCTCGTACTGGCAATAATCTGCCGGGCAGTCGGCGTAGTTGATCGCCTCGGTCGACAGGTCGGCGTAGAAGCCGAGGCCGCCCTCGACCGCGAAGCGGCCGCTCAGCCAGCGCAGCCCGAGGTAGCCGGTCAGGAAGCTCGCCTCGCTCTGTTCGTCATTGAAGAGGTGGGCCTCGCCGACCAGCTGGGTCCGGCCGCCGGTGACGATCGAGACGCCGGGCAGCACCGGCACCTGGTCCTCGCCGGCCGCTGCCAGCCCGGTCAGGTGCAGGTTGACGAGCGTGCGGCACGCGGCGCCACCGGCGCAGAAGCTCGCGACCAGCGACGGCATCAGCAGCTGATTCTCTTCGTAGGCGTCGCGCACCGTGTAGAGATCGAGGGAGGCGGCCAGGGCCGCCCGCGACGAGCGCCACAGCTGCAACTTGGCATGGAGCGAGGTGACGCTGGTCTCCTCCGCCGCCACGAGCACCGTGCCGAGGCCGAGCTCGAGCCGGTCGCTGATCGCGTAGCTGATCTGGCCGTTGACCACCGGGCCGACCGGGGCGCGCACGGTCAGGGTCCACGTGCCGCGCGGGGCGATCAGCGCCGTCGGTGCGGCAAAGGCGCGGTCGACCGCGGCGTCCTCGGCGACCCGGCGATCGAGCCCGACCCGCGGCGGCGTGGGCTCGGCTGGCGCCACCATCACCGGCGTCGCGCCGGGTCCCACCGGCATGGCCGGCACCGCCGCCACCGGCACCGTGCCGGGCCCGGCCGACTGCGCGGCGGCCATCGTGGGGAGGACGAGCAAGGCGAGCGGCGCGAGCACGAGCGAGGGTCGGCGCATGGACGCGAACCGAGAGCAACCGGCGTGCCGTGGTCCGGAACCGTCCGAGTCGCCCGTAAGCCGTGAGAAGCCCGAGCCGGCGACCAGGTACCGCCACGGAAATGTGAGGCCGTCCCAGCGGCCGGTGCAAAAGACTCACGCCCGGGCCGCCGGGGCGACCGCGACGTGGCTGTCGTGTCCGCGAGTCCGACGCTGGTCGTCGGGCCGTTGCCATTCGCAACGATGGTCGGGCCGTTCGTGGCCGCAACTCTTCGCAACCATGTAACTTCCAGCCATGGCAAGGCGCTTGCTCTCCGCCGGTGCTTCATGAGCGAGGTCCGACTGCAGGGCATCCGGAAGCTGTACGAGGGTGCGCGCGCCAGCCGGCCGGCGCTCGACCGGCTCGATCTGACATTCGCGTCCGGACAGCTGGTGGTGCTGGTCGGCCCGTCGGGCTGCGGGAAGTCGACGACGCTGCGCATCGTGGCCGGGCTCGAGGAGCCGACCGAGGGCCAGGTCCTCATCGACGGCCGCGACGTCACCCAGGTCCAGCCGGCCCAGCGCGACATCGCGATGGTGTTCCAGAGCTACGCGCTCTACCCGCACATGAGCGTGTTCGAGAACCTGGCGTTCGCGCTCCGCATCCGCAAGCTGCCCGAGGCCGAGATCAAGGCCCGGGTCGAGGAGGTCGCCCGCAGCCTCGACATCGAGCCGTACCTCGAGCGCCGGCCCAAGGCGCTGTCCGGCGGTCAGCGCCAGCGGGTCGCGATCGGCCGCGCGGTGGTGCGCCGGCCCAAGGTGTTCCTGTTCGACGAGCCGCTGTCGAACCTCGACGCCAAGCTGCGCGGCGACATGCGCCGCGAGATCGCGCGGGTCCACGCCGAGTCGACCGCGACCTCGCTGTACGTCACCCACGATCAGATCGAGGCAATGACGCTGGCCGACCGCATCGTGGTGCTCGACGGCGGCACCCTGCAGCAGGTCGGCACGCCCATGGAGATCTACCAGCAGCCGGCCAACCGGTTCGTCGCCGGGTTCTTCGGCACGCCGACCATGAACTTCCTGACCGCGGCGGTCGACGGCGCGAACGGCGCGCGCACCGCCCGCGGCCACGGCTTCGCGGTGCCGGTGCCCGGCGAGGTCGACGGCGGCGCCGACGTGGTGGTCGGCATCCGCCCCGAGGACATCGGGCTCGAGCGGCGCGCCGACCGGATCGCGCTGACCGGCGCGGTCCAGCTGCGCGAGATGCTGGGCGCCGAGGTCGTGCTGCACATCGCGTCGCCCGCCGGCGAGGTCACCGTGCGCGCCGACGCGCGGACCCCGGGGCGCCCCGGCGATCCGGTGACGATGTACCTCGACCCGCGGGCGGTGCACTGGTTCGACGCCCGGTCGGAGCTGCGGCTTTGAACCAGGCGGCCGATCGCGTGCGTCCGGGAACCGGACGAGCCGTGGCGGCGTGGATCGTCGCGACCGTGCTGGCGCTGGTCGGCTGCGGCCGGGACGGCGGCGAGGCGGTCACGCTGTGGCACGCCTATGGCGGCGACGAGCGGCTCGCGCTCGAGGAGGTGGTGGCCGGCTGGAACCAGGCCCATCCCGAGCGCACCGTTCGCCTGGTGGCGGTGCCCTACGACGCCTTCGCCGACAAGATCACGAGCGCGATCCCGAACGGCAACGGCCCCGATCTGTTCGTGTACTCGCACGACCGGATCGGCGACTGGGTCGCGTCGGGGCTGCTCGAGCCGATCGAGTTCTGGATCGACGAGCCGACCGCCGGTCGCTACGCGCCCGACGCGATCGCGGCGATGGCCTACCGCGGCTCGCTGTTCGGCCTGCCGCTGGCGGTGAAGTCGCTGGCGCTGTACGTGCGCACCGACCTGGTCGCGTCGCCGCCGCGCACCACCGACGAGCTGCTGGCGATGGCGCCCGGGCTGCGCGCGCGCGGCATCTTCCCGCTGGCCTACCCGGTCGACGATCTCTACGGCCACGCGCCGTGGCTGCACGGGTTCGGCGGGGTCAGCCTCGACGGCGACGGCGCGCCGCAGCTGGCGACCCTGGCGGCGGTGGCGGCGGCCGGGTTCGCCCGCGAGCTGGTCGCCCGCGAGGTGGTCCCGCGCGACGCCGACGTGGCGCTCACCGCGACCCTGTTCAACGAGGGCAAGGCCGCCATGGCGATGTCGGGGCCGTGGTTCCAGGGCGACATCGAGGCCGGCGTGCCCTGGCAGGTCACGACCCTGCCGGTGGTGTCGGCGACCGGCCGACCGGCGGCGCCCTTCCTCGGCGCCGAGGGCGTGCTGATGTCGGCGCGGGCCCGCGACAAGGACGCGGCGATCGCGGTGATGCTGGCCCTGGCCGACGACGCGTCGGCGGCCGCGCGCGCCGTGCGCGCTCGCCAGGTGGTGCCCAACCTGCGCGCATACCAGGGCGCGCTCGCCGACGACGCGGTGCTGGGCGCGTTCCGTCGCCAGCTCGAGCACACCGTGCCGATGCCGGCGGTGCCGCTGATGCGCGCGGTGTGGACGCCCTACAAGAACGCGCTGGCCAGCGTGGTGATCGGGGGCGCGTCGCCGGCCGAGGCGCTCGACCGCGCCGCCGCCGAGCTGCGCTCGTTCGGCGAGGATCCCAGGTGATCCTGGTGAGCCCGCCGCGACCGCCGCTGCGTGCGGCGCTCCGCGACGCCAGCGTGGCGGCGCTGATCGTCTGGATCGTGCTGCTCGCCGCGTTCGTGCGGATGCGCAACCGCGAGCTGACCGCGCGCGAGCTGGGTCGGGCCCAGGCCGCGGCCCACGCGGTCGCCGCCGGCGCCACCCCGCTGTGGGCGACCGCGGCCGCCGGGGTGGTCAGCCCGGCGACGCCGACGCCGGGTCACCCCTACCTGCCGCAGCGACGGCTGGTCGAGGCGACCGGCGAGCGACGGCTCGGTGGCCCGGTGGCGCCCGCCGCCGACAAGCTGCTCTACGACGCCGCGACCCGGTTCGAGACGACCGGCCCGTTCGCCGAGATGCTGCACGACGGCAGCGGTCGCGCGGTCGCGGCGGTCGCCACCGCCCGCGGCGCCGCCATCGCGGTGACCGGTGAGCCCGGCGGACCGCAGCGGTTTCCGTGGCTGGTCGTGATCGGGCTGGTCGGGCTGGGCGCGGTGGTGGCCGCGGCCGGCGCGGTCACCGGCCGCGGCGCGCTCGGGGTCGGCGTGTCGCTGGCGCTGCTGGCGGTGCCGGCCGCCATGTGGAGCGGCTGGCCGCTGGCCGGGTGCGCGCTGGGGGTCGCGCTGGTGACCGCGGTCGCCCACGCCCGCGGCGGCACCGAGCGGTTCGGGGCCGCGGTGCGCGCCCACCGGGTCGCGCTGTCGTTCCTGGCGCCGGCCGCGGTCGCGATGATCGTGCTGGTCGTGATCCCGTTCGTGGTCGGGCTCCTGATCGGCTTCTACGACCACGAGCACGGCCGCTGGTCGTTCGTCGGGTTCGCCAACTTCGGGCGCATCCTGACCGGCAACGGCCGCGCCTTCGACGACCCGCTGAACTTCTGGTTCATCCTCGGCGTCACGGTGCTGTGGACCGGCGCCAACGTCGTGCTCCACGTCCTGATCGGGACCTCGCTGGCGCTGGCGCTGCGGCAGCCGTGGCTGCGCGGCAAGGGTCTGTTCCGGGTACTGCTGGTGGTGCCGTGGGCGATCCCCAACTACATCACCGCGCTGATCTGGAAGGGCATGTTCCAGGGCGAGTACGGCGCGATCAACTCGCTGCTCGAGGGGTTCGGCCTCGACGGCGTGTCGTGGTTCTCGTCGTGGGCGACCGCGTTCGCGGCCAACGTCGCCACCAACACGTGGCTCGGCTTCCCGTTCATGATGGTGGTCGCGCTCGGCGCGCTCGAGTCGATCCCGCGCGATCTGTACGAGGCGGCCGAGGTCGACGGGGCCAGCGCGTGGCAGCGCCTGGTCCACATCACCCTGCCCCACCTGCGGCCGGCGCTGGGCCCGGCGGTGATCCTGGGGTCGATCTGGACCTTCAACATGTTCAACGTGATCTTCCTGGTGTCGGGCGGCAAGCCGGGCGGCTCGACCGACATCCTGGTCACCGATGCGTACCGGTGGGCGTTCGAACGCGGCGAGCGCTACGGCATGGCGGCCGCGATGGGCACGATCATCTTCTTGATCCTGCTCCTGTGGACGGTGTTCGGCACCCGGGTCACGCGCAAGGAGGACGCGCCATGAGCGGCCCGGCGCGCGCGGGCCGCGCGGGGCCGCGCTGGTACACGATGACGCTGGTCTACCTGGCACTCGCGATCGCGACCGCGGTGGTGCTGTACCCGGTGCTGCTGGTGGTGAAGAAGGCCTTCGAGCCGGGACGGCAGTTCGCGCTGTCGGCGTCGCCGGTGCCCGAGGCGCTCACGCTCGATCACTTCCGCGGCCTGCTCGGCGCGCGCGGCGCCGGCGGCGAGCTCGCGTTCGTGCACCACGCGCTGGCGAGCATCGCGGTCGCGATCGCGACCACCATCGTCGGCATCATCCTGGCGTGCACCGCGGCCTACGCGCTGTCGCGGTTCCGCTTCCCGGGCCGGCGCACCGCGCTGACGACCTTCCTGGTGGTCCAGATGTTTCCGGCGTCGCTGCTCATCCTGCCGCTCTACGTGCTGCTGCACCGGCTGGGCCTGCTCAACTCGCTGACCGGGCTGGTGCTGGTGTACTCGACCACCGCGATCCCGTTCTGCGTGTGGACCCTCAAGGGCTACTTCGACGGGCTGCCGCGCGAGCTGCTCGAGGCGGCCCGGGTCGACGGCGCCGGGCCGGCGCGGATCTTCTTCACGATCGTGTTGCCGCTGGCCCGCCCCGGCATCGCGGTCACCGCGCTGTTCTCGTTCATGACCGCGTGGAACGAGTTCATCATGGCGTCGACCTTCCTGACCGACGAGGGCAAGTACACGCTCCCGGTGCTGCTGCAGTCGTCGGTCGGTCAGTTCTCGGCCGACTGGGGCCGGTTCGCCGCCGGCGCGATCGTCACCAGTCTGCCGGTCATGGCGCTGTTCTACGTGCTGCAGAAGTACCTGGTCGGCGGCCTCACCGCGGGCGCGGTGAAGGGCTAGCTCCCTGCGTGGGCAGGTGTCGGCGGTTCGACACTCGCTGACGGTTCACCGCACACGTCTGTCAGGGGCGCAGGCCGCGCCGCGGCGCGGCTGCGCGTAAGTCCGGTGGATGCAGCTCGCTGGCGCTGGCACGCCAGCTGCTCTCGCCCACGACATGCTTCGCGTCGCGCTGGCGGTTGGGTGCCTCGGCTTCGTCGGGTCGGCCGGCTGCGTCGAGCCCCGCGAGCGTGCCGACGCCGGTCCGTGTCCCGCCACGCCGTGCTCGATCGCGGCTCCCGAGCGCCTCGAGTTCAGCGGTCCGGCGTTCGGTCAGGCCTGCTTCGGGGACGAAGACGTCAAGGTCACGGCGATCGGCGGCGTCCAGTCGGTCGAGGTCCGCGACCACGCCAGCGGCCGCGCGCTGACCGCGGGCTACCAGGCTGGCACTGACGGAGCTGCGGTCGCGGTGGCGCGCACGCAGGGCCACGTCGTGATGCTCACTGGCCGCGCCGCCGGCACCGCGCTGCTGCGCATCGACGACCGCGACGGGCTGATCGATCAGGTCGAGGTCCACGCCGCGGCGCTCGCCCGGGTTCACCTCGAGCCCGATCCGCAGCTCGCGTACCGGTCCGACCGCGCGCGCCCGTGGCAGGTATGGACCGGCGCCGACGCCGCGCTGCTGATCGGGCTGCACGCCGCCGATGGCCGCCCGCTGGTCGACGAGGCCATGGCGGTGAGGTCGACCGATGGCGCGCCGTTCACCACGCTGGCGTGGGACGTGCGCCGGCAAACGGTCGGCCCCGCCGGGCTCGCGCTGACGGTCGCCGCGGGCGACCTGGCCGAGCCGCGGGAGTTCACCGTCGCGGCGACGACCACCCTCGATGCGGTGCGCGGCCGGCGGGTGAACGACGCGCCGGTCGCGGCCGGCAACGCCGACCTGGTGTGCTTCGAGGCGTCGGCGGGCGCCGCCGACGTCGTGTTCGCGCCATGGACGTTCACGGTCAGCGCGGGCGCGACCCTGGTGCGGTTCTTCCCGCGCAACTGCGTGTACGTGGTCGCCGGGTCGCCGGGCCGGATCGAGGTCCGCGGCGAGGTGCCCGGTGGCATGCACGTGACCGTGCCGGTCGAGGTCCTGGCGCCGGCCGGCCAGCGGCAGCAGCCTGGATCGGACCCGGCCGAGGCCGGTCCCAGCCTCGGGGAGCGCGCCGGCGGGTAGCTTCGCCGGGCCGGGCCAGCTGGCCGCGTGTGGCCTCGCGCACGAGCGACGTTGCAGCCGGGCGCGCCAGGTTCGATACTCACGCGTGTATCTCACGGTGAGTCGTCGTAGCGGGCCGGGCGTGCGGAACGTTTCAAGCACGCTGCGCGTGCTGGGTCTGGTCGGCCTGATCTCTGCGGGGTGCCATGCCCCGTCGCCGGCGGCGGCCGCCCCCGACGAGCCCGCGGCCGTGCGCGCCACCGGCGTGACCGACGTGAGCATCCTGTCGCGGGGCGGCGGCAACGGCGAGGCCGATCGCAGCAGCGCCGAGCTCGGCTGCTGGCACCTGCCCGGCCCTGACGGCTACCAGAGCCAGCCGCTGCTCCGGTTCACCGGCCTCACGCTGCCGCGGGGGGCCCGGGTCACCAGCGCGACCCTGCGGCTGGTGTTCGCCAGCTGGGACAGCGACTTCACCGTCCGCGGTCATTACCTGACCACCGCATGGGACCCGGGCTCGGCCCGCTTCGGCTGGCTCAACCGCGACGCCGACCACGCGTGGGCCAAGCCGGGCGCCGGTGGCCAGGGCACCGACGTGGTCGCCGGCAGGTCGTTCGCGATCACGGCGTGGCAGGGCCGCGGGGTCGAGGTCCAGACCGTCGCGCTCGATGTCGACGTGGTGCAGGGGTGGATCGACGATCCCCGGACCAACCACGGCGTCATGCTCGTCAACGAGACCCGGGCGAAGGTGGCCAAGCTCTACGCGTCGCGGCACGCGACCCACAAGCCGTCGCTCGAGGTCACCTACGAGATCGGGCCCGCGCGCCCGCGCGCCCCGGTCGCGACGACCGCGGGCGATGCGGGCCCACCGCCGCGCGCGCCGGCGGTCCCGTTGCCGGTGGCCTCGCTCGCGGGCCTCGACGCGCGAGCGGCCAACCCGACCTGCACCGCCCCGTCGCGACCGGGCGCGCCCGCGGCGCCCGCGCCGCCCAGGGGCAAGCGCACGCGCCAGGGCGGCGACCGGGGCCTGGCGCTGCAGCCGCTGTTTCCGCGGCTGTCGACCGGACCCGGCAAGCCGTTCGGCAACAACGCGCCGATCGTCGCCCGTCGCGTGCGGATGCCCGACCAGCAGTGGCTGTGGTTCATCGGCCTGCGCAGCGGTCGGGTGTTCCAGGTGAGCGACGTCAACGCCACCCAACCGCCAGCGACCAACCTGATCGACCCGTACGTGCCCGCGGCGCGCGACCTCTCGGAGAACGAGGGTGGCTTCCTCGGGCTCGCGTTCGACCCGGCGCTGGCGACCGACCCCAAGCGGGCCCACGTGTACTACGTGCGCGGCGGCTGGGGCAGCGTCGCGCTGTTCCGCGCGGACGTCCGCAAGAACCGCAGCGGCAGCTACGTCGCCTCGGGCGAGGTCAAGCTGCTGTCGGCCGGTGGCGGCAGCCATCACTACGGCGGCGACGTGGTGTTCGGCCCCGACGGCCACCTGTACATGTCGGTCGGCGAGGACGAGATCTTCGCCCGCACCCGCAAGCCCACCAACCTGCGCGGCAAGATCCTGCGCCTCGACGTGCACGCCGCGAAGCCGCTGCCCGGCAAGCAGTACGGCATCCCGGCCGACAACCCCTACCGGCTCGACCGCGCCGGCAAGCCCAACCCGCCCTGCTTCGAGGAGGGCAACGGCGGGCTGCCCGATGCCGCGCATGCATGCCCCGAGGTCTATGCGCGCGGGTTCCGGAACCCGTTCCGGATCAGCTTCGATCGCAAGGGCGGGCAGCTCTGGGTCGGCGACACCGGCGCGCGCAGCGAGGAGATCAACCTGGTCGCGCGCGACGGCGATCATGGCTGGGATACCCAGGAGGGCACCGACGCCAGCGGCGCCATCACCGCCGCGGTCGCCGCGCTGCCGGCCCAGACCAGCCGCACCTGCGCGGGCACGGCGATCATCGGCGGCCAGGTCTATCGCGGGACCGCGATGCCGGCGCTGATCGGCACCTACCTGGTCGCCGACAACGGCGACGGCACGATCTACGGGCTCGACGATCCCTACGCCCGCACCCGCAAGCTGCGGGTCGCGCTCGCCACGCCGTGCGCGCGGTTCGCGCCGGCCTCGTTCATCGAGGACGAGCACGGCGAGCTGTACGTCGTCTCGCTCAACCCGGCCGCCGGTCAGGGCGTGTTCAAGCTCACCTCGGGTCGCGCCGCCGCGGTCGCGACCACGCCAGCGCCGGCCGCGGTCCCGACCGGTCCGGCGACGATGCTGTCGGCGACCGGCTGCGTGCAACCGCGGGCGCCGTCGCAGCCGGTGGCGGCGGCGATCCCGTACGAGGTCAACGCCGAGCTGTGGGCCGACGGGCTCGGCAAGCGCCGGTGGATGGTGCTGCCCGACGACAGCCGCATCACCGTCGCGGCCGGCGGCGACTGGGAGCTGCCGGTCGGCAGCGTCCTGATCAAAGAATTCAGCTTCGGGGGCCGCCGGATCGAGACCCGCCTGCTGGTGCACCACGACGACGGCGACTGGGCCGGCTACACGTACGTGTGGGACCGGTCGCAGACCGACGCGGTGCTCGCGACCGGCGCGGTGAAGGTCGAGCTCGGCGACGGCGGCGCACCGTGGACCGTGCCCTCGCGCGAGGACTGCCTCGGGTGCCACACCCCCGCGCGCGGGCGGGTGCTCGGCCTCGAGACCGGGCAGCTCAACCGCGAGGTGCTCTACCCGACCGGTCGGCGCGCGAACCAGCTCGCGACCCTCGCCAGCCTCGGCGTGCTCGACGCGAGCTTCCGGGATCCAGCGCGGCACCCCCGCTTGCCCGAGCCCGCCGACACGACCGCCGCGCCCGCCGGCCGCGCCCGCGCCTACCTGCACGCCAACTGCGCGCCGTGCCACCCGGGACCCGGCTCGGCCCTCGACCTGCGCTTCGAGACGCCCCTGGCCTCGATGAACATCTGCAACGTCCGACCCGCCCTCCGCCTGCCGGGCGGCACCCGCGTGGTCGTCCCCGGCGACGCGGCCCACTCGGTCCTGGCCCTGCGCATGAAGACCCTGACGTCCGCGCGCATGCCCCGCACCGGCACCAGCCGCGTCGACCGCGCGGGCCTCGCGCTCATCTCGACCTGGATCAACGGCCTCAAGCACTGCCGCTGATCGGGACCGGCCCCGGGATCGCAGCGCCTCGATCCGCACGGCGGGACATCCCGACCGTCGCCCGACGTGGCAGGTGTTCCGGTCCGCGCACAGGTACCCCAGCGTACGGGCAAGAAGGAGGCGCAGCAGCCCAGGGAGCGGCTGCGCACACCCCGGCGACCGGTGCTGCGAGCCGGCGTGTCCGTGATCCGGATCGGATCCGTGAGGTCGCCGTGGCTGCTTGCGACCAGTTGCACTCGCGCGCGGCGGCGCGCCTACACGCCGTCGCGGCGACGAAACACTGCGGCTTGGAAGGTGCAACGGCAGCAATCGGACGGCTGCTACTCCGAACGGGAGGGCGGCTGCACCCGACCTGGGTGTCACGTCCGACGAGGAGACCGCATGCGCAACCCTGGCAACCGAACCCCCGGCATCACGTCCACCACCACTGGCTCGGTCGCGACCGCGACCACCCAGCCCGTCGACGATCAGGACCTCGACCACGGATCACCAAAGCATCGGTCGCGCCGACTCCGCTACCTGGTGCCGTGCGCGCTGCTGGTGCCGGCCGCGTGCACCCAGGCGCCGCAGTCCTCGGTCGACGCCGCCATGCTCGGCACCGCAGCGAGCTTCCTCGTGCTCGGCGCCTCGACGGTGACCAGCACCGGGCCCACCGTGATCCAGGGCGACCTCGGCCTCAGCCCGGGGAGCGCGGTCACCGGCTTGCTGCCCGGCCAGGTCGTTGGCGCGATCCACGTGGCCGACCCGCTGGCCGCCGGCGCGCAGACCGACCTCCACGCCGCGTGGACCCGACTCAACGACGAACCGTGCGACGTCACGCGCGACGACGCCGAGCTGGGCGGCGCGGTGCTCACGCCCGGCGTTTACTGCTTCACGTCGCCGTCGGCGGCGCTGACCGGCCAGCTCACCCTCGATGCCCAGGGTCAGGCCGACGCGGTGTTCGTGTTCCGCATCGCGAGCACGCTCACCACCGCGAGCAACTCGTCGGTGCTCGTCATCAATGGCGGCAGCGACTGCAACGTGTTCTGGGCGGTCGGCAGCTCGGCGACCCTCGGCACCGCGACCCGGTTCCACGGCACCATCCTCGCCTCGGCGAGCATCACGGCGACCACCGGTGCGACCGTGTCGGGCCGGCTGCTCGCGCACACCGGCGCGGTGACGCTCGATGGCAACACGGTCACGCTGGCGTGCAACGCGACGACCGGCCCTGACGGCGGGACGTCCCCTGACGGCGGCACCGCGCCGTGCGGCAACGGCGTGCTCGACGTTGGCGAGCGCTGCGACGACGCCAACACCGTCGATGGCGATGGCTGCAGCGCCGCCTGCATCATCGAGCTGCCGCCGCTGCCGACCGCGGTGTGCGGCAACGGGGTCCTCGAGCTCGGCGAGCAGTGCGACGACGCCAACCCCGACGACTTCGACGGCTGCTCGAACCGCTGCACCGTCACCACGTGAGCCGCACCGCCGGCGCCGGGCTGATCGCGCTGGCGATGATCGCCTGCGCGGCCGATCCCGGCGCGGGGTCCGGGCCCGACCTCGACCCGGCCGCGCGCCGGTTCGACCCCGCCCACGTGGTCGAGGTCGACATCGCGCTGGCGCCGGCCGACTGGGACACCGTGCGCGAACAGACCCGCAGCTGGCTCGCGGTCTACGGGGCCTGCCTGGCCGCACCGTTTCCGAGCCCATTCACCGGCGTCCCGGCCATCGTCACCATCGACGGGGTCCGCGTCGCCGGCGCCGGGGTGCGCAAGAAGGGGTTCCTCGGGTCGCTCAGCACGACCAAGCCGAGCCTCAAGATCGCGCTCGACGTCGACGGCCGCCGCCAGCTCGGGATCGACGGGCTGACGCTCAACAATGCCGAGCAGGATCGCTCGTACGTCCGGCAGTGCCTGAGCTACCAGACGTTCGCTGCCGCCGGCGTGCCGGCGCCGCGGTGCAACTTCGCGCACGTCCGGGTCAACGGCGACGACCTCGGCCTGTACGTGCACGTCGAGGCGATCGATCGTGACTTCGTCGCGCGCCACTTCGACGATGATCGCGGCAACCTCTACGAGGGCACCTTCAGCGACTTCCGGGCCGGCTGGACCGCGACGTTCGAGGCCGAGACCAACCGGACCGTCGACGATCGCCGCGATCTCGACGCCGCGGTCGCCGCGCTCGAGCAGCCCGACCCGGCCCTGCTCGCCGCGGTCGACACCGTGATCGCGCTCGACCCGCTCCTCACGTTCTGGGCGGTCGAGGTGCTGGTCACCCACCGCGACGGCTACGCCGGCAACGCCAACAACTTCTTCGCCTATCACGACCCGGCCCGCGATCGCTTCCAGCTCCTGCCGTGGGGCACTGACCGCACGTTCCTGCCGGGCCCCGACCCGTTCGGCACCGGCCTGGTCTCCATCCACGCCGGCTCGCTCGCACCCTGGCGCCTGGCCCGGCTGCCGGCCGCGCGCGATCGCTACCTCGCGACCTTGCGCCGCGTGCTCGACCAGGCCTGGGACGAGGACGCGCTCGGCCGCGAGCTCGCTCGCATGGAGGCGCTGATCGCGCCGATCGCCGATCCGGCTGGCGATCGCGGCCTGGCCGCGAGCATCGACGAGGTCCGCGGGTTCGTGCGCGATCGCCGCGCCGCGATCCTCGCCGAGCTGGACGCCGGCCCGCCAGAGTGGTCGGCGCCGCCCCGCGAGGCGCCCTGCCTCGACCGCATCGGCACCCTCGACGGCCGACTGCACACCCGCTGGGGCACCGCGATCGCCGACGCGTTCGCGGCGGGGAGCGGCGTGCTGGTGGCGACGCTCGACGACGTGCCGCTCGTGGTCGGGGCGGTCGGCGCCGCGGCCGGATCGATCCCGGCCACGCCCACGCGCGCGCGGATCCTGCTCACCGCGGCGCTGGCCGACGGCACCGTCGCCGTGATCGACCTCCAGACCGACGTCGCGCGGCTCCGCCCGGGCGTGCGCCTGCCGGTCGACGGGGTCGTGGTGGAGGGCCGGGTCCACCGCTACCAGCCCGCGGACGGCACCTACACGCTGATCGGGCTGGTGACCGACGGCTCCCTCGAGCTGGCCGCGATCACCCTCGTCGGCGGTGGCGAGGTCAGCGCCAGCTTCCACGGCACGGTCGTGTCATCACCCTTCTGAGCGTGCCCGCCCGATACCCCGCGGCCCGGCCCCTCGGGGCACCCGAGATTGCCGCGAACCGGCGCCGCCGCATAATGTGACGATGTCCTCGACCACCGGAGCCGGGTGATCCAGCTCGACGTTGTCGAGGACGCGACCGGCCGCGCCGAACGCTTCGAGGTGCGCGGGCGGCTCGGCGCGGGCGGGGTCGGCGAGGTCCACCGCGTGTTCGATCAGCGGCTCGGCCGCGAGGTCGCGCTCAAGGTCCTGCGCAGCCTGTCGGCCCCGGCGCTGTACCGGTTCAAGCGCGAGTTCCGCGCGCTGGCCGACATCGTCCATCCCAACCTGATCACGCTCCACGAGCTCCACACGTCGTCCGACGAGTGGTTCTTCACGATGGAGCTGGTCGAGGGCGTGTCGTTCCTCGACTGGGTCCGCCCGCGGGCCTACCGCTCCGGCGAAGACGGCAACGCCGACGCGCCGGCCAGTCGCCCCCGGGCGAACGGCTCCGGCAGCAGCGCCAGCGCGCCGACCAGCCGCGTCAGCGGAGCTCCGCCGCATAGCCCAACCGAACCGGACACCGAGACCTGCGAGGTGCCGGCGCGCCTCAAGCGGCGCGACGAGCTCGCCGCCGCGACCCTCGACGAGCCGCGCCTGCGCGCCGCGCTCGCGCAGCTGGTCGACGCGGTGCTCGCGCTGCACACCGACGGCAAGCTGCACCGCGATCTCAAGCCGTCGAACGTGCTGGTCACCGGCGCGGGCCGGGTGGTGGTCCTCGACTTCGGCCTGATCGCCGAGGTCGATGCCCGCCTGGTCGACCGCACCCACGAGGCGTCCGCGGTCGGCACGCCCATGTACATGTCGCCCGAGCAGGCGGCCGATCGGCCGCTGACCGAGGCGACCGACTGGTACTCGGTCGGCGTGATGCTCTTCGAGGCGCTGACCGGCCGGCGGCCGTTCGAGGGCTCGCCCGACCAGGTGCTCGCCCGCAAGCAGCACGAGTCGCCGCCGCGGGCGCAGGCCCTGGTGCCATCGGTGCCCGCCGATCTGGACGCGCTGTGCGCGGGGCTGCTCGCGCGCGATCCCGCGCAGCGGCCCGAGGGTCGCGCGATCCTGGCGGCCCTGGGCGTCGCCGCGTCGCGCGCGACCGTCGAGCTGGGCCGGATGGCCTCGACCGGGCCGTTCGTGGGCCGGACCGCCGAGCTGGCCGCGCTCGAGCGAGCCCGCGGCGATGCCCGCACCCGCGGCGTCACCATCTTCGTCGGCGGCGACTCCGGGATGGGCAAGAGCCAGCTGGTGCGCCGCTTCCTCGACGACGCGCGTGCCGGCGACGCCCTCGTCCTCGAGGGTCGCTGCTACCAGCGCGAGGCGGTGCCGTTCAAGACGCTCGACACCGTGATCGACGCGCTGACCGCGGTGCTGGTGCGGCTGCCGGAGGCGCAGCTCACCCCGGTGATCCCGCGCGACATCGCCGCGCTGGCGCGCCTGTTCCCGGTGCTGCGCCGGATCCCGGCGCTCAACGATCGCTGCGTCGGCGCGTTGTGCCCGCCCGATCCGCAGGAGCTGCGGCGGCGCGGGTTCAGCGCGCTGCGCCACCTGCTGCGCAGCCTGACCTGGCTCTACCCGCTGGTGATCTGGATCGACGACCTGCAGTGGGGCGACGCCGACAGCGCGGTCTTCCTCGCCGATCTGGTCCACGCGCCCGAGCCGCTGCTGCTGCTGTTCACCCACCGCCACGAGGACGACGCCGGCGTGGTCGACATGATCCGCCAGGGCCCGGCGATCGGCGGGAGCGGTGGCAACCTGCGGATGCTCGAGATCGGGCCGCTCGCCGATCCGGATGCGCGCGCCCTGGTCACGGGCATCGCGGGCCCCGACATCGACACCGACGCGGTCGTGCGCGAGGCCGGCGGCCACCCGCTCTACCTCGCCGAGATGGCGCGCTCGCACGGCGAGGCCGCCGGGCGCAGCCTCGCGAGCCTGCTGGAGGCCCGCATCGCCGCGCTGCCGGCGGGCGCGGCCGCGCTCTTGCGCGCGTGCGCGATCGAGGCACGGCCGCTGCTGATCGAACACGCGGTCCGCGCCGCCGGGCTCGACGCGCTCGGCGCCGAGCTCGGCGTCCTGCGCGCCGAGCACCTGATCCGCGTGCGGCGGCTCGACGACGACGACCTCGGCCACCTCGAGCCCTATCACGACCGGGTCCGGGCCGCGGCGGTCGCCGGCCTCACCGCGGCCGAGCGGCGGGCCGTGCACCGCGCGCTGGCCGAGACCTTCGAGGCCCAGCTGCCCGACGACCGCCTGCTCGATAGCCTGGTCGGCCACTGGCTGGCGGCCGGCGAGCCGGCGCGCGCCGCGGTGCTGGCGGTCGAGGCAGCCCGGTTCGCCGAGGAGGCGCTGGCGTTCCGGCGCGCCGCCGATCTGTACGCGCTCGCGCTCCTGCACGGCGGGCACGATGACGCCACCCGCGGCCCGCTGCTGCGCCGCCGCGGCGATGCGCTGGCCAACGCCGGCCAGCTCGATGCTGCCGGTCAGGCCTACCTGGCCGCGACGGTCGGCGCGACCCCCGCCGCGCGGATCGAGCTGGAGCGGCTGCACCTCGAGCAGCTGCTCCGTGGCGGCCGGTTCCAGGAGGGCCTCGCGCTCAGTCGCGACCTGCTCGCTCGCCACGCCTACGCCTTGCCGGCCAGCCGCCGCGCGGCGGTGCGGCGCGTGATCCGCCAGCGGATCGGCCTGCGGCTGCGCGGCCTGACGCCACGCGCGCGGCCGCTGGCATCGGTGGCCGCCGCCGAGCTGCAGCGTGCCGACGCGCTGTTCTCGGTGTCCAACGGCCTCACCTTCGTCGATCCGCTGATGGGTCGCGTGGTGCAGAACGACTACCTGCGGGCCGCGCTCGATGTGGGCGATCCGTTCCGCCTGTGCAAGGCGCTGTGCCAGGAGATGGGCTACCTCGGCCAGATCGGCGGCAAGGCCCGCGGTCGCGCCGAGGCCCTCTCCGCCCAGCTGCGGGCGCTGGGCGCCGAGGTCCAGCACGCGTACATCACCGGGCTCACTGCGAGCGTGACCGCGCTGTATGCGTACCTGACCGGGCGCTGGCGCGACGCGCGCGACCAGTTCGAGCACGGGCTCAAGGTCATGCGCGATCACGGCGCCGGCGTGCGCTGGGAGCTCGACATGGGCGAGCTGTTTCTGATGAGCTCGCTGTGCTACCTGGGCGAGACCGCGGAGCTCGTGCGCATGGTGCCGATCCTGCTGCGCGAGGCGGTCGAGCGCGGCGACGTGTACGCCCAGCACGGCCTGCGCAGCTGGCGCCCCAACGTACGCTGGCTGGTCGCCGGCGCGCCGGCCGAGGCCCGCGCGCACCTGATCGCGGTCGAGGCCGAACGGCCGGCCCAGCCCGACTTCCACGTGCACGACTACTACATGCTGGTCGGCCACACCCAGATCGACCTGTACCTCGGCGACGCCGAGGGTGCCTGGCGGCGGGTCGAGGCCGCGCGCAGGCCGATGGCCCGGTCGCACATCGACCGGGTCCAGGCGATCCGCGTCGAGATGGCCTATCTCCGCGCCCGCACCGCGCTGGCGATGGCGGCCCGTGCCGGCAACCCCGAGCGTGCGCACAGGCTCGGCGAGATCCGGTCGCATGCCCGCGCGCTCCGGCGCGAGGGCGTCGGGTGGGCGGCCAGCCTGGCCGCGCTGGTCGAGGCCGGCGCCGCCATGATCAGCGGCGACCGCGGCGCCGCCGACGCGCTCACCGCCGCGGTGACCGCGCTGGAGGCGGTCGACATGCGGCTCCATGCGTCGGTGGTGCGCTTGCGCCAGGCCGAGCACGCCGGCGACGCCGCCGCGGCCGCCGCGGTGCGCGCGGTGATGCGCGAGCGGGCAGTCGCCGACCCCGATGCGATCGCGGCCCTGCTGATGCCCGGTCCCTGCTAGCTGGGGCGCGGGCGCGGGCCGCCGCGGTGGGTAGGGTCATGAGCGCGTGTGCGCGCGCACCCGCGGGAGGTACGCCCATGTCGCAGCCGGCGCCGGCTGCCGGCTGCGGTTGGGCGGGCCGGGCGCTTGCTCGGCCGACGCCGGGCCGCATAATCGTCGGATGACGTCGAACGGGGGCAACCGGTGACCCGACGCGACCTCGTCGTCGACGACGCGCCCGCTCCCGATCGCTTCGAGGTCCGCGGCCGGCTCGGCATCGGCGGCGTGGGCGAGGTCCACCGCGTGTTCGACCACCGCCTCGGCCGCGAGGTCGCGCTCAAGGTCCTGCGCAGCCTGTCGGCCCCGGCGCTGTACCGGTTCAAGCGCGAGTTCCGCGCGCTGGCTGACATTGCCCACCCCAACCTGATCACGCTGCACGAGCTCCACACGTCGTCGGACGAGTGGTTCTTCACGATGGAGCTGGTCGAGGGCGTGTCGTTCATCGACTGGGTCCGCCCCCGCGCCCGGGTCGCGCCCACCGACCTCAGCGACCCCGACCTGTCCACCGGGCGCGTCGGCGAGACCGACCCGTGCGACTCTGACACCCAGACCCGCCAGGTCCCCCTCGGCGCGCCCGGTGGCGATCGCGCGGCGAGCGGCCCGCTCGACGAGGCGCGCCTGCGCGCGGCCCTGGCCCAGCTGGTCGACGCGGTGCTCGCGCTCCACTCCGACCGCAAGCTGCACCGCGATCTCAAGCCGTCGAACGTGCTGGTCACCGGCGAGGGTCGGGTGGTGGTCCTCGACTTCGGGCTGATCGCCGAGGTCGAGGCCCACCTCGTCGATCGCACCCACGACTCGGCCGCGATCGGCACGCCGATCTACATGTCGCCCGAGCAGGCCGCCGACGTGCCGCTGACCGAGGCCACCGACTGGTACTCGGTGGGCGTGATGCTGTTCGAGGCGCTCACCGGGCGGCGCCCGTTCGAGGGTCGGATCGAGCAGGTGCTCGCCCGCAAGCAGGGCGAGGCCCCGCCGCGCGCGAGCGCGCTGGTGCCCGACGTCCCCGCCGACCTCGACGCGCTGTGCGCCGCGCTGCTCGCGCGCGATCCGGCCGCGCGCCCCGACGGCCACGCGATCCTGACCGCGCTCGGGGTCGCCGCCTCGCGCGCCACCATCGAGCTCGAGCGGCTGGCCACCACCGGGCCGTTCATCGGCCGGGTCGACGAGCTGGCCGCGCTGCAGCAGGCCAGCGCCGATGCCCGCAGCCGCGGCGTCGCGGTCTTCGTCGGCGGCGACTCCGGCATGGGCAAGAGCCAGCTGGTCCGCCACTTCCTCGACGACGCCCGCGCGCACGACGCGATCGTGCTCGAGGGGCGCTGCTACCAGCGCGAGTCGGTGCCGTTCAAGACGCTGGACACCGTGATCGACGCGTTGACCGCGGCGCTGCTGCGGCTGCCCGAGCGCGAGCTGGCCGACGTCATCCCGCGCGACGTCGGCGCGCTGGCGCGCCTGTTCCCGGTGCTGCGCCGGGTCCCGGCCCTGAACGACCGCTGCGTCGGCGCGCTGTGCCCGCCCGATCCGCAGGAGCTGCGCCGCCGTGGCTTCGGCGCCCTCCGCTACCTGCTGCGCACCCTGGCCCGGCTGCACCCGGTCGTGATGTGGATCGACGACCTGCAGTGGGGCGACGCCGACAGCGCGGTGTTCCTCACCAACCTGGTCCACGCGCCCGAGCCGCTGCTGCTGCTGTGCACCCACCGTCACGAGGACGACGCCGGCGTGGTCGCCGCGATCCGAGACAGCCCGGCGATCGGCGATACCCGCGGCGACGTGCGCGTGATCGAGGTCGGGCCGCTCGCCGATCCCGAGGCGCGCGCGCTGGTCATGGCGATCGCCGGGCCCGACATCGACCCCGACGCGGTGGTCCGCGACGCCGGCGGCCATCCGATCTTCCTGGCCGAGGTGGCGCGCTCGCACGGCGACGCCGCCGGCCGCAGCCTGGCCACCTTGCTCGAGGCGCGGGTCGCCGCCCTGCCGGCCAGCGCGGCCGCGCTGCTGCGCGCGTGCGCGATCGAGGCGCGCCCGCTGCTGATCGATCACGCGGTGCGGGCCGCCGGGCTGACCGCGCTCGGAACCGAGATCGGCGTGCTGCGCGCCGAGCACCTGATCCGCCTGCGCCGGCTCAGCGACGACGGCCTCGGGCACCTCGAGCCCTATCACGACCGGGTCCGCGCGGCCGCGGTCGCTGGCCTCACGCCCGCGGCCCGCCAGGCGATCCACCGCGCGCTGGCCGAGAGCTTCGAGACCCAGCTGCCCGACGATCGCCTGCTCGACGGGCTGGTCGATCACTGGCTCGCGGCCGGCGAGCCGGCCCGGGCCGCGGCGCTGGCGGTCGAGGCGGCCCGGTTCGCCGAGGAGGCCCTGGCGTTCCGCCGCGCCGCCGATCTGTACGCGCTGGCGATCGAGCACGGTGGTCACGACGACGCCGCGGCCAGCCCCCTGCTCCGCCGCCGCGGCGACGCGCTGGCCAGCGCCGGTCAGCTCGAGGACGCCGGCGAGGCCTACCTCGCGGCCGTGCCCGGCGCGACCGCCGAGACCCGGCGCGAGCTGGCCCGGCTCCACCTCGAGCAGCAGCTCCGCCGCGGCCGCTTCACCGAGGGCCTGCCGCTGACCCGGCAGGTCCTCGGCACCTTCGGCTACGACTTGCCCGCCTCGCGGAGCGCGGCGGTGCGCCGGGTGATCCGCCAGCGCATCGGGCTGCGCTGGCGGGGGATGAAGCCGGGTCCCCGCAAGCTCGCCGAGGTCCCAGCCGACGAGCTGCAGCGGGCCGACGCGCTGCTCTCGGCCTCGAACGGGCTGGCCTTCATCGATCCGCTGATGGGGCGGGTGGTCCAGAACGATTTCCTGCGCGCGGCGCTCGGGCTCGGCGACCCCTACCGGCTGGCCATCGCGATCTGTCAGGAGATCGGCTTCCTCGGCCAGATCGGTGGCAAGGCCCGCGGCCGCGTCGAGCTGCTGTTCGTGTGGCTGCGCGAGCTCGGGGCCCAGGTCAACCACCCCTTCGTGACCGGCTCCATCGACTTCGTCGACGGGCTCGCCCTCTACCTGATCGGGCGCTTCCGCGAGGCCCGGCCGCGCCTCGAGCAGGCCCACCTGACCCTGCGCGACCACGGCACCGGCGTTCGCTGGGAGCTCGACATGATCGAGCACTTCCTCATGGGCACGCTGTTCTGGCTGGGCGAGACCGCCGAGCTGGTCCGCATGGTGCCGCTGCTCCTGCGCGAGGCGGTCGAGCGCGGCGACATGTTTGCCCAGCACGGCCTGCGCGGCTGGCGGGCCAACGTCATGTGGCTGGTGCGCGGCGAGCCGGCCGAGGCCCGCGCGCACCTGCTCGCGGTCGAGCTGGAGCGTCCCGACCCCGCCGACTACAACATCCACCACTACTACGCGCTGCTCGCCAACATCCAGGTCGACCTGTACCTGGGCGACAGCGAGACCGCGGCGCGCCGCCTGGAGGACGCGCGCAAGCCGATGGCGCGGTCGCTGATCGGCCGGGTCCAGGCGGTGCGGGTCGAGGTCGCCTCGCTGCGCGGCCGGGTCGCGCTGGCGGCCGCGGCCGCCGCCAGCCCCGGCCAGCGTCCACGCCTGATCGCGCAGGCGCGGACCCACGTGCGCGAACTCCGGCGCGAGCAGGTCGCGTGGCCGGCCGCGCTCGCGCGCCTGATCGACGCTGGCGCCGCGGTCATCGCCGGCGAGCGCCAGGCGTCCACGGCCCTCGACGGCGCGGCCCAGGCCCTGGCGGCCGCCGACCTGCCACTCCACGCCTCGGTGGTCCGGCTGCGCCGGGCCGAGCTCGCCGGCGACCGGGGTGCGGCGGACGCGCTGCGAGCCTCGATGCGCGAACGCGCGATCGCCGAGCCGGACGCGATCGCCGCGATGTTGCTGCCCGGGCCCGCGCGCTGATCGCTCGAGCACGAAGCCGACCGCGGCGACGCGGCCGGGGGCGACCTGCCCGGCACACGTACACGCAAGCGTTGGGAGGACCGCCGGGGGCATGCCGGGCGCTACCCGTGGCCAGCCCCCCGGCGGCGGGTCGTCTTCGTCGATGCCCGCATACTCCGGGATGGTCTCGACCGGCGGGAAGAAGGAGATCCGGTCGGAGGCGATCGATGACGCCACGCCAGCGGGCGCCGACCGCTTCGAGGTCCGCGGCCGGCTCGGCGCCGGCGGGGTCGGCGAGGTCCATCGCGTGGTCGTGGTCCACGCGCCCGAGCCGCTGCTGCTGCGGGTCACCCATCGCCACGAGGACGAGGGCGGTGTGGTCGCCGCGGTCCGCGCCGGCCCGATGCGCCGGTTCACCGAGGCCGCACGCGGGCGGCTCGGTCAGCTGCTCGACACCGCCGAGGGCGCGGCGCTGATCCTCGCTGCCGAGCAGTGGGCCCGCGACCAGGGCGTGGTGAATCCGTCCCGCATGCTGACGATGTCCACACCCGGCTTCGTGGTCGCCTCCGCCGCGCGCCGCCAGCTCCCGCCGCCGCCGCGCCCGTGACCTGGGGCGATCCCGTGCTCGCGTCGCGCGGCGCCGGCGGTTGTCGCCCCACCCCCGCGCGGTTAGGCTGCCCGACGAGGCCCGCGCCGATCGGGACCGTCGACCGACCGGCTGGCGCGGCGCCGGTCGCCTGCAACGCCCAGAGGAGAGCCGAGATGAGCTACGTCGATGGATTCGTGGTGCCCGTCCCCAAGAAGAACCTGGCCGCCTATCGCAAGATGTCCCGCAAGGCCGGCAAGGTCTGGCGCGAGCACGGCGCGCTCGATTACGTCGAGTACGTCGCCGACGACGTCAAGCCCGGCAAGACCACCTCGTTTCCGCAGAGCGTGAAGCTGAAGCCCGACGAGACCGTGGTGTTCGCGTACATCGTCTACCGGTCGAAGGCGGACCGCAATCGCATCAACAAGCGGGTCATGGCCGACCCGCGCCTGGCCACCATGATGGATCCCAAGCACATGCCGTTCGACGCCAAGCGCATGATCTACGGCGGCTTCAAGACGCTCGTCCAAGCCTAGCCGGGCCGAGCCCCGCCGCACGCGTCAGCGCCGCGCGAGGCGGAGCAGCGCGGCGGTCGTGAGCGTGACCGCGACGCCGGCCGGGATTGACAGCCAGGCGCGCAGCTCGTGTTGCGAGGCCTGGGCCAGGAGCTCGCCCCACGATGGCGTCGGCGGCGGCGCGCCCAGACCGAGGAAGGTCAGCGCGGCCTCGGCCAGGATCGCGGTGGCGGCGGTGATCGCGGTGGCGGCGGCGAGCACCGGCAGCGCGTGCGGGAGCGCGTGCCGGATCAGGACCCGGAGCGGCGACGCGCCGATCGCACGCGCGGCGTCGGCGTAGGGCTCGGCCAGGGTCGCGCGCAAGCTGGCGATCACCAGCCGCGCGGTGTCGGCGCCCCGCGGGACCGCCACCAGCAGCGCAAGCGCGCCGAGGCCGCGGGCGCCGGTGAGCCCCTGGACCGCGATCGCGCCGAGCACGGCCGGCGCGGTGGCGAGCACGTCGGCCCCGGCGCTGATCGCGGACAGGACCACGCCGCCGGCGCGGACCGCGATCAACCCGAGGACCAGCGCGAGGACCAGCGCGAGGCCGGCCGCCACCGTGGCGGTGACCAGGCTGGTGCGGGCGCCGTGGACCAGGCGCGCGGCCACGTCGCGGCCGCGGTCGTCGGTGCCGAGCCGGTGCGCGGCCGACGGCGGCGCCAGCGGCGCGAGCTGTCCGGTCGACCGGACATCGATCGGATCGGCCGCGATCGGCGGCCACAGCGCCCAGTCCGCCGGTCCCAGCCGCGCGCGCAGCGCGTCGCCGGCCGGGCCGGTGCCGCGCAGGTTGGCGAACCAGGTCCGCTGGCCGCCCTGCTCGACCACCAGCGGCCGCGCCGCCGCCACGCAGTCGGCGCCGAGCCCGAGCGCGAGCACCAGCCCGAGCCAGGCCAGCGCGAGCCGCCAGGTCGCCCGGCTCACCCGACCTCGCGCAGGCGCGGATCGGCGCGCCGCGCCGCCACGGCCGCGAGCCCGGCCCCGGCCGCGACGGTGGCCGCGGTCAGCGCCGCCAGCGCGGCGACCACCGGCACGTCGCCGGCGGCGGCGGCTTCGGTGAGCAGGCGACCGGCGCCGGGCAGCGCCAGCGCGCGCTCGACCACCGCCGACGCGCCGAGGATGAAGCCGATCGTCGACGCCACCAGCGGCGCCAGCCTCGGCAGGGTCAGCCGGGCGCCGTGGATCCACACCAGGCGGCCAGGTCCGGCGCCCCGCGCGGTGATCGCGGCGGCCAGCGGCGAGGCCAGCACCTCGCCGGCGGCCGCGCGCACGTGGGCCGCGATCACGGCGGCCGGGGCCGCGGCGAGGATCAGCACCGCGAGCGCGCGGGCGCCGCTCGGCCCCGGCGCCAGGCCGGCCAGCGCGAGCTGACACAGCCACAAGGTCGGGGTCGCCAGCGCGACCGCGGTGAGCGCCCCCAGCCCGGCCCCGACCACCCCGGGTCGGGCCACCGCGGCCAGGCCGGCGGCCGCGCCGAGCCCGAGCGCGAGCACCAGCGCCAGCGCGCCCCGGGCCGCGGTGGCGACGAGGCCGGGCCCGATCACGGTGGCGACCGGCCGGCGGTCACGCCACGCGTGGCCGAGCTCGAGGGTGACCGCGCGCCGGGCGGAGGTGACCAGGCGGTCGACCGGCCCGCCACCCAGCTCGTGCTCGCGCGCGGCCGCCTCGATCATCGCGCGTCGCACCGCTGGATCGCGGGCGTCGTCAGGCGGCAGCCGGGCCCCGGCCCGCGCCGCGCGCTCGGCCGGCGGCGCGCGCCCGAGCTCGGCCAGCGCCGACGCCAGCAGGTAGGTGAGCACCCAGGCCAGCGCGACCCGGGCGACCAGCCGGGCCAGGCCGATCACCGCGCCTTCCAGATCCCGCGCGCGCGCGGCGGGGCCAGGCCATCGCCGCGCAGGCCGCCGATCCCGGCGCGCGCGACCCCGGCCCGGGTGTCGACCGCGATGAACGCGAACGGCTGCAGCTGGTCGAGCCGGCGGTGGATCGCGCGGGCCAGCGCGCGGCGCCCGGCCGGATCGCCCTCGGTCCGGAACTCGGACAGCGCGTGATCGAGCGCCGGGTCGGCGAGCCCGGGCCAGGCCTCGGCCGCCGGCGCGTCGGACGCCAGCCGCGACCACAGGTCGACGTCCGGTCCACCGGACATCGAGGTCAGCGCGATGTCGAAGTCGCGCGCCTGCAGGCGGGCCAGGAAGTCGGGGTACGGCACCGCGCGCACGGTCAGGGTGGCCAGGCCGCGGGCGTCGGCCGCCCACACGTCGGCGATCCGCGCGGTCGTGGTCGAGCCCTGCGGCACCAGCAGCTCGGCCGCCGGCCGGGCCGCGCCGAGCAGGCCCGCCGCCAGCCCGCGATCGAAGGCGATCGGCGCCACCCCCGGATCGGCGAACGGATCGCCGGGCGGCCACGGCCCGCTGGTCAAGCGGGCCCCGCCCAGGATCGCGGTGGCCAGGCCGGGCCGATCGAGCAGCGCGGTCAGCCCGCGCCGCACCGCCGGCGACGCCAGCGCCGGTCGCCGGGTCTGGTACACCGCGGCCAGGAACGCGGGCAGCTCGTAACGGAAGCGGACCACCCCGCGATGCGCGCTGGTGAACGCGGTCGCCTCCGCGATCGGGATCTGGACCGCGACGTCGACCTCGCCGGCTGCGATCAGCCGCAACGCCTCGGCGCGGTCGGCGGTGGGGCGGTAGCGCACCCGCGCCGCCGCCGCCGGCGGGCCCCGGTAGCCGTCCCAGCGGGTTAGCTCGATCGCGACCCCGGGCTGCCACCCGACCACGCGCAGGGGACCGGTGCCGACCGGCGCCCGCGCCAGATCGCCGGCGGCGAGCCGCGCGGCCGGCGCGACCGGCACCAGCATGAGGTCGCGGTCGCGGCCGACCCGGGCCCGGGCGAACCGCAGCACCAGCTCGCCGGGGGCCGGGCTGTCGATCGCGACCAGCTCGTCGAGGACCGCGGCCAGCGGCCCACGCGCGGCGGCGCCCTGCCCGGGCGCCCGCACGCTGGCGATCACGTCGGCGACCGTGACCTCGCGCCCGTCGTGGAAGCGCACGCCCGCCCGTAGCCAGAACCGCCACACCGTCCGGTCGGCGGACACCTCGTGGCGCGCGGCCAGGCACGGCGCCGGGGCCCCGCCGGCGTCCGGACACAGCAGCCCCTCGTACACGTCGGCGAGGACCCGGGTCGCGATCGCGTCGCCGGCGGTGAACGGATCGAGCGACACCGGCTCGGCCTCGAGCGCGATGGTGATGGTCGCGGCCGGATCGGCCGGGCCCGCGGGCGCTTGCACGAGCCAGCCCGGATCACCGCCGGCGCCGGCGGCGACCGCCGCGACGTCGGCGTCACGCCCGGCCGGGCGCTTGCCGCCCCGCTCGAAGCAGGCGGCGAGCGCGACGAGCGCGAGCACGGCGACGCGCGGCCTCACCGGGCCAGCTTACATCTATGGTGCAACCGCGTCGGGCCGCAGCGCCAGCGTGCGCAGGTCGAGCCAGCCGTCCCACGGCACCGCGCCGGCGACCCGGCGGTGGATCAGGCCCTGCGGTGCCAGCGCGACGATGCCGGTCAGCGGCAGCTCGTCGGCCAGCGCGGCCGCGAGCTCGCCCATCAGCGGCCCGCGCGACGCCGGCTCCCACACGGTGCGCAGCGCCGCCAGCGCGCGATCGACCCGACGCGACGAGAACCCGCCGAGGTTGTCCTCGCCGCCGGTCCCGACCAGCGGCTCGAGGTTGCTGTCGACGGCGCCCGACCACTCGAGGAAGGCCAGGTTGAACTCGCGATCGCGCAGGCGCAGGCGCAGCACGGCCTCGGTGCCGGCGCGCACGTCGAGGCCGATCCCGGCCCGGCGCAGCGAGTCGAGGATGCGCTGCTGCTCGGGGTGCGGCTTGCCATCCTCGCGCTCGACGACCAGCACCTCGAGCCGCAGCTTGGCGCCGGCTTTTTCGCGCACGCCGTCGCCGTCGGCGTCGACCCAGCCGGCCTCGTCGAACATGCGACCGGCCGCGCCCGGATCGAGATCGGGCGGGGCCGGGGCCGGGCCGTCGCCGGGCCCACCCGGCCAGATCGGGCCGACCACCGGACGGGTCAAGCCATCGCCGACCTCCTGGGCCAGCCGCTTGCGATCGATCAGGAGCGACAGCGCCTTGCGGACCCGCACGTCGTCGGTCGGCGGCGTGGTCGCCGCGAACAGCATGTAGCGGAAGCTCGGGGGCCGCAGCTCGATCGCGACGAACGATGAGGCCAGCCCCGGCGCGGACGCCTGCTCGGGCCAGTGCTCGGCGATCAGCGCTGGCACCACGTCGATCTCGCCGCGCTTGGCTGCCATGAGCGCCAGCGCCGCGTCGGGCTGGTAGACGAACTCGAGATCCGCGATCGCGGGCTGGGTCCCCGGATAGTCGTCGCGGCGGGTCAGGTGCACCACGCCGTCGTCGCGACCGGCCAGCCGGTACGGCCCCGAGCCGATCAGCTTGCCGTTGCCGTCGAGGGCCTCGCCGTAGACCGCGTAGGGCAGGATCGGGATCTCGGCGAGCGCGCGCAGGATCCAGCCGTCGGGCTGGCGCAGGCGGATGCGCAGGGTGCGCGCGGTGACCAGCTCGACCGCCTCGATGCTGGCGAGCGTCCCGCGCAGCCGCTCGAGCCGCCGGCAGCTGTCGAGCGTGAACTGGACGTCGACCGAGGTGACCGCGCGTCCGTCGGAGAACCGGGCCTGGGGATCCAGCTCGATGATGATCTCGTGGCCCTGGAGCTGGATGCGCCAGGACCGCGCCAGCCCCGGTTGATACCCGCCCAGGCCGGCGCCGGCGCCGCCCTCGGGCGGCGCGTAGTGCACCAGCGGCTCGAACACGGTGCCGAGCATGATGCGACGGCTCCAGCGCGACGGCGACAGCAGCGGGTGCAGGCCGCGTGGCTCGGTGTCGAGGTGGACGCGCAGCGTGTGGCCGCGGCGCGCGCGGACGGCGAGGTCGTCCTCCTGCTCCACCAGCGCGGTCGATCGGGGTGCGCCGGCCGCGACCGCCTTGGGGTCGGGCGCGTGCCGCCACGGTTTGACGCGCGGCGGCGTGCCGTCACACGCAGCCGCCATGATCGCCAGCACGGAGAGAGCGGCGAGCGCGGTCGCTTGAGAGGCCAGATTGCTCATGTTATGACCGCGCCATGCGAAAGCCGCGCTCGGTCGACTCGATTGGCTCCGCGCTCCTCGGCGGGCTCGTCATCCTGCCAGCGGTGCTGGGAGCCTGCAAGGGCGACCAGCTCAAGGGTGCCCAGGCCGAGGTCAAGCCGCACACGATCAAGGTGACGATGCCCTCGGTGCCGTCGTTCGATGTGCCCAAGCCCAACGCCGACGACTCGCACTCCGTGAAGGAGATGCGGGTCCAGGGCCACCGGTACCTCAAGAAGGACGTCGCGCTCAAGGGCTACGTGGTCTGGGCCTATGACTGCGTCACCGCGATCCGCCAGCCCGACGAGGCCGACGACGCGGTGAAGAAGCGGATCGAGGAGAACCCGACCCTGTGCCGGCGCCCGGCGTTCTACATCGGCGACGCGCCCGACACCCCGGTCGAGCGCGCGGCCTGGGTGGTCGAGGTCCCGCGGCCGTACACCAAGATCGAGAAGGAGCGCCTCCCGAAGGAGGAGATCGAGGCGTGGCCGGCGGTGCCGCCGTACAAGGTCGGCGACGAGGTCCTTGTGAAGGGCCAGTGGCAGAACTCGTCGCCGCACGGCGAGAGCAACACCGACGGCCTGCTCGTCTACACGCAGATGAAGAACGTGACGCAGGCGTGGGAGAGCCCGGCGCCGGTCGAGGTCGCCGCCCCGGTGATCCGCGCGCCCGCGCACTGACCCTGCCCGTCCCGCGATCGGAACCCGCGGTCACGCGCGGGCCCGGGACGAGGGCCGGCGCGGCCTTCGTCCCGGTCGTCCATCAGTGGCGCGCGGCGGTGCCGGCCGGGCCGGCCCGGTTCACTTGGTCGGCGCGGCGGCGATCGGCCGCGGGAGACCGCCGCCGTCGTCGATCTCGCGGCCAAAGAACTCGCAGTCGAGCTTGGTCTCGTCGGCCATCACCTGGAGCGCGGCGACCTCGGAGAAGTGGGTCTCGACGTACTCGTCGCTCGCCCACTTCTGGCACTGGGCCTTGGCCTCGGCCGGCTTCTTCCAGCGCGCGATGTTGCCCTCGAAGTCCTTCTCCACGCCGGGACGGTTGGCGGCGTCGAGGTTCCGGAACAGCGCCTCGCGGAACTTGGGATCCTTCTCGCAGCTGACCATGCGCGCGACGATCTTCGCGCAGAGATCCTGGGATTCGGTCGGCGCCTTGTACTCGCCGGTCGCGAGCCAGGCCGGCTCCTCGGCCTTGCCGGGGCCGGCCCAACGCTTGGCGACCACCACCTGCTTGGTGCCGGGATCCCAGCGCAGCACCACCGCGTTGCGGTTGCGGTGCCCGTCGCCCTGCTGGCCATACCGGAACAGCGCGCGGTCGTTGGGCAGCGTCTTCAGATCGGCCCAGTGCTCGGCCGTCGTGTGGATCGAGTAGGTCTGGAGATCGTGGCCCTTGCCGTCGTAGTACGCGCGCAGGACGCCCTTCTCGTGGCCTTCCTGGTCGCCCTTGCCGGTGGTGACGATGCCCAGCTTGATGACCGTACCGTCGGAGACCTTCCACTCGAGCAGGTTGGTCGCGACGACCTTGCCACCAAAGTAGGTCTCGCCGGGCGAGAGCGGGAACGACGGGTCGCCGGCGGTCGCCGGGTCACCGGCGGCGGCGGCGTCAGCGACGGGCGTCATCGCACCCGTCGCGGCATCGTAGGTGGTCGCGGTCGGGACCGGGGCCGGCTCCTTCTCCTTGGCCTTGCATCCCAGCACGAGCGCCGCGCTCAGCAGCACAGTGGACAATCTAAGCATCTTCATGAGCCGCATTAGAGCGCTGGTCGCTCGAAGCGCAAATGAGCGATCGTGTCAATCGACCATCAGCGGGCGAGCACACCGAGCATGAGCGCACAGTCGGCGGCGGCCAGCTCGACCGGATCGCCGGCATCGACCCGCGCGGCACAGCGACCGCGGGAGCGGGCCGCGCCGATCTCGATCGTGTGTCGAGTCGGCTGCGCGCCCGGCGAGGGCTCGGGATCGACGGTGATGGCCAGCGTGCGGCGAACCCGACCGAGCTCGCTGGCGCCCAGCCACGCGGTGGCGCGCAGGGTCGCGAGCGCATCGACGAGCGCTTCGACACCCGGGGTCGCGACCGATCCGCCCGGCGCGATGACCTGCCAGGCATCGAGGGTCGCGCCGCGCTCGAGCTCGGCGGGAGCGGCGCCGGTGGCGACCACCCGCGCCAGCGCGGTCGGTTCGATGACGAGCACGGTGCGGCCCCGCAGGGCCAGGCCGCCCGCGGTC
The DNA here is from genome assembly GCA_046597055.1 of Kofleriaceae bacterium. GTDB lineage: Bacteria > Myxococcota_A > Polyangia > Haliangiales > Haliangiaceae > UBA2376. The sequence goes on along the minus strand of JBKJLC010000283.1, from coordinate 34,028 downwards.
CCGACCAGCGCGGCCATCGTGCGGCTGGCGCTGGCGTCGAGCACCAGCGCGCGCGGCTCACCGGCCCGGCGCACGGTCATGGCATCACCGACCGGCCGCAGCTCCCACCCCTCGACCGCACCACCCGGCAGGTCGACGGTCCACCGCGCGGCCACCGGGCCCGGCGGGACCGGGGCCAGGGTCGCCGGTCGCGCCAGCGCCTCGAGCAGCGCTCGCACCGCGTCGTCGTCGGCCGACCAGCGCGCGCCGCCGCGGGCGAGCTGCCAGGCGGCACCGGTGCGGGATAGCATCAGCGGCTCGCCGCCGCCGGCGGGGCCGAGCGTGATCGCGGTCGGCGCGGCGCCATCGAGCGGCGCGCGCGCGATGCCCTCGGGACCGGCGACCTCGGCGGCCGCGGCGCGCACGGCCGCCACCCCGGCGGCCGGCACGCAGCCGATCCCGGCCGCGCCCTCGACCAGCACGTGGTCGGCATGTCCCGGGCACGGTCCGTGGACCGCCAGCTCGGCCGGGCTCGCGCCGCCGAGCACGCGCACGGTGAGCACCGGGCGATCGCGGGGGCCATCGACCAGGACCTCGAGCTCGAGCCCGGCCAGCGCGGCCAGCAGTCGGTCGCGCGGCCGCGCGGCGACCCGGGCGCCGGCGCCGTCGTCGCGGCGGATCAGCGGATCGCCGGCGAGGACGAGATCGATCGGGGGCTCGGTGCCGTGCAGCTCGAGGCCGGTCACCCGCGTCACCGCGAACGGTCGGCGGCGGCGCAGCGCTGGCAGCTCGCGATCGAGCGCGTCGGCGACCCAGGCCGGCACCAGCAGCGCGGTCCCGTCGACGCCGAGCCACACCTGCGAGCTCGCCGGCTGCGCCGCGCCGAGCCGGACCTCGAGCGCACCCGGCCCGCGCGTCAGCCGCACGATCAGGCGTGGCGTGTCGAGCCCCGCCCGCTGCCACGCACCGCGGTCGCGGGTGACCCGATCGGCGCGGGCCGCGGCCAGCGCCGACACCAGGTCGCGCACCACCGCCTCGTCGGCCGGCCCCGGCACCGGCGCGGTCACCTGGGCCCCGTGCGCGCCGAGGTCGACGACGATCGGCGCGGCGTCGGCGCGCGCCAGCTCGAGCCGGGTCACCTGCGCCAGCGCCAGCCCCGGCACGACCAGCGGGCGGCCGATCACGCCGCGGCGCTCGCCGGTGATCGCCACCGCGGCCGCGAGCAGGAGGCACAGGGCGGTCAGCCCGAGCAGCCGCGCCGTCATCGCGCCCGCCGCCGGCGCCCGGCCAGCCACAGGAGCGCGACCGCGACCAGCGGCACGATCGCGATCACCACCGCGGCCACCGCGCGCCGCTCGCGGGTCGACATCAAGAGCCGGACCGCCTCGGGGTTCTTGGCCGCGACCGCGACCGGCGCGACCCGCCCCGCCAGCCAGCCGATCGCCTGGGCCGCCAGCAGGTCGCCGCCGTGGCCGCGCTCGGCGTAGATGGCGGCCAGGCCCTCGGCGCTGCCCAGCACAACCAGGCGCCCGCCGGCCCGCGCCGCTGCCGAACCTGCCGCGGGGTCGGCCGCGCGCGCGACCGCTGCGGCCAGGGTCACCGGCCCGGCCAGATCGCGGGCGTCGCGGCTCGGCGCCGACGACAGCTCGGTCTCGGCCCAGCCAGCGGCGGTGGTCTGCACCAGCGCGGTGCCGTCGTCGATCAGGACCGGCCGCGCGCGCTGCCACACCGTGTAGCGCCGGCCGGCGAACCCGGCCGTGATCGGATGATCGGCGTAGCCCTCGACCACCCGCAGCGCGAGCGGCAGCGTGACCGCCAGCGATGGATCGACCACCCACGCGGCCGGCGTCCGCACGCCCCAGTCGGCGAGGACGGCCTCGAGCCCGGTGGGCGCCAGGGCCCCGCCCCCGCCGGCGCCGCCGCCGACGTCGCGCCCGGCCAGCGCGACCAGCAGGCCACCGCCGCGCTCGAGGAAGCCGGCGATCGCCAGCGCCTCGGCCGGCGCCAGCGGCGCGATCGGGCCGATCACCGCGACCACCCGGCACGCGGCCGGGACCCCGCCCGTCAGCTCGACGGTGTCGACGGTCATGCCGTCGGCGCGCAGCCGATCGGCGACCGGCGCCCAGCTGCCCCAGCCGCCGCCGCCCGCGCGCTCGTCGGGCGGCGCGCTCACCGGCAGCTCGCCGTGGCCGGTGGTCGCGCACACCCGGACCGGCACGTCGGACGCCAGCTCGGCCAGCGCCTGGGCCAGCGCTGCCTCGATCCGCAGGGTATGCACCGCCGGCGCGTCGAGGACGTCGGTGCCGATGCTGGCCAGATCGAGCAGCGACACCGCGCGCCGGCGCGGGCCGCGCGTGAGGATGACCGCGCCGCCGCGGATCAGCTGCTGCTCGTCGATCGCGGCGCTGGCCGCGGCCGCCGGCACCGCGGTGGGATCGGCGGCCGGATCCCAGCCGACCACGCGCAGCGCCGGCTGGGCGACCGCCATCCGCCCGAGCACGCGGCTGACCTCGGCGAACACCGGATCGAGCTCGGAGAGGCCGGGCCGGATGACGGTCGCGGTGACCGGGTCGGCGATCCGCGCCAGCACCGTGAGGGTCGCGGCCTCGAGCGAGTTGCGTCGGGCCGCGGTCACGTCCCACGGCGCGAACGCGCGTCCGAGCAGCACCGCGGTCAGCCCCAGCGCGACCGCGAGCAAGACGCCCTCGGCGGCGCCGGCCGGCACCACGCCGGCCCGGCGGCGCCCGACCGCCACCATCGCGGTCGCGATCCGCAGGCCACCGGCGGTGAGCGCGGCCAGCGCGGCCAGCGACTCCCAGCGCACCTCGCCGCGGGCGAGCGCCGCCAGGATCGCGCGCGGCCCGCCGCGGTCGAGCACCGCGGCCACGGTCGGCGACGACCGGGCCAGCTCCGGCCACATCGCCGGCAGCTCGCCGACGATGAGCCACGCCAGCAGCACGCCGAAGCCGGCGATGGTCGCCACCAGCGGCTGCGCCGACCACGCGCCCGCCGCCAGCGCCAGCGCCAGCGCGGCGGCCCCGATCGCGACCTCACCGACGTACGCGGTCGCCAGCGGCCCGGGGTCGAGGGTGACCCCGGCCGGCGCGAAGTGGACCAGGACCGCGACGTAGCCCAGGGTCGGCAGCCACAAGAGCGCGTAGAACGCCAGCGCGGCCAGCCACGCGCCGGTGATCGCCGCGCCCTCGGGCACCGGGGCGGTCACCAGCGCCTCCCAGGTCCCGGCCCGGCGCTCCTCGGCGATCCGCGCGGCCAGCGCGGCCAGCACGGTGAGCTGCAGCGTCCAGTGCAGCAGCGTGCCGCCGAAGTGGCCCTCGAGCACCGCGCCGAGCGGCGCCGGCCGGGTCGGGTCGGCCAGCACCGCGACCAGCGCCGTGAACGACGCGCCCTCGAGGACCAGGAACGCGGCCGCCACCACCAGGGCGATCGGCGAGCGCAGGTAGATCGTCAGCTCCTTGCGGGCGACCTCGCCCGCGGCCCGCGGCCACCCGGGCGCGGTCATGGCGGGCTCCCGGGCCCGGCCCCGAGCGCGACCACCGCGTCGCGCAGCGGCGCCGACGGGTCGAGGCCGGCGGCGGCCTTGACCGCGGCCAGGTCGCCGTCGGCGACCACCCGACCGGCGGCCAGCACCACCACCTGATCGGCGGCGGCGTCGACGTCGCCGAGCTCGTGGGTCGACCACAGGACCGTCCGGTGACCGGACAGCTCGCGCAGCAGCCGGCGCAGCTCGACCCGCTGCAGCTCGTCGAGGCCGGCGGCCGGCTCGTCGAGCACCAGCACCGGCGGGTCGCCCAGGACCGCCGCGGCCAGCGCCACCCGCTGGCGCAGCCCCTTCGACAGCCGCGCGATCACGTCGCCGCGGCGATCGGTGATCGCGACCTGGGCCAGCGCGCGCTCGATCGCGTCGGCGCGGTCGCGGCGGGCGACCCCGCGCAGGTTGGCCCGGTGGGTCAGGTACTCGGCGACCGTGAGCTCGGCCGGCAGCGGCGCGTGCTCGGGGAGATAGGCGACCTGGGCGGCGGCCGCCCGCGGCGCCGCGGCCCGATCGATGCCGCCGACCCGCACCGCGCCGGCGTCGGCATCGAGGTAACCCGCGACGATGCGGCACAGCGTGGTCTTGCCGGCGCCGTTGCCGCCGCACAGCGCGCACAGCCGGCCGGCGGCGACCGTGAACCCGACCCCGGCCAGGACCTGGCGGCGGCCCAGCCGCACCGACACCCCGGCCAGCACCAGGCCCCCCGCGCCCCCGTCGTCGGCGGTCGCCCCGACCGCCATCACCGGACCGGCGGGAACTCTCCCGTGCGCGTGCTGCGGTGCGGGATGTGGATCGTGAAGGTGGTGCCGCCCGGCCCGGTGTCGCACGCGATCTCGCCGCCGTGATCGTCGACGATCTTCTTCACGATCGCGAGGCCGAGGCCGGTGCCGCCCTTGCGGCCCGACGCGAACAGCTCGAACAGGCGGGCCCGGATCGCGGGCTCGATGCCGGGCCCGTTGTCGACCGCCTCGAACACCAGCGAATCGCCATCGAGCCGGGTCCGCAGCGTGAACTTGCCGCCGCCGGCCATCGCCTCGGCCGCGTTGCGGGCCAGGTTGTGGAGGACCCGCAGGATCTTCTGCTCGTCGAAGTGCGAGGCGCCGTCGAAGCCGAGGTCGACCTCGATGTCGATCGGCCGGCCGGCGAACGCGTGGCGCAGCTGGGTCACGACCTCGTCGACGAACCGGTGCAAGTACACCTTGCGGATCATGAGGTCGCGATCGCCGCGCGCGAACGCCAGCACCTCGCGGGTCATGCCCGACATGATGTCGAACTGGCGCAGGATGCTCTCGACGTGGCGCTCGCGCTGGTCGGCGTCGTCGCACTGCGCCATCAGCTGGGCGTAGCCGGAGATCACCGTCATCGGGGTCTTCAGATCGTGCAGCACGCCGGCCATGAGCCGGCCGATCGAGGCCAGCCGGTCGCGGTCGCGGCGCTCGTCGCGGCTCTGGCTCAGCGAGATCGCCTGGCCGATCTGGCCCGCGATCAACTCGAGCAGCTTGAGGTCGGCCTCGCCGAAGCTGCCGCTGCGCTTGTCCATCACCTCGATGGCGCCGACCACGCTGTCGTCGGACACCACCGGCGCGACCATCAGCGTGCCGGTGGTGACGCCGTGCTCGCGGGCAAACCCGGCCGCGTGGCGGGTGTCGTGCTCGGCGTCGCCGACCATCACCGGCTTGCGTTGCGCGATCGACCAGCCGATCAGCCCCTGGCCGAGCGCGAGTCGCTGCTTGCGCAGCCGGTCGGCGGCCGGGCCCAGCACGGTGGCCAGCTCGAGCGCGTCGCCCGCCGGCGTGATCAGCGCGATCGTGCCGGCCTCGGCGTCGAGCAGGTCGGTGGTGCGGGCCAAGATCCGGTCGAGCAGCTGGTCGAGCCCGACCGCGGCCGACAGCTCCTTCTCGACCTCGTAGAGGACGTTGAGCTCGTTGGTCTTCTGCTCGAGGTCGGCCTTGGCCTGGGCCAGCTCGACGTTCTTGGCGACCACCGACAGGTACAGCTTGGAGTTCTCGATCGCGACTGCGGCCTGGCTGGCGAGCGCGAGCAAGAGCTCGACGTCGTCGGCCGAGAACGGCGCGTCGGTGCGATCGGCGCGGTCGGGGTCATGGCCGGCGCCGTCGAGCCCGACCGGGCGCCGGTTCAGCACCTGCAGCACGCCGACGATGACGCCGATCGAGTTGCGCATCGGCACCGACAGGCACGAGCGCGTGCGGTAGCCCGAGCGCAGGTCCACCGCCGGCTGGAACCGGGTGTCGTGGTAGGCGTCGGCGATGTTGACCACCTCGCCCGACGAGGCGACCCAGCCAGCCATGCCCTCGCCGACCTTGAGCCGGATCTCGAGGACCTCGCCGCCCTGCACCACCTTCGACCACAGCTCGCGGCCGTCCTCGGACAGCAGATAGAGGGTCGAGCGGTCGGCCTCCATCAGCTGGGTCACCTTCTCCATCAGGAGGGCGAGCAGCTGATCGAGGTCGAGCGCGCTCGACAGGGCGCTGCCAACCTCGCTGACCAGCTCGAGCTTCTTCTTCTCGCGACGCAGCGCGGCCTCGAGCGCCGCGATGGTCGCCTCGGGTCCGCCGTGATCGGGGAGGGGCTCCCGCGCGGTCATGCGGTCACAGGCTACCGCAGTTGGCGCTCGCGGGTCGGCCACGGTCACTCCAGGTCGCGGCGGCGCAGATCGTCTTCGTCGAGTCCGTCGAGGTGGCCGATCTCGTGCAGCAGCGTGCGCTCGATCTGCTCGGACAGCTCGGCGCGGGTGCGGACCGCGCGGGCCAGGTTCAGCCGGTACAGCAGGATCGTGCGGGCCGGAACGTCCTCGCCGGGCAGGGGCTCGACCCCGAGCGGCAGGCCGCGATAGAGCCCGAGGATCGTGGGCGGGAACGGCGGCGACACCGACTTGAGATCGATCGGGTCCGGGAAGTCGACGACCTGGATCGGCACGCCGCGCAGCCGCGCCTGGCGGTCGAGCGGCAGGCCGGCGACCACCCGGGCGATCTCGGCCTCCATCTCGCCGCGCGTGATCACGACCGGCACCGGGAACTCGCCGGGGGCGAGCGCACGGGCCCGGCCCAGGTGCGTCTCGGCCCCCGCCGGCGCGCCGGTCTGCTCGAGGGTCAGCCCGAGCAGGTGGTGGGCGTAGGCGTCCTCGGGCGCGGCGGTCAGGACCCGCTCGAACTGCGCGCGGGCATCGGCGAACCGGCCGAGGTTGAACAGCGCGACGCCGCGCTCGTGGACGCCGTCGATCAGCTCGGCCGACAGCCGGACCGCCTCGGTCGCGCGCTCGAGCGCGTCGTCGGAGTGGCCGAGGTCGTTCAGCGCCTGGGCCTCGAGCAGCGCCAGCTGGCCGCGCAGCTCGCGCTGGCCGCGCCGGCGGGCGGTCGCCCGGGCCGAGCCGCGTCGGGCCAGCTCGAGCCCGAGCCCGGTGGTATCCCGGGTCTTGGCCCGGGTGACGTTGATGTAGAAGTCGGCCGCGGCCCGCAGCGTCTCGGGATCCTCGGGGTCGAGCGCCAGCGCGATCCCGTAGGCGATCGTCGCCGCCTCATCGTGGCCGCCGCCGGCCAGCGCCGCCGCGCGCAGGTGGTGGGCCTCGATCGATCGCGGCTGCAGGTCGGCCGCCATGTCGGCGCAGGTGAACGCGTCGGCCCACCCGGCCAGCTCGAGCTGACGCCCGGCCTCGTCGAGCATCGCGTCGATCCGGCGGTCGTCGGTCATGTCGTCGGAGGTCGCCGCCGCGCAGGTTCCGACCAGCGGCACCGCCTCGCCGCCAGCCGGCTCCGCCTTGGCCCGCGGATCGGCCGCGGTCAGGGCCACCTCGGGACCCGCGTCGGCCTTGACCCGCGCGACCGGCCGACGGTCTCCGCACGCCGCGGTCGCGGCCAGGAGGCTCGCGACGATCAGCGGCAGCCAGCGCATGGGGACAGGATCCTACCTGGTAAGAGTCGAAGAACAATCGTCTTTTCAGGGCCACTGCCCCAGGGCGTTCTGGCCGCTCGGGGACTGGCTCGCGCTGGGGCATGGCCCTGAAAATGTCATTGGTTCCCATAGGATGGACTATAGGAACCTGTCCCCTGTTGGCGGGTTTTCTTTGACGACGGGACCTTGCACAAGTTTCGCAACCTTGGAACCCCGCTCCGCCCCGTCTGAAGCCGTCCAGTTCCGTTCCGCGTGGCAGCACCTTGGCAGCACGTCAGGACTCTCGATCGGTCGCTGAGCCACGGGTATGAGTCAAGACCAGGTTACACTCCCGAGCCTTCGTCCGCGCCATGGGGTGACAACGCCTCGCGTTACTGGATCCCTGCCGCAGGGGCGGTCACCAGCGTCGCCGAGGTAGCGGTCAGCACCGCCGCGGCAGCCCCTTGACTGGCCGCCACCAGTCAATGCCGACGTCAGCGACGTCGAGCCCCGCGGGACTACCGACGTGCGGCCGAGCGCCTCGTGCGCAGCTGCGCGGCGGAGGCGGCGTGCCGTCGGCTGAACTATTCCCCGGATTCGTGCCGGGTCGTGCTGGGTCGTGCCGGTTCGTGCCGGTTCGTGCGAGGCTGACCACGACCTCCAGCGCCTCAAGCTGCGGCTCCATCAGCTTGCCCTTCGTAGCGACGTCATCGAAGGGTCGAGGCCAAGGCCCGCCCGTCAGGTTTGGCGCCCCGCACCCGGCTACGTCGACGGAGGCTCGACGCCGTCACGGACCACGCGCCGCCAGCCATGCGGCAACGCTGGCGCGCGGCGGCGCCGGTGGAGCGGGGAGCGGCACCCAGCGGGGTGGCGGGTCGAGCGCGCCGGACCCCGCAAGCAGCGCGTAAGCGCCGAGGGCGAAGTCGGGTACGTCGCAACGGCAGTCACGCAGCGCCGCCGGCACGGAGCGCGCACGTTCGAGGGCTCCGGCCGGCCACGTCGTGGCGAAGGCGCGGGCCAGCGACGCGCACCGATCGCCGAAGCCGCGCCGCATCGCATCGGCTGAGGCGACCGCGGCGTCGGCTGCGCTGCGCGCCGCGTCCAGCTGGCGGCGTAGCGCTACGACGCTCGGCACATCGATGAGCTCGGCCGCCGCCAGTGTCGACCGCGCACTTGAACGCACGAGCAAGCGGCGCTCGGTGACCGCGCCCGGAATCACCTCCGCGACGCTGGCGAGGGCCGCCGCGGGCGCGTCGCGATCAGCCGAGACGTAGATGATCGGGGTCGCCGCGCCGTCGCGGACGCGCGCAACCATCGACGCCACGCGTCGCCCGAGCGCGGTCGCATCGGCAAACCCTTCGCCGGTCAGGTGCAGGCCACCATCGCCTTCGATCATGACCACCACGCCCGTCACTTCGACCACCGCGCCGCCCGGCGCGTCCGGCAGGCGCGCCGGCGGATGCGCCTGGATCTTGGGTAAAGATGATGCGCCCGCCGCCAGCTGTTCGGCTAGCTGCTCGGTGCGCGCCTCGCACGAGGTCCCGGCCGGCACGTTCGTCGGTGCTGGCGGCGAGGCCGGTCTCGGCCCACCGCCTTCGCCCGAGCAGCCGACGCCGAGCGCAACGAAGACGAGCCACCGCGCCACGCAAAATCCGCCGGCCCCTCCGCAGCGCTTGACGGTAGGTTGACGGTTCATCGCGCCCTTGTTATAGACCCCTGTCGTGCCGCGCGGGCTCCTTGGGAGGTGGATGGTGCAGGGCGCGCTACTCGCCGCCGGAGCGCTTGTCGCCGGAGCGTGCGGCTCGTCACGACCGTCTAGCGTGGCCGCCCGACCCATCGCGGCGCCCCAGCCCCAGCGGGCGGTGCCGCCCGTTCCCCCGCGTCCGGCGCCCGACTGCTCGCCCGAGCTCGCTTGGCTCATATCGCCTGCGGAGGTACGCGCCCAGCTCGACCGCCAGCGTTGCAACGGTCACGCGTTCAACGGCCGTCGCACCCCGCTCATGACTGCAGCTGAGCACGGTGAAGTCGAGGTGATCGACCTCCTCGTGCAGGCCGGTGCCGCCGTCGACTTCCAGCTACCTGCCGAACACGGGATCGGCTCGGCCGAAATCGGCAAGACAGCGCTCTGGTTCGCGGTTGCCGCCCGGCATACCGAGGCGGTGCGGCGGCTGCTCGTTGCCGGCGCCGATCCCGATCTGGCGCCGCCCGACGGCGTGCCGCTCTTGATACTCGCCGCGCTGGTCGATTCGGTGGACATCGCGCGCCTGCTGGTCGACCACGGCATCAATCCGACCCAGCGTACCGCCCGTGGCGACACGGTGATGACCTACGCCAACGGCCCGAGCGCCGCGATGTTCACGTATCTCGCCGACGCCGGCGTCGCGCCCGACGGGATGGCGCCCGAGGTCGCCGAATCGCTGCGTTGGGAGCGCGCGCATTACCCGGGCCCGGACGCCACCGATCATGACCGCGTGAAGTTCGCGATCGCGGTGATCGAGTTCACACGCTCCCCGCGATCGCGCGAGCAGGCGATCGACTCGTTGCCGCTGCTAGGAGCCGCGGCGCGGGCGGCGGTGCCGGCACTCGTCGATGCGGTGCATCGGCCGGTGCTGAGCCCGACCGACTGGAGCGCCGTCCGCGCTACCCGGGCACTGGCCGCGATCGGCTGGACACCGTCGCTCGACGCCGCGCTGGGCCGGCTGCTGGCGGCGCTGCCCTCGGCGCCGGCGCAGGTCCGCTTCGGGCTCGTCGACCTGATCGCGACCGCTGGCCCGCGGTCGCCGCAGGTGGTCGACGCGTTCGTCGCGCTGCTCGAGCGAGGGCCCGATCATGAGCTCGGCGCGCAAGGCCTCGGGATGCTGTTGCGCCGCCCCGGAGCGATGGATCGCCGGGTCCGCCGTCGCGCCGTGGCGGCGCTCGAGCGGACGGTCCGTCGCGCGCCGCCGACCGTGCGCAACGCGGCCCGGGCGGCGCTTGCTCCGATCGCGGTGCCGTGACTTACCCTGCGCTTCCGTGGATATCGGGGCTCGCAGCAGGCCTACTCAGCCTGTGATTCGTCGCGCAGCGATGGCCCGCTCCAGGGATCCAGTCCAGGCGACCCGATGAGCGATCTCGCGCGCGGGAAGCGGCTGTTCGGGCAGCTCGTCGAATATCCGCTGCCGGCGACCCCGGGCGTGCGTGATTACGTCGTCGACTTCCTCCCTCCGGAAGATGGGTACGGCAAAGGCCGCACGTGCCTTCTTGGATAGGTTTTACCGCGGCCACGTTCGCCGCGAGGTCGCCAGCCTCGCCGGGCTGATCGATGTCCTGCACGCCGACGTGCGGGCCGGGGTCAGGCGCATTCGCGAGATCGTGATCGTGGTCCACGGCTCGCCGGAGTCGCTCCTGGTACCGGTGGTGCCGGGCGCGTCGGCCTTCCAAACGCCAGAGTATCAGTACGTGAACGCGTTCGCGCTGGCATGCCTCCAGAAGGATTTCGCCGACGGCAAGCTCGCCGACTTCATGCAGAAGCGTCAGGCCGTGGTCGCGCGCCTGCGCGACGACTCGTGGGTGACGCTTCGTGCGTGCCAGTTCGGACAGTCTGCCGACAGCATGTACGCGCTGTACTCGTTCTTCGGTGGCCGCGCCAATGTGTACGCCCCGCGCGAGTTCCAAGTTCTTTGGTGCGCACGCGATCGCGCCCGGCACGCGCGTGGAGACCCGGCTGGGAGTCCACCGCCACCTCGTGCGCCAGCGCTTGCTGCCCGACGATGTCCACACCCCTGAGCGCAAGGACGCGGTCGTGCAGGCCCTGCTCGATCCCGCGAAGTTCACCGCCGAGGTCGCGCTGGCGACGATGCGGCTCGACAACCCCGATCCCGCGTACCAAAGCCTCATCGGCGCGCTCAACGCGCGACGGGTCACCGACGCGCTGCGCGCCCGGCTCGCGGCTCACAATCACTATCTGAGCGGCCCGGCGGCGATCCGCGTGCGCTCGCGAGATAGCGCCTGGCTGATTCGCGACGCGATGGTCCACGCCGGGGAGCGGCACGTCGTCCAGTACGACGTCGCCCAGACGGTCGCGGGTGGGCAAGCCACCCTGGTCTCTTCGGCGACGCTGGTCGATGCCCACAGCGCGCGCGAGTTCTTCCCGATCCAGCTGTTCTTCTTCGAGTCGGAGAACGAGCTGTGGCACGGCAAGCTGTTCGAGCTTGCCGGCCATGCCGAGCACCCGGCGGCCCCGGCCCGCGACCGCGAGCGCTTCGACGCTGTGCGCGCCGCCCTCGATCTGCTTCGCCTCGATGGCCCGGACATCGACCTCCGAGCCGTGTTCGCCGCCCAAGGCCGCCCGCTGTCGCTCGACGCGAGCCTGCGTGTGCTGTCGACCAGCGGCACCGGCGCGACCGCGCGCGTTACCTGGGTCCTCGGGGGTCGTGAGCGCTTCCGGATCCGGCTCGAGCATCCGGCGACGCGCGACGGCACGATCGCCCACCGGCTGTCGGTCTATCTCGATCTCGATCCAGAGCCCCGGATACAGCGCGAGCACGAGCTGGCGGCGGTGGTCGGTCAGGATCCCGACTCGCCCGGACCCGAGCTGGCGGCGACGCTCGACCGGCTGACGACCGACGAGCTGATCGACATCATCGATCACCTGCGCTCGCCCTACCGCGCCGCCCACAGCATCTACATCCACCACGCTCAGCAGGCGCTCCGTCGCAAGCACTCGTACTTCGCGTGGTGGCAGTCGCTCTATCGCGAGGCCATGCTGACCGAGCCGCTGGTGCGCCATCCGTACGCCGAGCTCGACCCGATCGAGCGCGACGACAAGCGCGCGCTCGCCTATGACTTCGCGTTCAATGACGTCTGGCAGGAGGTCAAGGCGTCGCACCCCGCGCTCGGGACCTTCACGATCGACCGGTTCGCCGAAGAGGACCTGTGGGCGAAGCTCGGCCGCACCGAGGACCTCTCGGTGCGCGTCGCCGGTCCCGAGCTCGATCCGTCGTCTCCCTACACCGACCTCGACGAGCTGCGTGCCCAACAGACAGCCGGGCTCGAACCATACTACTCGACCGACAAGACGATGCTCGAAGCGCCCGACGACGCCGAGCCGTCGTGCGCCGACTTCGCCGCGGCAATCGCCCGGTGGAAGGAGCTGCAGGCCACGGCCACCGACTCGGCCGAGATCGAGCGGCTGCTCGGGCTCCACGTGACCGCCGATGGCAAGACGTTCGCGGATCACGCCAAGTGGCTCTACGGCATGTTCAAGCTCGGGAAGATGCTGCCCGACCTGAAGAACCTGACGTTCATGACCGACGGGATCGCGGTCAAGATCGTCAGCAAGATCCCGTATCTTGGCGTGCCGTCGGCACTCGGGGTCCCGACCGTCGCGACCATCTTATTGCGCGCGGCGCCGGCGCTCACAATCCCGCTCACGATCTGGATGAAGCAGCTGGCCGAAGAGGAGGTTGCGAACCAAATCTGGGAGGCGGTCGGAAAGGTTACCGCCATCCGGCAGTGGCTGCGACGAGCCCAGGACCTGACCTTCGCCACGCCATTCCCCGAGCGGCTCGAGATCGACCTCGGATGGGCCGGCTCGGCCAGCCCGCACATCGAGCGCTACTTCCAGGAGCAGCGCGAGGAGTACGGACGGTACTCGCCGTTCGTGTTTGCGCCGGACCGGATGAAGAAGGGCTTCGATGAGGGGGTCGCGCTCATGGCCACGGTCGGCCCCGCGCTCGTCGATCAGGCGGCGGCGGCGGTGACCGAAGTCCTCCGGGAGCTGCAGCTCGATGCGTGCAAGGTCAAGGTGCTGGTCGACGCGCGGTTTCTCGATCTCGCTGCGATGCGCGCCCAGGTGGTCCGGGCGCTCACGCGGAGCCTGCTCGACAAGGTGCGGGGCGTGTGACGATGAGGGACCAGCTGACCTTCTTGTTCATGACGCTGCGCGATTTCGTCGAGCCGCTGCGGCGCCGGTTCGAGCGCGCCGACGCGCTCGAGTTGCTGGTCCGCCGCTACGGCTGGCTCGCCCCGCTCGACGCTGCCACGTTCGAAACGGTCGGTCGCGTCGCGCCGTTTCGGGCGCCGCTCACCGAGCTTGTCACGATCGCCGCCGGGATCGAGGATCGCCTCGCGCAGGATCCGGACGCGTCGCTCGACCCCGCCTCGATCGAGCAGCTCGCGACCACCGCCGCCGCGCTGCTACGAGCGGTGGCGACCTTCACGCCGGCATCGCTTGCAGGCCTGGCCGAACCATTCGGTCGCGCCGACTTCTGGGCCAGTGTTGGCGAGCACGTGCTCGAGGACCTGGTCGACGAGTACGTCCGTGCCTACCGGCCGGGCCTGCACGCGTTCCTGCGCCTGTGGGGCGTGATCCGGCACGAGCCCTCCGAGCCCACCGGTCCGTTTCGCACGCGGTACACACGCGTCGCGCTCGACTGGGATCAACTGCTCGCGGCGGTCCGCGATCCCATGGCCGCGCTGCGGGCGGCCTACGACTGGGGGGATCCCGTGCAGCCGTTCGCGCACGCGCGCGCGTTCGAGGCGCTGGTCTCGGTGCTCCGTGCGCTGCGGGTGCCGGCGACGTTGTTCCCGCCAGCGCTCGACCTCGCGCCCGCCCTCGAGCTCGCGCCCGGGCATCGCATCGAGGCCGCCGCATCGGCGCTCCGAGTCGTCCTGGTGCCCGCAATCGCCGGGCTCGACCACACGCTGTACCGGGTCGGCGGTGACCTCCTGCCGGCCACGCGCGCGGGCGAGGCGCGGGTGTCGGGCTTGGTGATCAAGGCCATTCTCGACGGTGCGGCCGGGGCCACGCTGCCGCTCGGCGACGCCTGGCGCCTGCGGTGGAGCGTGACAGCCAGCGCCGGAGACGCGATCGGCGCGAGCCTGTTCCCGGGCGAGGCCCGCTTCGTGGGCGGCAGTGCGGCGGTCGGCGCCCGCCTGGAGCTGACCCGTCCGGGCGCCGAACCGTGGCTCGTCATCGGCACCCCGCGCACGTCGCGCCTCGAGGTCGCAGGCGCGGCCGTGAGCGTTGCGCTCGAGGGTTCCGCCGCGGACCCCGAGGTCGTGGTGCGCGTCGGCGCTGACCGGCTGGCCGCCACCCTGCTCCCGCCCGATGACGACCCGACCGGGTTGCTCGGTCGTGAGCCCCGACGCTTCGGCGCACCGGTCGCGCTGCGCTGGTCGAGCAAGACCGGGCTGGCGGTGCCGACCGGCGGCGTGACGCTCGATCTGGCGTCGGGCCGACGCGTGGGGATCGTCGCCCTGGACGCCCTGCGGATCAGCGCGGTCGCGACCGACGACGGCGGCGTGCGGCTCGCCGCGACCGCGAGCGGCGCGGTCACGCTCGGGCCGATCGTCGCGACCGTCGCCGACGTCGGCGTCGCGTGCGCGCTGACGCCGCGTGGCGATCGCCGCCTGCGCGAGCTCGCAGTCTCGATCGGATTCCAACCACCGTCGGCGGTGGGCCTGCGCGTCGACGGCGGGCCGGTCGAGGGCGGCGGGTTCTTGCGGCTCGACGACGCCCGGGGCGAGTACGCCGGTGCGCTCGAGCTCGCGGTCGCGGGCGTTGCGATGAGCGCGTTCGGCGTCCTGACCACGCACCTGCCCGGCGACCGCCGCGGGTTCTCGCTGGCCGCGGTCGTGTCGGCGCAGTTCAGCCCGGTCCAGATCGGGCTCGGGTTCACGCTGCAGGGCGTGGGCGGGCTGATCGGGATCCACCGGCGGGTCGACGTCGACGCGCTGCGCGCGGCGCTGCGCGGGCCCGGCGTCGGCGACATCTTCTTCCCGGCCGATCCGGTGGCGCAGGCGGCTCGGTTGACCGGGGATCTGGCGCGCTACTTCCCGGCCGCGGCGGGGCGGCACGTCGTCGGGCCGGCGGTGAAGCTCGGCTGGGGCACGCCGACGCTGGTCACCGCCGAGCTGGCACTCTTGGTCGAGCTGCCGGCGCCGGTGCGCATGGTGCTGATCGGCACCGCGGCGGTGGCGCTGCCGACCCAGGACCGGCGGGTCATCGACCTGAAGGTCGACGTGGTCGGCGAGCTCGATCTCGGCCAGAAGCGGGTCGCCATCGACGCGTCGCTGCGCGACTCGAAGATCGCCGGGTTCCCGATCGTCGGCGACCTCGCGCTGCGCACGAGCTGGGGCGCCTCGCCGAGCTTCGCGCTGGCGATCGGCGGTTTCCATTCGCAGTTCCGCCGGCCGCCAGGCTTTCCCGACCTCCGACGGATCCAGATCGCGATCGGTTCGGGAGACAACCCACGGCTCGACCTGCAGGGCTTCCTGGCGCTGACGTCCAACACGGCGCAGATCGGCGCGCAGATCCAGCTGTACGCCGCGGCTGGGCCGCTCAACATCAAGGGCGACCTGGGCTTCGAGACGCTGCTGACGTTCTCCCCATTGAGGCTCCAGGTCGACCTGTGGGCGGGGGTGAAGCTGCGGCGCGGCACGACCGTGCTCGCCGGCGTGCACTTCGAAGGCCGCTTGACCGGGCCTGGGCCGTGGAAGCTCGATGGCGAAGCCTCGCTGTCGCTTTGGTTCGTCGACCTGCGCGTGCCGGTCCATGTCCGCTTCGGCCGCGACGAGGCGGTCGAGCTGCCGAGACGGCGGATCTGGGACGTCCTTGGCCCCGAGGTCGGGCGCGCGGCGAACTGGAGCACGGCGCTGGCGCCGGGCATCGTCGCGGTCACGACCGCGCCGCCGGTCGACGCGACCGCGACGCCGCGGGTGGACCCGGGCGCGACGATCACGCTACGGCAGACGGTGGTGCCGCTCGACCGGCCGATCACGCGCTTCGGTCAGGTGCGGCCCGAGGGGCCCAACGACTTCCGCGTCACCGACGTGAAGGTGGCGGGCCGGAACGTGCTGATGAAACCGGTACGCGACTGGTTCGCACCAGCGCAGTTCGAGGACCTGAGCGAGGCCGACCGGCTGTCACGGCCGGGGTTCGAGCAGATGATCTCGGGCGTGACGGTGACGAGTGATGCGATGCGCGCCGGCGCGCCGCTGATCGCGACGCTCGAGTACGAGACGAAGGTGTGGGCCGACGGTCGGGCGCAGACCGCGGCGCCCCCGTTCCGGCCCAGCCGTGCCGAGCAGGTAATGGGCACCGCGCTGTCGTCGGCCGCGCTGGCATCGTTGCGCAGCACCGGCGTCGCCGCGTACGCGCCGCCGCCCGCGTTCATGCCGCGGTTCACCCTGACCGAGGAGACGTTCGTGATCGCATCCACGGTCGATCTGCGCGCGCGCCTGGATCTGTGCCCGGCAACCACGCGCAGCCTGGCCGAGCTCGGCCTCCGCACGCACCTCACCTACACGCCAGCCGACGCCGGCACGCTCCAGGTCGTGTCGAGCGTCGAGGCGGTCGCGTGAGCCAGGCGGGCGCGGCGTACCGGTTCTACCCGTGGCTACGGCGCGGGGTGGCCGCCCAGCTGCGGCGCGACTTCGCGACCGCAGGGTCACGCGCGACGCTGCCGGTGGCGGTGACGTTCAACAGCAACCAGGCGCAGAGCGCGTCGACCACGCTCGAGCTGGTGGGCCCGGGTGACGTCGTGCAGTTCGATCCGCGCGCGATCGCCCGCACGTGGCCGCCGGCGAACGCGCTCGTCGCCGAGACGAACTACTTTCCCATGGTCGAGCTCGACCAGGTCGACCTGCCGTGGCGCTACACGCCGCGCGCGGACGACCCCGAGGGCCGCGTCTCGCCCTGGCTGTGCCTGCTGGTCTTCACCGAGGCCGAGCTGGGCCCGTTCCTGCCAGCGCGCGCCGAGCGTCCGCTGGAATCGGTGACGATCAAGCCGGGTACGCCGATGCCGCCGCCCGCGCAGACCTGGGCATGGTGTCACGTGCAGGTGAGCGGCGACGACGATCTGTCGCTCGAAAAGGTCGTGACCCAGCAGCCGGAGCGGTGCCTGGCCCGGCTCATGTGCCCGCGACGGCTCACCGCACGGGCCACCTACTGGGCGGTGGTGGTGCCGACCTTCGAGGTCGGTCGGCGCGCCGGCCTGCGCCTGCCGCTCGGCGAAACCGCCGCCGCGCTGGCGCCGGCGTGGACCACCACGACGCTCGGGGCCGCGCTCGAGCTGCCGGTCTACTACCGCTGGCGCTTCACGACCGGTGCCGGCGGTGACTTCGAGGCGCTGGCCCAGGCGCTCACGCCGGCGCCGTTCCCGACCGCGGCCTCGACCCGCGCGCTCGACGCCAGCCGGCCCGGCGGCGGCCTGCCGGCGGCCTCGGCCGAGCCGATGGCGCTCGGCGGCGCGCTGCGGGCGCCCCAGGCGGCCGCGACCGCCGCGCCGGTGGCGAGCTTCCAGACCGCGCTCACCGGCCTGCTCAACCGACCGTTCGACGCGCTCGAGAAGGGAGGCGTCACGCCGGTGGTCGCACCGCCGCTGTACGGCGCCTGGCACGCACGTCGCGCCCGCCTCGATACCACCGCGACCCCGCCCTGGTTCCGCGGGCTCAACCTGGATCCGCGCACGCGCATCGCCGCCTCGCTGGGCACCGAGGTGGTGCAGCAGAAGCAACACGAGCTCATGGCATCGGCGTGGGCGCAGGTCGACGGGATCCGCGAGGCCAACGCGCGCCTCCGCATGGCCCAGCTGGCGCGCGCGCTCGGCGAGCGGCTGCATCGTCGGCACATCCAGACCGCGGGCCCCGAGGACGCGCTGGTGCTGACCGCGCCGGTCCTGGCGCGGGTGCGCGTCGCCAGCCGCACGGCGCGCGACCGCGTCAACGGCAGCCCGCCGCGGTTCGCCCTGCTCTCGGGCGCGCTGCGGCGGCTGGCCCGGCCGCTCGGCCCGCTCGGTCGTCGTCAGGCGCGGCCGGATGTCGTCCTGCGGCCCGCGTTCACGCGGGTCAACACCGGCGAGCTGGACGCCGTGCTCGCCTTGACGCCGCCGCCGGTCGGCAGCGCCATCCCCACGCGCAAGTGGGTGGTGAACGCGGTGCGGACGGCGTTTCCGACCGCAAGCACGATCGTGGCCGCACCCGTGCGTTCCGATGCCGTCGTATGGGACCCAATCGATCCCCCCGAGGCCGTGATCACGCGCTTCAATGTCGTCCCGGGCGTGGACAGTCCGTCGATGCTGGCGTTCCGCACGGCGGCGGCCACGCTCGCCGGGCGCACCGTGACGCCGGGCGCCGGCGGCACCCTGCAGCGGGTCGACGCGCTCGCGCTGAAGACCGCCGTCGAGCAAGCTACCCAGCCGCGGGTCGCGTTCGCGGCGGCGTTCGCGGCACGCGCGGTCCAGGGGGCGGGGTTCAGCTGGAGCCCGCCCGACCCGCTCGAGCCGGTGATGGCCCACCCGGTGTTCCCGCAGCCGATGTACAAGCCGCTGGCCGAGCTGTCGCCCGCGTGGATGCTGCCCGGGCTCGCCGATCTCCCGCGCGATAGCGTCACGGTCGCCGAGACCAACCCGGCGTTCATCGAGGCGTACCTGGTCGGGCTCAACCACGAGATGTCGCGCGAGCTGCTGTGGAACGAGTACCCGTCGGATCAGCGTGGCAGCTACTTCCGGCAGTTCTGGGATCCCGCCGGCCTGGCGCCGGCGCCGACCCCCGAGACGTTGAAGGACATCCACCCGATCCACCTGTGGCCCAGGGACTCCGCGCTCGGGACCCACAGCCCGCGGCCGGCGGTGTCCGGCGGCACCCACCTGGTCGTGGTCGTGCGCGGCGAGCTGCTGCACCGCTATCCGAACACGCTCGTGTACGCCCAGCGGGCCAGCAGGACCACCACCGGCTATGCGCTGGCGACCGAGCGCCGTGAGCCGGTGTTCGCCGGGCGCCTGCGCCCTGACGTGGCGTTCTTCGGCTTCGCGCTCACCAGCGACGAGGCGCGCGGCACCGCCACCACCACCAGTCCCGGCTGGTTCTTCGTCTTCCAGGAGCAGCCCGGCGAGCCGCGGTTCGGGCTCGACGCGACCGGCGCGAGCGCGCCGACCAGCCTCTACGACCTGGCCTGGACCCACCTGGTGGCGAGCCCCGACCTGGTCGACACCGTGCAGTACATCGATCTCGCATCCCCGTGGCCCGCGACCGCGAGCCTCGAGACCGCCGGCGGGCCCGGCTGGCACCTGACCGCGGCCAGCGCCGACAAGCCGTACGCGCGCGGCGCCGACCACGCCGTCATCACCTGCCAGCGGCCGGTGCGCGTCGCGCTTCACGGCGCGCAGCTCCTGCCCTGAGCCGTTCTCGAGAAACATCATGGCCGACCTCGCCGCGGAGCTCCCGCTCCTCAGCACCAGCTATCCGATCGCGCTGTTCCCGGTCCGCGTCGAGACGCGGTTCGCGACCGGCACCAACCCGCGCTTGCTGGTCCGGGTCTATCCCGACGAGCTGGTGGCCGACGCCCACCGCCGACCGCTGTCTAGCGACGAGTGGCGCGCCGCCCAGACATACTGGCAGACCGCGTGGAATCCCACCGCCGAGCTCGACGCCTGGCGCGGGCTGGTCGCCCAGTTCGCACCGCCGCGGGCGGCCTGGCTGGTCGCCCGCGGGGCGCCCACCAACGTGGCGGTGCAGCCGCGACCGGCCGCACCGACCTTCGTCGCGCCCGAGCTGCGCGACGACGTGCTGGCCGAGGTGGTCGCGCGGCTCCTGCCGCGGGCGTGGATGGCGATCGGCTACCGCGGCGGCGTCGAGGTCGCGCGGGTCACCGGCGCCGATATCGTCACGCCGCTGCGCCTGTCGTTCCGTCCCGATCTGGCCGCCGATGCCTCGTCGCTGGCGCACCGCGACGAGCTGACGATCGACCGCGAGCTCCTGTGGACGGTCGACTTCGACGCGGCGGCCGCCGCCGGCATGGCGCTGACCATCCCGCTGCGACCGATCGATCTCGACGCCGGCTTCGATCGCCTGCTGGTGCTCGGCGTCCGCACCGGTGTGCCCCCGGGGGATGCCGCGGCCGAGCTGGCGGCCCTGTTCGACGCCCACCACTACACGCGCGGCCTGGCGCTGGTCCGCCAGGGCACGCCGACCAATAACTCGGCGCTCGCGCCGTCGGGCTACCCGCCGCCCGGCGATGCCGTGCAGAGCTTCGCGATCGAGCGGGCCAGCGGCCACGCTGGCCTGGTCGTGGGTACCGATGCCGACGCCCTGACGCGCGCGCTCGGGCTGCCGGCCACGGCCGCGCCCCCATTGGCCCGGATCGACGGCGCCCGCCGCACCGAGCAGGCGGCGGCGGCGGCGATGCTCCATGCGCTCTGGCCGTGCACGCTCGGCTATTTCCTCGAGCAGATGATGACGCCGCTGCTCGATACCGCCCAGATCGACGCGGTCCAGGGCCACGTCCTCGAGTACGTGCGCGGCCGCGGCCCGCTGCCCGCGATGCGCGTCGGGCACGTGCCCTACGGTATCCTGCCGGCGACCTCGCTCGGCCGCTGGCAAGGCGCGGCCACCGCGATCGACACCGGGCTGGTCCGCCTGCTCAACGTCTGGCGCGCGCGGTTTCTGGCGCGGGCCAGCGCGGTGCCGCGGGTCGGCCAGACCGGCGACGCCGACCACGATCTGCTCGGCGTCCTGAGCCGCGATGCCTTGAGCCGGGAGCTCCGCTCGCGCGAGGTGGTCGGTCCCGGCTACGTCCAGAACCTGTGGCGGCTCATCGGGCTCGACCCGGCGGTCGAGGCCACCGCGCGCGCGACGTTGGCGTCGGCCGCGCTGGCCGAGGCCGGGCTGACCGGCAGCCACCCGCGCGTCACCCGGATGACGTTCAGCGACAAGGCCGCGCGCATCGGCCGCCCGCTGGTGACCGGCGCGCCGCTCACCGAGGAGGGCGAGCTCACGCCCAACTACATCCGCGAGCTGCGCACCGCGTCGACCGCCAGCCTGCGCGACGCCGGCCTCGCCGGGCACCCGGCGTTCGGCAACCCGGTCCTGTATCACCTGCTGCGCCAGGCATCGCTGATCGTCTACGCCCGGCTCGGGCTGGAGCTCGCGATCCGCACCGGGGTGGCCCAGCCCATCGAGCGCCTGGAGCACGAGCTCCACAAGATCGCCCCGGGGACCGAGGCGCGGCTCACGACCTGGGAGCGGCTGAGCCGGCCGCTCGCCGGGCTCACCGGCACCAAGTCACTCGGCGAGTGGCTGCTCGCGCCCTCGACCGACGGGGATCGCGCCAAGGTGCGCACGTATCGCGCCAACCTGCAGGTGCTCGAGAAGGTGCCGCCCGCCGAGCTCGAGCGCCTCCTACGCGAGACCCTCGACGTGAGCTCGCACCGGCTCGATGCGTGGATCACGTCGATGGCGACGCGCCGGCTCGCCGCGATGCGCAAGACCGCTCCGGCCGGCATCCACGTCGGCGCGTACGGTTGGGTCGAGAACCTGCGCCGCCGCACGACCCCGCGCGGCGGCACCGCGGGCGGCTTCATCCACGCCCCGTCGGCGGCCCACGCCGCCGCGGCCGCGGTGCTGCGCAACGCGCACCTCACCCGCACCGGCGCCGCGCGCGCGGAGGTCGCGGTCGACCTGTCGTCGCAGCGCGTCCGCCGCGCGCGCGAGCTGCTCGACGGGGTCCGCCAGGGGCTCCCGCTCGGGGCGGTGCTCGGGTACCGGTTCGAGC
The DNA here is from genome assembly GCA_046597055.1 of Kofleriaceae bacterium. Classification (GTDB taxonomy): domain Bacteria; phylum Myxococcota_A; class Polyangia; order Haliangiales; family Haliangiaceae; genus UBA2376. The sequence continues at coordinate 12,075 of JBKJLC010000283.1, read as the reverse complement.
GCGCGGTCCACGATACTGGCCTCGACATGTTCATCGCCCCGTTCCGCGCGCACTTCCCGCTGGGTCGGGATCCGGCGGTGCTGGACGAGCCGACGGACCGCATCGCCGCGCGCAACGTCGTCGACGGTGTCGCGCTCCGGACCGCGCTGGCGGGCAGCACCACCGCGGCCACCATCCCGTGGGCCGCGCTACCGCCGGTCGCGACGGTCCATCGCGACCGGCTGGCGGTGTGCCTGCTCGCGCTCGACGCTGATCTCGACAGCGCGGCTGACCTGCTGCTGGCCGAGTCGATCTACCAGACCGTGCGCGGCAACACCGAGCGCGCCAGCGCGACGCTCGCATCGCTGGCTGGCGAAGGCGACGTCCCCGATCCTCAGGTTGCCGCCATGCCACGCGGCGGCATCGCCGGTACCCACCGGGTCGCGATCCTGCTCGGCAGCGGCACCTTCCCGCCCACGTGGCCGAGCCTCACGCCGCGTCGGGTGGCCGAGCCCCGGCTGGGCGCGTGGCTTGGCGAGGTACTCGGCGATCCGCAGCGGGTCCGCGCGCGGGTGTCGTTTCCCGACCCGGCCGGCGGCGGGGCGCGCCGCAGCGTGACCGTCACGCTGGCGGAGCTCGCGCTGTCGCCGTTCGACGTGGTCGCGATGGCGCGCGCCACCGATCTCGACGGCCGTGGCGAGCTGGCGGCGCGCCTCGCGCAGGTGGTCGCCACGCGCGATCGCGGCCGACGCGGCCTCGAGATCGATCACCGCCGCGATCCGGCGGCGCCGCGGGACGTGACCTTCCTCGAGCTGCTAGAGGTCGCGCGGCTGATCGGCGAGTCGGTAGACGCGGCGCGTCCGCTGGTTGCCAGCGACCTGGTCATACCGGGCGACGAACCGCCGCCCGAGACGCCGCAGGAGGCGCTGGCCGCGCGCCTGCTGGACGCCCGCGAGCGCCTGGTCGTGACCCGCGGGCTCCTGGTCCAGGCGCGAACCGAGGCGTCGGCACCGGCTGCCCCCGTGTCGCTCGACGTCTTGCGCAGCCAGCTGTGGGCTGCGGTGGGCTTCGGCCTGCGCGCGGCGACCCCGGCGAGCACCGACGATGCCGATCCCGCCACCCGACCGGCCCTGCTGGCGCAGGCCGAGGCCGCCCACGCGGAGCTGCAGCGTCGGCTGAACGCGGCCGACGTGGCGACCGCGCCGCGTGAGGCGCTGCGCGCGATGTTCGGTGACACCGTGCCGATCCTGTCGCCGTTTCTGCCCGGAAACCGCGCCGCCATCGACGCGGCGATCGCCCACGGGCCGACGCTGGTCGGCGACCCGTACGCGCCGCGCCGCTGGTTCGAGGGCGCCGCGCGGGTGAGACCGCCGCTCGCCGCGCTGCGGCTCGCGACGATGGCGTCCGAGGCGATCGGCGGCGGGCGCTTCGAGCTGCAGATCGGCCAGCTCCCCCACGCACCGGGGACGCGCTGGTTTGGCGGTCGCTTCCATCCCAAGGACGGCAAGGCACCGCCGCCGGCCGGGGCTCTGTCGCTGGCGGTCACCCGTCACCTCACGTTCACGCCCGGCGGCGGCTGGGCGGGGCTGCTCCTCGACGAGTGGGCCGAGCTGATCCCGTCAGCCATCCAGGACACCAGCTTCGCGGTCCACCACGACGCACCGGGCGCCGAGGCGCCGCAGTGCGTGCTGCTCGCGGTGCCGCCGGTGCTCGGCGGCGGCTGGAACCTGCCGAGCCTGGTCGACATCCTGCACGAGACGCTCGACCTCGCGAAGATCCGCGCGGTGGACGCCGAGCACCTCGGCGTGCTCGGCATGTTCGCGCCCACGACCTACCTGGCGGCCAACCTCGCCAACGACACCATCACCCTCGATCTGGCGGGCCAGACGATCAACGAGATCTCGGTCCTCGCGTCGGAGTGAACATGCCCTCGATCACCTATTGGAACCGCCTCGAGCCGCGCCCGCGCGCGACCGACCTCGCCGATGCCCTCGCCGCCCGCCTCCATGATCCCGCCTGGCTGCTCACCCGCCAGTGGCAGCTCGGCGAATTCGAGGGCGAGGACGCCGGGTCGCCCGCGTACGTGCGGATCGCGGCCCAGCTCGGCCACGTGCGCGGGTGGGGCCAGCCCGGCGCGCCGGCGCACCGGGTCGCGGGCGACACACCGCTCGAGCGCTACGCCGTGTCCGAGGCGATGTCGCCCGACGACCTCGCGCTCGCGGTCGAGCTCGGCCAGACCTTCGATCGGTTCCTGGCCGACCTCGGCGCGCTCGACGTGCGGGGCCACTTCCTCGCCGCGTATCCGATCACCGACGCGGTCGACGCCGATCCGCGCGCCGCGCGGCTGCGGGCGCTGTGGCGAGGTCGCGCGATCGATGGCGTCGCCCTGTGGAAGGCGAGCCAGACCTGGCAGCCACCCGTGCCGCTCGACGCGGCGCCGCCGGGTGACCTGCCGCCGCGGGGCGTGCCGTGGGCGGTGCCGAACGAGCGGCGCCAGCTCGCACGCCAGGCGGTGCGCCGGCTGGTCCGCTGGGTCGCCACCACCATGGATCCACCGTGCGACGGCGATCCCGAGGGCTGGGCGCCGGCCGATCTCGGTTACCAGTTGCGGGTCTACGCGACCGATCCGGCCGGCGGCCGGGCAGCGCTCGACGCGACGCCCGACGCGCGCGGGGATCTCGAGTGGTACGCCTTCGACCGGGCGCAGAGCGGCGCGTCGGCCGGCTCGCTCGGTGCGCGGCAGTCGGCGATCGAGCGCGCGGTGATCCCGGGGCCGGTGCGCTTCCGCGGCATGCCCAACGAGCGGTTCTGGGACTTCGAGGACGGCCGGTTCGACATCGGCGCGCTCCGGCCCGATCGTCGCAGCCTGGCTTCGATGATCCTGATGGACTTCCTGCTGGTGCACGGCAACGACTGGTACCTGGTGCCGTTCGAGCAGCCGGTGGGCACGTTGTGCCGGAGCGCGCTCACGGTGGTCGACGTCTTTGGTCAGTCGACCAAGGTCCCGCGCGCTGACGCCGAGGCCGCGCACGCCGGCGCGGTCGGGCGGTTCACCATGTTCTCGACCGCGCGCGCCGACGGCGGCCTGGCCGACAGCTTCCTGGTCCCGAGCACCGCCGCCGCCAGCGTGCTCGATGGCAGCGTGCTCGAGCAAGTCCGGTTCCTGCGCGACGAGACCGCCAACCTGGCGTGGGCGGTCGAGCACACCGTCGAGGGCCCGCTCGGCCGCGGCGAGCGTCGCGCAGATCAGGCCGCCCCACCGGCGGCCGCTGAGGTCGCCGCGGTTGGCACCGCCACGCTCCGCTACCAACTGCAGTCGTCGGTGCCGCCCCACTGGTTCCCGTTCCAGCCGGTCAAGCTGGGCGCCAGCCCCCAGGTCGCCCTCGAGCGGGCGTCGCTGCTATCGGCCACCGCGGCGCTCTCGGTGGTCACCCCGCGCGGCAAGATCCTCTCGCCGCGCGCGGTCGCGGCGGGCACGCCGTACCGGGTCCGCGAGGAGCAGATCCCGCGCGAAGGCACCCGGGTGACGCGGCTCGCCCGGCGCAGCCGCGGCGTTAACGGCACCACCCACGTGTGGCTGGGGCGTGCTCGCAGCGTCGGCACCGGCGAAGGCTGGAGCGGGCTTCGCTTCGATGAAGCCCTGCCAATTACGCCCATCGACAGGGGGCCAGACGAGTGATCGCCCGGACGCGGGCGCGCCGCTCGACGGCGCGGCGCGGCGCGGCGCGGCTCCCCTCGACCTCCGTAGAAGCCAGAATGCGAAGCGGCGGATCCGAAGCGTGTGTCGCCGTGTGTCGCCTGACTTGCTCGCGGCTGCGGAGGCAGCTCTCGGCATCATCCCGGGATCCGCCAGCGTCCCCGCTGCCAGGCAAGCGCGCGGCCCCCGGGCGAACGCACGATTGAGCCGCCACCACAACCAGGAGCGCGCGCCCGGTTGCGGCGACCGCCGGCCGGCTCCAACCGGTGGCGCTCACCGGACCACTCGCCGAAACGCCCGCGGGAACACTCGTTGCAGCGCAAACTTCTCCGGGATCAGCTGCTTGGAGCGCGTCAACGAACGCCTCCGAGTCCGCTCGTTGACGCGCTCCATCGGGCGCTCGGGCCGCTCGCTGACGCGCTCGATCGAGCGCTCGGGCCGCTCCGTGACGCGCTCGCTCGAGCGCTCAACGGTGGCGCTCCATGGAGCGCGCCCGGAGGTGATCGAACCACCAGGGCGCCGTCGATCTTGAGGACCGGCCATGGCCGAGAATCGGGGGCAGCGGGCGCCGCACATCATTGAGGCCGAGGCAGACCGGTTCGAGGTGGTCGCCTCCTCGCGAGTACACCGACGAGCCCGCCATCGAGCCCGGCATCGAGCCCGCCGACGAGCGAGCCCACTAGCGTGTTTGGCGCCGCGTGGCAGCCCCGTGGCAGCCCCGTGGCAGCAAAGGCCCCGCGGGATCCGTAACTATTGTGAACTATTGGATGGCCTCAGACCTGTCCCCTGTCTCAGTGCTCGGCCGTGACGGTGATCGCGCCATCGGCGCGGGCGACCTCGAAGCGCTGCGACCAGAGGTCGTTGGTGCCCTCGACGAAGTGCGTGGCGTCACCGTCGTAGGCCAGCCACTCGAGGCCGCCGGTGGGCTGGTTGGTCTGCAGCCAGGCGTACGCGGCCGCCTCGTTCTCGAACAGGTGGCGCACGGTGCCCGGCTCGACGTCGGTGTTCCAGGCGTACGCCTTGGCGAGCTCGAGCACCTGGGCGTCGGTCAGGCTGGCGGCGGGCGTCTCGATCGTGACCTCGGCCTTGCCGACGCCGTCGCGCCCGTAGGTCGAGGCCACCAGGGCATAGCTGCCGTCGGCGGGCAGGCTGTACCGCGTGCTCGCGCTCAGCTCGTTCGCGACCGGATTGCTGCGCACGATCCAGCCGGGGGTCGCGGTGTCGTCGTTGAAGACCAGCGAGCGGCCGGTCGGCGCGCCGTTCTTGGCGTTGTACAGGTAGAGCACAGTGTCGAGGTCGGCGAGGCCATCGACATAGAGGTCGACCTGCTGGCCGCGCACGCCGGTGAAGGTGTAGGCGCGGTACTTGGCGCGCGCGTCGAAGCGAGCGGTCAGGATGGCGCCGAACGCGATCGGCTCGGACGAGCTGGGTCGCGCGATGCTGTCGGCCTTGGCGTCGGCCATGAGCGTGTCTTCGCCGAACTCGGGACCGGGATCGGGGAGCTTGTCGCTGGCGCAGCCGAGGAGCAGGGAAGTGAGGACAAACGTGGCGGTTTTCACGGCGAACCCGAGAGCAACTCGCGTGCCCGCCGCTGACCGTGGACTTCTGGGACGATGCAGCCACCGCCCCTGACCGCCAGCCAGACACGGCAGCTGCCGTTGCCGCCGTCTGCGCAACCTGCGCAACCCACCGGTGCGACACGGGCCGACGGCGGCGACATGTGTGCGTCGGCGGCGCCAGCCGGACGCCGCCCGGGCCTCAGGCGTCGGTCCACGCGCGGGCGATGCCGATCTCGACGTCGAGCGGGACGTCGAGCTGGTAGGCGCGCTCCATCTCCTCGCGGACGACGATGGCGACCGCCTCGGCGTGGTCGGGCTCGGTCTCGAACACGAGCTCGTCGTGGACCGTGAGGAGCATGACGCCGGGCAGCCGCTCGCGGGCCAGGCGCGCGTGCGACTTGAGCATCGCCAGCTTGATGATGTCGGCGCCGGTGCCCTGCATCGGCGTGTTCTGGGCGATGCGCTCGGCGGCGCGGCGGGCGACCGGGCTCTTGGACTTGAGGTCCGGGATCGGACGCCAGCGGCCGAGCACGGTGCGGGCGCCGCCGCGGGCGCGGGCCTGGGCCACGACATCCTCCATGAACTTGCGGACGGTCGGGAACCGCTCGAAGTAGCGCTGGCTGTAGTCGTGGGCCTCGCGGCGGGAGATATCGAGCACGCGGGCCAGCCCGAAGTCCGACTGGCCGTAGGCCAGGCCGTAGTTCACCGCCTTGGCGATCCGGCGCTCCTTGGCCCCGACCTGGTCGAGCGGCAGGCCGAACACCTCGGCGGCGGTCTGGGTGTGGACGTCGATCTTCTCGCGGAACGCCTTCATCAGCACCGGGTCGTGCGAGAGGTGCGCGAGGATGCGCAGCTCGATCTGCGAGTAGTCGGCGGCGATCAGGACCTTGCCAGGCCCGGCGATGAAGCCGCGCCGGATCGACCGGCCCAGCTCGCTGCGGATCGGGATGTTCTGCAGGTTGGGATCCTGCGACGAGATGCGGCCGGTCGCGGCCACCACCTGGTTGAACGTGGTGTGGACCCGGCCGGTGCGCGGGTTGACCAGCGGCGGCAGCGCGTCGAGGTAGGTGCCCTTGAGCTTGATCAGCTCGCGGTGCTCGAGGATCGGCTTCACCACCGGGTGGGCCTCGATCAGGCTCTCGAGGACCTCGTGGTCGGTCGAGTACCCGGTCTTGGTCTTCTTCATCCGGTCGCTGTCGAGCTTGAGCTGCTCGAACAGCAGGTGGGCGAGCTGCTTGGGCGAGCCGAGGTTGATCTCGGTGCCGATCAGCTCGAACACCTGGCGCTCCAGCGCGGCGATCTGGGCGCCGACCTCGTCGGACAGCCGCTGGAAGTGCGGCGCGTCGATGCAGATGCCGGTGCGCTCGACCTCGGCGAGCAGGCGCGCCAGCGGCAGCTCGACGTCGCGGTAGAGCGGCTCGAGCCCGTTCGAGACCACGCGCCGGCACAGCTCGGGCGCCGCCAGCTGGGTGGCGTCGGCGACCCGGCCCAGCCAGCGCGCCGCCTCGTCGGGTGCGACCCCCTCGAAGCCGGCCTTCTTGACCGCCTGCGCGCGCGCCATCACGTCGACGCCGGTGATCTGGGCCGCGACCGCCTCGGCCGCGCTCGGATCCTTGGTCGCGTCGAGCAGGAACGCCGCCAGCATCGTGTCGTCCGCGATGCCCTCGAGGGTCCAGCCGCGCCCGGCCAGCACCCGGATCGCGCCCTTGGCGTCGTGCAGGATCTTGCGGATCGCCGGATCGGCCAGCACCGCCGCCAGCGGGGCCAGCGCCGCCTCGTCGGGCGACGGCCCCGCGGTCAGCGAGCGATGCGCGACCGGCACGTACGCGGCCGGGTGACCGGGGACCGCGACCGCGATCCCGACCACGGTGGCGCGATCGTTGCGGCCGACCGCCTCGATCGTCAGCGTGCACTTGCCGGCGGCACGCACGCGGTGGACCAGCGCGGCGATCTCGTCGGCGGTCGTGGCCAGGGTCGGCTCGGCGAGGATCGGGATCGGGCCGGCCGGCACCTCCTGCGGCATCATCGGCGGCGGCGCCGACGCCACCCGGTCGAGCATGTTGTTGAACTCGAGCTCGGTGAACAGCTTGACCAGGGCCGCGTTGTCCCAGGGCCCGGCGACCAGCTCGTCGAGCTCGCGGGGGACCACCACCGTGCGCTCGAGCTCGACCAGCCGGCGCGAGATGCGCAGCTTCTCGACCACCGCCGGATCGGTGAGCGGGTGCTTGCCGCGCACCTTGGGGTTGGCCGCGATCAGCTCCTCGATCGAGCCGTACGCGGTGACCAGCTCGGCGGCGGTCTTGTCACCGACGCCGGCCATGCCCGGGATGTTGTCGCTGGTGTCGCCCTTGAGCGCGAGGAAGTCGGGGATGCGGTCGGGCGGGATCCCGAACTTCGCGATCACCGCCTCGCGCGTGTACGTGAACTGGCGCATCGCGTCGATCATCGTCACCTGGTCGCTGACCAGCTGCATGAGATCCTTGTCGGCCGAGAAGATCACCACCTCCCAGTCGCGCGCGCGGGCCTGCTCGACCAGGGTGGCGACCACGTCGTCGGCCTCGACCCCGGGCACCACGACCACCGGCCACCCCATCGCCCTCACCAGCGGCTCGAAGAACGGCATCTGGATCGTCAGATCCTCGGGCGGCGCCGACCGGTTGGCCTTGTACTCGGGATAGATGTCGGAGCGGAACGTCTTGCGGCCGGAGTCGAACACCACCGCCATGCGTTCGGGCCGGAGGTCGTCGTGCAGGCGCAGCAGCATGCGGGCGAACACGTAGAGCGCACCGGTCGGCATGCCCTCGGCGGTCGACAGCCGCACCTCTTTGCGGTCGCCGCGCGACGAGCTCATCAGGCCGTAGTGGGCCCGGAAGATGTATCCGTGCCCGTCGATGAGGTGGAGCCGCTCCATCGCGGCGAACCCTACACCACTACGCCGCGGCGGCGAGCGCGGCCAGCTGGGCGCGCAGGCGTGGCAGCGCGTCGATGGTCCACGCGCCGTACCAGAACAGATCCTTGCCGCTGACGTCGATGATCGCGCCGGCCTGCGCCGCCGGGGTGTCGATCGCGGCCAGCGCCGCGCGATCGGCGGCCGAGAACGTGTACGGCTCGTCGGGCAAGAGCACCAGATCGGGCGCGCGCGTGCGCAGCTCGTCCTCGGTGACGCGCGGGTACCGGACGTCGCGCCCGGCGGCGTCCTGCGCGATCGCCTTGCCGAGATCGGCCGCCAGCGGATACAGCCGCAGCCGCTCGGCGAAGACGTTGCTCACCCCGCACAGCGCCAGCACGTCGGAGCCGAAGGTGTCGCCGTTGAGCGTCATCAGCGGATCCATCCAGATCGGCACGAACGCGCGGCGCCCGCTGGCCGCGCGGGTGGCCTCGGCCGCGCGCAGCTCGTCGTAGCCGCGCCGGACCAGCTCGACCACCGCCGGCTCCTTGGCCACGCCAAGCGCCCGCGCCAGCCGCGCCATGTGAGCGAGCCCGTCGGCCGCGCGCCGCGGCAGCGACACCAGCGTGCGCACCCCGCGGGCGGCCAGCGCCTCGAGCGCGACCCGGGTGTTCTCCTCCTGGTTGGCGATCACGAAGTCCGGCTCGAGCGCCAGCACCGCCTCGACGTCGACGTTCTTGGTGCCGCCGACGGTGGGGATCGCGCCGGCCGCGGCCGGCAGCTCGCAGTAGGTGGTGCGGCCCACGACCCGGTCGCCGGCGCCGAGCGCGAACAGCGTGTACGTGTCGCTCGGGACCAGCGAGACGATCCGCCGGGGCGGGCGCCCGATCAAGATGTCGCGGCCGAGGTCGTCGCGGATCTTCACGGTCGTCATCGCGCGGACCATGCCACAATGCCGGCCGCCCGCATGGCCACCTCCGACGCCAAACCCAAGCCCCAGGACCTCGCCGAGCGCCTCGCCGATCCGGCGTTCCGCGCCCAGATCCAGGAGGCGGTGGCCGCGATGCCGCCCGAGAAGGCCGCCGAGCTCGTCACGATGCTCGAGCAGAGCCTGCGCCGCCGCAAGATCGAGCTCGTCGGCTACCTCGCCGCGGTCGCGGTCCTGGTGATCGGCATGGTCGTCGCGCTCGTCCTCTACGGCGGCTCGTCCGACGCGAGCTCGCTCGTTGGCTGGGTCTTCCTCCTCCCGCTCGCCCTCGCCGGCCTCGTGATGATCGCGGTCGGCCGGCTCGCGCGCGGCGTGAGCAGGAAGGTTGCGCCCGCGTCGGTGCCTGCCAGCCGCACCAAGCCGCCGTGACCGGTTGTCAGCGGCGATGATGGCCACGTCACGCGGGGTCCGCGACGACTGACATATAGTCCGGGCATGCGCGCTGTCGTCCCGATGAGTCTGTTGTCTCTGGTACTTACGGCGGGTTGCGGGGGTGACAAGGCGGTAGGCCCCGACGCTCCCACCACCCCCGGCGGCGGCGATGGTGGCCAGAACACGGATCCCGACGCGGGTGACGTTCCAGCCGACGCCGCGGTCGCGACCTGTACGCCTCGCAGCGGCACGAACGTGCGCCTCGAGCCGGTCGCCACCGGCCTCGACGAGCCGGTGCTGGTCACCTTCGCTCCAGGCGATCCGCGCCTGTTCGTGGTCGAGAAGGACGGACGCATCCGCATCATCAAGAATGGAGCGCTGGTGCCGGAGCCGTTCCTCAACCTGACCGGTGCGAGCGGCCCCATCCTCCTTGGTAGCGAACGCGGTCTGCTCGGGCTTGCCTTCCACCCGGAGTTCCGCAGCAACGACCGCTTCTACGTGCACTTCTCGGCAAAGACGAACGGCGATCACGTCATCGCCGAGTACCGCGCGACGCACGGCACCGATGTCGCACTGGCGAGCACCTACCGCGAGGTGCTGCGGTTCCCAGATCCAGCGACAAACCACAATGGCGGCTCGATCGAGTTTGGTCCCGACGGCAAACTCTACATCGCGATCGGCGATGGCGGCGGTGGCGATGATCCCGACGAGCTCGCTCAGAAGGACAGTGAGTGGTTCGGCAAGCTGCTGCGCATCGACGTCGACACCCGGACCCCGCCCCGAGCCTACGGGATCCCGACCGACAACCCGCACCAGGACTCGGCCGGCGGTGCTGGCCAGCCCAAGCCCGAAATCTGGCACAAGGGCCTGCGTAACCCGTTCCGCTTCACGTTTGACCGGGCCAACGGGAACATCTACATCGGCGACGTCGGCCAGGGCCCCAACCCCGACAACCTCGAGGAGATCGACGTGGCACCGAACACGCCTGGCATCAACTGGGGCTGGGACACCCTCGAGGCCACCCGCTGTCATGAGCCGCCGGGAACCTGCGACACGACCGGCCTGCTCGCTCCCGTCCTGTTCAAGACCGGTACCCAGGGCTGGAAGTCGATCATGGGTGGTCAGGTCTACCGGGGCACCTGCTTCCCGGACCTGGTCGGCACCTATTTCTATGGCGATCACTATGCCGGGGATATCTGGGCGTTCGAGTACGTCAACGGCAACGACCAGAATGACCGCGAGGTCATCCCCAACATCGGCGCGATCACCTCGATCCACGAGGATGCGACCGGTGAGCTCTACGTCACCACGATCAACGGCCTGGTGCGTCGCATCGTCGTCCCTGCGCCGTGACGGCGCGGGCAAGCACGGTCGAGGGGCTCCTGCTGACGCTCGCGGTCCTCGGCGGCTGCGAGCGCGCCGCGGCGCCGCGAGAGACGTGGCAGGGTCCCCGCTGCGGGACCGACGCCGCGCCCAAGCCCGACCATGATCCGGCGCCGATGTGCTGGGTCCCGCCCGGCGAGCTCACGATGGGCGCGCGGCCGGAGCACGCCGGTCCGTTCGATGTCCCACCACGACGCGTTCGCGTCTCGCGCGGGTTCTACATGGACCAGCACGAGGTGACCGTCGAGCAGTTCGTGCGCTTCGTCAACGCGGTCGACAATCGCTGTGACGGTGCCCTGCGGGGCGAGTGCATCGATAGCCGCCAGCAGCATGACGACCAGTGGACCCGTTCACCCACCGGCTACCAGGTGGTCGCGGCCAGGGCGCGCCATCCGATCAAGACCGTCCGGATCTCGGCGGCGGCCTACTGCGCCTGGGCCGCCAAGGAGCTGCCCACCGAGGCACAGTGGGAGCTGGCCGCGCTCCATGATCCGGCAACCGGACGTGACCGGCACTATCCATGGGGCGATGCGTTCGCGCCGGGTCTCGCGAACTGCACGCAAGAGCCCGGCAGCCGCGATCTCGATGGCACCGCGCCGGTGGGAAGCTGTCCGCGCGACGTGTCGCCCGCCGGGATCTTGGATCTCGGCGGCAACGCGACCGAGTGGGTCCGCGACTGCTGGGACCCGGCGCCGAGTTGCCCCGAACCGTGCGTCGATCCGGTCGGGACCGACGCGTGCGTACGCGACCCGGCGTGCGTGGATGGGGTCCACCATGGCAACCAGCAGTGCGGCCTCGTCCGGGGCGGCGCCGCGGGCTTTCCGGCGCACCTGATGAACGGCGGGCGGCGCTTCCGCCGTGGGCTCGATGGCAACGCAACCATTCGCTGCATTCGCCCGTCCAGCTAGTCTTCGAGAAGCCGATAGCGTTCCGCGTCGACCGACGAGTCGGACTGTGACGTCAGCAGGAACTGCTGTGCATGCCTGACCGACCCGCCTGATTCGAAGTCGAGCAGTTCGAAATGAAGCTCGAGATGCCACGCGGCGTCGCGACCTGGGCCGAGACGCTCGGCAGACACGGTCACGCTCTCGAGTTGGAACCGGTGATCGGCGTCGATCGCCACGCGCTTGAAGCTTGTGAGCCACGCCGCCAGCGCCGTGTGGTCGAGCTCGCCATCGACCAGCGTCACCCGTGACTCGATCTCCTCGGC
>JBKJLC010000255.1:0-11259 GCA_046597055.1 Kofleriaceae bacterium | reverse complement strand
ACCGCGATCTATCGCGTCTCCCAGCTCGACGATCAGTGGGGCGTGCCGGTGGTGCCCTACCTGCGCGGCGGCCTCGGCTACTACGTCTGGTGGATCACCCGCCCCGACGGCAAGGTGTCGGACGTCTGCGAGACGGACGAGATGAGCTGCGTGAGTGACCGTGCCCGCGGGGCCTCGATGGGCCTGGTCGCGGCCGCCGGGCTCTCGCTCCGTGCCGAGCGGATCGATCCCGACGGCGCACGGTCGATGCGCGACAGCGGCATCGAGCACGCCGGCTTCTTCGCGGAGGTCTCGACCGCGTGGGTCGACGGCTTCGGCAGCGAGAAGAAGATGTCGCTCGGCGACACCACCTGGTCGGGCGGCATCGACTTCGAGTTCTGACCGCGGTGGACGACGACGATCGTGAGCCCTCGGCAGCCGGCGCGACCCGCCAGCTGCGGCTGACGATCGAGTACGACGGCACCGAGCTGGGCGGGTGGCAGCGCCAGCCCAACGCGCCGACCGTGCAGGCGCATCTCGAGCGCGCGCTGGCGACCATGCTGCAGCACGAGGTGCGGGTCACCGGCGCGTCGCGCACCGACGCCGGCGTCCACGCGCTCGGCCAGGTCGCGACCTTCCAGACCGTGCGGACCATCCCGGTCCACGGCCTGCGCCGCGGCCTCAACGGCCTGTTGCCGCCGGCGATCGCGGTCACCGACGTCGCCGAGGTGCCCGCCGACTTCCATCCCCGCTTCTCCGCCAGCGGGAAGCACTACCAGTACCTGGTGGTGAACCGCGCCGACCGATCGCCGCGCTGGGCACGCTGGGCCTGGCACCGGCCCGAGGCGCTCGATCACGCGGCGATGGCCGAGGCCGCCCGCGGGTTCATCGGGCGCCACGACTTCGCGGGCTTCCGGGCCACCGGCTGCGCGGCGCGCACCACCACCCGGACCCTGCACCGCGTCGAGATCGGCCCCCGGATGGGCGATCCCGACGTGCTGGCGATCGACGTCGAGGGCGATGCCTTCCTGCGCAACATGGTCCGGATCCTGGTCGGGACCCTGCTCGGCGTGGGCGAAGGCCGCCTCGCCGCCGCGCAGATCGCGGAGATCATTGCGTCTCGGGACCGCCGCCGGGCCGGGCAGACCGCGCCCGCTCACGGCCTCACGCTGGTGGCGGTGCGGTACGATGGCCGCCTGCGCGGTCCGGCGCCGCCGCCGGGTGTGTAAGGTGCGCTAGCCACTCGGCGTTAGGGGATCGGTACTTGGCCTCCGAACCTGCGACAGATCACAGCGTCCTGCTCGACGAGGAGCAACGCCTGGTCGAGGAGGCCCAGCGCGGCAACCTCGACGCCATGCGACCTATCCTCGAACGCTACGCCCAGCCGCTCTACTCGACAGTGATCCTGCCGAGGCTGGGCGACGCCGCGACCGCCGAGGACGTGCTGCGCGACACCCTGGCGACCGCGGTCGAGAAGATCAACCGCTTCACCTGGCAGGGCAAGACCATCTACCCGTGGTTGCGCCAGATCGCGATCAACAAGGTCTACGACGTCCACCGGTCGAACAAGCGGTCGCGCCGCCTGGCCGACGCGATGGCGCAGGAGCTGTCGACCGAGACCGACCCCGCCAGCGCGGCCGACGCCGTGATCATGGCCGAGGAGGAGCGGCGCGCCCATCGCGAGCGCATCGATGTCGCCCTTGCCGAGCTTCCCGAGCGCTACCGGGCCGCGATCCAGCTACGGTTGATCGACGAGCTGTCGCGCGACGAGTGCGCGCGCCGGTTCGCGATCACGGTCGGCACCTTCGACGTGCTGCTCCACCGCGCCGTCCGCTCGTTCCGTAAAAGATTCGGCGACAAGATCCCGGCGGCTGCCGTATGAGCGCCGCCCGCCCCACCGCCCTGCGCCGCCGCTGCCGAGACGAAGCCCCATGACCCGCGACGACCACGACCCCGACCTCCACGGCGACGACGACGCCGACCTGCGCCTGGGCCCGTTGCCGGCGCCCGACGCCCCGGCCGATGCCGGCGAAAAGGCGCGCGCGCGCTCGTTCGGCGAGCTGGTCGACAAGCTCCTGACCGGGCGCACGCCGGCCGCGGTGCCCGCCGAGGATCGCGGGCTGCTCGAGGTCGCGACCGCGCTGCGGGCGGCGGTCCGCCCGGTCGAGCTGAACGCCGGCAAGCAGCGCTCGATCATCGAGGCCGCGCTGGCCACCGCGATCGAGCGCCGCGGCGGTGGCGGCGGTGGCCCGCGGCTGACCGATCCGTCGATCACCGCGGCCGCTGCCGGGGTGGCGCCGCTGCGCGGACCGCGCTGGCGGCGCGCCGCCCCGTGGGCGATCGCCGGCGTCACCTCGGCGGTCGCGGCCGCGGCGGTCGCGATCCTGATCGCCGGTCGTCGCCCGCCGCCGCCGCCGCCGGTGGCCGCGCAGCCGACCCTGCCCACCCACTGGCGCTCGCGGCCGGCCGACCCGCTGATCGGCGCGATCGCGCGCGAGGCGAGCGGCGATGCGCTCGGTCGCATCGAGACGATCTACGCCGACCGGCTCGCCGGTTATCGCGAGCGCACGTTCGAACGGCCCGGGTTGCGTGGAGGTACGCCATGAGGTTCTTCGCTGTCGGTCGCCGACGGGTCGTCGCGCTCGGGCTCGCCCTGGGGGTTGCCGGCGCGGTGGGCCCGGCCTGCTCGTCGGGCGATGGCGACCGGGAGCGGCCTGCCGCGGTCCGGATCACAGCGCCCGAGGACGCGATCGACGACGAGCTGATGCTCGCGCTGCTGCGCGCGAAGAATTTTCATCAGATGGCGCGGGTCTACATGGGTGATGGCAAGCTCCCCGAGGCCACCGCGGCGGTCCGACAGATCCTCACCCTGCCGTTCCCCGCGGGCGCGCCCGAGGCCGAGGATGTCCGGCTCGACGCCCGCGCGCTCCTGGCCAAGCTGCTGGTCGGTCAGGCCCAGCTCGAGGCGGCGATGAGCGTCGTCGACGAGGGCCTGGGGGCAGCGACCCGCGAGTCGTTCTTCGTCGCCAACCTGCATACGGTGCGGAGCGAGGTCCTGCGCGCGCAGGCCGCGATCCTCGACGGCACCGGGGCGCCCGCCGACGACGCGCGGGCCGACGAGCTGCGCAAGCAGGCGATCATGGCGCTCGAGCGCTCGAACCAGATCGCCGAGGCGCTGCAGAAGCGACTCATGGGAGAGCGGTGATGCGGCCCGCGCCACGAGGCCCCGCCGCGGGCCGGCCGCACGCCGGGGCCGGCCGCGCGGTCGCGATCAGCGCGGTCGCGGCGCTCGCTGGCGCCTGCCTCTTCGCCTTCGCATGCAGCCGGCCGACCCAGGCGCCCGCGTGGCAGGCAGCGCAGGGCCGCCGCAACGAGATCACGGCGCTCTGGACCCAGATCCGCGACTGGCGGCGCGAGGCCGGCCTGCAGGTCGAGCCCGAGGTGTCGTCGGTGGTCGCGATCAAGCGCATGTCGGTCTCGACCGCGGCCCGCGCGTGCGTGCGGCCGCGCGAACAACGCGCGACCTGCACCGACGTGTGCGATCTCGCCGACGCGATCTGCGACAACGCCGAGAACATCTGCGCGCTCGCCGCCGAGCTCGGCAACGACGCCTGGGCCCAGGACAAGTGCGATAGCGCGAAGGCGTCGTGCCGCGAGGCCCAGCAGCGCTGCTGCACCTGCGACCGCGACCGCGAGCCCGAGGTGAGCCCGTGATCCGGCGCATGGCGGCCCCGCGCATGCTGGCGGCGGCGACGGTCGCGACCGCGCTCCTCGCCTGCGCCGGCAGCGCCGGTCGGTCTCCCGCGACGACCAGGGAGGCCGCTGGCACCCAGGCGCCTCCGCTGGCCGGCCGCCCTGACGAGCTCCGCGAGCAGATCCGCCGGCTCGATGCCGAGATCGCGAGCCAGCTGGTCGCCGCCGAACTCGAGGCGCCCGACCCGACGTCGATCGAGGCCGCGGGCGGCGTGCCGATGGCCGACCTGCGCACCGCGTGCGCGCGCTCACCGCGCGAGACCTGCCAGGACGTGTGCCGGCTGGGCGACTCGATCTGCGACAACGCGGCCGCGATCTGCGACCTCGCCGCCGAGTTGCCCGGCGACGCCTGGGCCGCCGGCCGTTGCGACAGCGGCAAGGTTGCCTGCAAGCGCGGCAACGACCGCTGCTGCAGCTGCTAGCACGCTGCGGTCGCGACGCGCGCTGGGGTATCGTGGCGCGTGGTCCGCGCCCTTGCCGCTCTCGGCGCCCTGGTCCTCGCGCCGGCGGTGGCGAGCGCCGGCGGCGAGCTCGACCTGCTGTCGCCTCGGGCGATCGGTCACGCCGGCGCCAGCCTGGTCTCCGACGACGGGGCCGCGGCGGTGTTCCTGTGTCCGGCCGCGATCGCGCGACGCGGGGGCGTGCGCGGGCAGCTCGCGGGGCTGGCGGTCGACGACGCGGTGTGGCTCGACGCGCCCGGGCATCCGCGGGTGCGCGACCTCGGCCCCGCCGAGCTGGTGCCGCTGATCGGCGTGCAGGGCGGCTGGGAGCGGGTGGTGCTCGGCGCCAGCGTCGCGGTCACCGAGTCGATCGATCGCCAGCTGCCGACGCCGGCGGACGGCCTGCCCGACCCGGCGGTGATCGCGGATCATCCCCACCGCTACGCCGGGCAGGCCGCGCGGTGGACCCGGGCGAGCGTGGCGGCGGCGGCGGCGGTGCGCGCGACCGACTGGCTCGCGATCGGCGCGACCGTGACGCTCGGCCAGGTCGACGCCCGCGAGACCCGGCGGATCTGGGCGGGTTTCAGTGGCCGTGATGGCCCGAGCTCACCGGCCCGCGATGTCGAGGTCGCGATCGCCGCTGACGACCGGCTGGTGCCGGGCGGCGCGATCGGCGCGCTGATCGCGCCCGCCGACGTCCCGATCGAGCTGGCGCTAGGCGCCGCGTGGGCCGACGACGTGCGCGCCACCGGCCCGGTCTCGCTCGCGGCGGTCCGGTCGTCGCCGGGAGTCGAGGCGGCCGGCGCCACCGCGCACGGGCGGTTCGGATCGGCGCTCACGCTGGCGGTCGGCATGCGCTGGCTCGGCGATCGATGGGCGACCGAGGTGGGCGCGGCGGCGTGGATGTACCCGACCGGCCAGGACGCCTGGACGATCGACGGCGCGCGCGTGCGCGACGAGAGCGGCGCGACCGCCACCGTGAGCCGGCTCCCCACCCGGTTCGCCCGCCGCTCGCATGGCGCCGTGCGCGCCGCGGTCGACGTCGCGCTGCTGCCGGGGTTCTTGTGGATGTCGGCCGGCTGGAGCTGGCAGGCGGCGGGTGCCGCCCGTCAGGGCACGACCACGGTCGGCGTCGACGCCGGCGGCCACACGCTCGGGCTCGGTCTCGAGGTGTCGGCCGGCGCCGCCGTGATCACGCTCGGCCTCGCGCGTCAGCTGGCCCGTAGCGTCACGGTCGAGCGCCCGGGCTTGCCGCAGGACAACCCGTTCTCCGGCGGGGCCGAGCCGGCCAACCTGGGCGACCACGGCCGGAGCCGCGACCGGATCGGGTTCGGCGTCGAGCTGGCCCTGCCCTGAGGCCTACGGCTTGGGCTTGCCGGCGGGCAGCGGGCGCGCGGGCGGCTTGTCGCCCTTGCCCTTGTCGTCGCCGCCGATCGCGTCGTCGATCTCGATGAAGGCTCCCCAGAAGCCGCCGATCGCGGCGCCGAAGATGGGCTGCCAGTCCTGCACGCGGCGGGTCTCCTGGCCGAGCACCAGGTCGAAGCCGCCCCACACCTTGGCGACCAGCGCGTAGATGCCGCAGGCGATGCCGAAGCCGAACACGGCCTTCAGCACCGAGATCCAGCTGGTCGAGTTCTTGTCGGTGATGAGCGCCCAGATCGGACGCCCGGCGACCACCCCGACCAGGGCGCCGCAGAGGCCGTAGGTGACCCAGTTAAAAATACCGTCGAGGCCGGCGGCGTAGGCGCCATACCCGAGCGCCCCACCGATGACCGCACCCTTTAACAGACCCAGCAGGAGCTTGAGCAAGAAGACCTCCGTGACTTCCAAAAGGATGCGCGCAACGCGCCCGCCCGGCAACCCACGATTGCGCCCAGCGTGCGCCGACGGCGACGGCAAAGGTCGACCGCGCCTGCCGTCGTCCGTCCTGCCGCCGGACGCAGATCAGCTCGGCGGCGCGGCAAGCACCGGCGCAGCCGAGCCCGGCGGCACCGCCGGCGCGGTGGTCGAGATGCGCTGCAGCCGGGTGACGAGTGGGCCGACTGCGGCCTGGAAGGCCGGGAGATCCTTCCGTCCCACGCCACCGACCCGGGTCGGCGCCAGCTTCTGGAAGTCGACGTAGGCGCCGCCCTTCTTGACCCCGAAGTGCAGGTGCGGACCGGTCGACAGCCCGGTGGTCCCGACGTATCCGATCACGGTCTTGGCCGCGACCCGCGTCCCGAGCTTCTGGCCACCGGCAAACTTCGACAGGTGCATGTAGAGCGTGGTCAGGCCGCTGTCGTGGCGGAGCGTCACCATGTTGCCGGCGCCGCCGGCCACGCCGCGCTGGACGATCACGCCGTCGGCCGCCGCCCACACCGGGGTGCCGGTGGGCGCTGCGAAGTCGGTTCCGAAGTGGCCGCGGGTCGTGTGCAGCACCGGGTGCATGCGCTTGGCGTTGAACCCGCTCGACACCCGCGCGAACTTGAGCGGGGTCTTCAGCATGCTCTTCTCGACCGACTGACCGCGCTCGTCGAAGTAGCGCGCGGTGGTCTTGCCGGGAGGCGTCCACAGGAAGGCGCGATACGTGCCGGCCTTGCCGCTGTACTCGGCGCCGAGGATGCGCCGGTAGCGCAGGAACTCCTGGTCCTTGTACTCCTTCTCGATCACGACCCGGAACGTGTCGCCGGCGCGGGTGTCGTTGTAGAAGTCGACGTCGTACGCGAACACGTCGACGAAGAAGCTGACCAGCGCCCCGTCCTCGCCCGAGCTCTTGATCGCCGCGTACAGCGAGCTGTTGATCTGGCCGCCGACCTCGCGCACCTCGATGCGGGTCGCCGCCTCTTCCTTCTTGCCAGCGAGCTCGTCGGAGGTCTGGTCGCGCTCGACCCGGACCGTCACCGTCTTCGACACCACCAGCTCGAACAGCTCGACCCGGCCGTCGTCGGCCACGACGATCTTGTAGACCTGGCCGACCCGCAGCGCGCGCAGGTCGAACACCGGGCCGACCGCGCGGATGAGCTCGTCGGCGGCGCTGGCCGACAGGTTGGCCTTGGTCTTCAGGATCTTGCCAAGGCTCTCGGCCTTCTCGACCTTGCCGTCGATGATGCCGCTGCGCGACGGCGCGGCCGGCGCCGAGCCACCGGGGGCGGCGGGCGCCGGCACCAGCGCCTCCTTGCCGACGTTCGCGGCGCTCTGGCGGACCTGGGGGAGGCTGGTGCCGTCGCGCCACAGGAACACGTAGAGGTTCACCATCACCAGCACCGCCAGCATGACGAGCAGGCGGAGCGTGCCCCGCCGCGCCGGGCTGCGGGCGGGCTCGAGCGTGGACTTCTTGCGGGACTTCGAGCGCCGGGCGGCCATGACTACCTGCGGGGGGAACCCCTGATATCACGCGGGCGCACCTCGGCGCAAAAACTTGCCCAGGGCGCGTGGCACGGCCGAAGTTGCGGTCGAAGCGCCCGGGCTGGCCCATGGCTGATCCGGACGCGGCACGACCTGCTGGCCCTCCGCGCGCGACAGGAGATCCCGTCAAACCGGAGGGCCAAGCCGATCTCACCGGTGCGAGGAGGATTCGTGGTGCAGTCACCAGATCCGCGCGAACAGCTAGACCTTTTCGCCGCGGCGAGTAAGGTCGCCTCCGCTCCGGCCCCGCCGGAGCCCCACGTGACCCGCATCATGGCCAAGAAAGCCGTCGCATTGAAGGAAGCCCGCTCGAGCAACAAAGGTGGCACCCCGCCCACGCCGCCCACCGACATCTACGGTGGCGGGGGTGGCTCCGGCGAGGACCACGACGCCTCGCTGCAGGTCGAGACCCGGCGCCGCTACCTCAACTACGCGCTGTCGGTCATCACCGCGCGCGCCCTGCCCGACGTCCGCGACGGCCTCAAGCCGGTGCAGCGGCGCATCCTGTTCGCGATGCTCAACGACGAGCACCTGCGACCCGACGCCAAGCACCGCAAGAGCGCGAAGGTCGTCGGTACCGTCATCGGCCGCTATCATCCGCACGGCGACACCGCGGTCTACGACGCGATGGTCCGCATGGCACAGGACTTCACCCTGCGCCTGCCGCTGGTCGACGGCTCCGGCAACTTCGGCTCGCTCGACGGCGATGCCCCGGCCGCCTACCGGTACACCGAGTGTCGGCTGGCCCCGCCCGCGCTCGAGCTCCTGCGCGAGCTCGACCAGAAGACGGTCGCGTACCGGCCCAACTACGACGGCACCACCACCGAGCCGCAGGTGCTGCCGGCCCGGTATCCCAACCTCCTGGTCAACGGCTCGACCGGCATCGCGGTCGGCATGGCGACCAACATCCCGCCGCACAACCTGCGCGAGGTGACCGCCGCCCTGATCGCGCTGATCGACGATCGCGAGCTGACCACCACGAACTTGATGAAGTACGTGCAAGGTCCGGACTTCCCGACCGGGGGCCAGCTCCTCAACACCAAGCCCGAGCTGCGCCAGATCTACGAGGCGGGCGCCGGCGCGCTGCGGGTCCGCGGCGAGTACAAGCTCGAGGACAAGAAGCGCGGCGGCACCGACATCGTGATCACCTCGATCCCCTACGCGCTGACCAAGTCGAGCGTGGTCGAGAAGATCGCCGAGGTGATCCTGTCGCGGAAGCTGCCGTACCTGCTCGACGTGCGCGACGAGTCGACCACCGACGTCCGCATCGTCATGGAGATCAAGCGCGACGCCGATCCGCAGATCGTCATGGCGTACCTCTACAAGCACACGCCGCTGCAGCAGAACTTCAACCTCAACATCACGTGCCTGGTCCCGGTCCCACGGCCGGACGACGCCACCCACGAAGATCCCGAGCCGCCGGCGCAACCGCAGAAGCTGGGCCTCAAGGAGGTCCTGCTCCACTTCCTCGATTTCCGGCTCGACATCACCCGGCGCCGGTTCCGCTACGAGCTGGCCGAGCTCGAGCGGCGCATCCACATCCTCGAGGCCTTCGCGACGATCTTCGACGCGCTCGACGAGACCATCAAGATCATCCGCGCCTCCGACGGCAAGGAAGACGCCGCCGGCAAGCTGATCAAGCGGTTCGAGCTCGACGCGATCCAGGTCGACGCGATCCTCGAGCTCAAGCTGTACAAGCTGGCCAAGCTCGAGATCCGCATCATCCGCGAGGACCTGGCGGTCAAGAACGCCGAGGCCAAGCGGATCCGCCTCATTCTCAAGAGCGACGACAAGCTGTGGTCGGTGATCAAGACCGAGCTCGGCGAGATCGCCGAGGCGATCGGCACCCCGCGCCGGACCAAGACCGGGGGCGCCGCCGAGGAGATCGAGGTCGACGAGGACGCCTTCATCGTCGACGAGGACGCCAACGTGGTGGTCACCCGCGACAACTGGATCAAGCGGGTCCGCGAGATGAAAGACCCGCAGCAGACCCGCACCCGCGAGGGCGACGAGGTCATCGCGGTGCTGCCCGGCTCGACCAAGGAGAAGGTCGTCTTCTTCTCCAACTTCGGCCGCGCGTTCGTCGTGAAGATCAACGACATCGCGGCGACCACCGGCTACGGCGACCCGGCCCAGAAGTACTTCAAGTTCGAGGACGGCGAGCGGATCGTCTCGGCGATCTCGCTGGATCCACGGCTGGCGCCGACCGAGACGATGCTGGCGGTCACCAAGCGCGGCTTCGGCCTGCGCTTCGCGACCGCGCTGCAGTCCGAGGTGACCACCAAGGCCGGCCGGCGCTACGCGCGGCCGTCCGAGGGCGACGAGGTCCTCGGCGTCACCGGCGTGCGCGACAAGGACGTCGTGGTGGTCGCGACCCAGCAGGGCCACGTCCTCCACTGCAAGGCCGACGAGATCGCCAGGCTCGAGGGCGCCGGCCGCGGCGTCACCGTGATCAAGACCGACGACGACGATCACGTGATCGGCTTCATCGCTGGCGACCGGACCACGCTGCTCCAGCTCGAGAACGCGGCCGGCAAGGCGTTCCCGCAGCACGCCGAGCCGCGGTCGGTGAGCGCGCGCGGCGGCAAGGGCCACCAGCTCCAGCGCAAGACCACGTTCAAGGTGGTGCCCCCGCCGGTGACCATCCCGAGCCTCGGCCCGGACGGAGACAACTGATGGCGATCTCGAAGACCTACACCGGCGACGACATCCAGGTCCTCGAGGGCCTCGACCCGGTCCGCAAGCGGCCCGGCATGTACATCGGCGGCACCGGCAAGGACGGCTACCACCACCTGCTGTGGGAGATCGTCGACAACTCGATCGACGAGGCCATCAACGGCCACGCCACCCGGGTCGAGGTCACCCTCCACCACGGCGGCAAGAGCGCCACCGTCGACGACAACGGCCGCGGCATCCCGATCGACATGATGCGCGACGAGAAGAAGTCCGCCCTCGAGGTCGTCTTCACCAGCCTCCACTCCGGCGGCAAGTTCGAGCGCGGCGAGAGCTACTCCGTCTCCGGCGGCCTCCACGGCGTCGGCTCCGCCGTCGTCAACGCCCTGTCGGTCGAGCTCATCGCCCAGGTCAAGCGCGACGGCGAGCGCTTCGAGATGCGCTTCGCGCGCGGCCTGCCGACCACCAAGCTCAAGAACCTGGGCGGCGCCCGCGGCACCGGCACCCGCATCAGCTTCACGCCCGACGACGAGGTGTTCGGCAGCAAGCTGGCCTTCGACGCCGCCTGGATCGCCGAGCGCCTCGAGACCAAGAGCTACCTCCACCACGGCCTCGAGATGATCTTCATCGACGAGACCCAGAAGCCGCCGGCGACCCACCGCTTCGTCCACGAGAAGGGCATCGCCGAGTGGCTGCCGGCCCTGGTCTCCGGCCGGGGCAAGATGCCCGTGCCGTCCACCGGCGGCGTCTTCTACCTGGAGAAGCGGGACGACGACGCCAAGCTCGGCGTCGAGCTGGCCCTGCAGTGGACCGAGGGCACGGACGACCTCATCAAGAGCCACGTCAACAGCGTCCCCACGCCCGACGGCGGCACCCACGATCAGGGCCTGCGCACCGCCATCGTGAAGGCCGTCCGCAACTACATCGCGACGCACGGGCTCGACCCCAAGGGCGTCAGTCTCACCGCCGAGGACATCCGCGAGGGCGTGGTGGCGGTGCTGTCGACGTACGTCCACGATCCCCAGTTCCA
>JBKJLC010000250.1:0-2900 GCA_046597055.1 Kofleriaceae bacterium | reverse complement strand
CGGGGCGACGTCCGTGTCCGGAACGCCGGCATACATGGCCCCCGAGCACGCGCGCGGCGAGGCGGTCGATGCCCGCGCCGATCAGTTCAGCTTCTGCATCAGCTTCTGGGAGGCCCTGCACGGCGAACGCCCTGATGACGCCGAGACGCGCACGAACGGGGAGATGCCGGCGCTGACGGGCACCCCCGTCGTTCCGCCGGTCCCCGCTGATCGTCGCGGCGTGCCGAGCTGGCTGAACCGCGCGATCGTGCGCGGCTTCTCGGCATTCCCGGCGCAGCGCTGGCCGTCGATGACCGCCTTGCTCGACCACATCGAGCGTCGCCAGCGACGACCCCGCCGCCTCGCGATCGGCGGCGCGGCGGTTGCCACGATGGCCGCGGTCGCCACCATGGCCTTGCTGCTGCCGGCGGCTGGACGCGCCGACCCACCGTGCCCGGCTCCGACCCAACGCGTCGCGGCTGTGTGGAATCCGACCGTGCGGTCCGCGATCGACGCAGCCTTCCAGGGCACCAAGGCACCCTACGCTGGCGACCTCCTCGTCCGGACCCTCCCGCTCCTCGACCGTCAGGCTGCGGCGTGGCGGGAGGCTCACATCGGCGCCTGCAAGGACAACCGCGCGGGCCGCCAGTCCGACCTCGTCTTCGAGCAGCGCATGCGCTGCCTCGACCGCGTGCTCGTCGAGCTCCAGGGCACGGTGGAGTTGCTTGCCGCGGTCGTCGATCGGAAGCGCCTCGACCCGGCAAGCGACGCCGCCCGCCAGATGACGAAGGTCGACGCCTGCAGCGACCTGAAGACGCTCGGGAGAATTCAACCGCCGCCGGACAAGCGGGTAGAAGCGGATGCGATTCTGGACGAGGTGCAGCGCGTGACCCACGCCCGCGACGGTGGCTCGGCCCGGGACCTGACGCCACGCATAGCGGCGGTGGTGGCCCGGGCGCGCGCGCTCGACCATGCTCAGACGCTCGCGCTGGCCCTGCGCGAGCAGAGCCACGTTGCCATCCTGGTCGAAGACGCCGCCGCCGCTCGGCCCATCCTCGAAGAGCTCGCGCAGACGGCGGCGCGCGCCAAGGAGGACAGGATCGCCGCCTTCGCCTGGCTGACGCTGGTCCACGTGGTCGGGTCGAAGCTCGGTCTTCCCGACGAAGCCCGTCGCCTGGTGCCGGTCGCGCGAGCGGCCATCGTGCGCGCTGGCGATCCTGTCGATCTGCGCGTGTCGTTGCTCCATTACGAGGCGGCCGTGATCGACGGGCATGGTGAGGCGCCCCGGGCACTCCAGCTCCTCGATGACGCGCGCCAGCTCTTGCTTACAGCCGGCGCGGATCGGCCGGACAGCGAGCTTGCACGCAATCTGCTGTCCGTGAACGTTGCTATCGGGAGCGCCCACGGCAGCGGCGGCAACTACGATCAGTCGCTGGCAGCGTTCCGCGACGCGATCGTCGTCGCCGAGCAGCTCCTCGGGCGAAACCATCCAACGCTGGCGGCCGTCCATCGCAACGTGGGCGAGACCTTGAGCCGGGCGGCGCGACATGACGAAGCGCTGACGGCGCACCTCGAAGTGACGCGTGTCATCGAGCTGAATTTCGGAGAGTCCGCGAGCCTGATCCGTGCGTGGACCAGCGTCGCCAGCAGGCTGCTCAGCCTGAACCGTGTCGGTGAGGCGCTCGGGTGGCTCGAGCGTGCCAGCAAGCTGGCCGAACGAATCCTGAAGCCCGAGGACCCCGCGCGCATCGCCGTGCGCGCCGAGTACGGCCATGCCCTGCGCCAATCCGATCGACCCGAGGAAGCGCTCGCGGTGTTCGACGAGGTCCTCATCTCATACGAAGCCGTCCAGGCCAAACCGATGGCCGTGGTTGGCGCGTTGCATCAGCGCGCCGGCGCCCTCGTGGACCTCGGGCGCTGGGAGCGCGCGGTTGCCGACTACGAGCGCGTGGTCGCCATGCTCGACGCAGGTACGGGCGTTGAACGCCATCTGGTCGTGGCCCTGGTCGGGCTCGGCGTGGCGCATGTCTCGGCCAGGCGACCAACCGCGGCGATCGCACCCCTTGCTCGAGCGGTCGCCATCAGCGCGCCCGGTCGCGACGAGCGTGTCCAGCGCAGGGGGCGCTGGTATCTCGGTCGCGCGCGGGTCGAGGCCAGCCGCGAGCCGGCGCGCGGCCAGCGCGAGGTGCAGGCTGCGCGTGCCGCGATCGCCGCCGTCGCCGACAATCCCGAGACGCTCGCCGAGATCGACGCCTGGCTTGCGAAGCAAGCGCGGTTGCAGCACTGAGTGCGGGTCGTCAACCCCCAAGGCGGACGAGGCCCGCTTCGACCGCTACGACGAGGCCCGTGTCTGGGAACGAGTCCACCTCGACGCCCTGCTGACGTACTGATGTGCAGCCGGGCCCACCAGGATTTCACGTACGTCAGTCGTCGGACCGACCAGCGCCAACACGTGGCTGCATGCACGGGTCGCCACGTGTAGTGTCGGCGCCCTGTGTCTGACGGTAACGACGATCCCACCCGCGCCTCACGACCCCCTGACCCCGCTGGCGATCCGGCGCTCGACGCAACGGTGCCCTCCGCCGTCTCGTCCGCGGCCGGCGACCTCGCCTCCGGCGCCCACGTTGGCCGCTACCTGGTGGGCGAGCCGCTCGGTCGCGGTGGGATGGGCGTCGTGTATCGGGCGCGCGACCCCGAGTTAGACCGCGAGTTGGCGATCAAGGTCGTGCAACCCGGCGCGCGGGGTGCCCGTGCGCAGGAACGGCTGCTGGCCGAGGCTCGGGCGATGGCTCGCCTGCAGCATCCCGCGATCATGCCGGTGTTCGACGTCGGCACGACCGAGCACGGCGTCTACGTGGTCATGCCCCTGGTCGCAGGTGGCACGCTCCACGACTGGTTGAGCGGCGCGAAGCGGCCGTGGC
>JBKJLC010000112.1:0-9728 GCA_046597055.1 Kofleriaceae bacterium | reverse complement strand
ACGTAGCTCGGGCGCACGAGCAGCGGGAACCCGACGCCGGGCGCCACATCGAGGGCCTGGGCGGGCGTCTCGGCGGTCGCGTACGGTGGCGCCTGAGCGCCGATCTCCTCGAGCAGCGCCTGGAAACGGGTTCGGTCCTCGGCGAGGTCGATCGCGTCCACGCCCGTCCCGAGCAGGGTGACTCCCGCCGCCTCGAGCCCGGCGGCCAGGCGCAGCGGGGTCTGTCCACCGAACTGCACGATGACGCCCTCGGGCCGCTCGACCTCGACGATGCCGAGGACGTCCTCGAGCGTCAGCGGCTCGAAGTACAGCCGGTCCGAGGTGTCGTAGTCGGTCGACACCGTCTCCGGGTTGCAGTTCACCATGATCGACTCGATGCCCTCGTCCGCGAGCGCCATCGACGCGTGGACGCAGCAGTAGTCGAACTCGATGCCCTGGCCGATGCGGTTGGGCCCGCCGCCGAGGATGAGCACCTTGCGCTGGTCGGTCGGCTCGGCCTCGCACTCGTCCTCGTATGACGAGTACAGGTACGGCGTGTGGGCCTCGAACTCGGCGCCGCAGGTGTCGACCCGCTTGTAGACCGGGATCACCCCGGTCGCCTTGCGGGCGGCCCGCACGTCGCCCTCGGTCGCGCCGGTGAGCGCGGCGATCCGGCGGTCGCTCATGCCGCCGCGCTTGAGCCGGCGCAGCTCGGGGATGACGTTGGCGAGGCCGCCGGCCTGGCCGACCCAGGTCTCGTCGGCCGCCATGGCGTGGAGCTGGCGCAGGAACCACGGATCGATCCGGGTCAGCTCGTGGGCGCGCTCGATGGTGAGCCCGAGCTGGAACCCGCGCGCGACCTGGAACACCCGGTCGGGGCCGAGCACCGCCATCGCGCGCTCGAGCTGGGGCAGGTCGTCGTTCAGCACGCCCAGCGGCAGGTCGAAGCCGTCGCGGCCGGTCTCGAGCGAGCGGATCGCCTTGCCGAACGCCTCGCGGAAGGTGCGGCCGATCGACATCGCCTCGCCGACCGACTTCATCTGCGGCCCGAGCACCGCGCGCGCGCCCGGGAACTTCTCGAACGCGAACCGCGGCCACTTCACGACCACGTAGTCGATGGTCGGCTCGAACGACGCCGGGGTGACCCGGGTGATGTCGTTCTTCAGCTCGTCGAGCGTGTAGCCGATCGCCAGCTTGGCGGCGATCTTGGCGATCGGGAAGCCGGTCGCCTTGGACGCCAGCGCCGAGCTGCACGACACCCGCGGGTTCATCTCGATCACCAGCTGGCGTCCGGTCGCCGGGTCGACCGCGAACTGCACGTTGGAGCCGCCGGTGGTGACGCCGATCTCGCGCATGATCGCGATCGAGGCGTCGCGCATGCGCTGGTATTCCTTGTCGGTCAACGTCATCGCCGGCGCCACCGTGATCGAGTCGCCGGTGTGGATGCCCATCGGATCGAGGTTCTCGATCGAGCAGATGATGACGCAGTTGTCCTTGGCGTCGCGGACGACCTCGAGCTCGTACTCCTTCCAGCCGAGCACTGACTCCTCGAGCAGGAGCTGGTGGACCGGGGAGACGTCGAGCGCGAACTGGACCATCCGGTCGAGCTCGCGCGCGTTGTAGGCGATGCCGCCGCCCGAACCGCCCAGGGTGAACGACGGCCGCAGGATGGCTGGGAAGCCGATCCCGTCGATCGCGGCGCGGGCCTCCTCGACCGACGATACCAGGACCGACCTCGGGCACGACAGCCCGATGCGCGCCATCGCCTGCTTGAACAGCTCGCGATCCTCGGCCATCTCGATCGCGCGCACGCTGGCGCCGATCAGCTCGACGCCGTGGCGGCGCAGGACGCCGGCCTTGTTGGCGGCGAGGGCCAGGTTGAGGCCGGTCTGGCCGCCCAGGGTCGGCAGCACCGCCTGCGGGCGCTCCTTGGCGATGACCTGCTCGAGCATGTCGACCGTCAGTGGCTCGACGTAGGTGGCGTCGGCCAGATCCGGATCGGTCATGATCGTGGCCGGGTTGGAGTTGATCAGGATGACGCGCAGCCCCTCCTCGCGGAGGGCCTTGCACGCCTGGGTTCCCGAATAATCGAACTCGCAGGCCTGACCGATCACGATCGGCCCCGACCCGATGATGAGGACCGACTCGAGGTCGCTCCGACGCGGCATGGCCGCACGTTTACCCCGTGCGCTTCGTCGGTACCAGCCCAATGCGGGACCGATCCTGGCTCAGTGGCTGCCGAGAGGGCGGCGCGGGGCCCGCCGGACCGGGGCCGGCCCGTGGGTCAGCGCTCGATCAGGACGTCGCCGTCGACGGAGAAGCCGGCGACCGGACCCACCAGCAGGGTCGCGACCGCCGCCGCCTTGTCACCGAGCGGAAACTTCTTGGCCGCGAAGATCTCGGCGATCCGCCGGCGGAACCGACCGCTCTCCTCCTCGGGCCGGAGGAACGCCTCGAGCATGGTCGGGCCGGTCAGCGCGACGTCCTGCTCGGCCAGCGCCTCGGTGGCGGCGATCCGGACGTTCTGGTCGAAGTCCTTCACGTAGGGCAGGATCCGGGGCACCGCGTCGGCCCCGGCCGGCTTCCATTCCGACATCCAGCGGATGAGGTCGGAGCGGCGCTCGGGATCGCGCGTGTAGCCGGGCTTCTCGTCGGCGAACAGCTCGTCGACCACCTCGAGCACCTGCTCGCGGGTCGCGACGCGCTCGAGCACGGTGAGCGCGTGCGACAGGTGCGGGGCGCTCTTGATGTAGCGCCGGAGCGGGGCCAGCGTGGCCGGACCCTTGGCGGCCAGCGTGTCGGCGACCCAGGCCTTCTCCTGCTGGTCCTCGACGTGGTTGTTGCTGGTGATGTTCCAGCGCTTGCACAGCCCGAGCAGCGCCTCGTCGGTCCCTTCCTCGCGGAGCTTCTCGAGCGCACCCCACCGATCGGCCTGCTGCGCCAGCTTGTTGGTGGCACGCTCGATCGTGCGCTGTAGCGCCTTCTCCTTGGAGAACAGTCCGAACACCATGGCCGCGGAAGCTACCACCCGCGGGCGGCGGTAACCAGGCTCCTGCCGCGACCTGCCCGATGATCCCGACGACCTGCCCGGCCGGGCAGGCCCTGGAGATCACATGCCGGCGCCGGTGGCCTGGACGGTATCCGCGCCGCCGATGACCGCCGACACGGTGACGGTCGCGCTGTAGCTCTGGACCACGGTCGGCGTGAAGCCGACCTCGAACGTGCACTCGGTGCCGGCCGCGAGCTCGACGTCCCGGCACAGCTGGGTGGCGCCGGGGACGATCGCGAAGCCGCTCGGGGGAACCGAGACGAGGTTCACCGAGATCGGCGAGGTGCGGGTGGTCCCGCCGTTCCGCACCGTGATCATGCGGGTCACGGTGGTGGTGATCGCGACCATGCCGAAGTCGACCGGATCGGCGGTCGTGATGGTCAGGAGCGCGTTGGCGGCATCGGGCGGGGCGTCGCTGGCGTCGAGCGCGGTCGCGTCGATGGCGGGGGCGTCGGGAGGGGCGTCGGGCTGGCTGGCGTCGAGCTCGGCGCCATCGACCTGCGCATCGACTCCCGACGCCGCGACGTCCGGGCACGCGAAGCTGTCGGCGATGTCGGCGCGCCGGCACAGGCCGTCGGTACGGCAGGTGTACCCGTCGGGGCACGGCGCGGCGGCGCCCGGATCGCACGCGAAGGCGCACTCGGGCGTCGGACTCTTGAAGCACGCGGTGGCCAGCAGCGACACCGCACAGGCGAACAGGAGGCGCATCTCAGAACTCCCAGCCCATGACGACGCCGGCGCCGTGGCGATCGACCCGGGGGCCGAGGTACGACCTCGCCCTCGTGCCGACCACGTTGCCCGGGCGCTCGCTGCCACCGCTGCGGACATCGAGGATGAAGAACGTCACCGCGGCGGCGGCGCCGACGCCCGCGGCGGCGAACGCGAACGTCGCCAGGCGATCGAAGCGCTCGCCCTCGGCGAGCAGGTCGTCGTGCTGACGGCGCACGTCGGAGAACGGCACCGGCTGTCCGTTGCCGTCGCGGAAGTCGATCAGCGCCTGCAGGTCCTCCTCGGAGCCCTCGGCGGACATGTACAGCACGGTGGCGACCGCCAGCAGGCCGATGGTCGCGCCGGTCGCGATCCAGCCGGAGGTCCGGGTCCAGGTCGGGGTGGTGTCGGTGAAGGACGGTCCGCCCGCGCCGAGCTCGCCAGCCGGCTCGCTGGTGTCACCGCCGGGCTCGCTGATGCCGCCGCCGCCGGGGTCGTCGCCCGGGTCGCGAGGCGCGCCACCCGGGTCGGGGGCGCCGCCGCCAGGAGGATCGGCTGGGGGCGGGGTGGTGCCACCACCGCCGCTGCCTTCACCGAGCGTGGCCTTGCACGCGGTGATGCGCTCCTCGGCCAGCCGGCGGTACTCCTCGCTGGGGTTGCCCTCCTTGAGGTACCGGGCGAAGTAGGTGAGGGCGATCGGGCAGCGGCCCGCCTTTTCGTTCGCGGTGCCGATCTTGAAGAACAGGATCGGATCCTTGGTGATGTCGTAGGCGACCCCGTACTCGAGGGCTGCAGCGCGGTAGTCGCCGGTGGCCATGGCGGCCTCTGCCGACTTGTAATGCAGCGCCGCGGCCTTGAAATCAGGCTGTGCGGTCGCCGAGCCGACCCCGTGCGGCCCGAACGTCGCCAATGCGAACGCGATCGCGATCCCTGACGCGATTCGTACCTTCATGTCCGGGCATCGTACCCGAACCCCAACGGTTCCGCCAACCTCCGGCTGTGCTATAGACCCCGCGCCATGGCCAAGATCGACCACGTCCGCAACATCGGGGTCGTCGCCCACATCGATGCGGGCAAGACGACGGTCTCGGAACGCTTCCTCTTCCACTCCGGCAAGATCCACAAGGCCGGCGAGGTCCACGACGGGGAGACCCAGATGGACTGGATGGAGCAGGAGCGCGAGCGCGGGATCACCATCACCGCCGCCGCGACCACCTTCGAGTGGGCGAAGCACGAGATCCACCTGATCGACACCCCCGGGCACGTCGACTTCACCATCGAGGTCGAGCGCTCGCTGCGCGTGCTCGACGGTGCGGTCGTGGTGTTCTGCGCGGTCGGCGGCGTCCAGCCCCAGTCCGAGACGGTGTGGCACCAGGCCGACAAGTTCCGGGTGCCGCGGCTGGCCTTCATCAACAAGCTCGATCGAGTCGGCGCGTCGTTCGACGACGTGGTCGCCGAGATCCGTGAGCGCCTCGGCGCCAACGCGGTGCCGATCCAGCTCCCGATCGGCAACGAGGACGGCTTCGAGGGCGTGGTCGACCTGATCGGCCAGCGCGCGCTCTACTTCTCGGGCGAGCTCGAGGACAAGCCCGACGTGCGCGCCATCCCTGACGAGCTCGCGCCCGCGGTCGCCGAGGCGCGCGAGAAGCTGATCGCCGCGATCGCCGACGTCGACGACGCGATCGCCGAGCGGTACCTCGAGGGCGCCGAGATCCCGGACGTCGATCTCAAGCTGGCGCTGCGCAAGGCGGTCATCGCGGTCAAGATCGTCCCGGTCCTCGGCGGCACCGCGCTGCGCAACAAGGGCATCCACCCACTGCTCGACGCCGTGATCGACCTGCTGCCGTCGCCGGCCGACCTGCCGCCGGTGGTCGGCGTCGACCCGCGCACCACGACCGAGAAGTTGATGCGCTCGCCCAAGAACAACGAGCCGTTCGCCGCGCTCGCGTTCAAGATCGCGATGGACGAGGGTCGCAAGGTCGTCTTCATGCGCATCTTCTCGGGCACCCTCGACGCCGGCGCCGAGCTGCTCAACCCGCGCACCGGCAAGAAGGAGAAGGTCGCCCGCCTGTTCCGGGTTCACGCCGACAAGCGCGAGCGCCTCGACAAGGCGGTCGCCGGCGAGATCGTCGCCGCGGCCGGCCTCAAGGAGGCGACCACCGGCGACACGCTGTGCGATCCCAAGGCGCCGATCCTGCTCGAGCGGATCGACACCTACGAGCCGGTGATCTCGCAGGCGATCGAGGCCGAGAACAACGCGGCCAAGGAGCGGCTCGACTTCGCGCTGGCCAAGATGGCCGACGAGGATCCGACCTTCCGGGTCAAGGAAGACCCCGACACCGGCCAGACCATCATCTGGGGCATGGGCGAGCTCCACCTCGAGGTGATCGTCGACCGCATGCGCCGCGAGTACGGCGTCGCCGCCGGCGTCGGCAAGCCGCAGGTCGTCTACCGCGAGACCGTGCTCGGCGAGGCCGAGGGCCACGCGGTGTTCGAGCGCGAGACCGAGAAGCAGAAGATCTACGGCGAGGCCCGGTGCCGGGTGCGCTCGCTGCCGCGGGCGAGCGGCCTCAAGTTCGGCAAGCAGCTCGGCGGCAGCGTCCTGGTCAGCGACGTGGTGGTCGAGGCCGCCATGCAGGGCCTGCGCGACGCCGCGTCGTCGGGGGCCGACGGCTTCCCGCTCGAGGACGTCGACGTCACCCTGACCCACGTCGGGACCGCCGAGGGCGCCGACCCGATCATCGGCGTGCGCGCGGCCGCGGCCGAGGCGTTCCGGCGCGCGGTGCTCGCCGCCAATCCGGTGCGGCTCGAGCCGATCATGTCGGTCGAGGTCACCACCGACGACGAATGGCTGGGCGCGATCATCGGCGATCTCAACCAGCGCCGCGGGCACATCCAGGACGTGGCCAGCCGCGGCGCCAAGCGGGTGGTCACCGCGCTGGTCGCCCTGCGCAACATGTTCGGGTACTCGACCCGCATGCGGTCGCTCAGCGAGGGCCGGGCGACCTTCGTCATGAAGTTCCAGTCCTACGACACGCTCGCCGGCTGACCGGACCATGCGCGTGCCCCCGTCGGACGCGGACCTCGAGACGCTGGTCGCGGCCGCCGACGAGCGCGCCGAGGCCGGTGACCACGCCGGCGCGATCGCCTGCCTCGATCGGGCGCTGGCGCTGGCGCCCGACGACCGGACCCTGTGGGGCGCGCGCGGCCGGGCCCGCGCCGGGCTCCACGAGCTCGACGGTGCGATCGCGGATCTGACCCAGGCGCTGGCGCTCGCGCCCGACTGGGTCCCGGCGCTGGCGATGCGCGGGCTCACGCTGACGTTCCTGGGCCGTGCCGAGGCGGCGATCGCCGACTTCACGCGGCTGCTCGCGCTCGAGCCGGCCAACCTGATGGCCCTGACCCAGCGGGCCCGGCTCCGCGAAGTTACCGATCCCGGCGCGGCCATCGCCGACTGCAACAGGTCCCTCGCGGTGGCGCCCGACCACGTCGACGCGCTGCAAACCCGGGGCGCCGCCGCGCTTCGGCTCGGCGACCCGACCGCCGCCTGCGCCGACCTCGACGCCGTGATCGCGCGCGAGCCCGACCGGGCGTACGCGTTCAGCCTGCGCGGGATCGCGCGGGCGCGCCTCGGCGACCGCGCCGGCGCCGCCGCCGATTACACGGCGGCGATCCGCCTCGACGCCGGGGTGGTCGCGTTCTACTGCAACCGGGCCAACCTGCGCGACGAGCAGGGCGACGTCGCCGGCGCCCTGGCCGACTACGCGGCCGCGCTGGCGCTCGAGCCGACCAACGTCGACGTGCTGGTCAACCGCGCGGTGACCTACCGCGACGCTGGCGACCGGGTCCGCGCCGCGGCCGATCTGCGCGCCGCGCTCGCCACCGGCGTCGACGGGCCCGCCCGCGCGCGGGTCCTGCACGATCTGACCGCGCTCGGCCCACAGCCCGGCAACGACAACGCGCCGTAGCGCCCTCGCTCTTCGTCGTCAGGTTTCGCTTCGCCGAGTTGCGATCGCGGGCACGACGCCGGTGGCGGTGACCTCGCGCCCTCGCTTCAGGGATCCGGTCTTCCCCGTGGTGTGGTGCCTGGCCCTCGGCGAGGGGGTCGCGCGGTCAGTTCGGCGCGAGCGACGCGCGCGCGCGCTCGATCAGGTCGCCGCGCTGGTGAAACTCGGCGATCGCGACCAGCAGCTCGTCGGCGCGGCCGCCGATGATGGCCTGTTCCCAGGTGCCGCGGTTGGCGCGCTGCCAGCGTTGCTCGAGCCGCACCCGCAGCTCGGCGGCGTCGGGCGCGGTCAGCAGCTCGGGCGGGATGCCGGCGCCGACCACCCGCGAGATCAGCGCCCGGCGCTCGCGCTCGGAGCCGTTCAGGCGACCGAGCACGAACTGGGCGACCCCGGCGAGCAGCGCGAGCCCGGCGGCGATCGCGAGCAGGCGACCCCAGCGGGTCGGATCGACCAGCGCCGGCGTGCCGAGGATCAGCGCGCCCATCCAGCCGTAGAACCGGAGGAAGCCGAGCGCCACGCTGCGCCGGTGCAGCCGCAGCTCGACCGCGATCGGTCCGTCGGTGGTCGCGGTGACATACAGCGAGCGCTGCGGCCACAGCGGCACCGCCACGCAGTAGAACTCGGTCTCGACGTGCTCGCCGTCGCGCTGCTCGACGATTCCGAACCGGCGGCTACCGATCCACGACATCGACCACGGCTCCACGGGCGTCACGATAGCATCGGCGCTCGGCACGGCCACCGCGGCGCGACCGAACCGCGCCGCCTTGCCGCGACGGCCAAGCGCCAGCCGATCGGATCGGCGCGCGATCGGGGTCTGCCGTCTGCCGTCTGCCGTCTGCCGTCCGCCGTCTGCCGTCTGCCGTCTGGATCCCACACATCTTCCCGGGGGCCCTTCGATCGCCGGCTCGCTGCGCAAGCCCTGGCGCGCACGGCGCGGAACGCTGACGACTCGCGAGCCCGGCTTGGCTTCCGAGGTCCGAGTTGCCGAGTGCTGAGTGCCGATCGCCGAGGTGGCCGCGCGCAGCTCGGCTCTCTGCCGTGGGCGCGCGGCCGAGCCGGGGCGCCGACGTGGGTGTCCACGGTCCCCTCGGTGGTCGGGCGCTCGGCGCTCTGGCGCTCGGCGCTCGGAAGCCCCGACGCGCAGCCGAGGGCCGAAGCCGTGGTGGCGGGTGCGCTGCCGTCGCGGTGCGAGCCTCCGACGCGCCGTCGGTCGGTGGCCGCCGCGCGGGCCAGCGGTGACGAGATCGTTCACGTCGGCGTGCAGCCCGACGAGCTGCGACGGCGGGCCTGATGGGTTGGTTCAGCCCCTTGCGCGCGCACGGCCTGCGCCAGCTCTCACCCGGCGCGGAGGAACGCTCGTCGCTGTCACAGCCCGTGCGCGGTCGTGGGGCATGAACCAACCCATCAGCCCCTCGCGTCTGCTGTCCCGCTTCGTCGCGTATCGCGTTGCGCTCGAGACGTTCCGCCTCGTCGCGGTCGCCACCGGGCGCTGGCGCGGCTGGGGGCACCTCGTCGATCAGGCCCGCCGGGCTGCGTCCAGCGTCACGCACAACCTCGCCGAGGGCAACGCGCACCCGCCCGGCTCGGCCGAGCGCCGGCGCTACCGGCGCATCGCGCTCGCGTCGGCGTCCGAGCTCGAGGCCGCGCTCGACAACGCGGCTGTCGCGGCGCTCGGCGATCCCGGCGAGCTCGCCGCCGCGCGCACCGCCGCGGGGCGCTCCGCCGCGCTGTGCACGGCGCTGTGCCGGGTGCGGTGACTCGGCCCGCCACGGTCGGGTGCGCCCGGCGGGCGCCGTCTGCCGTCTGCCGTCTGCCGGCACCTGGCACCCGGCAGAGCGCCAAGGTGCTGCACGTGATCTTCGACGGGCTGCCCTTCGACGGCGGGCTCGCTTGCGCTCGCCCTGGTCAGGGCCACCGGGAAAGGTGAGCGCTCCCGATCACATAAAGACTTGTGATCAATCCAGAGGGCAGAGGGCAGCGGTCAG
>JBKJLC010000199.1:0-13382 GCA_046597055.1 Kofleriaceae bacterium | reverse complement strand
GCAGGCGCTGCCGCGGCGGGAGCGTCGGTGTGCTCGCGAGCATCGCCCGCGCCGACTGGCGCCGACGCGCGGCCGCCGCTGACGACCGCGACCAGGACGGCGGCGGCGAGGACGGCGACGCCGGCGCCGGCGCTCACGCCGAGCCAGAAGCGGCGGCGCATGCGGATGGCGGGCGCGGTGACGCGGCCGGGTGCCATGCGCGTCATGGTGGCCGCGGCCATCACCGCGGCGACCGGGTCGGTCCGGCGTGGGCCCGGGAGGTTGGCGACCAGGCGGGCGACGCTGGCGGCGATCGCGTCGGCGCCCGGCGAGCCGAACGGGGCGAGGGCCCGGGCCAGCGCGCCGACGTCGTCGAAGCGGCGGTCGGGGTCCTTCTCGAGGCAGCGCATCACCGCGGCCGCGAAGCCCCTGGGCAGGCTGGCTGGCAGCGGCGGCGGCGGGTCCATCGCCACCTTGGCCGCCATCTCGGCGAACGAGTCGGCGCCGAAGGGCTTCACCGCGGTCGCCAGCTCGTAGAGGCAGACGCCGAGCGCCCACACGTCGGCGCGCACGTCGACGTCGCGCGCGTTCTTGAGCTGCTCGGGCGACATGTAGCCGGGCGAGCCCATCATCGCGGCCGAGTCGGTGAGGCGGGCGTCCATGCGGCCGCGGGCCTTGGCGATGCCGAAGTCGAGCACCTTGATCAGCGGGGTGCCCTCGGGCCGGCGGGTCAGGAAGATGTTCGACGGCTTGAGGTCGCGGTGGACGATGCTGGCGGCGTGGGCCTCGCCCAGGCCCAGGCACGCCTGCAGCATGTAGTCGACCAGCGTCACCACCGGCAACGCGCCACGCGCCGCGAGCTGCGAGGCGAGGTCGCAGCCGTCGAGGTACTCCATCACGATGTAGGGCGCGCCGTCCTCGGTCTGGCCGACGTCGAGCACGCGCCCGACGTGCTCGCTACGCAGGCGCACCGCCGAGCGCGCCTCGCGCATGAACCGCTCGGTCACGTCGGCGTCCTCGGTGCCGCCGCCGTGCAGGAACTTGAGCGCGACCCGCTGGCCAAGCTGCAGGTGGGTCGCCGCGACCACGATGCCCATGCCGCCTTTGCCGAGCACGCGCTCGACCCAGAACTTCTGGGCGATGGTCATGCCGGGCTCGATCACCCGGCCGACCCTAGCGCAGAATCGTCGAGATCATCACCTCGCGGCGCGGCGGTGCTGGCCGTGATACGCGAGCGACGCCCACTCGATCTTCATCTCGGAGGCGAACCCGAGCGCGACCGCGGCCGCGCCGAGCCGCACGCCGGTCGACTTCTCGTAG
The DNA here is from genome assembly GCA_046597055.1 of Kofleriaceae bacterium. Classification (GTDB taxonomy): domain Bacteria; phylum Myxococcota_A; class Polyangia; order Haliangiales; family Haliangiaceae; genus UBA2376. The sequence goes on along the minus strand of JBKJLC010000199.1, from coordinate 12,083 downwards.
GCGAGCGCGGCCCGCAGCTGCAGCGGCGACAGCACGCCGGTCTCGACCAGGTAGCCGCCGAAGCCGCGTGCCATCGGCAGCTGCGACAGCGTCGAGGGCAGCGGTGCGGTGTGGGGCCGGCGCGACGGCGCCACCGGGGAGGCGGTGCCCCGGGCGCGGGCCCGGGGCGCGGCGCGGGTCGGCACCGGCGGGGGCCCGCGCCGAGGAAGTGGGGCGACCCCGGCCGCGGCCGCCGGGGGTCTTGCCGCGGCCGAGGTCGACCGAACCAGGCCCTGCACGACCGTCAGCCACTCGCGGGCCTCGGGCTCGTCCGGTGCGAGGCGCAGGGCCTCGCGAAAGAAGATCGTCGCGGCGGCGATCTCGTCGCGGCGGACCGCGAGCTCGCCGAGCAGCTGGTAGGCCTGCGCACAGCCCGGCTCGAGCGCGACGACCACCCCGATCTCGGCCTGGGCCTCGCGGTCGCGCCGCAGCGAGACCAGCGCGCGAGCGCGCAGGAGGCGCAGGTGCAGGTTGTCGGGGTCGTCGACGAGCGCGTCGCCGCAGACCGCGACCACCACCGGGTAGTGTCGGGCCGAGAACAGCTCGAGAGCCGCGCGCATCACGCTGGCGCTTTGCACGACTTCCACTTCAGCAAGCGGCCTGCCAGCACCTCGGCCCGCCGCGGAGCTGGCAAGCCCGCGGATCGACTACCGCCACCCGCTGCCGAGGTCACCTGGCCGGGGAGCCGGCCCCCGGGCTGGTACCCGCTGGTCTCACCCCCGGGCCACCTGCATACTCAGGTCGTGTCGCGTGCTTCCAGAACGGCCCTGGCTGCGGTCGGCGTCGCGCTGATCGCCAGCAGCGCCCGCGCGGCGCCCGACCCCGACGCGCGCGACCACGGCGACTTCTGGGGCGAGGTGGTGAGCCCGCACCGCGACGAGATCGCCGCGATCAAGCTCCACCTGCGCGACGCCCTGGCGGCGATCCCCGCCGACTGGAGCGCTGACCACCGCGCCGGCATGGTCGCCGAGGCCCTGCGGCTGACCGGCTACGCACGCCGGCTCGATCCGGGCGACCTCGACCTCCTCTACTATCAGGGCGCGCTCGCCGACGAGGGCGGCCAGGCGGCGCTTGCGCAGCGCCTGCTCGGCGAGTACGTCGCGCGCACGCCCCGTCAGGGCCAGCGCGTCGAGGCGCTGGTGCGGCTCGGCAAGATCGCCCTGCGCCAGCGACGCCCCGAGCTGGCGATCGGCCCGCTGCGCCAGGCGGTCGCCGAGCCGGCCGAGCGCCGGACCACCAGCGCCGCCCGGATCTACCTCGCCCACGCGCTCGACGGCAGCGGTCGCACCGGCGAAGCCATCGACCTGCTCGCCGAGCGGGTCGCGACGCCGGGCAACTGGGAGGCCGAGGACGCTGCGGTGTGGCTGGCCCTGGCCACGCTCTACGACCGCGACGACCAGATCTCGCGCGCGTTCGACCTGGTGATGACGGCGCAGCACGTCCTCGGTCCGCAGTTCGCCGAGCGCATGGAGGCCGGGCTGGCGTCGGTGCCGCCGGTCCCGGCGCCCGAGATCCACTACGCCCGCGGGTTCCTGTACGAGACCGCCGGGTTCCTGCTCGAGGCGCGCACCGAGTGGCAGGGCTACCTCCGCATGACGACCATCGCCCGCCACCGCGACCGCGCCCGCGACCACCTCGCGGCCATCGACAAGCTCCTCGCGCTCCGGCGCGCGCCGCCCCGCGCCCGCCCGGCGAGGCTGCCATGAGCCGCGCCACCGTGGCGGTCGCGCTCGCGCTCGGGCTCCTGGCCCCCGCCCCGGCGCGCGCCGGCGATACCTGGAGCGACGTCGCGGTGACCGCGGAGCAGGAGGTCGCGCGCCGCGCCTACGACCTCGCGATGCTCGCCGGCGACGACGCGCTCGACGTCGCGATCAGCCAGGGCACGGCCACCGGCCGCCGCCGGTACGTCGATCGCGCGGTGCTCGCCTACGAGACCGCGGCCCGGGCGATGCCGGCCGCCGCCGAGCCCCACTTCCGCGCGGCGTCCGCGCTGCACGCCTTCTTCGTCGACTGCCTCGACGGCCAGGGTGCGAGCGATCTGGCGGCCCTCTGTCGCGGCCCGCTGTCGCCGCAGATCGCGGCGCGGCTGGTCGGCCACTGGAAGGCGTTCGAGACCAAGGCGCCGCTCGACCCGCGCGTGACCGACGACATCCTGCTCGACCGCGCCATCTTCTACACCCGCCAGGCGACCCCCGAGGCGCTCGCCCTCGCTCGCGACGATTACCGCGCGATCCTGGCGCGGCGCACGATCGATCAGGGGTCGACGGTGGTGCTCGGCAACCTCGCGGAGACCGAGATGATGCTCGGCGACCTCGACGCCAGCGTCACGACCTACCGGCGCGTGCTCCAGGTCAACCAGAGCACCGAGAACTACTTCGGCATCGCGGTCGCGCTCGACCGCGACGAGCAGGGCGAGGAGGCGCGCGCGCTCCTGCGCAGCCTCGGCCGCGACTCGGTCCGCTACCTGGCCGAGCGCATCGACGCCCAGAACGGCATCTTCTACGTGCCCGAAGGCGAGGCCTACTACTACCTGGCGCTCGGCTTCGAGGCCAACGGCATGCCCGACGAGGCGATCCGCGCCTACGACCTCTTCATCGCGTCGGGCGCCCACCCGCGCTACGCGCCGCGCGCCCAGGCCAACCGCGACGCCCTGGCCGCCCGTCGCAAGCGAGCCCGGTGACCGCGCGCGCGGTGGTCGCGGCCGCGGTCGCGGCGCTGGCGGTCGCCGGCGCGCCCGCGCTCGCCGCCGCGCAGTCGGATCGCTACCGCAAGCCGCCGGTCGACGCCGAGGCCGAGGCCGAGGCCCACAGCACCTTCTGGGAAGAGGTCGTGCGGCCCGGCGCGACCCGCTACCACACGCTGGTGGTGGCGGCGACCGACATCTTGCGCATGCTGCGCAGCGGCGATCCGACCCGCGCCCGCGACTTCCTGCGTGAGGCGGTCGTGCTGCGCGCCGACCGCGCCGACGGCTGGGGCTACCTCGGCGTCGCCGCCGAGCGGATGCGCGACTACCCCGCCTGCGCCGACGCCTACGGCCGCGCGCACGCGATCGATCCGACCTGGCTGCCGACCCAGCTGGCGGCGCCGAGCGACACCTCGCCCATCGCCCGCCAGGTCGCGGCCCGGCCGCTGACGCTGGCCTGGGCGGTGTGCCTGGCGCGCAGCGGCGAGCTGGTCCGCGCGTCGCGCGAGCTCGAGGCCCTGGTCGCGCGCGGCGCGCGCGGCGCCGAGCTGTTCCTCAATCTCGGCCAGGTCCACATGGCCGCCGGCCGCATCAACGACGCGATCGCGGCGTTCGACCGCGCGGTCGACGAGCAGCGCTCGGGCGATCCGGTCGCGCGCTGGCTGCTGGCGGCCGCGTACGATCGCGCGCGCCGCACCGGCGATGCCGCGCTCGCCGCCGAAGCCGCGACCGAGTCCGACCCCGGGGCCGCGCGCGCGGCCAGCAGCCCGGTGCCGCTGGTCGCCCCCGGCGACGGCTTCTACCTGCTCGCGCTCGGGGCCCGGACCCGCCTCGACCAGCCGCGGCCCGAGGTCGCGGTGGTCTACCTCCGCAAGTATCTCGCGGCGGTCCCCGAGGCCGCGCCGTGGCGCGCCCGCGCGCAGGAGCATCTCGCTGCGATCGGCACCGTCGACCTCGCCGCGCGCGCGGCGCTCGAGGGCGCCGGTGACGCCGAGGCGATCCAGTCCGCGGTCCGGCCCGCCATCGCCGGCATGCGCACGTGCATGACCGAGCTGCCGACCGCGCTCGTCGAGCTGCGCATCACCCAGGTCGGCCCACCGGGTCGCCCGGCCCCGCCCGCGCCGCCGCCACGGCGAGCGCCGCCACCGCCACCAATCACGCGGCGACCGCCCGCGGTGGTGCGCCTCGGGATCGGTCGGCGTCCGCCCGAGGCCCAGTCACCGGGCATCCATGCCCATGTCGTGATCGCGCCGCACCTCGCGACCCGCGCCGGGCTGCTGGATCAGGCGGTCGACTGCGTCGAGAAGGCCGGTCAGATCATCGTGTTGCCGCGGCCGCCCGCCGAGACCTACTCGACGGTCCGGGTGCCGGTCATCGCAGATCGTGATCGCTGATCCACGCCCGCCGCGAATCTGCTATCCATGGATCGGCGTCGATCCACTCCACGGACGGCGACCGGAGACAAAATGACCCGAGTCACGATTCAGTCCCTGCGGGGCCAGAAGGCACGTGGCGAGAAGATCGCGATGGTTACCGCCTACGACGCAACCTTCGCCCGGTTGCTCGACGAAGGCGGCGCCGACATCCTGCTGGTCGGCGATTCGCTCGGCATGGTGATCCAGGGGAACGACACCACCCTGCCGGTGACCGTCGACGAGATGGTCTACCACTGTCGCGCCGTCGTCCGCGGCGCGAAGCGCGCGCAGGTCGTCGGCGACATGCCGTTCATGTCGTACCAGGAGAGCGTCGAGCAGGGCATTCGCAACGCCGGCCGACTCGTGCGGGAAGGCGGCTGCCACGCCGTCAAGCTCGAGGGCGGGGCCCAGCACGCGCCACTGGTCGCCCGGCTGGTCGCCGCCGGGATCCCGGTCATGGGCCACCTCGGCCTGACCCCGCAGTCGTTCCATCAGATGGGCGGCTTCAAGGTCCAGGGGCGCGAGCCGGGCGCCGCCTCGCGCATGGTCGCCGACGCCCAGGCGCTCGAGGCGGCCGGGGCTTACGCGATCGTCCTCGAGGGCATCCCGTCGGAGGTCGCGGCCGCGGTCACCGCCGCGATCACGGTCCCGACCATCGGCATCGGCGCCGGCGCCGGTTGCGATGGTCAGGTGCTGGTCTGCTACGACCTGCTCGGCATGGACGAGCGGTTCAAGCCGAAGTTCGTGCGGCGCTACGCCGACGTCGGCGCGACCGTGCGCGATGCGTGCGGTCGGTTCATCGCCGACGTGCGGGCCGGGACCTTCCCGGCCCCGGCCGAGAGCTTCACGATCGACGCCCCGGCGGCGGCCCCGACCCCGCTGTACTCGGTCGCGGGCGGCAAGGTCAGCTAGCCACGAGGCCCGGCGGCGAACCCGCCGTCGGGTACAGTGGCGCCGTGATCGCGGCCATTCCTTCGCGTCTGCCCTTCGAGATTCTCCGCGACCCGGCCGCCATGCGCGCTCGCGCGGAGGACGTCCGCCGCGATGGCCTGCGCATCGCGGTGGTGCCGACCATGGGCTACCTCCACGACGGCCACCTGTCGCTGCTGCGCGCGGCGCGCGCGCAGGCCGACGTCGTGATCCTGACGATCTTCGTCAACCCGACCCAGTTCGGCCCGCGCGAGGACCTGTCGCGCTACCCGCGTGACGAGGCCGGCGATCTCGGCAAGGCCCGCGCGTGCGGGGTCGATCTCGCGTTCTGCCCCGCCCCCGAGGCGATGTACCTGCCCGGCCACCAGACCGTGATCGAGGTGCGCGAGCTGCAAGGTCCGCTGTGCGGCGCCTCGCGGCCCGGTCACTTCGCCGGCGTCGCGACCGTGGTCACCAAGCTGTTCAACCTGACCCGCCCCCACGTCGCGTTCTTCGGCCAGAAGGACTACCAGCAGCTCGCGATCATCGGCCGGATGTCTCGCGATCTCGACCTCGGCGTCGAGATCGTCGGCCTGCCCATCGTCCGGGAAGCGGACGGCCTGGCCATGAGCTCGCGCAACGTCTACCTGTCGCCCGAGGAGCGCCAGGCCGCGCTCGCCCTGCCCGCCGCGCTAACCGCCGCCGAGGCCGCGGTCAAGGGCGGCGAGCGCTCGGCCGCCGCGGTGATCGCCGCGGCGCGGGCGCCGCTGGCCGCCGCGTCGCAGCTCCGGATCGACTATGTCGAGCTGCGCGATGCTGACGAGCTCACCGCCATCGAGACCATGGCCCGGCCGGCGGTGCTGGCGCTGGCGGCGATGATCGGCACCACGCGGCTGATCGACAACCGCGTCCTGCGCCCACCCGTCGCTACTTGATCGGGGTGCAGTCCTGGAAGCTGAAGTGGGCGTCGATCTTCGGGTCCTCGCCGATCACGTGCCAGGCATAGAAGTCGGCGAACTTGGGGTCGAACGTGATCCGGACCGTCTTGTTGCCGGTGAGGCCCTGGCCGTTGAGGATCTTGACGACGTCCTTGATACCGCAGGTCGGCTGCGGCGGTCCCTCGACGTCGGACCACGGCTCGCTCGCGCCCCACATCGCCTTGTGATTGACCCCGGCCGGTCCGAAGCCGAACTTCTTGATCGAGTCCTTGCGCACGCTCTTGGCGTGGGACTGCACGCCGTTCGGCGAGATGTACTCGACCTGAGCGCCCTTGCTGTAATCGACGGTGCCGTCGGCCTTGACCTGCTGGAGGTTCACCGACCACCAGATCGCGTCCTTCTTCCACTTGCGGGCGGCAGCGCCGACCGCGGTGATCATCTTGTCGGGGTCGCCCTTGGTGCGATCGAGGCCGATCGATGCGTAGCTGAGATTGCCCTTGGCGGTGGTCCCGAACTTCATCTTGAAGATCACGCCGCCGATGGCGAGCGCGATCGCGAGCACTACCCCGCCGATGATCTTGAACTTGCTGACGCCGCCACCGGCGCCCATCACGTTGAACGGCAGCTTCACGCCGCCGACGTTGAGCTGGAAGCCGCCCTTGGCGTCGGCGGGCTGGCCCTGCGGCGGATAGCCCGGCTGGCCCTGCGGATAGCCGCCCTGCGGCGGATGGCCTGGCTGGCCCTGCGGATAGCCACCCTGCGGCGCGAGCCCCGGCGGGGCGCCGTACGGGTTGGCGTTGGCCGGTGGCGGTGTGCCGTACGGCCCCTGCGGCTGGGTTGGCTGCGGGTTCATCCCCGGCGCCGCCCCGAACGAGCCCATTCCCGCCGCTTGCGGCCAGCCGGCGGCAGCGGGCGAGGCCAGCGGACCGACCGCCTGCCCGCACGCGTTACACGGCACCGCCTGCTGGGCGTGTCCCCACGCGGCGGCGCCACAGCGGGGACATTGCGTCTGGATGTACTGACCGTTCATTCGTGCCCTCCAGCCGGATAGAACCCGGCGCGGCCGAATGTGACGATGAATCGCCGCTCCCGGGGCCGACCCGGGCGCGGCCTACGCGGCCTGGGCGATGTGGTCGAGCTTGCCGTGCAGCGGCAGCCGGTAGAACCGGCGCAGCTCGCCCAGCATGTCGACGATGCCACGCCGGCGCACGAACCGGCGCTCGAGCGAGGCCGCGTAGCGGCGCGCGTTCTCATTGGCGGCCCGGTAGCGGTCGCGCTCGTGATCGTCGAGGTCGTCCTCGAGCTCGAACTGCTCGAACAACCGGCGCCGCCACCGCGGGCTGCTCGACGGGTCGGCGTCCGACGCGAGCAGGCAGGTCACGTACTTGTCGACCTCGGCCTGCAGCTCGAGCTCGAGCGCCGACACCTCGCGCTCGGCGTTCGCACACACGACCGTGTAGACGAAGTGCGAGACCCCCTCGAGCGCGTACAGGAACGCCGGCAGGTTGCGATCGTCGAGCCGGTCGCCTGGATCGTCGCGGTCGAGGCGCGCCAGCACCGCGGCGTCGACGTACAGGGCCAGGTCGATCCCGTCGTCGCCCTGGCGGACCAGGAGCTGCTCGCGGGGCGTGCGGGTGACGTCGAAGCTCGCCCGGGTGTCGTCGTCGATCGTGAAGTGGTCGACCTCGACCCCGGTCGCGACCCGGTACATCAGCTCGAGGCCACGCTGCAGGCGGGACAGGACGCCCGCCACGTTTACTGCAGGACCTTGCTGCCGGCGTTGACCAGGACGCCGAGCGCGCGCAGCTTGGTCTCGATCCAGCCGTCGCGGGTCCGCACCCACTGCTCGTAGAGCTTCACCACGTCAGCACCGGCGAAGTCGACCCGGCGCCGGACCTCGGTGAGGACATCGACGAAGCCCGGGAAGTTGTCGGCCAGCTCGCGGTAGACCTCGGTCAGGCTGCCGTTCAGCCGACCGGCCAGCTCGGCATAGGCGCCGCGGCCCAGGCCGATGTAGTAGTCGGCATCGACCAGCTTGCGCGACAGGGACTGCGCGAAGAAGCCGGCGACGTAGAGCGAGGTGTCGCCGACCTCCTTCAGACAGCGCACGCGTTCGGCTGGCAGCGCGATCTGGCTCTGGGCCAGCTTCACCGCCAGCGGCTCGTCCGGGAGCCGGGCCCGGGTGAACTCGCCGAGCATACCGACCAGGTACCAGCTGGCGGGCTCGGTGGCGGTGAGGTGCACCGTCGCCAGGGCGTCGTTCACCACCTCGTAGAAGTACTCATCCACGGAAGCATGAGCAGTGACGTCCATACCTCAATCATCAGGCCTGGCGACCCATCCGCAAGTTTCGTTGCGGTTTCCAAAGGTTAGCGCGGGAGCAGGACGGCCTTTTTTTCGTGTAGTTCCGTGTAGTCTGCACGACTACAACGACCATCCGACCACCCGCCCCTACCTCGAACGAAATCGCCGAGGTGGCCCCTTGCGCGGTGTCTGGTCGGGCTTAGTATGCCGCCCGTTAGCACTCCACTCGGTCGAGTGCTAACAAACGCCACCCAACTTTGCGAGATGGCCCACCGGGCCACACGACGAGAGGAACTAGCCATGAAAGTTCGCCCACTCCAGGATCGGTTGCTGGTCCGCCGGGTCGAGGAAGAAGAGAAGACGAAGGGCGGGATCATCATCCCCGACTCCGCAAAGGAGCGCCCCCTCGAGGGCAACGTGATCTCCGTCGGCGCCGGCAAGCGGCTCGAAGACGGCACGCTCCTCGCTCTCGACGTGAAGGCGGGCGACCGCATCCTGTTCGGCAAGTACGCCGGCACCGAGATCAAGATCGACGGCATCGACCATCTCATCTTGCGCGAGGAAGAAGTCCTCGGCGTGCTCGGGGAGGGCTGATCCATGGCTGCCAAGGACATCATCTTCGACGAGCGCGCGCGCTCGGCGGTCATGAAGGGCGTCGACACCCTGGCCAACGCGGTCAGGGTCACCCTGGGCCCGCGTGGCCGCAACGTGGTGATCGAGAAGTCGTGGGGCTCGCCCACGGTCACCAAGGACGGCGTCACCGTCGCCAAGGAGATCGAGCTCGAGAACCGGTTCGAGAACATGGGCGCGCAGATGGTGAAGGAGGTCGCGTCCAAGACCTCTGACAACGCCGGCGACGGCACCACCACCGCGACCGTGCTCGCCCAGTCGATCTTCCGCGAGGGCTCCAAGCTGGTGGCCGCGGGCCACAACCCGATGGAGCTCAAGCGTGGCATCGACGCGGCCGTCGCGACGGTCATCGAGCACCTCAAGACGCAGTCCAAGGAGACCAAGGACCGCAAGGAGATCGCGCAGGTCGGCACGATCAGCGCCAACGGCGACCTCACGATCGGCGAGATGATCGCCGAGGCGATGGAGAAGGTCGGCAAGGAGGGCGTGATCACGGTCGAGGAAGCCAAGAGCATGACGAGCGAGCTCGACGTGGTCGAAGGCATGCAGTTCGACCGCGGCTACCTCTCGCCCTACTTCGTCACCGACGGCGAGCGCATGGAGGTCGTGCTGAACGACCCGTACGTGCTGATCCACGAGCGCAAGATCAGCAGCATGAAGGATCTGCTCCCGCTCCTCGAGCAGATCGCCAAGAGCGGCCGCCCGCTGGTGATCCTCGCCGAGGACGTCGACGGCGAGGCCCTGGCGACCCTGGTCGTCAACAAGCTGCGCGGCACCCTCCAGGTGGTCGCGGTCAAGGCGCCCGGCTTCGGCGATCGCCGCAAGGAGATGCTGAAGGACATCGCGACCCTCACCGGCGGCCAGGCGGTCACCGAGGATCTCGGCCTCAAGCTCGAGAACCTGACCCTGGCCGATCTCGGCCAGGCCAAGCGGGTCACGGTCGACAAGGACAACACGACCATCATCGATGGCGCCGGCAAGAAGGCCGACATCGACGTGCGCGTGAAGACGATCCGCAAGCAGGTCGAGGACACCACCTCCGACTACGACCGCGAGAAGCTCCAGGAGCGCCTCGCCAAGCTGGTCGGCGGCGTCGCGGTCATCCGCGTCGGCGCGGCGACCGAGGTCGAGATGAAGGAAAAGAAGGCGCGCGTCGAGGATGCGATGCACGCCACCCGCGCGGCGGTCGAGGAGGGCATCGTCCCCGGCGGCGGCGTCGCGCTCCTGCGCGCGCAGAAGCAGCTCGACGGCCTCAAGCTGTCCGAAGAGCAGCAGTTCGGCGTCACCATCGTGCGCCGCGCGCTCGAGGAGCCGCTGCGTCAGATCTCGGCGAACGCCGGCGTCGACGGCTCGATCGTGGTGAGCAAGGTCCGCGAGGGCCAGGGCGGCTTCGGCTTCAACGCCGCGTCGCTCGAGTACGAGGACCTGCTGGCGGCCGGCGTGATCGACCCGACCAAGGTCGTCCGCACCGCGCTGCAGAACGCGGCGTCGGTCGCCGCGCTCCTCCTCACGACCGAGGCGATGATCGCCGAGCGTCCGAAGAAGGAGGCCCCCGCGGCCGGCGGCGGTCACGGTGGTGGCGGTGGTGGCATGGGCGGCATGGGCGGCATGGGCGGCATGGGCGGCATGGACTTCTGATGCCCCGGCGCGAGGACCGGGCCCGGTCGATCTGACCGCGGCGCCGGCTCGTGCCTCCGTCGATCTCCGTCTGGCAAGAGGCTCCCCGCGGGGAGCCTCTTTCCGTTCCGGACCGCGTCGGCCGCGGCTACTGCGGCAGGTCCTGGATACAGTCGAGCTGGGCCTGGGCCGAGGGCTGCGAGGCCTTGCCGGTGGCCGGGTCGCACGCGAAGTGCTCCTGGACGCAGGCGTAGGTATCCTGGTTCGCCTTCGAGTGGGCCACCGCGTCGTCCGGCGCCCGGACGATCTCGGCCAGGCACGCGTCGCGGCCGGGACCGGCGAGGTGCTCGCAGCAGGCGTCCTGGGCCGAGGTGGCGGCAGCGTAGGTGTCGCCGCGCTTGGTCCCGCCACCGCACGCGACGGCCAGCGCCAGCGCGAGCGCGAGGCCCGTGCGCATCAGTGTGGTCGACCGCGGCGTCGCCGGGCGTTCACAGTCAGCACTGGCCTTCCGCGGCCAAGTCACGGTCGAAGCTCGGAAACGAGGGGTAACAGAGAGGCTCATGCGCGCAAGCGTTGGCAAGCCCCGCGCCAGACGCTGATCCGCGGCGGTCGCAGCGACTGGCCAGGTCGTTGCACGACGGCCAGCCATATGCGCCTCGGGGGAGCCTGGCTCGTCGTCTCGTCTTCGATCGTGATCGTCGCCGGCTGCGGCGGTCGACAGCACCAGCACGTGGGCGTCGGCCGCATGCAGGTCCAGGGGGATAGCCCGGTGGCGGCGACGACCGCGCCCGGGATGGTCGCGCCGGGCGCACTCGGGGCGGCGACCCGCGCGCCGGTCGAGGTGCCGCTGCCGCCCGAGACCCCGAGCGGCCGCTACCAGGTCGCGTACCAGGTGTGGTTGCCGCGCGCGATGGAGGTCACGTGGACCCTGCGCTGCGCCGGCCACCAGGACCAGGGCACCCTCGGCGAGACCCTGGAGGCGTATCGCGAGCGTCGCGTCGCCGAGCTGCGCGCCGAGCAGGACCGCCAGCGCCGGCAGGCCGCCCAGGTCGGCTCGGTGGTCGGTGGCGCGCTGGTCGGTCAGCTCGGCGCCGGCGCCGCGGTGGCGACGCCGGTCGGCCAGGCCCACGGCATCGTGGCCGTCGATGGCGCGGCCGCCGGTGCCGCGGCCGGGGCCGCCGCGGTGCCCGAGGTGGCGATCGTGCTCGCGGCCGACGATCTCGGTCAGGGCTACCGGCAAGGCCAGGCGACCTTCGAGCTCAGCGACGCTTCGGCCGAGCTCGCCGCAGGCCTGCCCGACAGCTGCGCGATGACGCTGGCGCCGGTCGACCCGGCCGGCGACGCCACCCACCTGGTCGGTTCGTTCACGGTCGAGCGGTGGTTCGACGCCGGCCGGGCGCGCTCGATCCAGGTCAACCAGGCCTCGGCGCTCGTCCGGGTCAGCGTGCGCGACCGGCTGGTGGCTCAGGGCGGCGACCCCGGCCTGGCCGCGCGGCGGCGTGACGAGGCCACGCAGGCGATCGCGGCCGAGCGTGCGGCGCAGGCCGA
>JBKJLC010000061.1:0-25844 GCA_046597055.1 Kofleriaceae bacterium | reverse complement strand
AGTGACCCCAAAGGGATTTGAACCCTTGTATTCGGCGTGAGAGGCCGACGTCCTAACCGCTAGACTATGGGGCCGTGGAAGGCTGGTCTTGTCGCAGAAAGCGCTGGGACCGTCAAGAGGGTTGAACGGTTCCGGTGCTGTTCGGTGCCTTTCGGCGCCTTCGTTCGGGGACTAGGATTCGAACCTAGATAGCCAGCTCCAGAGGCTGGCGTCCTGCCATTAGACGATCCCCGATTGTCAGGCCGATCCCGAGGAGGGTGTCGGCGGGGTGATTCTCTACTCGGTCGGCGGGGCCGCGTCAAGACCAGGGCGTGGCACGACGAAGATCCAGGTCTTGCCGGCGAGCCGATACACGTGGACGGCCAGCCAGGTGCCGGCCTGGTCCTCGCGGAGGAAGCGGACGATGTCGAGGCCCCGGGCGCCGTAGGGGCCGAGGAGGCGCACGGGGAGGCCGTCGGTGCGCCACTGCCGGCGGTACCAGTCGACCGTCGCGCGAAAGCCGAGGCCGGAGGCGTGGCGGTCGGCCTGGGCCCGGCTGCCGCGGGGCAGGGGGACTCCATGGACGTCGGCCGCGGCCGCGGGCACGGCCAGGAGAAGCGCGAAAAGCACGGCCAGGACGCGCATCGGGTGTGGGCTACGGTAGCATCGCCGGCGGAGGCACCCGATGCGTAAGCTCACGATCATCCTGGTTGCCGCGACGCTCTCGCTCGCGGCCTGCAAGAAGAAGAACAAGGAAGAGCAGCCGACCGGACCCGGCACCGCCGTGGCTGTCGGTACTGCTGCCGGCACTGCTGCCGGCACCGCTGCCGGCGCCGCTGCCGGCACCGCTGCTGGCACTGGCACGGCCGCTGGCACCGCCGCGGGCACCGCCGCGATGACGCCGCCTCCCGGCAATCTCGCGGGGGACAACAAGGCTGGCAACTGCCCCAGCGCCGTCGCCGGTGCCGAGACGGTGCTGTTCGAGGACCGCGACGCGCCTGACAAGGTCTTCATCACGATCATCGCGAAGGACGCCGCGGCGACCGACACGATCCGCAAGCGGGTCGCCCACCTCCTCCAGGTCCAGGGCGCGCCCGACACCGACGTCAAGCACACCGGCGAGGGCACCGGTGGTGCCAGCATGGGCATCTGCCCGGTGATCACGACGAAGGACACCAAGATCAGCGCGACCGACATCGAGGGCGGTAGCAAGGTGCGCATCGAGGCCGTCGGCGGGCAGACCCGCGACGTGCTCGTGAAGGAGATCGCCGCGCGGATCGTGAAGACCACCGAGTGGTCGAAGGGCAACATCCAGCGCACCGACGACTCGGGCGGCGGCGGCGGCGTCGGCGGTGGCAAGGGCGACCACGGTGGGAACCACTCCGGCGACGGCAACGGCAAGGGCAAGACCGAGAAGCCGGGCGGCACCGGCACGGGAACCGGCACCGGCGCGTCCAAGCAGGGCGGCGGCAACGAGATGTGAGCCGGCCCGCGCGGAGGCACGGCGTCCTTCGACACCGAGCTCGCTCTCGCTCGCTCGGGCTCAGGACGAACGGAAGCGAACGGTCCGCGCGGTGCCGGGGGGGCGAAGGTCGTGGGGCGAGCCGCGACGGGAGGGCGGGTGTTCGTTGGGCCTCGGTGTGACCGGGGCGATGGCCAACGCGATCGGCGACGGTGACCACGTCGTACGGCAGGCCGGGATGTCTCGGCGACCTCGGCCAGGGCCGCCCTGCGCGGCGGCCGGCGGGTCGCGCGGCCGCTGACGAACAGGTCGCGCACCACGGGTCGTGCGCGGGCTCGGGGCCGCCACAGCCGCGGTCACCACCGGCGCGCGCGTACGTGGGGCGCGGGCTCGGGCAGCCTCGCCGCTGGTGACGCGCGGCGATCGCCGCGCCGCCACGCATCGGCCGACCTGTTCGCGGGCGTCCGCCGCAGGTCGTCGCGCGGTCGGTCGAGGCGCTCGCTGGGGCGCCCCGCGGTGCGCAGATAGCGCAACTACTGAATACTCTGGCCGCCAGGTGTCGGTGGTGGCGACACCGACATATCTCGTATCTGCCTGGCGTCACCGCGCCGACACGCTCGAAACGGACGGCATGGAGCTTGCTCGGGGGTCCGATTGCTTCCTCCCATTGTCCCCCCGTTTCCTCATCTCGTTCGGAGCCCCCGTGAGAATCCAGAGCAACCAGCTCGTGTACGCCCTGATCGCCTCGCTCGCCGCCTCGATGGCGACTGGCTGCGTCGATGACTCCATCAGTGACGACGACGCGCTTGCCGCCGCCGAAGGCGACGACCTCGCGGCCGACGACAAGGCCGACGGCATCGGCACGGTATCGACCTACTTCATGGCGCGCCGCGACTTCCGCGAGTGCCTGTCGCCGCGCTGTGGCGGCATCTGGGTGAAGCGCGTGAACCAGGCCACCACGCGGTGCGTCGACGGCGCGAATCGCAGCGAGTGCTACGTGCCGACCGCCACCTTCTCGGCGCTCAACGCGACCGTGAACGAGACCAGCTACCTGGCCGACCGCCTTGCCGGTGGCGCCCTCGTCGTGCGCGGCTCGATCGCCCCCAAGAACTACAACGGGTTCGGCAACCTCGGCGTGCTGAAGGTGACCGAGGCGTGGGACTCCGCGACCGGCAGCGCGCCGACCGGCACGTTCTTCGCCGTGCGCGACAGCGGGATTCGCTGCGTCCAGCTGCCGTGCCCCACGCTGCGCACCGCCAACCTCAACTCGACCACCAGCGCCAACATCACCGACCTGTTCCTCGACGGCGTCGAGCACGTCAGCACCACCGCGGTCGAGAACGCGATGAACGACGCGTTCACCAGCAAGATCCTGGTGACCGGCAACATCACGGCGCAGCGCGGCTCGGTCGTGCTTCGCGCGACGCAGTTCTTCGTGGCCTTCGCGCGCAAGCTCGAACTGGTCGGCGAGTGGCGCTACCGCCGGTCGTCGAGCAGCTCGCAGTTCGTCTACCAGTTCAACGCCGACAACACCTTCACCTCGTTCGAGCGGCCCGCGTGCGCGTTCCAGACCCCGCCGTGCCTCGCCAAGATCCCGGCGTTCGAGGGCACTTACAGCCTGGCCGAGGACGGCACCAGCCTGCACCTCGTCTACACCACCGCGTCGCGCCTCGGCGCCACCGCCGACTTCGTCGCGCAGGGCAAGGGCACCGCGACCAAGCTGGTCGGCCGTGACAACGGCGTGTCGCTGTCGCTCACAATGGTGCGCTGAGCGCACGCCGGCGTGAGGCCTCGGCTCACGCCATCCGGGTGACCGTCAGAAGGGTGCGAGTCGCAGGACTCGCACCTTTTTTCGTCGTCACCAGCCCGTCGTCGCCGCCGGGCAGGTGGGGTCAGGCGTGGATGATGGTGCCGTTGTCGCCGCCGCGCAGGGCCTCGAGGACCTGGCCCGGGCGCAGGCCGTTGACGACCTGGACTTCCTTGCAGAAGCGGCTCCGCGGCAGGTACTCGCACACGACCCGCTCGAGCACCAGATCGGGCAGGTCGCGGGCGACCAGCTCGTCGATCGAGATCCGCGGGATGTGGGTCGCCGCCTTGTTCTTCTTGGGATCGTCGGTGTAGAGGCCGTCCTCGTCCTTGATGAAGATCGCGCGGCGCGCGCCCAGGAACTCGGCCGACAGAAACACGCCGGCGTCGGTGCGGTGGGGCGGGATCCGGCTGCCCTCCTCGCGCTTCTCCCAGTAGCCGAACGGCGGCATGCCGCTCATGACCGGGATGCCGCCCATCTGCAGGTACAGCGGCAGCTTCTCGAAGTCGTCGGGCAGGATGTAGATGCCGCCGTGCTTGGCGAGCAGCATCTGCACCATGCGCGCGTTCTGCATGGGGATGTACTTGCCCAGGGTGGCCATGATGCCGACCGGCATCTCGAGCTCGCTGGCGATCGAGTAGATGTGGCGCGCGCGGGTGCCGCCGCCGACCAGGATCACGACCGGGATGCCCTCCTTGCGGGCCATCACGAGCTCGTCGAGGATCGGGAACAGCGCGGCGCGGCCGCGGTCCATGACGCTCTGGCCGCCGATCTTGACCACCCGCACGTCGGGCATGAGCGCGATCGGCTGGTAGTCGAAGTGGGGATCGCTGGACCCGGTCAGCGCGGTGTGGGCGAGGGAGGACTCGAGGACTCGACGCTCAGCCACGGGCGGGCTCCTTGGTGATCACGGTGCCGACGTCCTCGCCGCGGAGCGCGCGGGACAGCATGCCGGGCACGAGGCCGTTGACGATCTGCACGCGCGACAGGTTCTTGGCGGTCGACCAGGCCCGGAACAGCTCTTCGTCGAGGATGTTGGTCGGCAGCTTGGCCTTCAGCAGCTCGTCGAGCGTGATGCGCGGGATGTGGCGAGCGTCGGCGTGGACCGCAGGGTCCTTGTCGTAGAGGCCGTCCTGATCCTTCACGAAGATCAGCTGCTTCATCGACAGCACCTCGGCGAGCTGGAACAGGCCGAAGTCGCTGCCGTGCATCGGCAGGCAGCCGTCGGCCGGCGGCGGCTCCCAGAAGTGATAGGGCGGGATCGAGATCGCGATCGGCAGGATACCCGAGGCGAAGTAGAGGGGGAGGTCCCAGAAGTGATCGCGCTGCATCGGCATCGAGCCGTGCTTGGCGAGCAGCGCGTTGAGGAGGATCGCGTTGAGCTCCTCCATCGCGCCGATCAGCTGGGCGACCCCGCCGACCGGCAGGCCGAGGTCGAGCGCGATCGACATCGTGTGGCGCACGCGGGTGCCGCCGCCGACCGCGAGCACCATCTTGACCTCGCTCTTGATCGCGGCGATCTCCTCGACCAGGGGCAGGATCGCCTCCTTGCCGCGATCGAAGATGCTCTGGCCGCCGATGCCGACCAGCACCGCGTCGGGCATGATCTGGAGATCGCGTTCGGAGGTGGTGCCGGCCAGGACCCGCTTGTCCTGGAGTGACTCGCGCATGAGGCGTGACTGGATGTGCGTGCGGCCATCGCCGCCGACGAGCTTGGTCATGGAGACTCCCGTTCGGGCCCCTCGTGTCGGTCGAGCGCGGCCAGGAGCGGCGCGGCCACCAGACCCGAGAGGACTCCGAAGATACCGTGGACGATGAGCCCCGGCAGCAGCACCGCATACACCAGCGCAGGCGGCTGCACGGCCAGGGCGACGAGCGTGATCGTGGCAAATCTTCCCAGGGCCGCGAGCAGGCCCAGCGTGGACCAGGCGATGACCGCCCGGACCCGCCCGTGGCCGGCGAGCCGGCGCACGACCCCGTAGAGCAGATCGACGACGATGCCGGGCGCGACGTGCTTCGCGATCTCGAACACGCCGTAGCGGCCATCGCCGAGCAAGAAGGCGACCGTGCCCATGGTCAGGCCGGTCAGGGTCGCCCCGGCGCGCGACCGGGTGATGCGCGCGGCGACCAGGTAGAGCGGCAGCAGCAGGACCCCCTTGTACCCGGGTAGGAACGGGATGCCGGGCAGGATCTTCACCGCCTTGATCCCGAGCATCGTGAGGGTGACGGCCGCGATCGCCGCGGCGTCGCGGGCCCGGCTGGGCGACAGGTCGGGGTCGGCCTGGTGCAGGTGCTGCTCGGCGCGGCCGAGGTGACGCTGCAGCGCGGCGACCAGGAAGCTCACGTCGCCGCGCGCGATCCGGCCCAGGCCGGCGCGGAAGCCGCTGAGGCTGCGAGCCCCGCCACCGCCACCGCCACCACCACCACCCCCGCCGCCACCCCCCCCACCGCCACCGCCGCCACCACCGCCGCCACCGCCACCACGGCCGCCTTCGAGCAGGGCGAGGGTCACGTCGATCGCGGCGGCCGCGAGCCGCGGCATCCCGATGCCGCGGAAGCCGGCGGCCAGCGCGCGCACGTCTCCGGCGCGCGCCACGTGCGATGCCATCACCACCACCACGATGCGCAGCGCCATGGTCAGGCCGACCAGCGCGCCGTGGGCATTGAGCTCGAGCTCCCAGCGCCAGAGCGAGAGCACCCACCACTCGTCGAGCCGGGGATCCTCGCTGAACAGCGCGTAGCCGGCGATGATCACGGCGCCGATCGTCACCAACTTCTTCAGCTGGCGACCGAGCCGGCGGGCGCCGAGGCCGAGGCCGATCCAGGCCGCGCCCATGGCGACCGCGGCGGCGGTGACCATCCACCACCGCGGGAGGAAGAACACCGCGACCGCGACGCCGACCAGAAAGGCGACCCGCAGCCGCGGCCCGCCCGGAAAGCTGCGAACGCCCGGCAGCGGCGACGATCCCTTCACGCGGTCGACGCCTCGGTCATCGTCATTCCACCAGCGCGCGCGCGACCAGGTCGTTGACGGTCGCCGGGTTGGCCTTGCCGCCCGACGCCTTCATGACCTGGCCGACGAAGAAGCCGAGCAGGCCGGTCTTGCCACCGCGGTACTCGGCGACCTTGGACGCGTGCTTCGCGAGCACCTCGGTGACCACCGGGCCGAGCGCGTCGGCGCTCGACACCTGGGCCAGGCCGCGGGTCGCGACCAGCGCCGCGGGATCGCCGCCGCGGGCGCACAGCTCCGCGAGCAGCTCCTTGCCGGCGGCCGCGGTGATCGCACCGTCCTCGACCAGGCCGGCCAGTGCCGCCAGCGCGGCCGGGGTCAGCGCCGACGAGTCGGGGGCGGCGTCGCCGAGCTCGCGCGGCAGCTCGTTGATCATCCACCGCGCGATCGCCTTGGCCCGGGGCGGGGCCGCGGCGCGAGCGGCGTCGTAGTAGTCGCTGGTGGCGCGATCGGCGGTCAGCAGATCGGCGTCGTCGGTGCTCAGCCCCAGCTCGAGGTAGCGCGCCATCTGGGCCGCCAGCTCGCCATCGCGCTCGCGCGCGATCGTCCGTCGCTCGCGCTCGGACTTGGCGACCGGTCGGGTCCTGGATCGCGCGCTCTTGCCGGCGGGGGCCGCGGCCACCGCCTCGGCCCCCGCCGTCTTGTCCCACACGTCGCGCAGCGTGATCACCCGGTTGAGCACCAGGCGATCGGGCCACGAGTCGACCGCGTCGGCGATGAAGTAGCCGACCCGCTCGAGCTGGAAGCGGGTGCCGGCTTCGAGCCCGACCACGTGCGGCTCGACCACCGCGCCGCGCACGACCTCGAGCGAGCGCGGGTTGAGGACCGTGCTGACGTCCTCGACCGTGTCGGGCCTGGGCACCGTGAACAGGCGGTCGTACAGGCGGGCCTCGCAGGGCACGCCGCGCGCGGCCGACACCCAGTGGATCACGCCCCAGACCTTCTCGCCCTCGGGGTTCTTGCCGGCCATCGTCTCGGGCAGGAGCGTCGCGCGCAGCCCGACCACGCGGTCGTCGTCCTTGATCACCTCGTCGCAGCGGATGCAGCCGGCGTGGCGCAGGCGGACCACCCGACCCGGCGCCAGGCGGTTGAACCCGGCCGGCGGCTCCTCGGCGAAGTCGTCCTGCTCGATGTACAGGACCTCGTCGAACGGGACCTCGCGGGTGCCCTCGCCACCGACGTCGGCCGGATAGAGCGGCGCGGTGATCGTGGTCGCGGTCGCGCCGGTCAGCGTGACCTCGAGCGGGCGCAGGACGCCCATCATCCGGGGCGCGCGCCGGTTGAGATCGTCGCGCACCGCGTACTCGAGCTTCCCGACGTCGACGGTGGAGTTGTTCTTGGCGACCCCGATCAGCTCGCAAAAGGCGCGGATCGCCTCGGGGGTGAAGCCGCGCCGCCGCATGCCGGTCAGGGTCGGCATGCGTGGGTCATCCCAGCCGTCGACCAGGCCGTCCTGGACCAGGCGCAGGAGCTTGCGCTTCGACATCATCGTGTAGTCGAGGACCAGCCGGGCGAACTCGTACTGGCGCGGCGGTCCGCCGACCGGACGACCGGCGAGCAGGTGGGGCAGGGGCGCCGCCTCGGTCGCCGCGATCACCCAGTCGTAGAGCTCGCGGTTGTTCTCGAACTCGAGCGTGCAGATCGAGTGCGAGATGCCCTCGAACGCGTCCGACAGCGGATGCGCGAAGTCGTACATCGGGTAGATGCACCACGCGTCGCCGGTGCGGTGGTGGTGGGCGTGGCGGATCCGGTAGAGCAGCGGATCGCGCATCTTCATGTTGGCGGCGGTGAGGTCGAGCTTGGCGCGGAGGACCCGGGCGCCATCGAGGAACTCGCCGGCGCGCATGCGCGCGAACAGATCGAGGTTGTCGGCGACCGTGCGCGCGCGCCACGGGCTCGGCTTGCCGGGCTCGCTCAGGCTGCCGCGGTAGAGCTTGATCTCCTCGTCGTCGAGGTCATCGACGAAGGCGAGGCCCTTCTCGATCAGGCGCACCGCCAGCCGGTACATCTCCTCGAAGTAGTCGGACGCGAACAGCACCTGGGCCGGCGCGAACCCGAGCCAGCGCACGTCGCGCTCGATCGCGTCCACGTACTCGACCTCTTCCTTGGTCGGGTTGGTGTCGTCGTAGCGCAGGTTGCAGGTGCCGCCGTACTCGGCCGCGATGCCGAAGTCGACGCAGATCGCCTTGGCGTGGCCGATGTGCAGGTAGCCGTTGGGCTCCGGCGGGAACCGGGTCGCGACGTGCTGGTGACGGCGCGCCGCGAGGTCCTCATCGACGATCGTGCGCAGGAAGTCCTTGCTCCGGGGGGCGTCGGTCGCCATGGATGACAGGCTTACCACGGCGGCGCGGGCGGCTGCGGTCACGGCGACGGTGCGCCGAAGCGCTTGAGCCCCGAGATACGGATGAGGACGGTCTCCTCCTCGTCGGCCGGGCTCGACCAGTCGGGCATCCGCGGATCCGAGAACCGCGCGGTCGCCACCGCGGCGAGCATGCACTTCTCGAGCGCGGGGTCGTTCAGCGTGCTGTCGACGATGCGGGCGCCGCTGACGGTGATCTGGCCGCCGGCGATCTCGAACCGGAAGGCGAGCTTGAGCTTCTGCTTGCGGTCCTTGCCGCCCTGGTAGCAATCAGCGGCCTGGCCGACCAGCCGCCGCGAGTAGACCTCGTCGATGCGGCTCCAGAACTCCTCGCTGAGCTTGGCGATCGGCGGCTCGCCCGACTCGTCCTCCTCGGGCGGCGGCGGCGACGGCGCCTCCTCGGTGGCGGCGACCGGCGCGGCGATGGCCCGCGACCCGGTCGGCGCGAGCGTGACGGGGCGAGCGTCGATGGCGGCGCTGGCCGAGGCGGCGGTCGGCCCGGGCGAGCGGACCTCGTACAGCAGCGCCATGAGGGCTGCGCCGAGGAGCACCAGCGCGACCGCCAGCCACTTCACAGCTCGGGCACCTGGTTGGCAGTGTGGATCTCGTAGTCGCCGTTGCCGTTGAGCGAGTTGTCGGCCTGCAGCGCCGGGTGCATGTTCCAGACGGTCTTGCCGTCGGCGGAGAACACCAGGACCTCGGCCTCGCACAGCCCGCCGCCACCCGAGGTCACGCCGATGTGGGCGCGGGTGTCGGCCGGGTCGGTGAGATACGAATAGAGCCAGGCGAAGTCGGGATCCTCGCTGGCGACGTCGCGGTCGACCCGGATCTGGTACTCGGACAGCGGCACCGGCGCGGTCGGGCAGTCGGTGGCACCGACCGCGACCCGGAACGTCCAGGTGCCGATCGGCCAGCAGCCGTTGATCCCGACCGGCTTGGGCGTTCCGACCGCAAACGTGCCGGTGATCGAGAGCGCGGCCGAGCAGACCAGCTCGTCCGCGACGGCGCCGGGAGAGCCCTGGTCGACGGATCCTGGGTCGCACGCGGTGGTCAGAGCGAGCAGCGAGCAGCCGAGGCCAAGGCCAAGGCACGAGAGCATGGAAGGCGAGCGCATGTGGAATCTCCCCGGTTAGGCAGAACCCAGAGCAGCAACGGACATGCCACAGCCAACCCCGCGCGAATCCAGTCTATCCGGCCTGGATCGGGGAGCGTGAACCCCGGTTGCTGGGGTGGCGACTACCCGATGTCGGGTTCCAGGGCCACCAGAAGGCGCGGTGTACCCGACGGTACGCCTGTGCATAGGATCTGCAGGAGGTGATGCCATGCCCCATGTCCTGACCCGGTCCCACCGGCCCCTGCGCTCGCTTCTCACGCTCAGCCTCGCGCTCGCTCCCGTCGGGTGCGGCCAGCGTGAATCCGACGCCACCAAGCAGCAAGCCGCCGTCGCGCCGGTGGGTGCTCCGGCGGCACCCGCACCCACACCTGCGCCGGCGGTCGACGAGGACAAAGAAGCCTACATCCCCGCCGAGTTCAAGTCCGGCGCCGACCGCTGGCGCGACACCGGGGTGTACGTCGACGGCAAGTTCGTCGGCCTGCTCTCGTTCGCCGAGCTCCCGGTCGCGCTCAAGCCGATCTGGTTGAAGGTCAAGGCGTCTGCGCCCAAGCGCTACGGCACCACCGACACTGGCTGGCGCTGGGCGAAGGAGCGTCGCTACCGTTTCACCGAGTATCTCGAGGCGATCGGGCTCGACCTGAAGGCGATCAAGGAGGTCCATGTCTACGGGCCAAAGTACAGCGACTCGATCGTCGCGACCGGCAAGGACCTGCGCTCCAAGCGGGCAGAGGGCTTCCTGTTCCGCTTCGGCGGGATGGTGTCGGGGAAGGCGCTCCCGGTCGTCCCCGAGGGGTTCGGCAACGGTCGGTCACCCGACAAGGTATCGGCCGTCATGATCTACGTGGAGAAGACACCGCCGAAGCTGGTCCGCAATGTCGGGTTCGTCGTCGATAACGAGGTGCAGGAGGGCGTGCCGTACTTCGGGACGCCTCTGCGGGGCGGCGTGCGCGTCTATCTCGACGATCGGATGGCCGCCTACATCAAGCGTCAGGACCTCCCGCCGGAGACCCGCAAGGCCGCCGACGGCGAGCCGCAGTGGAAGCTGTTCGACTATCTGAAGTCGCAGGGCGTGAATGTCGAGGTCGTGGTCGAGGGCTGGGTGGTGCGCGGCGAGAAGTGGGAAGAGAAGCTCACCCGCGCCGAGCTCGAGGGCATGTACTTCCAGGCCTCGGCGCAGGCCAAGGGCAACATCGAGCTCGGCGACAACAAGGTGAAGGCGCAGAGCATCATC
The DNA here is from genome assembly GCA_046597055.1 of Kofleriaceae bacterium. Lineage (GTDB taxonomy): Bacteria > Myxococcota_A > Polyangia > Haliangiales > Haliangiaceae > UBA2376. Next base: position 14,882 of record JBKJLC010000061.1, on the reverse strand, counting down.
TTGCGGTCGCGTCCGGTCGCCCAGGCCGACGTGCCGGTTGCGGATCCCGACGAGCTCTGAACCCCGGGGGATGGGTCTCGGGTGATGGGTGGTCCCCCCCCACTAACTTTGGCTCGCTACGGAATGGTTTCAGTGGGTTGAGGTGGAATTGGTGGCGGCACGACGTCTGCAAATGACACGCAAGTAACAACCCCCCACTCAGAGGGCCCCCCCACCATGACGAAGATCAAGACCTCTATTCTCGCCGGAGCCCTGGCCGGGATCCTCCTGCCCAGCCTCGCCGCCGCCCAGGAAGCTCGCGAGCTCGGCGCGGCCCGCGCCTTCGAAATCGGCCTCGCGTCGGCCACGAAGGACCAGGCGCCGACCCGCACCGGCGAGGACGGCATCAAGCGCCTGCGCAAGACCGACGAGGAGTTCACGAACGAGCAGGCCGCGGTCAAGTTCAGCCCGGACGGCAAGCGGGCGATCTACGTCCACATGCGCACCAGCCCGATCAACGAGGGCACGCCGCAGGAGTCCTCGCCCGTTCACCAGATGCAGTGCGCGCTCACCGCGCTCGAGACCTTCCAGGATCCCGACGGCGCCGTGAACGTTCGCCGGCCGACCGCCGCGTCCGCCGACACCTGGCTCACCGACAACGACGGTAATGAATACCGTAACTGCAACAAGCCCGAGGTGTTCGTCATCAATGGCGGCAAGAACGTCGCCATCGAGTTCAACTACCAGCCGGCGGGTCAGAACGACACCAAGCGGTACATGAAGATCGTCGACTGGGACGGCAAGATCGTCCAGGTCCAGAACGCGCAAGGCCAGACCCAGAAGCAGGTCTTGGTCATGGCGAAGAACAACGACGACCTTTCGATGCACCAGTCGGGCGCGGGCCAGGCCGGCACTCCGTACGTCGACGCCAACGGCGTCACCCGCTACATCACGTGGGACGGCGGCAACGGCAACGGCCGGGACGACGGCTGGGCCCGCGCCACCGAGGTGAACTGCACCAACGGCGCCGATGGCGCCGCCACCAGCTGCAAGATCACCCGCCTGTTCGACCTGTCGCTCGCCCAGCGCGAGGAGCGGTCGCGCGGTCGCTGCACCGTCGGCGGGGCCGACAAGTCGTTCGCCGTCTGCACCTGGACCGAGGGCAACTCCCAGCCCCAGCGTGAGGGCACCTGGATCGCGGCGGTCGACCTGGCCGGCGGCGGCAACGGCGAGAACGCGGATGGCCGCCTGCTCTGGAAGGAGCGCCTCAACCACCGCCAGAAGCTGACGGTCAATGGCGAGGAGCGCGAGTACTACGCGATGCGCGCCCAGCACGCTCGCATCATGACCAAGGCTGCTGACGGCACCCTGGTCGCCGGCGAAGACATCATCTTCCAGGACACCGGCAACCGCGGCGGTAACAACAACGACAAGAAGGGTGGCCGCAGCGACATCATGAACTTCGCCGTCATCAAGGCGACCCGCACCGGCTTCACCTACTCGATGCCGATGACCTCCATCAACCTGGGCACCAGCCCCATGCTGCTCGGCCTCGACGGTACTCACCTCAGCATGACCGAGGGCCTGTTCGGCAAGGGCGACCTGCTCATGCCCGGCTTCACCCAGCTCCAGGGCAGCCAGACCGGTGGCCTCCAGCAGGACGCCGACATCCGCACCATCGCGTATGACCCGGCGACCAAGAGCATGGTCAGCATCGGCCAGCACAACGCGAACGCGTCGTACGACCGCCACCTCTACTCGAACTACCTCGGCAACAACCCCGGTAACCAGGGTCGTAACTTCGCGGGCTCCGACCTGGTCAAGAACCCCTTCGCCGGCATCAACGGCAACCAGGTGACCTACTTCACCGCCTTCGCGCTCACCGGCAAGGCGCCCCAGCACGAGAGCTCGGCCATCAAGCCCTCCGCGTACCTGAGCCTGTTCCCGATGGCGTTCACCGCCAACGCGCCCGACCCGCAGGGTGGCTACAACGACAACCTCCCCGGCGACACCACGCCCGACGCGCCCGCCCCCGAGGAGCCGGCCCCGCTCGAGCCGTCTGACCCCGAGTTCGGTTCGTCGACCGGTGGCTGCTCGACTGGGTCCTCGTCCTCGGGTGGCGCCCTCCTCCTGCTCGGTCTCGGCCTCGCCGTCACCGCTCGCCGCCGCCGCCGCAACTAACTCCCCGACGCACCCCCTTCCAACTCAGGCCACGGAGAATCAACATGTCCTACCGTACCCTTCTCGCGGCGCTCCTGTTCGCGGGTGGCTGTGTCGGCTCGCTCGAGCCCGCGGCTGATGACGACGGTGATGATGACGTCGCGGGACCCGATGCGGGCGGCACGGGCCCGGGTGGAGGCAATGGACAGGCGAAGGCGATGTTCGATCGCGACGTCTTCCCCATCCTCAGCGCCAAGTGCGGCGCCCCCTGCCACGGCATCAGCGGCGCGGTCTCGACCGCATTCGTCGCGACCACCGTCGACACCGCCTACGTCACCACGGTCGGATACACCTCCGTGGTCGGCAACTTCACCACGGCCAACGCGCCCATCCTGACCTTGGTCGACCCGGGGCCGCACAACGGCCGCACCTACACCGCGGACGAGAAGACCAAGATCACCGCCTGGATGGCCGAAGAGGTTCGCGCGGCGACCGCGCCGACCGACCCGAACATGCCGCCCCCGACCCCCGGCGCCGAGTCGCCGGCCCAGGCCACGGGGCGCCTCATCAGCGAGTGGTCGGGCTGCCTCAAGGCGACCGACTTCACCGAGCTCGGCTTCGGGGAGAAGTGGGCCAACAAGGGCTCCAACCAGGGCAACTGCGAGCAGTGCCACGTCTCGGGCGCCTACGGCTTCAAGGCCAGCGACGACAACCTGGGCATGTACGAGACGCTCAGCACCAACAAGTACTTCATGATGGCGTACTTCGCGGTGGACCTGGCCGACCCGGCCAACGCCAAGATTGTCCCGAACTACGCGAACTTCACCCGTGTCGGTCTCCGTCAGGTGCCGCACCAGGAGCACCCGTCGTTCAACACCCAGCTCAACGATGCCGCGTACGTGGTCCTGAAGGATCTCTACGACCGCACGATGGCCTCGAAGGCCGCGGGCACCTGCGGTCCGGCTCGCATCCCGCGCTGACCGGCGCGTGATGAGACGCGCGGCTGACCGCGCGGATGGATTCGAACGGCGCTCCTCGTGAGCGCCGTTTGGCATTTTCGGTGGCGTCGAGATCGGGCAAGCCGGGCCCGGCGCCCGCGCGGCGAGAGGCTCGCATCGGGCCCGCCGCGCGTCGCTCAGGCAAAGTCGGCGGGCGTCGCGCGGCAGTAGTCGATCGCTGGCGCGATCTCGAGCGGCGCCAGCCCGCGCCACAGCACCCACCAGTCGTCACCATCGAGCTGGATGCGCGCCATGCCGTCGCAGTTCTCGCGGTACCACGACGTGATCGAGTTGCCGGCGCGGCTGCGCCAGAACAGCCGCGGGAAGTCGGCGGTCATGGCGCGCCACAGATCGCTGCCGACGCCCTCGCCGCGCGACACGGTGCCGACCGCGAACTTCGACAGGTACGGCGCGAGCGGCGCCGGCGTCACCACCGAGGCGCCGCGGTACTCGTCGGCGACGTAGACCGCGAGCACCGGGCGGCTGTCGAACCCGGGCACCAGCGGGCGGCCGAACGACTCCTCGACCAGCGCGACCAGGCGATCGCGGTCGACCTGATCCCACGACCGGTGGCGGACGATCTGCGAGCCGCGGCGGACCAGGGTGCCGGCGCCCTTCACCGTGAACAGCTCGCGCAGCAGGTCGAGCGGCGAGGTGACGCTGACCGTCATGCGGTGCGGTACCCGGTCGAGCACGCGCCCGATCTGGCGCAGCAGCTTCTGGGGATCGGCCGGCAAGCCACCCGGCGCCAGCCAGTGTGGCTCGGCGGTGAGGTCGATCATCGAGACCACCCGGCCGCCGGCTGGCTGGAACCCGCTGCGTCGGGTCACCATCACCAGCTTGCGGGTGCCGAGCGCGCCGGCGAGCTCGGCCAGCACGTCGAACCGGCCGTCAGGGCCGCCCTCCTCGCGGTCGAGGGTCACCAGCGGCAGCACGTCGGCGCGGACCACCGGCGCGATCGCGTCGGCCGAGGCGGGGACCCGCAGCGCCGGCACCGGCCCGAGCGCGTCGAACATGCGGTCGGCGGCGCGGGCCGCGCCGCGCGGCTCGACCGCGCCGAACACGACCACCGGCGTCAGGCCCAGCTCGACCAGGTAGCGCAGCTCGACCGCGAGCGCGTCGGCGGCCTGCCGCACGACCGCGTCGGCGACGTGCACGATCGCGAACCGCTCGGGGTGCTCGCCGCGGAACAGGTCGAGGTACTGCTGGGCCTCGGCCGGGCGGCCGATGCTCGACAGGAAGCGCAGGACCAGGTCGCCGGCCTCGGTGCCGTCGTGCTCACGCGCCGGCGGCACGGCTCGCCTCGAAGACGCTCGCGAACAGGTCGACCGCCCAGGTCAGATCGTCGATCGCGACCCACTCGTCGGCGGCGTGGGCCTGGGCGATGTCGCCGGGCCCGATCACGATCGCGGCCAGCCCGGCCTCCTGGTACAGCGCGGCCTCGGTCCAGAAGTCGAGCGCGACCAGCGCGGTCGCGTGATCGCGGACCAGGGCCGCCAGCTGGGCGTCGTCGCACCCGAACGGGTCGTGGACGACGATCGGCTCGATCGTGATCGGCGGGCCCGCGTGCTCGACCGAGGCGGCGGCCGCCGCGGCGTCCTGGCGGCGCTCCCACGCCTGGCGATCGAAGCCGGGCCAGGGCCGGATCGACCACGACAGGGTGGCGGTGTTGGGGACCACGTTGAAGGCGACACCGCCGTCGAGCGCCGCCACGTTCATGCACACGCCGGTCATGCCGGCGGGCCCGGCGGTCCGGTGCTCGACGCCGAGCGCGTGCAGCGCGAGCGCGAGCCGCGCCATGGTGACGATCGGCGCCGGCATGTGATCGGCCTTCGACGAGTGGCCGCCGCGGCCGGTGACGTGCGCGCGGTACGACAGCACGCCGCGGTGGCGGATGCCCGCGCGCCGGGTGGTCGGCTCGCACACGATCGCGCGCTCGAGGCTGACGCGGGCCGGCGACGCCGAGTCGAGGAAGTGGTGGATGGCGGCAGTGCCGCGCTCCTCGTCGCCGGAGAACACCACCGCGACGTCGCGCGGGGTCACCCGCTCGAGCGCGGTGAGGATCGCGGCGATGGCGCCCTTGGTGTCGGCGGAGCCCAGGCCGTACACGCGGCCGTCGACGATCGCGGGCGTCCACGGGTCGCGCGACCAGCCGGTGTTGGCCGGGACGGTGTCGAGGTGCGAGTTGACCAGCAGGCGCGGCTGGCCCCAGCGGGCGACGACGTAGCCGCCGGGGCCGCCGGCGCGGCGTCCGGTCTCGACCACGGTGACCTCGTCGGCGCCGCGGGCGAGCAGGAGCGGCGCGAGGTAGCGGCACAGCGCGAGCTCGTCGCCCGCGTCGGCCGGATTGGCGGCGTGGTGCGTGCGGTAGGCGATGAGATCGGCGAGGAGCGTTGCGACCGCGGCAGGCATCCGGGGGACGTTCGCCCGAGGGGCGGGTTGGTGTCCACGCGGAGAAGGGGTTGAGCGCGGAGAGGGAGAGGGCTAGCCGCGGGCGGTGGCGCGGGTCGGGCCGGTGCCGCGGCGGACCTCTGCGAAGGCCTCGTGTGCGCTGATGACCTGCAGGGCGCGGGCGAGCAAGGTCTTGCCCGGCTCCATCCGGTGCCAGGTCGAAGCGCCCGAGGGGTGGGGCAGGGGCACGACGTCGACCGCGACCTCGTGGAACATGACCCGGTGCAGCGTGCCCACCACGTCGGCCAGCTGGTTGGCGTGGGGTAGCAGCTGCGCGATCGCGAGCTTGCCGACCGGGATGACCAGCCGCGGCCGGAGCACCGCGACCTCGGTCTGCAGGTGCCCCCCGCAGCGCGCGATCTCGGCGGGGGCCGGGACCCGGTCGCCGCCCTTGCCCTTGGGATCCTTGCCGGGGAAACACCGGCACACGGCCGCCATGTAGATGCGACTCCGGAACGACGTCTCGTCGACGCCGATCTCCTCGAACCACCGGAACATCGTCTTGCCAGCGGTCCAGGCGAACGGCTTGCCGGCCGGACCTTCCTTGGTCCCGGGGGCCTGGCCGATCAACATCACGGGCGAGAGCACCGCGCCTCCGCTCACCACCGGCCCGATCATGTCGGGGCACGCGCGACACTGCCGCAGCGCGGCGATGTGGGTCTCGAGGACGCGGAGGCGTGTCACCGCGGCACTATGCCCCGGGGGTGTGACCGCGCCAGCGTGCGCTCGAGCGTGGGCGGGCACCGCGGCGCGCGGTGCGCTATCCTCACCTCGTGACCACCCTACCCGCGGACAACCTCGATCTCATCCGTCGCATCCTCGGCACGGGCTACCTCGAGCTACGTCTTGCGCGGCTCCACACCGAGGAGACGCCCGAGGTCGCCGCCAAGGTGACCGTCGAGGTCACCGAGAACGGCACCCCGACCTCGATCGAGGGCGATGGCGTGGGCCCGATCGACGCCCTCTGGGGATGTCTCATCGCGCGGTACTCGAAGGAGTATCAATCGCTCAAGTCGATCCAGCTGGCGAGCTTCTCGGTCTCGGCCCAGCTCGAGACCAAGCGACGCAAGGCCGGGCTCGACGCGCTCGGCGTCGTCGAGGTCGCCGTCGTCAACAGCGAGGGCCGCCGGTTCACGTTCAAGGACGAGTCGCGGTCGGTCACCGCGTCCGCGGCGCGCGCGGTCATCGGGGTCGCCGAGTACTTCGTCAACGCCGAGCGCGCGTTCGTGACGCTGTCGCATGCGCGCCGCGACGCGGTGGCGCGTGGCCGTCACGATCTGATCTCGCGTTACACGGCCGAGCTCGCCGAGGTGGTGAGGAGCACCAGCTACGCCGAGGTGATCGAAGCGCTGCGGCGCGAGCTCGGCGTCGCGTCGTCGTCCTGACCTTCGCCTGACGTCGCCGGCGTGGCCGCGGGTTCCCCTCGACCTGCCGTCCGCCGAGTTCCGACGCGCGCTGGGGACGGGCGCGGCGACGCCCGCGAGCTACGACGTCGCCACGGCCGTCGTCGGCCGCGCCGCAGGCGGTGCCGGCGGGGTGACGCGCCAGCGCACCCGAATGTGACGAGACCTACATGGGGACTCACGCTTGGCGCCGCCCCACGGCGCTCGATGCAGCTTAAGATTGCCCTCACGGGGGTGTCACCAGCATGCATCCGAGCTGTCACGTAGTGCGCATATGAGCCTCCGCACCCGGGCCCCCAGCGCCGCGCCCGGCGAGCTGACCGGCCTGGTCGCGGCCGCGGCCAACCGGTTCGCGACCGCCTCGCTCGAGCTGTCGCGTGGCCGCGACCTGCTGCGCCGGGTCGACACCAAGTTCGTCGCCGACGCGCGGCAGGTGCTCGGGTTGATCGAGCCCATGCTCCCTCATTATGAGGCGCTGCCGGTGCCGTCGGGCAACGTCGCCCATTACCGCAGCCTCTACTTCGACACCCCCGACCGGGTCTGCTTCCACGATCACCGCCGCGGCCGGCGGATCCGCCACAAGATCCGAATCCGCCACTACCCGGATCGCGAGCTGAGCTTTCTCGAGGTCAAGACCAAGCGCAACGAGCTGGTGACCGACAAGGGGCGGATGCCGCTGCGCTACGGCGAGGAGCAGCTGGGGCCGGCCGAGCTCGCCTTCTTGCGTACCCGCATGACCCTGCCGGTCGACGCGCTGCAGCCCATCATGCGGATCGACTTCCAGCGGGTGAGCCTGGTCGGGCTTGCCGACAACGAGCGGGTGACCATCGACCTCGGCCTCATGGCGCACGAGCTCGGCGGCGCGCGCTGGGGCTTCGACGAGCTGGTCGTGATCGAGGTCAAGCAGGCGCCGTACTCGTCGCGGACGCCGGTGATGCGCGCGATCCAGGACGCCGGCCTGCGCGAGCGCTCGATGAGCAAGTACACGGTCGCGACCGCGATGCTGAATCCGGCGCTGCCGCGCAACCGCCTGCTGGCCGACCTGCGGGCGATCGAAAGAAGGTAGGCGTGAACGAGCTGCTGGGAACCGAAAACTTCATCGACGTCGGCGACTTCCTCAAGCTGGTCTCGCGACTGGGGGTCAACCTCGGGTTCGCGTCGCTCGTGATCCTCGCGGTCTACTACCGGATCTACAAGAACCGCGAGTTCGTCTTCACGTACTTCGTCTTCAACCTGATGACGTTCTCGATGTGCGTGCTCCTGCGCAAGGTGCCGATGGAGCTCGGCTTCGCGCTCGGGTTGTTCGCGGTGTTCGGGATCCTGCGCTACCGGACCGAGGAGATCCGGATGCGCGATCTGACCTACCTGTTCATCATGATCGGGCTCGGCATCCTGAACGGCGTCGCCAACCGCAAGGTCAGCGCCGCCGAGCTGCTGCTGGTCAACGGCATGATCGTCGGGATCACCGCGCTGCTCGAGCTGACACCGTCGGCGCGCCGGCAGGGCTCGACCCCGTTCCTGTACGACAACCTGTCGCTGCTCCACCCCGGCAAGGAGCAGGCGCTCCATGCCGACCTCACCGCGCGTCTCGGGTTCGAGGTGATCCGGGTGCAGATCAACCGGGTCGATCTGCTGCGCGACGCCGCCGAGCTCATCGTGATCCATCGTCAGCCGACGCCAGCCAAGCTCGACCGCGCGGGCTGAGCACGTGAAGCGCATGCCGTCCGCCCTGGCGCGGTAGGGCCGCGCACCGGTCGTGCTCCGCCTTGCACGCCGGCCGCGGGCGTACGAATCTGCCCGGCGTGATGGGCCCACGCTCCGTCGATGCTGGCCGCGCGCCGCGGAGCGCCCGGTGGTGACCAGGCGGGCCGGGCTCGTGCTGGCGGCGATGATCGCGCTGGCGGCGCCATCGGCCGCGGCCGACGATCAGCTCGACGAGGCGGCCTGGGTCGCGGCGACCCGCAAGCTCGGCGCGGGTGACCTGTCCGGGGCCCGGACCGACTTCGAGGCGCTGGCCCGCGCCGCGCCCGCCGGCCGCTGGGCCGACGACGCGCTGGCCGAGGCCGCCGCCATCGCCGAGCGGCAGGGCGACCTCGCCGCGGCGCGCGCGCTGTGGCGCCAGGTGAGCGAGCAGTACCCCGACGGCACCCCGGGCCGCCGGGCCGGCCCCCGGCTCGCCGCGCTGGAGACCGCGGGCGGTCGGGGCGGGCAGTGGGATGCGGTGGCTGCCGCGCACGGCCGGCTCGAGCGCGCGGCCGCCGCGGCCGAGGACCCAACCGCCAGCCTGCGCGAGCTGGAGACCGTGCTCGACGGCAACCCGGAGTATCCGCGCTGGTTCGCCGCCGCGCTGTGGCTCGGTGAGAGCTGGGCGCGGGTCGGCGAGCGCACGCGCGCGGGGCGCTGGCTGGAGCGCGCGCTGGGCGCGGCCCGCGATCCGGCCGAGCGCTTCCGCGCCGGGTTCGCGCGGGCCGACCTCCTGACCGAGCAGGGCGCGTTCGCCGCGGCTGACGCGGCGTACCGGCGGCTGGTGCCGCCCGACGCGCTGGCGGTGGCGGCGGTGGTCGATGCACGCGCCGATCTGGCGTGGGCGCGGACTCGCTGGTGGCTCGCGATCGCCGCGCGGGTCGCGCTCGCGCTGTGCGGGCTGGTCGCGATGATCGCGCTGCGCCGGCGCGCTGGCAGCTGGCGCGCGGCGGCGCGGGCGCTGTGGCCCCCGCCGATCGAGGCGTTGTTCCTGGTCCCGGTCGCGCTGGTGCTCGGGCTGATCGCGGAGACCGGCAACCAGCTTGCAGCGCGCGGGATCCAGACGATCCTCGCCGGTGCGCTCGCGATCACCTGGTTGTCAGGCGCGGCGCTGGCGCAGGCCCGGCGCCGCGGCCGACCGGGCGCCGTCACGATCGCCATCCACGTGAGCCTGGTGGTGCTGGCGACCAGCTCGCTCTGCTACGCGGCGGTTGCCCACGAGCAGCTCCTCGACTTGCTGATCGAGACGTGGCACCGCGGCCACGAGCGGCGCTGAAGCCGACCCATCGGACGCGGCCAAGCGATCACGGCGTTCATGCGCGAGCAGGTGACGCCGACGATGGCGACCATGGCGACCATGCTCATCCAACCGCTCGCGAGCGCGCAGCACCCCGACGGCTTCTCATGCTTCGCGTGTCACTCGCCAAAATAGTGATGAGGTAGCCCACGTTGCGTGGTCGAGGGAGCAGCTAGGTACGCAACCATTGTCAGCGTCCTTCAGGGAGGGCTCGAAGTGAGACATCATGGGACGTGTATCGTCGCACCCGATGAGAACTCGCGGAAACTTGCGTCGCTTTCTGGGGTTGTGGACGTCCGGCCTGACGGCAGGAGCGCTGGTCGCATGCGCTGACACCGCACCGACGCGGACGGCCGAACCGGTCGGCGTTGCCGTTCCGATGACGAGCGCCGCTTCAGGCACCACCGAGGCGGTTGCCCGCCTCTGGCGCGGTGGCAGCGTCCCGGCGGCGCCCGCCGCCACCCCGGCCGCCTCGGCGGTCACCCTGGTCGGCCGGCTCGCGCCGGCGTGGGGCGCGCCCGGTGGCACCGCCGAGCTGACCCCGCTGGCGACCGTCGCGGTCGGCGGCGGCAGCATCGTGCGGCTGCGCCAGGCGATCGACGGCGTGACCGTCGACGCCGGTGAGCTGCGGGTCCTGGTCGGCCCCGGCGGGTCGCTGGTCGCCGCGGCCGGCACCGTGGTCCCGGCCGACATCGCGCGCGATCGTACCGGCTTCAAGCTCGACGCTGCCGCCGCGGTCGCCCGCGCGATCCACGAGCTGCATGGCGTCGACATCAGCGCCGGCCTGCGCGCGCGCCCGGCTGCGGCTGGCGCCCGCACCACCGACGACGTCGCCTGGTTCCAGGGCCAGGTCGCCGACGTGGCTGTCGAGGAGGCTCGCGCCCGCAAGCTGTGGCACCGCGATGGCAACGCGCTGGTGCCGGCGTGGGTCGTCGAGGCCTACACCTCGAGCGACGACTCCACCGATGGGCTCGCCTATCGCATGGTGATCGGCGCGCGTGACGGGCGGGTGCTGGCCCGGCGCGACCTCACCGTCGATGCCTTCAACTACCGCGTGTGGGCCGACACCACCGCCGACTACCGCCCGTGGGACGGTCCGGTCTCCGACTTCTCGCCGCACCCGAGCGGCACGCCCGGCGCGGCGCGCCCGCCGTTCGTCGCCCCGTCGCTGATCTCGGTCACCGGCCTCAACAACCGGGGCGGCGGCACCCCCGACCCGTGGCTGACCGACGACGCCACCGAGACCACCGGCAACAACGTCGACGCGTACACCGACATCAACTCGCCGACCGGCCTGAGCGAGGGCGACTTCCGCGCCTCGGTCACCTCGGCCGGCAATTTCGACCGCGTCTACGACACGGCGGTCAGCCCGATCGCCTCGAACGCGCAGCAGCAGGCCGCGATCACCCAGCTCTTCTACAGCATCAACTGGCTGCACGATGACTGGTACGACGCGGGCTTCACCGAGGCGGCGGGCAATGGCCAGGTCAACAACTTCGGGCGTGGCGGGACCGGCGGCGACGCCCTTCGCGCCGAGGCCCAGGACGGCGCCAACGCGGGCAACCGCAACAACGCCAACATGTCGACGCCCGACGACGGCATGGCGCCCCGCATGCAGGTCTACCTGTGGAGCGGCGCAGAGGACCGCACCCTCACGGTGCAGCCGACCAACCGAGTCCCGGCCACGCGCCCCGCGTCCTACGGTCCGCCCAACTACGATCTCACCGACGACCTGGTGCTCGGCACCGACGGCACCGGCGTCTCGATGGGCGACGGCTGCGAGGCGCTGACCAACGCGGCCGCGGTCGCCGGCAAGATCGTCTTGCTCGAGCGTGGCAACTGCACCGGCAAGCGCAAGGCGCTCAACGCCCAGACCGCCGGCGCGGTCGGCGTGGTTATCGCGCACAACGTCGTCAACAGCCCGGCGCCGGGGCTGCCCAACGACACCGCGATCACCGACGCGATCACGATCCCGGCGATGTCGGTCGGCTACGACGACGGCGTCGCGCTGCGCGCGGACCTCACCGCGGGCGCGGTGTCCATGGTCATGCACCGCCGGGTTGGCGTGGAGTCGGACGGCGCGCTCGACGGCGGCCTGGTCGCCCACGAGTTCGGCCACTACCTGCACCACCGCCTGAGCCTGTGCGGCACCGCGCAGTGCGGCGGGATGAGCGAGGGCTGGGCCGACTTCCTCGCCATGCACATGATGGCGCGGTCCGGCGACAACCTGGCCGGGGTCTACTCGCTCAGCGGCTACGCCTTCAACGGCGACCCGTACTTCGGCATCCGCCGGGTGCCGTACTCGACCGATCTGCGAAAGAACGCCGTGACGTTCGGCATGGTCGCCGATGGCGTGCCCTTGCCGACCAGCCACCCGACCTCGGGCGGCGGCCCCAACTCGGAGGTTCACAACGCCGGCGAGGTGTGGGCGACCATCTTGTGGGAGGGCTACATCGCGCTCCAGCAGGAGCGCGGCACCGCGACCTTCGACGAAGTCCGCCGCAAGATGATGCGCTACATCGTCGGTGGCCTCTTGATGGCACCTCCGGACGGGACCTTCACCGAGATCCGTGACTCCATCCTGGCGGCGACCCAGGCGGCGAGCCCGGCCGACCACACCGTCCTGGCCGCGGCCTTCGCGCGGCGTGGCCTCGGCTCGTGCGCGGTGTCGCCGGCGCGGACCTCCGACGACTTCCTCGGCACCGTCGAGAGCTTCGACGTCAGGGGCCACGCTGCCACCGGGGTTACCAGCCTGGCGGTCGACGTGACCGACTGCGACGAAGACAGCACCCTCGACGTCGGCGAGACCGCGACCATCACCGTCCCGGTCGTCAACTCGGGCGCCGCGGCGCTGGCCAACCTGACCGTCACGGTCGCGACCACGACGCCGGGGCTCACCGTCGTCACCGCGCCGGTCTCGATCGCAGCGCTGGCGCCGTATGCCAGCGCGACCGCGACCTTCCAGGTCCGCCTCGACGCCGCGACCGGCCCGGCCGCCGGCATGCTGGACGTCACCATCGCCTCGCCGGGTGCTTGCACCGAGACCCGGTCGATCGCGATGCCGGTCCGGCTCGCGGCCGACGACCAGGCCGCGGCGTCGGCGACCGACAGCATGGACGCGGCGGGTTCGCCGTGGACCCCGACGGGGGAGGACGCGACGGTCGCGTGGAAGCTCGCGTCGACCACCGCGCTCGATCGTTACTGGCATGGCGCCGACCTCGGCACCACCAGCGACACGATGCTGGTGTCGCCGGCGCTGATCGCCGGTCCGGGCACGGTCGCGGTCGTGTTGAATCACGCGTTCCAGTTCGAGCTCGGCGACGACGGCATCTACTACGACGGTGGCGTCATCGAGATCTCGACCGACGACGGCGCGACCTGGGCCGACGTGTCGACCCTGACCACGGTGGCGTACAACGCCACGCTCGGCGGCGAGTCCGGCAACCCGCTCGGCGGCCAGACCGCCTTCGGTGGCACCAATCCGGCGTACCCGTCGACCGACCAGCTCACGCTCGACTTCGGAACCCAGCTGGCCGGCAAGACCTTCCGGCTGCGGTTCCGCATCGGCACCGACGCTGGTGTGGGCGCGGCGGGCTGGTCGATCGACGACCTCCAGGTCGTCGGCATCACCAACACGCCGTTCCCGGTCCAGGGCGCCGACGCCGACGCCTGCAACCCCGACGTGGTCGACCCGGCCGGGCCCGATGGTGACGGCGGCGGCTGCTGCAGCACCGGTGGTGGTCGCGGCACGGACCTCGCGGCCGGCCTGCTGGTCGCCGCGCTGGTGGTCCGCCGCCGGCGGCGCCGGGCCTGAAGCCCGCTGAGGCACCGGCGTCGGTCGGTCAGCGCCGGCCGGGCCGGGGCTGATCAGCCGCCGGTGTCGAGCGGCGACAGGTCCACCATCAGCTCGCTGGTGAGGCCTTCGAGGCTGTGCCGCAGGTCGGCGAGCGCGAGATGCGGCGGCACCCGCAGGAACGCGCGGGCCACGAACAGGGCCTCGCCGGACATCGGCGCGCTCTGGACCTCGGACTCGAGCTCCTCGACGTTGACGCCGCGCTCGGCGAGGATGCGCGCGACGTCGCGCACGATGCCGGGCCGGTCATCGCCGGTCAACGCCAGCTGGACCCGGGTCCCGGTCACCGCCGGCGCGACCTCGGCCGGCTGGGCGACGACCTGGAGACCACGCGCGTCAAGCGCGCGCAGCTCGGCGACCAGCGCGTCGGTGCGGGCGCGGTCGATCGTGACCAGCAAGATGCCGGCGAACTGACCGGCGAGGCGCGCCATGTGGCTGGCCTCCCAGTTGCCGCCCGCGGCCGTGATCCGATCGGCGAGCGCCTCGACCAGGCCCGTGCGATCCGGTCCGATGACAGTGAGCACCAGGGAGTCGCGCATGCGCCGACTTTCGCACGTCGCGCGCGGGCGCCAAGCGCTCCCGCGCCGGTTCGGCGGCGACCGCGGCGGTTCGACCGGCCCGCGTCACCCGCGCAGGACGCGATCGACCAGCTCCGGATCGATGTAGCTGCGCCGGCACACCGCCGGGGTGTTGCCGAGCGCGGCGGCGCGCGACATCGCACGGGGGCGTGGGCGCCCGTGCATGGGCGCTCGAGGTGACAGGCTAGACCACCAGGATCTCTCGCGCACACATCCGGCACGCGATGTGCTCCTCGCAAGATGGCTACCGACCGCTACTTCGAACCAAGAGGAACTCCCATGAAGCCTATCGATGAGACCGGGGACAAGCCGACCAACCAGGGTGAAGGCGACCGCGAGGCGGCGCACTCGTACGAGGCCAAGCTCAAGGAGTTCATCCGCGAGGGTCGCGTCGAGCCCGCCGCCCGCGACGCCGCGCGC
>JBKJLC010000057.1:0-61486 GCA_046597055.1 Kofleriaceae bacterium | reverse complement strand
TCGTGACGCGCGGGCTCGCGCTCTCGGACCGCTGGACCACCGCCTGGCAGCCCTACGCGGCCAAGCACCGGCGTGAAGTTCGGCCCCTGGCATGATCAGGATCGCATCCGCCTCGGTCTCAAGGTCGTTGACACGTTCCGACCTGTCCCCCGAGGCGGGGACGCCCGAGGCGACTACCGCCTCTCGAAGATCACGAGGAATCGCCGCGGCCTGCGCTCCGGTCGGCGATGGGGTGGTCGCACGCTCCTCGGGTCAGGCCGGCGCCGAGGATGTGCTTGCACTGCTTCGCGCCCGATTCGATTTTCGTGCCTGTGGCACGATCAGGCAGAGGAACATGAGTGGGATCGCTGCGCAGAACAACAGCGAGCGGTCGACCTCCTCCACGCCCCCCAACGCGCGATCGAGTCCCAACCCGAGACTTGTTGCGACCACCACCAGCGCAACATGCGTCGAGGCCCAAAATGCCATGCTGCCAGCCGTCGCAACATCGCGATCTAGCTCCTGCCAGAGCCGCGACCCTTGCCAGATCGATAGCGGCAACGTCAACGCGAGCAGAACCACACAGGTGGCCGGAAACACTCGGCCCAGCATCAAAAATGCGAGTCCATACCCTACGGCATGGCCCACTACGTACAGGTGCTTCACGTGCTCGCGCCCGATCAAGGTGACAAGCGTCGTCTTGCCTACGGCGAGATCGCCTTCGTAGTCCATGAGGTTCATCATCACCATCCGGACCACCTGAATGATGGCGCCTGGCAGAAGTAGTGCGCCGACCCGCAGGTCCAGCGACCCAGTCTGAAGCTGATAGCCAAGTAGAGGTGTGGCCACGTTGAGCACCAATGCGACTGTAATCTCGCCCAAGCCACGGTAGTTGAGGCGAAATGGTGGTGCGGTGTAGAACCAAGCTAGGGCGAGCATGCCGCAGCCGATCGCACGGGCCTCGAACGCTGGTATTGCCATCAGCAGCCACAGGGCAAGCATCAGCAACACGAGCGCAGCGCTCAGACTCACGATTGGGGGCAGCAGTCCCTCGACCAAGACCCGGCTGCCTCCCGTCATTGGGGTGGGCGCACGGTTAGCGCGATCGGCCTCTAGATCGAAATACTCGTTGCAGTAGTGCGTCATCAAGTGGGCACACCACACGAACAGCTGGCCGAGCACGTAAGTGGAAAACTCGATATCGACGCCACGATGCATGGCGATCGTCGCGCCGAATCCATAAAGCACCGCGCTGTATGGCAGGAACTTGAATCGCCCCAGCCGAACCATTGCGTGCACCGCCGCCATCAGGACAAACGGCGGCGGGCCGATTACATCGCGAGCACTCATGGAAAGTTCTTTCGGTCAGGGACGGCGAAGTTTGTCGAGCGAACCTCCGTGGCTGCCGATGCCGCCATAGGCGCGGCAAGGCTCGGACGCATCAACGGTCACCGGTGGCCGCGTTGTGCGGGGTAGCAACCTCGCCATGGTGAGCGTGAGAGCGGCTCAGGCCGGCGCGCTGTAGCGCGAGCACGGCGCGAAAGATTCGATCGACGTCCACCACAGGCCCAACAGCACGGCGCGTACCACACAAAACGGCAAATCTCGACGCCGTCAAGTGGCCGAAATCGCGCTGCGGAGACGAAGAAACAGCCCGTTATGCCGCCACTATGGCAACTCGATCAGCCAGCGGCGGCGACCATCGGTGCAGCCACCGTGGGTTCGCCAGTCCCGCCGCAGCTCATCGGTACAGACCGCAAGGCAATGGCCGGCGCGGGCGCCGGGAACGAGCGCGATGAGCACTGGCGCGCAGGGTCGCGTTAGCTGGGAAGCCACCGGGATACCCGGGCTGGTTCTGCCGCGGCATGCTGGCCGACGCGGGCGCGCGTAGTCCGTGATTCACCCGGACCAAGCATGCGGTCCGATCGCAAGGGTCAGGTATCGGGGTCGGCCTCGCGACTTGCGTGAGAACGCTCTGGCGCAGTCAGGCATCGGCTCGTACCGTGCGTTTATGCTTGACGCCCGAAATCTGCGTATCGCCGTGCTCGGAGCGGGTCCGGCCGGACTGACCGCCGCCCAGTCGCTGATCCGCGCCGGCAGCCGCCAGCTGACCGTTTTCGACGCAGGTGCCGAGGTCGGCGGGCAGGTCCAAAGTGTGGCCGTCGGCCACGGCGTTATTTGGGAAGCCGGAGCGATGATTCCGCTCACGGCCGACCTCTTCGCGATGGGACGCCGATACGGGCTGACTGTCGCGTTGCACAAACCCTTCGCCACCGGCCGAGAGTTGGACACGGGGCGAACAACGGGTCGGTGGGGGCCACCGCTGGGCGACGTTGTGAAGCTGGTGCGAAGTCTGCGGCAGCTCAAGACCGCGCTCCGGCAGCCGACCATGGCCGGGGCGCGACCGGAGTTGTGCCTTCCGCTGGCGCGTTGGCTTGGGCAAGTCGGCCTGTCGGAGGCCGGACGCACCTTCGTGCTGGGCAACATGGCAGCGACGAGCGAAAGCCTGGCCGAAGATGACATCCCCACCTGGAACTTTTTGCGAGTCCTCTCGTCGGTGTCCACGAGGCGGGCGATCCTGCGACGGTACTACTTCCGCGAAGGGTTCCAGGAACTCTGGCGCCGGGTAGCCGCCGAACTGGAGCCCGCCCGATGGAAGCTCAACTGCCGGGTGACCTCGGTTTCGCGCGGTCGATCGGGAGTCGAGGTGCGGTATAAGGACGGGGGGGGCGAGATGCGTGAAACGTTCGACGCAGCTTTTGTCGCGTTTCCGGCCACGCACGTTCCGGCGATCCTGGACGCGAGCGCCGACGAGCGTGCGCTCTTCCAGAGGGTCCGCTCCCAAGATTTTGCCAAAACCTGGCACCGCGTCACCGGCTGGGGCCCGCGTCCCAGGTGGCATTTCATCACGCCGAACGCCTTGTCGCGGAGGTACGTCGGGCGGCCCGTGGGCTTCTACACGGCCTGTTTCCACGATCGTCCCGCCCGCCGAGCGCATGAACAGGCGGGGGAAGTTTACGTCTTCTATCACTTCACCGATGGCCACGACGACGAGGCCCTGGTCCGGGCCGCGACCGAAGACGTCGCGCGCTTGGGCGGTCGGGTCACCGAGACCTTGCGAGTCGCGCGTTGGACGGACCACAACTTGCACTTTAGCTGCGCCGATGTGGCCGAAAACATCTACGGGCGGATCGAGGCGCTGCAGGGTGTTGGGAGATGTTTTTTCGTCGGCGAGGGCATCGCCGGCCGAAGCGTCGGCCAAGCCGTCGCGCACGCGCGTTTCGTGGTCGATTCGCACTTCGCTGCGCAGGAGGCATAGCGAATCTGACCAGCCCGTTCCCCTCGAACGATTCGCGAGGGACCGAGTTGCAACCGCGTCTGAGCGCCGCGCAGCTCCGTAGTGGCCGCTCAGCGGTCGGTGGGTCGTCTCGGCGGCGGACAACGACGCCGGCCTGCGCCTGGCGCAGCACGAAGTGAACCAGAAGGTCGGCATCGTTGAGCTGCACGGTTCTGCGTTCGCAACTGCGAAACCAAGCTTGATCCGCTGCGTCTGGGGTGCCGCGGTCGCCGGGCGCAACCTCACCGTGCAGCCGTTCGAGCGCCGGGACACGAAGCCCGCGCAGTCGCCAGAGGCCAAGCATGTCGCCACGACGTCCGCCGCAGACGCATTGGAGGCGCCCCAAGTGTCGCCCGCCCCGCCCCGAAGTAGCCGTTCGCCTAACCCGCTGGGCCGCCTCGACCTCAACCGGTCGAACGCAGCGGCGGGCGACTAGCCATCATCGGCCAAGCGAGGTCCGACCATCGCCAGCGCCCCAGCAGTCAATAAAAGATGAGTTATAACAGCAGCTTCCGAACCTCGTTAACCACGGGGTCACCCTCCAAACGGACTGTTTGCGGGCCGTCGCACCCTGAAGGTGAAACGCTCTCTGTTCTGTTAACCACTCGACCTGCTCTCTCCCCGAGAGCGGCGGCAGAGAGCGCTGAGAGAGGGTCACCGCGGCGCCGTGGTTAACGCTGCCGGAAGGCGCGGCGGATCAGAACCCTTTTGGATTCGGCACTTCTACGCCCGCTCCCCGAAGAGGGCGGCGCCCGAAGGAGCACCGTCGCTTCATCCAGATGGCTCCGAAGGAGGGGTTCGAACCCCCGACCCGGCGGTTAACAGCCGCCTGCTCTACCACTGAGCTACTTCGGAAGAACCCAGGACGTGGCAGTTCCTGGAGGACCGTATGTGTGCCGCAGCCGCGCGATGGTGTCAAGAGACAGGTCGCAGGTTTCCGGGGCGAAATCGCGGAGTTGACGAGGCGGCCTCGGTGTCCGCGGCGGCCTGCGGACGATCGCGAGCGCTGGCGCCAGGTTGGCGGGTGCGGCCACGCGTAGCGGGCGCGGCTGCTGCTGGATCGGGGGCCGCGCGCTGGGCGGTGCTGGAGGCCGCTTGGATGTCCAAGCGGATCTCCCTCACCTCGCCCTACGTCGATCGCCTGAGCTGCGGTCTTTCAGCCGCAGCGCGAGCGGCTGCTGGCGGGCAGAGTGGCCGAGGTCGGCCCCCCGCGGCACGCAGCTGTCCCTCCCCGCCCAGGTCGAGCAAGACCAGGGTGGCGCGGCGCGGTCGTCAATGCGCCCGGCGTGGTCCGCAGCGCGGTCGCCAGCCCGCCTACGTCGGGCGCGGGCCGCAGAGAGTCGGCGCCGGCAGCCGGCGCGGACAGTGCGGTGCCACTCGGGTAGATCACTTCACGAGCCACTGTGCGCCGCTGCCGGGCTGGTCGTCGATCACCGCGCCATGGACCAGCCATGCGCCGAGGATGGTCAGACCGGCGCCGACCGCCAGCCCGCGTACCTGGTCGGCGCCGGAATAGAACTCGCGGTCGTTCATCCCCAGCGAGGCGAGCCCGACCAGCCCGCCAACACCGACGATTGGCCAGCCAACGAAGCCCTTCCAGGCCTTGTTACGGCGAGTGCCGAGAGCGTGGCGGTATGCGGTCCGCTCCAGCCCCACGTTGATGAAGCCCCGGCTCGTTCGCGACCGGTTGCTCAGCGAGGTGAAGCGGAGCTCGTAGACGCCCGGCGCGGTGTCGAACACGCAGGGAGTCACGCACACGTTGCGCGACAGGCTGAGCGAGGCGCCGAAGGTGGAACTGCCCGCAGCGCCGGCGAGGCTCCCTCCCTGCACCCGCTCGACCAGCGCGGGGCCGTCGGCGACGTCGAGCACGACCCGCGTGAGTCCCGGCCCAGGGGTTCCCTCGACGACGATGTTCGGCGCGATGCTCGCGGGGACGGACGGCGGTGGGTGGTGGCGCGTGCGGTAACAGCCGATGGCGGTGGTGGACAGGACGGACATCACCGCCAAGACGGCGGCGCGGCAACAGTTAGGCATTGAGGTCTCCTCGTTCGCAGCGGCTGTCGGCCACTCGCGGCCGGAGCCGGAGTTGTTTGCGAATGAGGAAAGGCGGCTAGCGTGGTGGTGCTGGAAATGATTTCAGCCAAACAGGAGAGGCTGTTAACCATCGGGTCGGGACGTGTTGACATCGGGTTGACCACGACCGCACCGGTGCGAGGTGCTCGTTACCACGGCGGTCGGGCTCTCTGCTCCCCCAGCCCGGTTGCGACGATCCGCGTGGGGAGCCACGCGGAGAAACCATCAGCCGCCGCCACGAGCAATGCTCCCCCGTCATCACGACCAATCTCGCCTTCAAGCCGTGGGGCGCGGGGTTCCCCGGCGCGGCCTGCGTCGTCGCCCGGGTCGACCGCTTCGCCCAGCACTGCCACCGCCTCGAGATTGTCGGCGAGTCGTGGCGCGACAAGCACGGCTCGATCCCGACCGGCCCCCGCCCAGGCCCAGCCGCTCACATCGCAAGCGCCCATGACCGGGTCGGTGTCAGATTCGACGCGAACTGGCTGCCGTCAACAGACGGCGGCGCGCAGAGGCGGTTAGATGCGGCATGAATCAATGGCTCGCCGGTAGTGTCCTGGCGCTCGTCGCGTGCGGCGGCGGTCGTGGTGGCGGTGCGGCACGAGCGGTCGTGCCACCGGAGGTCAGGCCGGTGACGCCCGGAACGGCGGTCGCGCCAATCGCGGACGATCCGCTCGCCTTTGACTTCGAGGCGCCGCTCGACACGACGACATGGACGATGCGCAACAGCAGCGACGCGATGAGCGTGGATGCCAGCGTGGCGCACGGCGGTCGACAGAGCCTGCGACTGCGGGCCGCATCGACGTCGGGGGGCTTCGTCGCGACCCAGGGCGCCATGCCGCTGGCCGAGGCGCGCGGCCATCGCCTCGCGGTCTCCGCGTGGCTGCGGACGGAGCTCTCGTCGGGCTGGGCCGGACTCTGGTGCCGCGTCGACGGCCCGGAGCGCGCGATGCTCAGCTTCGACAACATGGAGGACCGCCCGGTCACGGGCACGACTGGGTGGACGCGGGTCACGGTGCGCGTGATCGCCCCGCCTTCGACGGACGCCGTGCTCTGCGGGTCGCTCGTCGTCGGAAGTGGCGACGTGTGGCTCGACGATCTCGCGATCACGCGCGAGGGCGCGATCACCGACGAGGAGTTTCGCGCGCCGGTGACGGTCGCGGGCGTCGTCGTCGACGGCGACAAGCAACCGCTGCCCGGCATGACCATACGCGCGAGCCAGCCGACCGACGATCGGCCCGTCCTGGCTGGTGACGCCGTGACCACGGCCTCCGACGGCAGCTTCGAGCTCCGCGTGCCACCTAGCGGATGGGCCTACGACATCGTCGCCACGAGCCCGACGGTGGCCGCCGGTGTGCGTTCCGAGGTGAAGGTCGCGCCGCTCGCCGCCGTGAGGGGGCTCGAGGTGCGCGCGGGTGGACGGGCGCACGTGGTCTCGGGACGCGTGCGCTCGCTGGGCGGCAAGCCGGTCGCCGGCGTGCTCGCCGGCGTGAGCGAGATGCGGCCCGGCGGGTCGATGCCCCTGTTCCTCGTCGAGTCCGATGCCAAGGGCGCCTACCAGATCGCCCTGCCACCGGGGCACTACACGCAGCGCGTGCTTGGCGTCGATGGCCTCACCGCGCCGCCGGCGTCGTTCGACCTCGCGAAGAATCGCCGGCTCGACCTGCGCTTCGCGCCGCGTGTCGAGCTCGCGGTCGACGCCCCCGCCGCGGTCGTCGACTGGGTGAAGTCGAACGCCGTGCCGCTCGCCACCGCCGAGGCGGGACGCGGCGTCGACGATCTCGACGGCTTCGCGCCCGCCATCGGCAAGGCGCGGATCGTGGCCGTGGGCGAAGCGACCCACGGCACGCGCGAGTTCTCACAGCTCAAGCACCGCATGCTCGAGTACCTCGTCATGCGCCACGGCTTCTCGGTGTTCGCGATCGAGAGCCAGTATGGCGAGGTGACGACACTGAACGACTACGTCGTCGACGGCAAGGGCGACATGGACGCGGCGCTGGCCAGCATCTTCGGCATCTGGAAGACCGAGGAAGTGCGGGCGATGATCGAGTGGATGCGGACGTGGAACGCCGACCCGGCGCATACCACCAAGCTTCGCGTCTACGGCGTCGACGTCCAGGAGTCGGCGCGCACCTACGCCGCCGCGCTCGCCTACCTCCAGCGCGTCGACCCGGACGAGGCGAAGCGGGTCGCGGCGTTGCTCGCCCCGCTCGGCGCCGATCTGCTGGACACCGCATATCGCGCGCTGCCCGCCGTGCAACGCAAGGGAATCCGCGACGGCATCGCCGCGCTCCTCGTCCGCTTCGACCGCGAGCGAGTGCGCTACGCAAAAACGTCGTCGGCGCGCGAGCACATGCTCGCGCGCCAGCACGTGAACGTGCTCCGCCAGCACGAGCTCCTCCTCGATCCGCCGCCAGGAGAGGCCGGCTATGTGACCCGAGACAAGGGCATGGCCGAGAACATCGCCTGGATCGTCGAGACGGCCGAGCCCGGCGCGCGCGTCGTCTTCTGGGCCCATAACGGCCACATCTCGCGCACCGGCTACGATGGCTGGACGTCGGTGGGCGAGCGCACGGCGAAGCGCTATGGCCGCGCCTACCTGAGCATCGGTTTCCTGTGGAACCAGGGCGGATTCCGGGCCTCGTCGCCGGACGGCAAGCGGCTCCACACCGTCGGGCCGGAGTCCAAGGGCGGCCTGGGCGCGACGCTCGCGCGTGCCGCCATCCCGCTCTTTGCGCTCGACCTGCGGCGCGCACCGAAGGGCGTCGTCCGCGCGTGGTTCGACGCGCCGCACTTCACCCGGGACATCGGCGCGACCTACACGACCGATATCAACATGGAAGGC
Source organism: Kofleriaceae bacterium (assembly GCA_046597055.1). Taxonomy (GTDB): domain Bacteria; phylum Myxococcota_A; class Polyangia; order Haliangiales; family Haliangiaceae; genus UBA2376. The sequence continues at coordinate 53,255 of JBKJLC010000057.1, read as the reverse complement.
GTGTTCTACCTCTCGCGTCAGTTCGACGCTGTCCTCTTCGTCGACACCACCAGCGCGCCGCAGGACATTCGCCGGTAAACAGGTCACGTCGGTACCCGACCAGGTCGTCGGCCCCTGGAGCTTGGTGATGTCCCACGCCCAGCGCCGCTTCGGCCCGGTCGCGAGCAGCTCGGGCGCGGCGTCGTGGGGGTGGCGGAGCTGGGCGCGGCGCTCGCGGACCTCGTCGAGCGCGGCGAGGATGCGGTACATGGTGCGCTCGCAGCAGAGGTGTGCTGCGCGGCGAGCTCGAGGCGGACGCCGCGCTGGCTGGTGAGCTGGTCGCCGATGCCACTCCTTTGATTCAGCGCGCGCGGCGGTAGTGCATGGCCACCGCGCCGTTGTGGAGCGGCTTCGCCGAGAGCAGCTCGAGCTGGCGCGTGGCGGGTAGCCCGCCCTGGTACAGCGTCGGGCCGTGGCCGGCGATCCTGGGATGGACGAGCAGCTTGTACTCGTCGATCAGGTCGAGCCGGTCGAGCTCGGTCGCGAGCTTGCCGCTTCCGAGGAGCACCCCGGCCGCGGTCGCGTCCTTGAGCTTCTGCACGCCCTCGCGCAGATCGCCGGCGATGTGGTGGCTATTGGTCCACGGGAAGTCCTTGCGCGTCGACGACACCACGTACTTGGGCTTGGCCTCCAGCTTGACCGCCCACTCGCGCATGGCGGGTGGCGCCTCCTCGTCGCCGTGGGCGACGGCCGGCCAGTAGCTCTCCATCATCTCGTAGGTGACGCGACCCCACAGCATCGCCCCGCCCTCGTCCATGAGACGGGTGAAGAAGGCGTGCGTCTCGTCGTCCGCGATCACCTCCTGGTGGTCGACGCAACCGTCCAGGGTGAGGTTGAGGCCAAAGGTGAGGAGTCCCATGGCCGGCGAGTCTAGCGCCGCTACGGCGTCGCGGCTCGGCGGGCGTCGCGTCAGCGAGGTCGAGGTAGACGCGCTCCGGATCGTTGAAGACCTCGGTCGGCGTAGACGATGGCGCTTGGTCCAGAGAAGAGGCCTTCCGGAGCTATGAGTCCCGCCATGCATCGTCCGATACCTTGGGGATGCGTGTTCCGGTGCTGGCGGCGGTGTCGATGGTCGCGGCCTGTTCGGGTCAGGCGTCGTCACCAGCGCCGCTGCCGCCGCCTGGCCTCGCTGCGCGCGCGAGCGACGTGGCCGGCCTCCGGACCGTGGCCGCCCGGCTCCAGGCGGTCGCCATGCCATGCGACGTGGCGAAGGTCGCGGCGCTGTTCGACCGCGAGGGCTTCGTGCAGCTCGTGCAGACGCGCGCGCCGGGGCACGACACCGAGGTGCGCTGGTCGAGTTGTTCGGTTCGGTGGCCGCGACCAAGTTCTGCGCGTGGGTCGACGCGGCGGTCGATCTGCGCGTGCTCCGGGTCCGCGCGACGGATGGCGAGGAACGAACCGTGTTTCGCAAGGTGTCAGATAACGGCTTCGGTTACTTCGACCTCCGCGTCAGGGGTGGCGCGAACGAGCCTCGTATCCTCGACGTCTACTCCCACAACAACGGGACCTGGATCTCCGAGGACATCGCCGCCACGCTGCAGGTTCCCGGCACCGACGACCCGAGCGTCGCGCGGACCGTGCAACGGATCAATGCGCTGGACGACGAGGGCAAGCATGCGGACGCGCTGGCGGACCTGGACTCGTTGCCGTTAGTGGTTCGCGACACGCGCCCGATGCAGCGCCTGCGGGTGGCGATCGCAGGTCGGATCTCGAGCGAGGCGCACGGTCAGGCGATCATGGAGCAAGCGCGCCGGTTCTCCGACGACAAGCCGACGCCGCTCACGTCCCTGAACCGCGCCGTCGGGCGCGGCGACCTCACCGAGGCGCTGCGTCAGGTCGATGTCCTCGACGCCGCGATCGGCGGCGATCCGTTCCTCGACGCGGTCCGCGCCAGCCTGCTGGTGGCGCGCCAGGGGCCTGACGACCTCGCGGCAGCGACCGCGCGCGCCGACCGGGCGGCGCACGCCGAGCCGACGCTCGTGATGCCTCAGCTCGTCAAGGTCGGGGTCGCCATGGCCCGACGCCAGTGGTCGACGGCGCTGTCGACGCTGGATGCGCTCGAGCGCAACCTCGGGGTGAAGCTGTCTGACGAGCAACTGGGTGCCATGCCCAACGCCGCCGGCTTCATCGGGACGCCCGAGTTCAAGACGTGGCGCAAGCGCCATCCCTGACGCCGCGCCGACTGGGCTGTCGCCCCCGGCAATCGTCCAGGAATGATGGCCCCGCGGCCCCGCCCGAGAAGCCGTCGCCTGGCGGGCGCGGCCAAGGCATCGAGTTCGACTGGCGCGCCGGCGGCGGATGCAAGGGAGGCGATCCAGAGAGCGAGGTCGAGCGTGGGCGTAGCCGTGGCATCTGCGATTGAACCAGCGCTCCGATCGTCGCTGCGCGGTGTCGTCGGGGTTGGCTGTGACCGACGCTGGCCGGTTCCCGGATCCGCCGCTGCTGGGGTTCGCGATCGCGCCGTGCGGACCTGCGTGTTGCCGCGACGGCAACACGGTCCTCGCCGTACGTTGTCCGACCGGAAACATCGCGCCGGCAACTGGCCGATCCACCGGCATCGCGCGGCGGTACGCGGCTTGCTCCCCAGGGTTCACAAGGAGTTGCCCATGAGATTTGGTCGTTTCGTAGTGGCCGCCGGCCTCGCGTCGGCGCTGACTGGGTGTGATTTCTTCTTTGATGTCGTGGTTCCGGTGTTCGACAGCACGCGGCCGACCGCGTGGGCGGCGATCTACAAGCACGAGACCTACCAGCAGCTGTCGCTGGAGTCGTTCACGCAGCGAGTCCCGACCCTCGACGAGTACACCTTCATCATCACCGCCGGCACGGACGACGGCGGGACTCGGACCGCGACGCTGTCGTTCTCGACCACCACCTACTGCGAGAGCGGCGGGGTGGCGCAGGTCAAGTACGGCCACCACACGCCGAAGACCGAAACCCAGGCCGGCGGGGTCGGCAGCACGGTCAAGAACGGCGCGTGGGTCGGCCGGTTCGTGCGCCTGCGCGAGTACGCCGACTCCTGCCCGTCGGGCTGGAACCCTGCCTCGGTGTCGCTGGCCTGGACCGGCACCGTCGAGGACTTCCATGGCAACGTCACGAACCACCCGGGTGCGCGCCTGTTCTGGCAGCCCTGATCCCGATCGACCGGTCGCGAGCCGGGCGCGGTCGTGCCACGCTGCGTCGACCATGAGGACTGCCGCGTTCGCGATCTATGACCCGGCGGCGATCATCGAGATCGCCGGGGGCGGCGCCGCGTGATGCTGTTTCGGCGGTCGCGCGCGGATCTCGACCGCGTCGTCGCCGGGGTCCGCTCGGTCGGCGACCGGAGCGCCGTCTGGTGGCGCAAGCGCGAGCCGCTCGCGCGCGTCGCTGACCTGGTGGACGGCCAGTTCGTCCGGGTCGCCGGCGTGGTGGTCGAGGGCGGCGCGTTGACCGCGCCCATCACGGGTCGCACGTGCGTGTGCTTCGATGCGGGCGTGCTGGGCTACGGTCCGGTGCCCGGTCGGGTCGACGGCTTGGGTCATCCGGTCACGATGTGGAAGCCGCTCGCGCGTCGCCTGCAAGGCACGCCGTTCGTCCTCGAGGACGACAGCGGCCGCGCGGTCGTCGACCCGCGCGGCGCGGTGGTCCAGATGAAGCTGGACGTACGGGTCCCGTCTCTCGAGAGCTACCCGCACGCCGACCCTGACCTGGCGCGACTGCACGCTCAGGCCGATCAGGTCGAGTTCGGCGAGGGCGTGCTGGTCATCGGCGACGAGGTCGTCGTGCTCGCGCGGGCGCAGCTGGCCAACGCGTCGAACCCCGGCCGGTACCGCACGCCGGCCGACACGCGCGTCCACCTGGTGGGCGCGCCGGATCGCGCGGCGGTGGTCAGCAAGCTGCCCGAGGATCTCGAGAAGGCCCGCAAGACGCGCCGGCAGCGGCCGCGCTAGCCGCAGCGGCAGCGCGCTGGTGCTCATCGCCCGGCCGCAGCGGGTTGGCCGCCGGCGCGGGCTGGGGCAGGTCCGCCACGCGGACGCGCGCGGCGTGGGCCGCATCCATAGCCTGAAGCTATCAGGGTCATCCAGACGATGTACTGGCCAGAACGGCGAGGTCGAACGATCATGGTCGGGCGACGACACACGAACTGGAGGACTGCGTGAGCCAGAGCGAGAGCGAGAACCCCGTCATCCCGTCTCCGAAGCCGAAGACGACCCGCCCCCGAACGAACCAGGACTGGTGGCCCGATCAGCTCGACCTTTCCGTGCTCCATCCGCCGTCGCAGACGGCGAGCCCGCTGGAGCCGGACTTCGACTACGCCGAAGCCTTCGCGTCGCTCGACCTCGAAGCGCTGAAGCGCGACGTCATGGCGGTGATGACGACCTCGCAGCCGTGGTGGCCGGCCGACTTCGGCCACTACGGGCCGTTCTTCATCCGGCTGAGCTGGCACGCGGCGGGCACCTACCGCATCGAGGACGGCCGCGGCGGCGCCGGCGAGGGCGCCCAACGCTTCCCGCCGCTCAGCAGCTGGCCCGACAACGCGAACCTCGACAAGGCGCGACGGCTCTTGTGGCCCGTCAAGCAGCGCTTCGGTCGCAAGATCTCGTGGGCCGATCTGCTGGTCTTCGCCGGCAACTGTGCGCTCGAGTCGATGGGCTTCAAGACGTTCGGCTTCGCCTTCGGGCGCCCTGACGTCTGGGAGCCGCGCCAGGTCTTCTGGGGCTCCGAGGACAGCTGGCTCGGCGACGAGCGCTACAGCGGCGATCGCGAGCTCGCGACCACGCTCGGCGCCGTCCAGATGGGCCTCATCTACGTGAACCCCGAAGGCCCGAACGGGAAGCCCGATCCGAAACTCGCCGCGCGCGACATCCGCGAGACGTTTCGGCGGATGGCGATGAACGACGAGGAGACCGTCGCGCTCATCGCCGGCGGTCACACCTTCGGCAAGTGTCACGGTGCCGGCGACGCCAAGCAGGTCGGCGCCGAGCCCGAGGGGTGTCCCATCCACCACCAGGGCCTCGGCTGGAAGAGCGGGCACGGCACCGGCAAGGGCCGGGACGCGATCACGAGCGGCCTCGAGGTGACCTGGACGACGACGCCGACGACGTGGAACCACGACTTCTTCAAGCACCTGTTCGACTACGACTGGGAGCTCACGAAGAGCCCCGCCGGTGCGCACCAGTGGAAGCCGACGGGCGACGCCGGCGCCGGCACGGTGCCCGACGCGCATGACCCCAGCAAGACGATCGCCCCGAGCATGCTCACGACCGATCTCGCGCTGCGCTTCGATCCGGCGTACGAGCCGATCTCGCGGCGCTTCATGGAGCACCCCGACGAGTTCGCGCTGGCGTTCGCCAAGGCCTGGTACAAGCTGCTCCACCGCGACATGGGGCCGATCGCGCGCTACCTCGGGCCCTGGGCGGCGCCCGAGCAGCTCTGGCAAGATCCGGTGCCGAAGGTCGATCATCCGCTGGTCGACGACGGCGACGTCGCCGCGCTCAAGCAGCGCGTCCTCGCGTCGGGGCTCTCGGTGGCGGAGCTCGTCTCGGTCGCGTGGCGATCGGCGGCGTCGTTTCGCGCCACCGACAAGCGCGGTGGCGCGAACGGCGCGCGCATCCGCCTGGCTCCCCAGAAGGACTGGGAGGTCAACGAGCCCGCGCAACTCCAGCAGGTGCTCTCGGTGCTCGAGGGGATCCAGGCCGAGTTCAACCAGGCCCACGTGGGCGGCAAGCAGATCTCGCTCGCCGATCTCATCGTGCTCGCCGGGTGCGCGGCGGTGGAAAAAGCGGCGAACGACGGCGGCGTCGACATCACCGTGCCGTTCGCGCCGGGTCGCACCGATGCGGCCCAGGCGCAGACGGACGTGCCGGCCTTCGCCGTGCTGGAGCCGCGCGCCGACGGGTTCCGCAACTACCTCGAGGGCGCTCTACCGCTCTCGCCGGAGACGCTGCTCCTGGACCGCGCGCACCTGCTCGGGTTGACCGCACCGGAGATGACGGTGCTCGTCGGCGGGATGCGTGCGCTCGGCGCGAACTTCCAGGCGAGCCGCCACGGCGTCTTCACCGACCGGCCCGGCACGCTCACGAACGACTTCTTCGTCAACCTGCTCGACATGGGCGTCCAGTGGCAGCCGCCGTCGTCCGACGGCGTCTACGAAGGCCGCGACGCCAATGGCAAGGTGAAGTGGACGGCGACGGCCGTCGACCTGGTGTTCGGCTCGCATGCGCAGCTCCGCGCGCTGGCCGAGGTGTACGCGTCGGCCGACGCCACCGGGAAGTTCGTGCGCGACTTCGTGGCGGCCTGGACCAAGGTCGCCAATCTCGATCGGTTCGATCTCGCCCCTCCGCCGCGTCGCCGGGCGACCTCGTAGCCGTCCATGACCGGCAGGCCGACCGGCCGATCGGTCCAACGGAGGGAGGTCTCGGGAAGCCTGCGAGGTCCCATCCGTGGGGGCTGGATCGGACCCTGGCAACCAGCGACCGCTTCCCTCTGGTAGGTTCGGTCCATGGAACCGAGGAGGCGGTATCGATCAACTCCAGGGCGGTGGGCGGGAGTGGCCCTGCTCACCCTTGCCGCCAGCCTGGCGGCCTGTAAATCCGAGCGCGGGAAGCCGCGCGCACGAACGAGCGCGACGCACGCCGACGCTGGCGCGCGCGGGGCTCATCCGGTGCGGATCCCGTCCAACGAGCCGCGCTACCTCAATCCGCTGATCGAGCCGCGCTTCGTCGTCGCCAATGCGCTGCTGTTCGAGGGGCTGGTCGCATTCGACGCCAAGCTGCAGCCGGTGCCGGCGCTGGCCGAGTCCTGGAAGGTCTCCGACGACCGGCGCACCCTCACGTTCACCCTCCGCGCCGGGGTGCTGTGGCACGACGGCACCCCGTTCACCTCGGCCGACGTGGCCTTTACGTACCAGACGATCCGCGCGACGCCGGCGGCCGCGTCGTGGCAGTCGTACATGTCCGCGGTCGAGTCGCTGACCACGCCCGACGACCGGACCGTGGTCGTCACCTACGTCGCGCCGTTCGCGCCCGCGCTGGCGAGCTGGTCGGTCGCCATCCTGCCCCGGCACGCGTACGTGGTCGCGGGCGCGACCGGCGGCGACGCGGGCGCGCTCGATCTCGCGGCCAGCAAGGCGCGCATCGAGCCGATCGGGACCGGACCGTACAAGTTCGGGCGCTGGTCCCCGGGCCAGTCGATGACCCTCGAGGTCAACTCCCGCTGGTGGCACGGGCCGGTCTCGCTCGGTCCGATCGAGCTGGTGTTCGGCACCGCCGACAGCGACGTCATCGCTGCCTTGCGCCGGGGCGACGTCGACATCGCGCGCGTGGGCGATGTCGACGCGTGGCTCGAGGCGACCCAGCAGCCCGGGTTCCTCGACGAGCTCGAGACCTCCGAGGTGGTGGAGCCGCGCATCCGGCTGATCGCGTGGAACACCCAGCGGCCGACGCTCACCGACAAGCGGGTGCGCAAGGCGTTGACCATGGCCCTCGACCGGCCCCGGGTGATCGCCGACGTGCTGCTCGGCCAGGCCCAGGCGATCTCGGCGCCGCTGTTCCCCACGATGTTCGGCTACGACTCGTCGGTGGCGCCGCTGCCGTTCGATCCCGCGGGGGCGCGCAAGGTGCTCGACGCGGCCGCGCCGGTCCGGGCCGGCAAGCGCTTCAACCTCGAGGTGATCGCGGTCGACTCCCTCGCAGGCGCCGGCACCGATCGCATGGCGGCGATCTTCGCCAAGGATCTGGCCGCGCTCGGCATCACCTTCGAGCTGACCGTGTTGCCGCGCAAGGAGTACTACGACCGCATCGAGCGTCGCGACTACGACGGCGTCTACTTCGGCTGGCTGCCCGACCTCTCCGACCCCGATCCGGCCGCGCTGCTGCACTCGTCGCAGGCCGCGGCCGGCGCCAACTACGCGGCGTACTCCAACCCGGCGGTCGACAAGCTGGTCGAGGACGCGCGCACCACCCTCGACCGAGATGCGCGCAAGAAGCTCTACGAGCAGCTGCAGCGGTTGCTGATCGACGAGCTCCCGTACACGCCGCTGTATGCACCGTTCGGGCACTACGCGTGGAACCGCCGCCTGCGTGGCGTGAATCCGCGCGACGTCGCGCCGCTCGCGACGGTGCCGGGTATCGCCGGCTGGTCACTCGCGGGCGGGTGAGGCGGTCCGGGCCCGTCACCGCCAGCGGCTCGGACTGGCATCCTTCCTTGCCACGTCCTTACCCTGGTTTTCCGTGACGGCGTGTTCACAGCGTGTTGCATCGTGAGTGTCACCGGCTCGGCGGTTCCGTCGGCGCCGCGGGTTGCAGGGACCGCATGGGGCGGACATCCGAGCGCGGGGCGCGCAGCGAATCTGCGGGGCTGGGACCGTACGAACCATCGTCACGGCGCGTGACGCGCGCTGGCTCCAGTCGTGCACTTCGAGGTCGCGGTCGAGGTCGAGGCCGTGGCCGGGGCGCGCGCCTTCGAGGGTGTCGACCTGTTCCTGGTCGGGCCGGGCAACCACGGCTTTCTCACGGTCGCGACGACCTCGATCTGGGGCGGCACCGGCTTTCTCCCCAACCTGAGCGTCTCGAACGGCAACTCGCAGCGGGCCCGTGGCGTGGACAGCACGCGCGCCACCCTGCGGGCACGCCGGGTCGGCCACGAGATCAGGATCTCGGGCACGGTCGGTGACCAAACGCTCGAGATGGGCCCCGTCTTCCTGCCGGCCGAGCTCGTCGTCGGGATCGCGGTGAACGGTGGCACCGCGGACCGGGCCGTCACCGGTCGCATCGGCAGCTTCACCGTCACCGGCGGCGGTGGGCAGGTCGTGTCCGACGGCTTCGACTGCGCCGCCGCCCGGCCGTGACGGGCTGTCAGCGTCCCATGAACCAGCGCTTGGTCTGACGCGCACCGCGCGAGACCTGGTAGTCCTTCAGCCGGGCGTGGATCGCGGCGTCGAGCTGGTCGACGCGGTCATCGATGACGAAGACGAGCCATGACCGGGCGCGAGGTGCCCCTGACACCGGCGGGAGGGGCGAGCGAGGGGGCAGGCGAGCAGGTTCGGGATATGAAGGGTTCATGGCGGAATTCGTGGCCCTGTTGCGGGCGGTCAACGTGGGTGGCACCGGCAAGCTGGCGATGGCCGACCTGGTGACGATGTGCGAGCAGGCCGGGTTCACCGGCGTGAAGACGTATATCCAGAGTGGCAACGTGGTCTTCCGCAGCCGGGCGGGCGAGGCCAGCGTGCAGGCGAACCTCGAGCGCGCGCTCGCGGCGAAGCTGGGCAAGCCGGTCGCGGTGTTCGTGCGCCGCGCGGCCGAGCTCGACCAGGTCCTGGCGGACAATCCATTCAAGGCGGCGCCGCCCAGCCGGGTGATGGTCGTGTTCCTCGCCAAGGCTCCGCCGGTGGACACCCTGGCCGCGGTGCAGGCGTCCGCTGGCGAGCAGGTGGCGCTCGGTGCCCGCGAGCTCTACATCTGGTACCCGGACGGGCAGGGCACGTCGAAGCTGAAGGTGCCGGGCATGGCGGCTGGGACCGCGCGCAACATCAACACCGTGACCAAGCTCGCCGCGATGGCGCACGCGGTGGCCGCCGGCTGAGCCAGCGGCCGGCGTCGATGTCACCGGCCAGCGGTCAGGTCGGCGAGTGCCGCGGCGGCGTGAGCGTCGCCGGGCACGGTCAGCGCGCGGAGCTCGAACGGGAGGCGCACGAGCTCGTCGTCGAGGGCGGCCCGGGCGCGGGCGGTGACCGCGGGATCGTCCACGAGGCGGGCCAGCCAGATGGTGTCGATGCCGGGCCGGGTGTGGTCGCGACCGACCAGCTCGCGCACGGTGGCCCAGGCCGGCGCGCTGCGGATGGCCTCGGCCAGCGGGTCGCGCTCGACCGCCAGCTTGGCCAGGAGCGGGATCGAGTCGTGGCTCCGACGCAAGGAGGTCCACCGCGCCGCGTCGTGCTGGAGGCCCAGCTCGTCGATCAGCGTGACGACCGCCGCCAGGGGCTGGGCCTGCGCGGGCCACAGCGCGTCGGACGCCAGCAGGGACTCGCGGGCCTCCGCCTGGTCGGCCACCGTGCCGCTCAGCACGCCGCGCTGGGCCAGGGTCTCGCCGCGCAGCCGCAGCGCGGTCGCGCGCGTCCGCGGGTCGAGGCGGGGCCGGGCCAGCACCGCCTCGAGGCGGGCGAGCGCGGTCGCGTAGTGCGCGAGCACCTCGTCGCCGCCGTCGTCGCTGGCGGCGTACGCCGTCCCAGCCTGCATCGCGCTGGTCTCGAGCGCCCGGGCCTGGCGCATGCGCTCGAGCACCGCGGCCGCCGCGGCCCGGTCGCGCACGGTCCGGGCCCACTCGAACTGAATGCGGTAGGGACCGATGCTGTTGGGGGCCAGCACCTCGTGCTGACGGACCAGGTCGCGACCGCGACGCAGCCCGGGGTCGGCGGTGAGCTCGACCAGGAGCGCGTCGCGCTCGCTGCCGTCGAGGAGGCGGTCGAGCAGGGCGTCGGCTTCGGCCGAGGACAGGCGCAGGCCCTGGACGTCGACCCGCCGGGCCAGGACGCGCACCCGACCGCGTTGCATCAGCGTGTCGACGAGGTTGCCCAGCACGATCGGATCCTCGCCGGCGAGCCGGTAGGCGTGCTCGAGCGCCTTCTCGGCCTCGGCGAGCGCCGCCGGGTCGCCGCTGCAGTGGTAGCCACTCTGATGTGCGACGGCTGCATTGTTGAACGCGCTGTCATCGCTGGCGCCGGCCTGGTCCAGGAACGCCTTCGCGGCCGCGGCGTAGGTGCGCGCGCAGTCCTCGTACTTGCCCTGTCGCCCCAGGCGGCTGGCCTCGATCTCCAGCAGGGATGTCTGCACGTACGGACTCCGCTGGTCGGCCTTGCGGTACCAGCCCTCGCTCTCGTCGTCGTTGCTGGAGGTGAGCGCGCCGAGCAGCGAGGCGAACCCCTCGCGCTCGGGCGACGGGAACGTGCCGTAGGCGTCGGTGGCGATCTGCGTGGCACGCGCGACGCTCCCGATGTTGCGATAGACGTGGATGACCTCGAGCGTCAGCCCGGCGTCGTTGCGGGTCAGGAGGGCGCCGAGCTCGGCGTCCGATTCCGCGAGCTTGCCGAGGCGGGCGTAGATTTCGCCAAGCCCGAGGTGGAACTCGGGCTGGCCCGCGGCCTGGGTCCGGATCGCCAGGAACGTACGCTCGGCGTCGGCCAGCATGGCGTCGCGCTCGCCGCCGGTCAGACCCTGCGCGCGGCGCAGCTTGATGGTGCCGCCGGTGATCGCGACCGGCACCACGTCGGCGTACGCACGGTGGGTGGCCCGCCGGACGGCGAGCTCGGGGTCGGCGTCCAGCTGCGCCGCGAACCATGCGTCCACCAGCTTCTGGCGCGCGTCGTCGTCGGTGGCCGCCTCGTGCGCGAGGCGCAGCGCCTCGGGGACGTCGTGCTCGAGCCGCTGCTCCAGCCGAGCCTGCACCGTCCGGCCAGTCGCCTCGAGCGCGGTGCTCGCGGCCAGGAACCGGGGCAGCCGACTCGACAGGAGCTGGGTCACGAGCTGATCGGCCACGTCGAGCTGATCGCGGGCGGCGGCGATCTGCGCCAGCGCGAGCTGCGCGTTGCGCGTCAGCCGGCCGGGTGCGCCGAAGCGGCGCAGCCGCGCCTCGGCCGCTTCCGGCTTGCCGCTGTGCAGCTCCTCGCTGGCGAGCAGCGCGGCGACGACCTGATCCCACGGACGCTCGGCCTGCATGGCGGCGAGCTGCGCGGGGGTGACCCCCTCGGCCTCGGCCTCGATGCGGCCGGCGACCGCGAGCGCGCGCTGCGCCAGGACCCGCTCGCGAAGCACCCCGTCGCCCGCCGAGGTTGCGACGAGCCACGCGTCGAGGTCGGGGCCGGCGTCCTCGAGCAGCGACGGGTGATCGACCAGGCGCGCGATCACCAGGGTCGCCTGGTTCACCGTCGCGGGTCCGCGCGGCTCGTCGAGCAGGACCGCGAGCGCGTCGAGCGGCCAGTCGGCGGCCTTGGCCGCGGCGACCTCGAGCCGGAGCGCGGTGAGTCGCGACGCGAGCCCGGGGTGGGCGGCGCCCGCCACCGTGTGCGCCTGGCGGAGCACGGTCAGCTGCGCGTCGCGATCGGCGGGCGCGGCCAGGCCGTCGGCCCACCCGGTGAGCGTGTGCACCAGGGTGTCGCGGGCGACGCCGCCGCGGGCGCGATCCGGCAGGGCGTGATACCGGGCCACCACCCGCGCGACCTGATCGACGTGCGCGCGCGCGAACGGCTGCGGCACGAACCCGGCGGTGAGCCGCACCACCGCGGCGCCGGCCCGCTGGGCGCGATCGGTGTCGACCCGGGCGAGGTCGGGCCCGCCGAGCTCGCCATCGAGGCGGCGGAGCACGGCCTCGGGCTCGCCGTGCGCCGCGATCGCCGCGTCGAAGCGCTGGCGGGCCAGCCGGTCGGGATCGCGCAGGTAGCTCACCAGGAGGATCGCGGCGATCGCGAGCACCGCCGTGGTGGCGACCGCGACCCGCGCGATCCGGGCGAACCGCGACAGCGGCTCCTTGGCGACCACCAGGTAGCCGTCGCCGCGCTGATGGACGCGATACGCGGCCAGCGGGATCAGCGGGACGAACATCACCGAGACGCAGTGGGTCGTCACGTGCGAACCGTCGGAACGGCGGTCGCGCGTGCCGTAGAACCCCACCCCGATGCCGTTCCAGCTGAACAGCTCGGGCTGGTTGCCGGCAAGGGCCCGCGGGGCATGCAGCTCGCGCTCGGCGGCGTCCCGGATCGCGTCATCCGGTCCGTCGTCGTCGAGCAGCGCCTGCCAGCGGGCGTGGGCCCCGGCGACATCGTCGCGAGCGAACCGGTTGCGCCCGTGGACGAGCACCCGGTAGCGTTCGAGCGACCCGGCCGCCGCCGCGATCTCGGCGCGCTGCTCGTGGTCGCCGGTCAGCCGCCCGGCCTCGGCCAGCCAGGCCCGGGCGGTGCCGTCGTCGCCGGCCGCGATCGCGACCACCGCCGCGCGCGCCACCGAGGTGGCCAGCGCGGTCTCGGTCTCCATGCGATCGAGCCCACTCAGCCCGTCGATGCCATCGAACCGCGCCGCGAGCGCCGCCGCCACCAGCGAGCGGATCGGGTCCAGCTGCCCGTGCCCGACCGCGCCAGCCACCGGCTCGAGCGCCGTGGCCGCGGCCCAGCAGGCCTGGATGCGCGTGCGGAGCACGGCCTCGGCGCTCATCGACTCCGGGACCGACCCTGCAACCTGAGATTGACTCGCCATGACCTCACCAGACCGACCGAGGGAGGACGCGCGCGCGTCCGGGGAGCTTGATGCTCCGTTGCGCCTCCTGTCGTCAAGGTCCGGCGCCGGTTGCGTGCGGGGCGCGACCGATCGCGCAAGTGGTGGATGCGGCTCGGCCCAGAGGGCGCGCGGGAGGCCGCGTGTCAGCGGATCGTGAGCGTCGCGCGGGCGGCCGGCGTGGTGTCGACCATCAGGTAGGCCCGGACCGAGGCGGGCAGCGACGCCCGCGCGGCGGCCAGGGTCACCGTGCGCACGACGCCGTTCGGGTCGGTCTCGTGGCTGGTGACCAGGCCGTAGTCGAGCGATACCGGGCGACCGGTGGTCGCGTCGACCAGCAGGATCCCCAGCGTGTGCTGATCGGCGCGCAGCGCGCTGGCGGTGATCGTCGCGGTGACGGCGGTGTCGGTGACCGCGAACGCGACGGTGCCGGCGTCGATCGATGGCTGGCTGGTGATCGGCGTGAACAGCGCCGCGCCGAACGCGGACAGCACGTCCGTCTGCTCGTTGCACAGGCCCAGTCGACGCAGGAACGGGCCATACAGGCTGATGTTGCCGCAGATCGCGCCGATCAGCAGGCGCGGGGTCTCCAGCGTGCGGCCGCTGCGATCGAGGCGCGCCGACAGCCGGAACTGGCTGAACGTCAGGGTGGCCCCGGTGACCTCGACCGCGAAGCCGGCGTCGTTGGTCAGCGCGAGCAGGCCGTCCTGGTAGCGCGCGTCGAGCGTGAACATCGCGCGGGTCGCCGGATCGACCACGGTGCGGTTCTCGCCGGTCGCGAGCTTGGCGCCCACGACCCACGTCACGAAGCGGTCGGGGCTGCCCTCGACCACCCCGACCAGGTAGTGCAACGAGTCGAAACCGATCTGGTTGTAGCTGGGGAGCATGGTCGGCAAGGGCGCCGCCAGCCGGTTGATCTCCCAGGTGCTGCTGGGCTCGCCGGGCTGGGCCGGCACCTGGAAGCCGAAGACCTCGACCGGGGCCGGGCGGACCGCGAACACGAAGGTCTGATCGAACCCGCCGCCGCGGGTGCCGCCCGAGAAGCGCAGGCCCTGGCGCTCGGGGTTCACCAGGTAGTCGCCGCGCACGCGGATCGAGACGCGGCCGTCGGGCCCGGGCGTGAACCGCGTGGTCGGCACGATGGTCAGGAACCGGCGGTCGCCCGACGCGGCGACCGTCACCGCGGCCGGCGGCGTCACGTCCACGGTCAGCGTGGGCGAGTCGATCAGGGTCAGCACGGTGTCGCCGGCGGCGCGCACGAACAGCGAGAACGCCAGGGTCTGGTGGGCGTCGAGCTCGGCCGGGGCCACGTCGAGCACGGCGCCGAGCTGGGTGGTGTAGTAGACGTGCGCGCCGTCCGTGGGCAGGTCCTCGGCCGGACCGCGGATGCAGCCGGGGTCGGTCGCCGCCTCGGCCCGCAGGCAGTAGCCGTACGGCACGCTGAAGACCTGGCCACTCTCGGCGCCGAGCACGATCGCGTCGCGGCCGAGCGCCGGCGACGAGTTGAGATCCTTGCGCTCGTCGGTGACCAGGCGCAGCGCCCACGACAGCGTGCCGTCGGGCTCGAGCACGAACAGCCGGCCTTCGCCCGAGCCCAGGTAGATCCGGTCGTCGCCGTCGACCGCGGGCGACGACCGCAGCGGCGACCGGGTGTCGAACGCCCAGCGCCGGGCCCCGGTGGTCGGGTCGAGCGCGTACACGGTGCCGTCGGCCGAGGGCTGGATGATGGTGCCGTCCGACAGCGCGGCCGGTGACGCATAGATGTGATCGCGGGTCGCGTGCTCCCAGAGCTTGACCCCGGTGTCCATCGCATAGGCGCGCACGTAGCCGTCGAAGCTCCCGACGATCATGCGGCCGTCGGCGAGCAGCGGGCTCGCCGCGACGCTGCCGTCGTGCGCCTGGATCGACCACAGCTCGCGGCCGGACGCGTCGAACGCGTACGTGTTGGGACCGAAGTCCGCGACCAGGCTGTTGTTGCCGAAGAAGACGCGATCGGTCGCGGGATCGACCGCTGGCGATGACCAGGTCTGATCGCGCACCTTGAGCCGGCGCACCGCCTGGCCGGTGGCCCGATCGAGCGCATAAACGAAGAAGTTGTCGCACGGCACGTACAGCGTGCCGGTCGAGTCGATCGCGACGTTGCCCTCGAACCAGTTGATGAGCGCGTTGTTGGTCGTCGGCGGGTCGGCCTGGAAGCGCCACAGCTCGGCGCCGGTCGCGGCGTCGAGCGCGTACACCACGCCGTCGCCCGAGCCGAAGACCACCCGGCCCTGGTCGTCGAGCAGCGCGGCCGAGTCGATGATCTCGCCGGTGAGGAACGTCCAGCGCACGGTCCCGTCCGGGTTCAGCGCGTAGAAGGTCCGATCGGCGGAGCCGACATAGATCGTTCCGTCGGCGCCGATCACCGGGCTCGAGAAGATGCCCTTGCCGGTCGGGAAGTCCCAGCGGACGCCGCCGGTCGACGGCGGCCGGTAGTCGGTGCGCCCGGTCTGGTGAGCGTTGCCGCGGAACTTCGGCCACGGGCTGTCGGCCGCGAGCGGGACCGTCGGCTCGGGCGAGCCGGTGCAGGCCAGGGCGCCGAGCGTGCCGGCGAGGAGACCCAGCGTCGCGGTGAGGCGGGGCCGGCGCGGCGAGGACAGGGGCGATGCAGTCGGTGCGGTCGGTGTCATGACGTCTTCGTCCTCGACTTCGGGGCCTGGGGCCGGTCCGGGAACATGAGCGTGATCAGCCGGCGGATCGCGCGCAGCGCGACCTCGCGATCGGAGTGGTCGGGGGCGCCGGTGTTCATCCGGCCGGTGAGCGCGAGCAGCACGATCCCGTGCGCCGCGGCGTGGAACACGCGGGCGTCGGTCTCCGGATCGTCCGACCCCGAGCGCGCGAAGATCGCGATCATCGCGTTCCACGGGCCCATCTGGGCCGGGGTCAGGGCCTGACCGGCGCGCGCCAGCGCCGGCCAGTCGTAGCGATCCTCGAGCATCAGCCGGTACAGCACCGGCTGCTGGAGGCCGAAGTCGAGGTAGGCCTCGGCCAGGCGCGCCGGCGACGCGCCCGCGCGCTGCATGGTCGCCAGGCGCCCGGCCAGCACGCCGAAGCCCTCGATCGACACCGCATAGAGGAAGCCTTCGAGCGAGCCGAAGTGGTGATAGAGGACCGAGGTCGTCTTGCCGAGGAACCCGGACAGCGCCCGCGCGGTGAGGTCGTCCGCGCCGAGCGTGCCGCGCTCGATCGCCTCGCGGACCCGGGTCACCAGCTGGCTGGCGACCTCGGGCGGGAGCTCGATGCGGGAGCGACGTAACATCGTTACGCTCCGGGACGTAACAGCGTTACGTGGTCAGTGTCAACCCTGCACGCCGGTCCCCCGCGCGAGCGCGAGCAGGCGTTGCTCGCCGCCTGGCGGCCTCGCAAGCCGACGCGCGGCTGCCGCCGGCGCCGGCGGCGGTCGGGTGGGCGGGCCGCGGCCGCGAACGGTCGTCATCGGTTAGGCTCTGCGCCATGAGTGAGCTCGCCCGCTATCGCCTCGAAGGAAAGACCGCTGTCATCGAGATGGACGACGGCAAGGCCAACGCGCTGTCGGACACGATGATCGAGGCAGTCGCGCAGGCGCTGACCCGGGCCGAAGCCGAGGCCACCGCGGTGGTGCTGACCGGTCGCGCCGAGCGCTTCTGCGCCGGGTTCGATCTGCGGGTGATGCTCAGCGGGCCCGACAAGGCCAAGGCGTTGCTGCAGCACGGCTCGGAGCTGCTCATGCGCCTGTACGGGGCGCCGATCCCGCTGATCATCGCGTGCACCGGGCACGCGCTCGCCGGTGGTGCCCTGGTCGTGCTCACCGGCGACGTCCGCATCGCGGCGACCGGCCCGTATCGCATCGGGCTCAACGAGGTCGCGATCGGCATGCCGGTGCCGGTCCTGGCGATGGAGCTGGCGCGCGATCGCCTGCTGCCGACCGCGCTGACCCGCGCGACGCTGCTGGCCCACGTGCACTCGCCGGAGGAGGCGCTGGCGGCCGGTTACGTCGACGAGGTGGTCGCGCCCGATCAGGTGATGACGCGCGCGCTGGCGGAGGCCGCCCGCCTGGGTGCGCTGGGTCGCGCGCCGTTCAGCGCCACCAAGGAGCGCTTGCGGGGCCGCACCATCGCCCACATCCGCGCCACGCTCGAGGACGACATGCGCTCGCTGATGTTTCCGGTCGGCGCGCGCTGAGCCCGGGACCGACCATGCTGCAGGACCAGCCGATCATGGCCTTCTCGGCCACCACCGAGCCGGCGCGCGCCATCGAGTTCTACCGCGACGTGCTGGGCCTCCGGCTGGTCGCGGACGAGCCGACGGCGATCGTGTTCGACGCGCACGGCACGATGCTGCGAATCCAGAAGGTCCGCGACCACCGCCCGGCGGCGCACACGCTGCTGGGCTGGCAGGTCCGCGGGCTCGCGGTCGTGATGCGCGGCCTCGCCGAGCGCGGGGTCCGGTTCCTGCGCCTCGACTTTCTGCAGGACGACAGCGACGGGATGTGGATCTCGCCGGACGGAATCAAGGTGGCCTGGTTCAAGGATCCCGACGGCAACACGCTGTCGCTGACCGAGCTCGCGCTGACGTCGCCGCCCTGACGTCCGGCGTGCGGCCCGTCGGCGGCGGCGCCGGTCGCGTCACCACGTGCGCGCTCGCGCTCGGGCGTGGGGCGTGGTCACGCGCCTGGGGTGCCGCGCCCCCCGAAGCGTCCCCGGACGAAATGGACGACGAGCGCGACCACCGCCGCGATGAGCAAGAAATGCACGGCCATCGAGGCGACACCCCAGACCAGCTTGAGACCCAGCCAGCCGGCGATGAACAGGATACCAATGAGGATCCACATGATGGGTCGTCCATGGTGCAAGCCGCGGTCCAGCGGCGCACCGTCCACCGGGGCGTGCGCTGCGGCGTGACGCGTCAGCCACCGGCGTCGTGCAGGCGGGCCGCGCGGGTGAGCAGATAGGTCCGCTCGGGCAGGCTGGCGGTGGCGGCGGCCGCGCGCTGGTAGCCGGCGATCGCGGCCGCGTGATCGCCGGCGCGCTCGAGCAGGTGCGCGCGGACCGCGGTCAGGCGATGGTGGTGGGCCACCCGTGGGTCGGACGCGAGCACGGTCAGGCGCTCGAGGCCCGCGGCGGGGCCATGGACCATCGCGGTCGCGATCGCGTGGCTGAGCGCGACCATCGGGTTGTCGGACAGCCGTCGCAGGACCTCGTACAGCGCCAGCACCTGGGGCCAGTCGGTGTCGTCGGCCGTGGCGGCCTCGTCGTGCACGGCCGCGATCGCCGCCTGGAGCTGGTACGGACCGACCTGGCCGCGCGGCAAGGTCGCGGTGAGCAGCGCGACGCCCTCGGTGATCGCCGCACGGTCCCACCGGGCTCGGTCCTGCTCGTCGAGCGGGATCAGCTCGCCGGCAGCGCCGGTCCGCGCCGCGCGACGCGCGTCGGTCAGGAGCATGAGGGCGAGCAGGCCGGCGACCTCGCCGTCGTCGGCGGCCAGCCGGTGCAGGTGGCGGGCGAGCCGCAGCGCCTCGCTCGACAGGTCGGTGCGGTGGAGCTCCGGGCCGCCGCTGGTGGTGTAGCCCTCGTTGAAGATCAGGTAGAGCACGTGCATCACCGCGCCGAGCCGGCCGACCCAGACGTCCGGGGTCGGCACCTCGAACGGTACGCCCGAGGTCTTGATGGTCTGCTTGGCCCGGCTGATCCGCTGCGCCATCGTCGCCTCCGGCACCAGGTAGGCCCGGGCGATCTCGGCGGTGGTGAGGCCGCCGACCGCGCGCAGCGTGAGCGCGACCGCGGACGACGAGGACAGCGCCGGGTGGCAGCACATGAACAGGAGGACCAGCGTGTCGTCGTGCACGGGGACGTCGTCGTCATCGGCGGCCAGGGCGAGCTGCTCCTCGGGCGGCACCAGGCTGACCACGAAGGCCTCGCGGCGGCGCCGCGCGGTCTCGGTGCGCACGTGGTCGGCGATGCGGCGGGAGGCGACCCGGATCAACCACGCCCGAGGCTCGGCGGGCACGCCGTCGCGGGGCCACTGGGTGGCTGCGGCGATCAGCGCTTCCTGGACCGCATCCTCGGCCGCGCCGAAGTCGCGGTACCGGCGGACGATCACGCCGAGCACCTGGGGCGCGAGCTCGCGCAGGAGGGGCCCGGGGTCGGCCGTCGGCGCCGGCTCCATCACGGGTCGGTGGGCGGCGCGCTCATCACCTGCCGCACCTCGATCGCCAGCTTGAGCGGGCGGCCACCGGGGCCGGGGGCATCCGAGGCCTCCGCGGCGATCGCGTAGGCGCGCTCAGGACTCTCGACGTCGACGATCCAGTAGCCGGCGAGGAACTCCTTGGCCTCGGGGAACACGCCGTCGGTGACCGGGGTGCCGTCGTCGCCGGCGCGGACCAGGCGCGCCTGGTCGGGTCCGGCCAGGCCCTCGGCCGAGACCAGCTCACCGGCGTCGCCGAGCTTCTTGACGAAGGTGTGCATGAACTCGATGTGCGCGTGGAGCTCCTGCGCCTTCCAGCTCGCGACCTGGTACGGACCCTTGCCCGGGGTGTTCATCATCAGCATGTATTTCATGGTCGATTCCTTGGATGCCCGGTCCGGGATGGAGCGCGGGTTCACCGGTAGGTCGGAGCCGGCCGGCCCGGCTCGACATCCCCGATGACGATTTTTTCAGGTTGCCGGCCGACCCGGCCCCGAGGGCCCGACCGAGGCTCAGCCGGCGGGCGGCTCGGGCGTCGCGGACGCGCGCACGTGGACGACGCCGGCGGCGTGGGATCGAGGAACGCGCGCCCGGTCGCGTGCTGCCTTTAGGGCCCGCGAATGAATAACTCGCTCGCCCTCGCGGCCGATCCATCCCGGCTGGCTTCGTTGCTCGTCGGTTGCATACGGAGAGTATGCGCCCTCCTCGCGCCTCGCCATCCGGGCGCCTCGGCCGCGATCATCGATCGACTTATCCATTCGAGGGCCCTTAGCTCTCGTCGCCGGAGCGATGCGCCGTTCGATCCAGGTGTCGCCTGGGCTCCCTCGGGCATGGCGCGATCATGCGGGGGCGCCCGGGCCGGGTCAATGGCGCGGCGTGACGCGTCAGCCACGGGGGCGGTGCCGGCACCCCGCGCCACGGTCGCGGTCAGTTCGCGAACGCGCAGTCGTAGTAGGTGAGGTCGACGATCGACGCCACCTGGGTGGTCGTGCCGGTCTTGAAGATCGCGCCGTAGCTGTTGTCGCCGGCGCCGTACTCGTACGCGGTCACCCGGGTGTCGGTGGCGGTGTGGATGAGGTCGATCACGTTGAGCTCGCCCTGATCGAGCCGGGGCAGGCCGTCGGCGAGCGAGGTCGCGTCGGCGTGGGCGACGCGGATCGCGGCGAGCGCGTTGGCGGCGTCGACGCCGGTCAGCTCGCTGGCCGTGGTGACGGTGCGCGAGCCCTTGATCGTGAAGGCGCCGTCGTTGCGGGTCGACGACCAGTCGGGGCCGAGCGCGCAGGTCTGCGCCGGGGTGGCGCAGCTCGCGAGGTCGCCGTCGTGGATGCTGGTGACGATCGTGGTCGAGCTGTACGCGAACACCGCGCCGTAGCTGCTGTCGCCCGCGCCGTACTCGAAGGCCACGAAGGCGCGCGCGCCGGCGGCGTCGTACAGGTCGACCCGACGGATCTCGCCCTGATCGACCCGGGCGAACGCCTCGGCCGGAGTGGTCACGTCGGTGTGCGACGACTGCTGGACCGCGAGCACGATTCGCTGCTGATCGAGCGCCGACAGCGCGTCGCCGACGTGCAGGCGGCGGTCGCCGGTGATGGTGGTCGCGGTCGACGCGAGCAGCTCGCCGAAGGTGGTCCCGAACAGGCACGACGCGGCGGGCGCGCCGCAGCCGGCGCCTTCGCACTCGACGTGGGTCGAGAACCGGCCGCGGGTCGAGGCGGCGTAGCCCTTGACCAGGACCCGGTAGGTGCCGGTATCGAGGTTGCGGTCGAGCGACGACCACACGCTGCCGTTGTCGTCGTCGTTGCGGGCCAGGAACGCGCCCCAGCTGCCGTTCGGCTTCTGCTTGTAGAGGTACAGCACCGTGTCGACGGTCTGGCGGCCGGTGAGCGAGGGGCCGGTGTACGCGTGGATGGCGGCCGGACCGGTGAGCGAGAAGGTCCAGGTGTGGTGCTTCTCGGATGCGGTGAGGGAGGCCTCGGGCGCGGTGCCAAAGGCGATCGCCCCGTGATCGGTGGGCCGGCCGAACGAGTCGAGCTTGCCGTCCACGGGGACCGCGTCCTCGGGGCCCTTGCTCGCGGGGTCGTCGCTACAGCCGGCCAGGCCGAGGCCGAGGCCGAGGCCGATCATCGCCGTGAACGAAGCAAACTGCTGGGTCATGTCCCACGCCTCAGCAACCGGTGTGCCGGTCGGGCGGTCGCGTAAGACCCCGACTTCGCGGGCCGCGCCGGCCGGTTTCCGGACGATGGCAACACGATCAGCCAAACGGCGTCGCTGCCAGCGACAGGGACGGTTCGCAGTCGGGGCGCGACCGGGCCGGCCGGCCCGCGTCACGTGCCAGGTCGAGCACGGTCAGCATCACCCGACCGGCGCGATCGGCGCGCGGGTGCGCTTCGCCGCGAAGATCTCCTGGCGGGCGGCCTCACAGATGGCCGCCACCGCGGGGTGGCGGATCTTGCGCTCCACCGAGATCGCGTAGAACTGCTGGCGCACCGCCTCCGAGCGGCCGACCACGCGGACGCCGTAGTCGTGGGCGGTCTCGGCCTCGATCACGGTCGGGGTTGCGAAGATGCCCATGCCTTGGCGCCCGAAGTCCTTGGCGAGGGCGCTGTCATCGAACTCGGCGACGACCCACGGCCGGATCTGTTCGGCAGCGAACCACTGCTCGAGCGCGCGCCGGACGCCCGAGGGCGCGCCCGGCATGAGGAATGGCTTGCCATCGAGCGAGGCCGGAAACTTGCGCCGGGTCGCGGCCGCCAGCTTGGCCTCGGCGAAGAAGGTCGTGCCGCACTCGCCGAGCAGGTGGCTGAACGCGCGGATCGGCGTGATCCCGGCCGGCGCGTCGGCGAACAGCACGTCGATCCGGTGGAGCGCCAGCTCCGCGATGAACTCGGCCATCGACTTGTCGGCGCGGCAGATCACCTGGACCGGTTGCGCCATGCGGAACACCGGCTCGAGGAACCGGCGCACCAGGGACGGCGGGATCACGTCGGCGACCGCGACCACCAGCCGCAGCGGTCGACCGCTCTTCGCCCGGCCCTTGATGGTGTCGAGGAACTCGCGGCCGAGCGAGAAGATCTCCTCGGCGTAGCGGAACGCGACCCGGCCGGCGTCGGTCAGCACCAGGTTGCGCCCGCTGTGCGCGAACAGCTTCTCGCCGAGGGCCTCCTCGAACTGATGGATCTGGCCGCTGATCGTGGGATGCGCGAGCCGCAGCTTCTTGCTGGCGGCCACGATGCTCCCCTCCTTGGCGACCACCCAGAAGTAGAGGAAGTGGTGGTAGTTGAGCCATTCCACGGCGATGACGGTACGCCGAACCGCGCACGCGCAGTGGCATCGGCGGGCCGGGTCGGTCGCGCGATTCGCGCGTGCCCCGCTGGCACGCTGAGCGGGACCGACACGCGTCGTCACCCGCAGGCCCGTCAGGACGGTCGCGGGGCCCCACGGCCAGGGGCACGGTCGATGCAGCGATCGGCAGCGTCGTCTCGACGAGACCGCCAGGGTGGGAGGTGGACCGTGGCCCGTGAACCTCGCTTCGTGTGGCCGGCGGTCATCGCCGCGGCCGCGTTCGCCGCCGGCGGCTGCGCTGGCTTCGACGAGTACGTCTACGCGCCCGAGCCGGCGAGCGCGCGGGTCGACGGGTATCCGGCCACCCGGGTCGATATTCCCCCGGAGCGCCCGCAGGGCGAGGTCCAGCTGACCTCGTTCGGGGTCACCGGGCTCCGGGCCGGCGACCGGGATCTCCCGGCGCTCCACGTGCGCATGACCGTGGACAATCAGGGCGACGCCCGTGGCTGGGTGATCGACACCCGCGAACAGCTGATCGAGATCCCGGACGAGGGCCGCGGCCGCGCGATGTTCGTCAACTCGGACGTGGCCCGGACGCCGATCGTGACGGCCGGCCTGCGTGAGCGGCGGACCCTCGATCTGTACTTCCCGGTGCCCGCGGGTGTCCGGGACGCGGACGACCTGGCCAGCTTCGAGCTGCTGTGGAAGGTCCACACCGGCCAGCGGCCGATCGAGCAGCGGACCGGCTTCCAGCGGATCGAGCGCGAATACCTGGGCACGAGCACGGCCAAGCTGGAGTCGGGCGGGGGGCCGTACTGGTGGTACGACCCGGCCTATCACACGCACCTGTACGTGAACCGGCCGCTGGTGATCATCCGCGACCGACCCCGCCGCGTGATCGTGCAGGCCCCGCCGAGCCGTCACTACCGGGCGCCGGGTCGCCGGTACTAGCCCCCAGCGAGCGAAGCGCAGCGGTCACCAATGACGCCGGGGTCCGGGGTCACGAGTCAGGCGCGAGGTGTGCCTGGGCCAGGGGAGCTATGGCGTATGGTCTCCTACCGGTGCGGACCGCCCGGTCGCCGGGCGTCCAGCTCGGTCGGGCCAGCGTCGAGCACCGGCGTCGCGTCCGGCGGCGCGTCGAGGTCGAGGAGGTACGAGGCCAGCTCGAGATCGAGCGCTCGCGTCAAGCGCGGCAGGTCGTAGCCGGCGCTGCCGCGCGCAAGGCGGGGCGTGGCCGGGGCGGCCGGTGCCGCCTTGGACCGGCGCGGTCGCTCGACCGGGTCGAGGTCCGCGTCGTCAAGGTCGTCGAGCTCGAGCGTGATGATCGGTGGCAGGCTCGCCATGACTTGGTGCGGCCTCGCCGCGCCTGCACAAGCTACGGCGCCGCTGGCGTTCGACCAACGTGAGTCCGCGAATTTTCGCTGACAGGTCCTGGTCGCGCGGCGCCGCTCCGAGTCGGCGTCACCCCGCGAGGAGGGGTCCGGCCCGACCGGGTCCGGCCACCCGGCACCATCGCCGGTTCGCGCTCGGTCCGGCCGGGCATCCGGACGCCGTCACCCCGGCACGACGCAGACGTCGGCGTCGCAGCTCGGACAGCGGACGTCAGCGACCGTTTGCGAACGGTCGTTCGGATCCAGGCCGACCTGATCGACCATGCCCCACGGGAGGCTCTCATGCACAAGCGACGACTCGGCGCGCTCTATTTCATGGTCTTACTCGCGGCCTGCAGCGGCGGAGATGACGGCGACGACGTGGGTAACGTCGACGCCGCGGGCGGACCGGGCGGACCGCCCGCCCTGGTCGGCACCGCCGGTCAGTGGACCTGGACCGACGTGCCCGGCACCCGGTGCATGAACAACAGCGAGACCGGCATGGGGGTCAATCTCGGCACCAGCTCGGACCTGGTGATCTTCCTCGAGGGTGGCGGCGCCTGCTTCAACGCCTTCACCTGCGCGTCCGTCGCGCACGCCAACGGGTTCTCGTCGGCGGCCCTGGCCGTGACCATCCAGAACCTCGGCACGGAAGGCCTGTTCGACCGGACCGACCCGGCCAACCCGCTGCGCGACGCGACCTTCGTGTTCTTCCCGTACTGCAGCGGCGACATCTTCGCGGGCTCGAGCGAGTCCGGCTTCGGGGGCCGCACCCAGGTCGGCTACGACAACGTCGGCAAGTATCTCGACGTGATCGTGCCGGCATCCGAGCCGGTGCGGCGGGTCGTGCTGACGGGCTCGAGCGCCGGCGGCTTCGGCGCGCTCTACAACTACCCGCGCGTGAAGACCGCGTTCGGCACGCGCAAGGTGTTCCTGGTCGACGACTCGGGGCCTCCGATCCAGGACCAGTGGCTGACGCCGTGCCTGCAGACCCAGATGCGCGACCTGTGGAAGCTGGACGAGACCCTGCCGACCGGCTGCGCGGCGTGCACCGGCGCCGATGGCGGCGGGCTGAGCAACGCCCTGCCATACATGTCCGCGCAGTTCCCGGACGATCGCCTGGCGCTCATCACCAGCACCCAGGACGGCGTCATCCGCTCGTTCTTCGGGTTCGGATACCCGACCTGCATGAGCACCCAGCCGATGCCGGCGGCCGCGTACACCGAGGCGATCACGTCGCTGCGGACCAACGTCCTGGCCGACACCACAAACTTCAAGATGTTCACGCTCACCGGCGCCACCCACGTGTGGCTGTTCAGCCCGTTCAGCCAGACCAGCGTCGGCGGCACCACGCTCGGGGCGTGGCTGACCGCGATGCTCAGCGGCGACGCTGCCTGGGATCACGCCGGGCCCTGATGACCCGGGGCGCGCGGCCCCGGAAATTCCGGTAGCCAGCGGCAAATCTGACCCAGGCGGCCGGCGCGGGTCCACCGGCCGCCCGAGTCATGGCTCCTTCAAGCCATGACTCGCTCGTTGCTCGCCGTCTCGGTCCTGGTCGCTGTCGCCTCGTGCACCCTGGCCGACGCCGATGTCCGCGGCTCCGGCCAGCCTGGCCGCGAGGCCCGCAAGGTCGCGTCGTTTTCGGAGATCTCGCTGGCCGGCTCGATGGCCCTCGAGGTCACGGTCGGCCCGGCGACCAGCGTGGTCGTCACCGGCGACGCCAATGTCGTGCCGCTGGTTCGCACCGCGGTGCGCGGCGACCGGCTGGTGATCGACACCCGCGAGTCCTACTCCAGCCAGCAGCCGCTGGTGGTCCGGGTCACCACCCCGCGGCTCACCGCCCTGGCCTCGAGCGGGTCGGGCGACAGCACCGTGCGCGGCACCGCCGGGGCCAACCTCGACCTGCTCGTGTCGGGCTCTGGCGAGATCGACGCGGCCGGCCGGACCGAGCGCCTGGTCGCCCGGGTCACCGGCTCGGGCGCGATCGAAGCCGCCGGCCTCACCGCGGCCCAGGCCCGCGCCTCGGTCTCCGGCTCGGGCGACATCGAGCTCACGGTCACCGAGGCCCTCGACGCCAGCGTCAGCGGCAGCGGCCGGATCCGCTACCGCGGTAACCCGGCCAAGATCGCCCGCCGGGTGTCCGGCTCGGGCGATATCGATCCGCGCTGAGGCGCGGCCGCGGGACCTTCAGGGGCGCGCTCAGCCGCGCATCGCCTCGACCGGCGAGCTGCGAGCCGCCCGGATCGCGGGCAGCCGGCCGCCGATCAGGCCCATCACGCCCGACCGGACGATGGAGCCGATGAGGATGCCGGGCGTGGCGTGGAAGCCGATCACGACCTCGATCTCGCGGGTCCGGTTGGCGACCGTGCCCGCTCCCGAGATCTCGCGGTCGCGCCTGATAGTGTTCTGCTCGATGTCACACGGCCTTCGCCAGCGGCTGCGGTACCGGTTCGACAACCTGATGGCGCGGGGCACCGGTGCGCAGATCCTGCTGCTCGCGGCCGCGACGCTCGCGCTGATCGCGATCACCGCGGTCGCGCTCGTGGGGTTCGGGGTGGTGCCCGCGGACGAGGCCGGCCGGCGCGACTCGTTCGGGCGGCTGCTGTGGAAGGCGCTCATGCACGCGCTCGACGCCGGCGCGGTCGGAGGCGATCCCGGCAGCTGGACCTTCCTCTTCATCATGCTGTTCGTGACGATCGGCGGCCTGTTCGTGCTGTCGGCGCTGATCGGCATCCTCAACAACGGGTTCGGGGCGTTGATCGAGAGCCTGCGGCGCGGCCGCAGCGTCGTGATCGAGCGTGGCCACACCGTGATCCTCGGCTGGAGCCCGAAGATCGACACGCTGCTGTCGGAGCTCGCCGCCGCCGGCGCCAACCAGCGCGACGCCTGCGTGGTGATCCTGGCGCCGCGCGACAAGGTCGCGATGGACGACGAGGTCACCGCCGCGCTCGCCGGCAAGCGGCTGCGCGCGGTGACCCGCACCGGCAGCCCGACCTCCATGGCCGATCTCGCGCTGGTCAGCCTCGAGACCTCGAAGGCGGTGGTCGTGCTCGCGCCCGAGGTCCACGCCGACGGCGCGCCGATGGCGCCGCACGAGGCCGATACGGTGGTGCTGAAGGTGCTCCTGGCGGTGACCAAGGTCATGGTCGACGCGCCGGTCCACATCGTCGCCGAGCTGTCCGACGAGAAGAGCGAGACGGTCGCCCGCATGGTGGTCGGCGAGCGCGCCGCGCTGATCGTGGCGCCGCCGTTGATCAGCCGGCTGCTGGTCCAGACCGGCCGGCAGTCGGGATTGTCGGTGGTCTACACCGAGCTGCTCGATTTCGGCGGCATGGAGATGTACGTCAAGGCGGAGCCGGCGCTGACCGGCAAGACCTTCCGCGAGGGGGTGTTCGCGTACGACGACTCGTCGCTGCTCGGCGTGGTTGCCGCCGGGGGCGAGCTGCTGCTGCCGCCCCCGTTCGAGCGCCGGTTCGTCGCCGGTGATCAGGTGATCGCGATCAGCCTCGACGACGACACGGTCGTGCTCAACGGCCGCCCGGCCCCGGCCAGCGAGGCCGCGATCGTCGCGGCGCCGGCGACCCCGGTCCGGCACCGCGAGCGCACGCTCATCCTCGGCGCCAGCCCGCGCCTCGCGCTGGTCCTGGCCGAACTCGACGCCTACGTCAGCGCGGGCAGCGAGACGCTGGTCGTCGGTGACGGCGCGGTGCTGGCCGGGCTCGGCGCGCTGGCCGGCGTGACCGCCAACTCGACGGTCAGCCTGCGCGTGGGCGATCCGACCGATCGGGCGCTGCTCGACAGCCTCGACGTCGGCAGCTACCAGGCGGTGCTGGTGCTGTCCGAGCTGGTCGGACGGGGTCAGGACATGGCCGACGCGCGCACGATGATCACGCTGCTCCACCTGCGCGACATCCAGCGTCGCGCCGGCGTCAGCGTGCCGATCACCAGCGAGATCCTCGACATCCAGAACCGCGATCTGGCGGCGGTCGCCGCAGCCGACGACTTCATCGTCAGCAACACGCTGGTCTCGCTGCTCATCTCTCAGGTCGCCGAGAACCGGCACCTCACCCGGGTGTTCCACGCGCTGTTCACCGCGGGCGGGCACGAGATCTACCTCAAGCCGGCGGGCGACTACGTGCAGCTCGACGCCGAGGTGCCGTACCACACGGTGGTCGAGGCTGCGCTGCGGCGGGGCGAGATCGCGCTCGGGATCCGCCGGGCCGCGTCCGCCCACGACCCGGCCGCTTCGTTCGGCGTCGCGGTCAACCCGGCCAAGCACCGCGCGCTGCGGCTGACCGCGGCCGACCGCGTGATCGTCCTCGCGGCCAACTGACCGATCGCCCCATCGTCGAGCTCGACTGATCGAGCTCCCGGGCCGGTCGTACCGTCGCCGGGCAGCCCGATCGCCAGGGCCGAACACCCCTTGCGTCATTTCCGCTTCGCCTGGTTGACGTGCGGAGGCGCCCGGTGCGCGCGGTGGCGACGCTCGCGGCGCTCGAACTCTCCCGCCTGCGTTGCGTGCGACGGTACGGGGGTTGCAGCCCTACCCCCCTGATGCACCGCGACAGGCGACGAACCCAGCGCGCGACCACTGATCTGGAGGCCGTCTGGAAGCGCGGGCCTCGTCGCGTGCCGGTGCGGATCCGTGAGCTGAACGTGCACGGTGCCTCCCTGGTCGCGAGCGAAGCGCCCGAGGTCAACTATCTGATCGACGTCGAGATCGCGCTCGATGGCGTCAATGTCTCGCTGGTCCTGGTCACCCGCTCGGTCCGGATCGAGGGCACCCGGTTCGTGGTCGGGGTCGAGATCCACTCGGCCCCGAGCGACGCGCAGAACATGTGGGTCCAGGGCTATCGTCGGATCACCGGGGCCGGGGCGGGCGCCGGAGGCGCGGGTGGCGCCGGCGGCACAACCCCGGTCACGCCCCGTCGCCACAACGCCGCCTGACATGCGTTTCGCCGGTGCTCCATGCTTGCGATCGGTGTGACGTCAGGCAAGCTGCGGTCGATGGTTCGCCGCGATCAACCGCCGCTTCGACTCGATGAAGAGGTGGATCGGTTCGAGCAAGAGCTTCGCCACCTCGCGTACGCCGTCGTTCGCAGCGTTCTCACCGCCGAGCTGGCGCGCCGCCGCGCCGCGGCGCCGCCGCCGCCCCGGACCCGGCCGCCAGCGTCGCGTGCCCAGCTGCCGCTGCCGGTGGTGGCCGACCCGGCGCCGGTCGCGGCCGCACCGGCGCCGTCGTCGGTGCCCGATGGCAAGCGCCGCCCGTGGACCCGCGAGACCGTGATCGACGAGCTTGCGCAGTGGCTCTTGACCGGCCAGGTGGTCGAGGCCGCGTTCGTCACCCGCCATGGGCGGCCCGGGCTGGTCGCCGGCGCCAAGCGCATCTTCGGGCGCTTCGACGCCGCGCTCAACGCGGCCAACCTGCACCTGGCCCGCAAGCATCCCGACGGTCCGCCGACCACGCGCTGACCGGGCGTGGCCGCGGCTCACGCCGCCAGCCGCAGCTCGCCCTTCACCGCCTGCACCAGCGCCTGCAGGCTCTGGCGCGCGTCGCCGAGGATCATCATCGTGCTCGGCCGCGTGAACAGCTCGTTCTCGATGCCGGCGAAGCCCGGGTTGAACGACCGCTTGAAGCAGATCGCCGTCTTCGCCTGGTCGACCGCGAGCACCGGCATGCCGTAGATCGGGCTCGACGGCTGGGTCCGCGCCGCCGGGTTCACCACGTCGTTGGCGCCGACCACGATCGCGACGTCGGTGGAGCCGAAGTCGTCGTTGATCGTGTCGAGATCGAACAGCTGCTCGTAGGGCACGTTGGCCTCGGCGAGCAGCACGTTCATGTGGCCGGGCATGCGGCCGGCGACCGGGTGGATCGCGTAGCGCACGGTCACGCCCTGGGCGGCGAGCGCGCTGGCGAGGTCGCGCACGATGTGCTGGGCCTGCGACACCGCCATCCCGTAGCCGGGGACGATGATCACCGAGCGGGCGCTGGTCAGCACCGCGACCGCGTCGTCGACCGAGCCGACGTTGGCCGCGCTGGTCGGGGTGGCGACCCCGGCGGCGCCGGCCGCGGCCGCCGGCGCCTTGCCGACCGCGCCAAACACGACGTTGCGGAACGAGCGGTTCATCGCCTTGCTCATCATGAGGCCGAGGATCACGCCCGAGCCGCCGTCGAGCGCGCCGCAGATGATGAGGACGTTGTTCCCGAGCGCGAAACCGGTCGCCGCCGCGGCCAGACCGGCGTAGGCGTTGAGCAGGCAGATCACGACCGGCATGTCGGCCCCGCCGATCGGCAGCACCAGCAGCACGCCGAGCACGACACCCAGGCCGAGCACGACGTAGAAGACGGTGGCCGCCGACGGGTTGGCGACGAGGTAGCCGATGCCGGCGACCGCGACCGCGACCGCCATCAAGTTGGTGAGGTTCTGGCCCGGGTAGGTCACCGGCTTGCCGGTGATCGAGCCCTGCAGCTTGCCGAACGCCATCAGGCTGCCGGTGAAGGTCAGCGCGCCGAGGAAGACCTCGAGGCCGATCGCCGCGATGGTCAGGACCGTCGCCTGGCTGCCGTGGCGCAGGTACTCGGACACGCCGACCAGGGCGACCGCGAGCCCGCCGAACGCGTGCGACAGCGCGATGCGCTCGGGCATCTTCACCATCGGGATGTACAGGCCCATCGCGGTGCCGATCGCCGAGCCGATCACGATGCTGATGACGATCCACTGGTAGCTGACGATCTCGTGGTGCAGCAGCGTGCCGATCACCGCGAGCGCCATGCCGAGCTCGGCGAAGCGCACGCCGCGGCGGGCGGTGTCGGCGGCGCCCAGCTGCTGCAGGCCGAGGATGAACAGGACCGAGGCCCCGAGGTAGAGCAGCTGGACGAGGTCGGTGGTGGTCATCGGACGACTCCGGCGCGGGCGGGCTTCTTCTTGAACATGCGCAGCATCCGGTCGGTGATGAGGAAGCCACCGACGACGTTGATCGTGGCCGCGGTGACCGCGATCGAGCCGAGCAGGGTGGTGAGGGCGTCGTGGTTGCTGCCGGCCGCGACCAGCGAGCCGACCAGCGAGATGCCGGAGATGGCGTTGGTCGCGCTCATCAGCGGCGTGTGGAGGAGGTGGGGCACCTTCGACAGCACCTGCCAGCCGACGAACGCGCCGAGGACGAAGACGTACAGGCCCATGACGAGGGTGGTGCTCACGCGGCCAGCTCCTTCTGCGCGGCGGCGGTGACCCCGCCGTGCACGACCGCGCCCTCGCGGATGATCAACATGCCCTTCACGATCTCGTCGGCGACGTCGAGCCCACCGGTGGGCCCGCGATAGAGATGCAGCAGCAGCTTCTCCATGTTGCGCGCGTACATCTGGCTGGCGTGGACCGCGACCTGGCTGGCCAGGTCGAGCTCGCCGACGATGAGCACGCCGCCGTCAGTGATCTTGCGCTGGCCGGGTCGGGTCAGCGCGCAGTTGCCGCCTTGCTCGGCGGCCATGTCGACGATCACCGCGCCCCGCTTCATCACCCGGACCATCTCGGCGGTGATCAGGACCGGGGCGCGCCGGCCCGGGATGAGCGCGGTGGTGATCACCGCGTCGCAGCGGCCGAGCGCCTGCAGCAGCAGCGCCGCCTGCGCAGCCTTGTATTCCTCGGACACCTCGCGGGCGTAGCCGCCGGCGGTCGCGGCGTCCTCGTCTGACGGCACCTCGATGAAGCGGGCGCCCAGGCTCTCGACCTGCTCCTTGGCCGCCTTGCGCACGTCGAAGGCCTCGACCACCGCGCCGAGCCGGCGGCTGGTCGCGATCGCCTGCAGACCGGCGACGCCGGCGCCGAGCACCAGCACGCGCGCCGGCGTGATGGTGCCGGCCGCCGTCATCAACATCGGGAACAGCTTGGGCAGCGCGGTGGCGGCGAGCAGCGCGGCGCGGTAGCCGGCGATCGTCGCCTGCGAGCTCAGCACGTCCATCATCTGCGCGAGGGTCGACCGCGGCACCATGTCGGCCGCGAGCACGGTCGCCCCGCGCGCGGCCAGGTCGCGCACCTTCTCGCCGTCGGCGAGCGGGTAGAGCAGGCTGATCAGCGTCTGACCGGAGCTCAGCAGGCCAATCTCGTCGTCAGTCGGCGGCCGCACTTTCACGATGACCTCGCCCGCACGCCACAGCACCGGGGCGTCAGGCTCCAGTCGGGCGCCGGCCGCCTCGTACTCGGGATCGCTGATCTGCGCGCCCAGGCCGGCGCCGCGCTGAACCGAGACCTCGAAATTCTTGGCGATCAGGCGGGCCACGGTGTCCGGGGTGATCGCCACGCGGGCCTCGCGCGGCAGGGTCTCTCGGGGGATTGCGATCCTCATGACAGCTCCTTCTGCAACAGGGAGGCCATCCGCGTCCTCACGACCGCCTCGTACAGGCCGTGCTTGCGCATCAGCGCGCGCAGGTGATGGCGGGAGAGGCCGGATGAGCGCTCGGCGGCAGTCAGGTTGCATCCGTGACGCTCGAGCAGGTGACACAGGTAGCGATGCTCGAACTGATCGATGAGCTCTTGCTTGACGTCCTTGAAGGCCATGGGGTCACTCCTTCCCATCACCACGCCAGCCCGAGGCCGGCGGTGACGCTGTGTGCCTGGTCGGTGCGGGTGGCGGTGGTCGGCGCGGCGGCGCCGTCGGTCAGATCGACGGTGGCGAGGGTGCCGCGGTAGCTCACGGCGGCCACCATGCGGGCCGGTAGCCGCAGCGACACGGTCGTGTGCAACCAGGCCGCGCGCATCCCGTTCGCGTAGAGGATGCCGGGCAGCAGCTCGGATGGCCGCTGGGCGCCGGCCGGCATGACGTCGATCGCGGTGGTCAGCGCGGCCCGGCGGCCGAGCGGCACGGCGCCGCCCAGCCCGACGGTGAGCCCGGCGACCTGTTCGCCGACCAGCATGGGCTCGGCCCGGTCGGACGCGATGGTGAGCGCGCCGAAGTGGTAGCCACCGCGGGCCACCACCTGCCAGCGCCGGCCCCAGCCGAGCTGGGCCCGGCCATCGAGGCTGGTCGCCCGGGTCGTCATCGGGGGCGACGCCTCGCCCGGGGTCGTGTAGACGAGCGCGCCGGTGCCGAGCTCGCCGTCGGCCGAGGCGCCCACCCAGAGGTTGCTGGCGAGGCGCACGCCGGCGCTCGCGGCAAACGCCGCCGCCGCTCCGCGCGCGGTCGCCAGCGCCTCCCCGCCGGCGCCGACCTGGCGCATCGCGAAGGTCTGCGCACCCGCGGTCGCGACCAGGGTCCCGACCACCCGCCGCCGCGAGGTCGCCGCGCGTGGCGCGGGGCCGGCGTTGGTCGGGGCGACCGTGTCGTCGTCGGTGACCACCACCGTCAGGTCACGGGCCGTCGCGGGTGGGGCGCCCGGGGCTCGCCGCGGGTCGCCGGCAAACCGGCCGCCGTCGGTCACGGCGGTCGCTGGAATCCAGCCGACGCCACCGGCGCTGGCCTCGACCAGCAGCCAGCCGTCGTGCCCGCGGCCGAGCACGGTGACGGTGTCGCCGCGCTCGAGGTCGAGCACCAGGTTCGCCTTGGTGGTCGGGTCGTCGAAGCCGCGGACCCGGTCGATCGTGACCGCGACCCGCAGCGCGTCCTCGAGGGGCCTGCCCGAGAAGCCGGTGCGCTGGGCCCGCTGGCGCGGCGCGGTCGCCCCGCGGTCCTCGACCTGGCTGCGCGTCACCCACCCGACCCGCTTGCCGCGGCGGACCCGCAGCCAGCGGCCGCGGCTACCGACCACGGTGAGCTCCTCGCCGGAGTCGGCGCGGGCCACCACCGGCGCGGTCTCGCCGGGACGGGCGCGCAGGTTGGTGCCGCGCCGGGTGAAGACCGCCGCGCGATCCTCGGCGTGGACCGCCGACACGGTGGCCGTCACCATCAACGAGCAGATCAGAGACATGGTGCGAGCGCGCATGGGCGGCCTCCTACTCGATCGACTGGATGAACAGGTAGAGCGCGTCGACGTCGGCGGCCGACATCGTGGTTGTCTTGCCGTGGACGTCCCGGTTGCCGAGCCCATCGATGGCGTAGCCGCGCTCGCCGGCGCCGAGCGCCGGGTGGCCGGGGGCCAGGATGGTCTCCTTCAGCGTGTGCGCGTGGCCGTGGCGCAGGTAGTTGGTCTGGAACCAGATGCCGCGCAGCGACGGCGTGTTGGTGGCCGGCTGACCGCGCAGGTTGCCAGGGACGAAGCCGCGGTCGACGTTGGCCAGGTTGATCTGGACCAGCACGTCGAGGCGCTCGGTCTCGGCGGCCAGGTTGCCGCGCACCGCCAGCGGATCCTCGAACACCAGGCATGACGTGACGTCGAAGCAGAACGGCGCGAAGTAGTCGATCGGGTCGAGGTGGATGTTGATCTCGCGGTCCGGGGTCGAGCCGGAGATGGCCTCCAGCATCAGCTGCGGGATGGCGCCGATGGAGTTCACGATCCGGGCGTCGGTGCTGTAGGTGTCGACGAAGTTGGACGACCACGCGGTGCCCGACCCGTGCTCGAGGCCGTCGCTGTACGGATGGCGCTGGTTGCCCGGGTCGTGGCAACCGGTGCAGCCGCCGGTGGTGAACAGCTCCTTGCCGCGGGCCAGCTTGGCCGCGTCGGCCGCGCCGAGCTCGTTGCGGGCGGCCAGGTAGGTCAGCGGGTTGGGCGGCAGCCGCAGCTCGGACACCGAGTAGAAGTCGACGATGCGCGCGACGTCGTTGAAGCTGAGGCCGGTGGCGGC
The DNA here is from genome assembly GCA_046597055.1 of Kofleriaceae bacterium. GTDB lineage: Bacteria > Myxococcota_A > Polyangia > Haliangiales > Haliangiaceae > UBA2376. Next base: position 18,413 of record JBKJLC010000057.1, on the reverse strand, counting down.
GCGCACCACCTGTTCGCGAACCAGCTTCTGGGCCGCGATGATGCCGGCGATCTGGGCGAAGTTGCGGGGCAGGATCCCGGGGCCCGAGGTGTCGGGCCGGCACTGCGCGTCCTGGCCGCTGCGCACGCGGTTGCCGGGGTCACCGACCCGGCGGGCCGGGTCGGACGCGATGCCCTCGGTGAGGCCGAACAGGATCAGCTCGCAGTTGGTGCGCGACTGGGCATCTGCCGCCAGGGACGCGTACGTGCCATTGGCGAACGAACCATTCCAGAAGTAGGAGTCAGTCGTCATCAGGTTGAAGTTGGCCGGGACCTTGTGATACGCGGTCGGCGCGGTGGCGCCGTTGGCGTAGCCGACGCCGTCGAGCAGGAGCTCGTCGTAGTGGCAGGTCGCGCACGACTTGGTGCCGTTGTTCGACCACCCGGTGTTGTAGAAGAGGTACTCGCCGCGCTCCATGTTGGTCGCCGGGTAGTCGGCGATCGCGTAGCCGAGGTCGATGCGGCGGGTCCGGGTGCCGCTGGCGGTGTCGAACACCTCGAGCGTCTCGCCGCCCCAGGTCGCGACCAGCAGCTCGCGGGCCACCTCGTCGAGCGCGAGCGCGAACGGGCGCTCGGAGGTCCGCATCAGCGCGCCGGGGGCGTCGGCGATGCGGAAGGCACCGGCGTTGATCGTCACCTCCTGGATCGTGTCGGAGCCCGACATCGCCAGGAAGGCCCGGCTGCGCGCGGCGTTGACCACCACCGCCTGAGGCAGCGTGCCCTGCAGCACCTTCTGCGCGGCGGCGAAGTTGGGCTCGGCCGAGACCGAGTCCGTGAAGTAGACCGGCGGCGCGCCGCCGTTCAGCTGGGCGTCGACGGTCAGGAGCCCGTTGCGGAGATCTTCGAAGTTGTAGGCCTTGGTGTTGTCGAACAGCGCGCCCGGGTGGGCGATGTGCTGGGCGCCATCCATGCCGGTGACCCGCACCGCGCCGGCGACGATCTGGGTCGGCTGCTGATCGCGACCGTCGGGCAGGCCGCGGTCGATGGTGGTGGTCGGGACGATCAGGATGTCGTTGGCCTGGATGACGTCGGACACCGGCGCGTTGATCGCGATGCGGCGGACCGCGCGGGTGCCCAGGTCGATCCGGGCCAGCTCGCCGCCACGGTTGTTGGCGACGAACAGCGCGCGCAGGTCCTGGCTGACCGTGATGCGGTACGGGTTGGCGCCGACGCCGCTGATCTCGGCCTCGGGCTGGTTGGGCGTGGCCGGGGCCGCCGGCGTGGTGACCCGCACGTCGATCGGGTCGTCGGACAGCGCGTCGCGGGTGACGGTCAGGCCGTACTTGAGGACGCTGGCCCGCCAGCTGTTGGCGACGTACAGGTCCTGCTCGTCGGGGTCGGGCGCGGCCACGCTGCGCGGCACGAACGCGAGGTCGGAGCAGTAGAACTCGGTCTTGATCTCGATCGGGCCGGCGGCGTTGCGCAGCGGCTGATCGGTGCGGGCGTCGATGATGGAGATGTAGTTCGAGTACTGGTTGCAGACGAAGACCAGGCCGGCCGGATGGATGGCGATCCGCTGGGGGCGGACGCCGACCTTCACCCGGGTGACCAGGCCGCTGTCGAGGTCGACCGCGGCGATCTCGTTGCCGACCGTCATCAGGTCGCCACCGAGCGGCAGGTACGCCTTGCGGCGGCCGTCGATGCGGACGACGTCGACGTCGGACGGGTTGCCGCGGAACGGGATCTGCTGGGCGCGCTGGCGGTCCTCGGCCTTGGGCGCCAGGTTGACCGAGGGCACGCCGCGCTCGCGGGCGATCTGGGCGGCGACCTCGTCGAGCTTCTGGCTGGCGGTGACGAAGTTGTTGGCGGTCGAGACGAAGTCGGCGTCCTTCATCGTGACGGCGCTCTCGGTGAAGCGGCCGTACTCGGCCCGGGGCGTGAGCTGGTAGAGCGGCGTCAGCGAGCCGCGCTTGTAGACGCCGGGCGCCGGCGGCGGCGGCTCGGGCGGGGGCGGGGGCGGCAGCGGATCGACCGCGCCGGGGTCATCGGGGCTGGTGGGGGGCGAGTCGCCGACGCCGCTCACGCAGCCGGCGGTGAGGAGGAGCCCGAGGGCCAAGGGCAGGGTGCAGGTCAGGCGTGACATCAGATGCCTCCAGTCGGGCCGAGGGTGAACACGAGCTCGCCGGTGCGATCGGTGAGCAGGACGCCGAGCTCGTCGCGGAGCTGGGCGGTGAAGGCGAACCGGGCGTCGTCGGCTCGCTGGAGTGCCTTGATCATGATCCGCACCGGCGGGGTGGTGCCACCGGCCGCGGGCAGGGTCAGCAGCGCGGTGGCGCCGCCGCTCTGGTCGTTCTGCGCCACCACCGCGCCGTTCACGTAGATGCGGATCGGGTTGTTGGTGGCGACCACCAGCTGAGCCAGCTGGGTGCGCGGCACCGTGTTGACGACGTACGACACCGCGTAGGCGACCCGGCCGCCGGTGGCCGCGCGCGGAAAGGCGACGTTGAGGTCGACCTCGGCGCGGTCGGAGAACAAGCCGTCCCACTCGCCGCGGTTGAACGAGCCGCCACCGCGGTCGAAGATGGTCGGGATCGCGGTGGGCTCGTCGACCAGGGTCTGGTCGGCGATCCGGCTGGCCGGGAAGTCGCCGAGCACCAGCCAGTTGCGCTGGAAGCCGTTGCGGTCGGGGCGCAGGCCGGCGGCCCACTGCAGGATCGCCTGGGCCTCGAGGCTGTCGACCGCGAAGTCGCGACCGCCGGGGTGAGGCAGCCCGGTCGCGAACGGGTGGTCGGCGCGGTTGGCGATCTCGTCGGTCGGGTAGAGGAACAGCGAGCTCTCACCCGGGTTGAGGAAGTTCACGAACCCGGTCGCCGACACGAAGTTGAAGCTGAGCCGGCCCAGGTCGGCCGCGTTGGGGATGATCGCGAAGTCCGAGCCGTTGGGCGGCGCCTGGCCGGCGACGCTCACGCCGTGGCAGCCGATCGCGTCGCCGCAGGTGCGGCCCTGCGCGCCGGCCTCGACCGCGTTGACGTCGTTGAAGATCGGGTTGATCCGGCGGACGAAGAACGCGAAGTCGAGCGGCGACACGTCGGACTTGGCGCCGTAGAGGAAGGCGAGCAGCCGCTGGTAGTTGAGGTCGTTGGCGCCCCCGAGCACGTCCTGGCCCGGGTGCGGGTAGCGTCGGCACCGCGGGTCGTTGAGCGGGCACGCCAGCACCTCGGACGCCGACGGCGAGGTCAGGTTGACGAAGCAGGCGAAGTTCTGCAGCTGGGTCGCGGTGTCGGCGGTCGGCAGCAGGCTGAACGTGCCGGGGCCGCGGTCGATGCCGTGGCAGGCGCCCGACATGCAGCCGGCGCCCTGGCCCTGGCCGTTGGCCGCGTTGAGATCGAGATCACCGGAGAGGATCGGCAAGATCTCGGTGCGGAACACGCCGGCGTTGAACTTGTCGATCGGCGCGCAGGTCGGGTTGCCACCACCGCCGCCGTTGCCGGCGTTGGCCTTGGCGTCCTCGATCCAGGCGAGGATGGCGGCGCCCGCGGTGCCGTCGACCGCGCGCGAACCGCCGCCGGCGTGGAGCACGGTCGAGCGTACGTAGAAGACCGAGTTGGCCGGCGCGGCCAGGTTGGCGCGGCTGGTGACCGCGATGAAGTTGGCTTCCATCTCGGGGCTGCCGGCAGCCGGCGCCGCGGCCAGGGTGAAGCCGGCGGCGCCGCTGCCGTGGCAGCCGGCGGCCGCGCAGGTCGCCGCGTTGAGCGCGGGCTGCACGACCTGCTGGTAGACGGTGTAGTTGAACGGGCTCGGGCCCGGCGGCGGCGTCACGCCACCCCCGTCGGCCGCGGCGGTGGCGGCGGCGGCGTCGACGAAGCCCTTGAGCGCCTCGAGCCCGGGCGCGGTCGCCGGGAACGTGAACGGGTGGGTCGCCGAGCCGCCCGACACCGCCGCGGTCAGGCGGCTGTTGGCGGGGGTGGTCAGATCGATCTTGCCGATGACGTTGTTGAAGGTCTTGCCGAAGTCGCAGTCGCCGGGCTGCGCAGCGGCCCACACGGTGAAGCCGCCGTTGCCGGTCGGCGACCCGTGACAGCCGCCGGCGCCGCAGCTCTGTGCGACCACCGGCAGCACGGTCGTGGTGAAGCGATCGACGTCGAACGGATAGCCGGGTGTCCGCTCCCCCTGGGTGTCGAGCTGGCAGGCGGGGTCGAGGAGCGGATCGCCCTCCGACGCGGGTGGCGCTCCGAAACAGCCGAGCGCGAAGGCCCCGCTGCATGCGGCGAACAACGCGAGCATTCGTCTGGTCATGCCTGGCTCTTCAGCAACGTGTGTGCCGGGCCCGCGATCGAACGAGATCAAGGGCTCCGCGGTCGCGCGCGTCGCGAACTGCAGGCGCCAGCCGACAGCCAGGGCCCCGGCTTCCCCATCCTCGTCGCCGCGAGTCCGCGTCGTCATTACCGGCGTGCCCGGACTCGTCCTTGCACTGGCTCCGGCGCAACCCTCAACGGAGATGATCAATGAAGCGATCGATGAAGCAGACTCTCTTCGCCAGCGCGTGCGCGGTGGCGGTGCTCGCCACCGGCTGCGACAAGAAGAAGGACACCGGTGACGGCGGTGGTGGCGGTGGCGCCTGGCTGGTGGGCGAGGACGGCTTGATGGCCGACCTCGATCAGCGCGGCGTGATGGGCGACGGCTACCAGCTCGACAGCGAGCACGACCTGCTCGGCATCGCGTGTCGCGGCCTCGACACCGCGTTTGTCGTCGGCGAGCTCGGCACGCTGCTGCGCACGTTCGACGGCGGCGCCAGCTGGGACGTCATCGATCTCGAGACCACCCGCACGCTGCGCTCGGTCGCGGCGGCGGGCGGCGACTCGATCTATGTCGGCGGCGATGGCCTCTTGATGATGTCGCCTGACTCGGGCGCGACCTGGGCCCCGCTGCCGGTCGATCCGGCCTCCTCGTGGCTCACGGTCGCGGCCGGCCACGGTGGTGATCGCGCGCTCGCGCTCGATGGGGAGGGGCAGGTCTGGCGCTACGACGCCGGGGTCGGCACGGCCGGGCAGGTCGCGCGCCTCGATGGCGCACGGGTGGTCGCGATGTCGCACGACGGCGCCCGGGGCGTCGCCGCCGGGGCCGGCCGCGCGCTCCTGCGCAGCGACGACGGCGGCGCCAGCTGGCGCACGATCGATCTCGGCCGCGAGCTCGACCTGCACGGCGCGTGGGTCACCGGCAGCGGTGACGTGATCGCGGTCGGCGCCGGTGGCGTGATCGCGCGGATCGACGGCCGCGACGCGGTGGCGATCGCGACCCGCGGGGTCGGCACGCTGCGCACGGTCCACGTCAACGCGCACGGCGTGGGGCTCGCGGCCGGCGACGACGGCGAGGTGCTGTCGACCGCCGACGGCGGCCTGACCTGGTCCTCGCTGGGCCTGGCCCTGTCCGGAACCGTGTTCGGCGTCGACGAGATCGCCGGCGACGGCCATCTCTGAATCTGAGACGCGGACGTGGCACCCAGCTGGGAGCTGGGTACCCAGCTTCTGTTGGCTGGAGCCCGCAACCGAAGCTCGGTATTCGGCGCCCGCCGGCCAAGCGCGCGACATTGATTGGGGAGCGGCAGTGGCACGTTGGTTGCTGAACTGTGGCCACACATGGGCACCCGTCGGATAACCCGCGATCGCGTGGAAATAGCTCGCTTCCGGGTCGTCGTGATGAGCGGCCCCGACGCCCCGCTGGCGGTCGAGTCGACCGCCGAGGAGATCACGGTCGGCTCCGGCACCGGGCAGTTGCTGCGGCTGCGCGATCGCTGCGTGTCGCGCCATCACTGCACGATCCGCATCGGCGACCACGGCTTCCACTGCGAGGATCTTGGCAGCACCAACGGCACCTTCGTGTCCGGTCACCGCGTCACCAGCGCGGTGCTCGCGTCCGGCGACACCATCGCGATCGGCGAGAGCGTGCTCGCGATCGAGCTCCTCGACGACACCGTCAGCGAGGCGCTGTCGCCCCACGATCACTTCGGGCGGGTGCTCGGTCGCAGCGTCGCGATGCGGCGGGTGTTCGCGCTGCTCGAGCGGGTCGCGGTCGCCGAGGCCACCATCCTGATCGAGGGTGAGACCGGCACTGGCAAGAGCGCGCTGGCCGAGGCGGTCCACGAGGTCAGCCGGCGCGGGTCGGGGCCGTTCGTGGTCGTCGACTGCGGTGCGCTACCCGGGACCCTGCTCGAGTCCGAGCTGTTCGGGCACGAGCGCGGGGCCTTCACGGGCGCGGTCGAGGCCCGGGTCGGGCTGTTCGAGTCGGCCAGCGGCGGCACCGTCCTCCTCGACGAGATCGGCGAGCTGCCGCTCGACCTCCAGCCCAAGCTCCTGCGCGCGCTCGAGCGTCGCGTGATCCGTCGGGTCGGCTCGAGCCGCGAGGTCCCGATCGACGTGCGCCTGATCGCCGCGACCCACCGAGATCTCCGCCGCGAGGTCAACCAGGGCACGTTTCGCTCCGACCTCTGGTACCGGCTCAACACCGTGCGGGTGGTGCTGCCGCCGCTGCGTGATCGCCGCGACGACGTCGCCATGCTGGTCGCGTCGTTCTACCGCGAGCTGCTCGCCGATCCGACCGCGGCGCCGCCGGTCGAGCTGGTGCGGGCCATGATGCGCGGCGTCTGGCGGGGCAACGTGCGCGAGCTGCGCAGCGCCATCGAGCGCGCGCTGGTCGGCGCGCCGCTGCTCGAGGACGAGCCGTCCATGGACACCGAGCTGTCGTTCCGCGACGCCAAGGGCCGCGCGACCAGCGACTGGGAGAAGCGCTACCTCGGCGAGCTGCTGCCGGCGCACGACGGCAACCTGTCGAAGGCGGCCCGCGCGGTGAAGATGGACCGCAGCCACCTCAGCGAGCTGGCCCATCGCTACGGCCTGGTCACCGAGACCGACGACTGACGCGGCGACCCGCGCGCCGGCAGCGACCTGCGCGCCGAAGGACCAGCCTCGAGATCCCGCACAGGTTCCGGTGGCCCTGACCGAAGGCTCGTTGCGAGCCCGACGTCGAAGGGCCAGCCTCAGGATCCAGCCAGGTTCCGGTGGCCCTGAGCCAGGGCGAGCGCACGCGAGCCCGCCGTCGAAGGGCAGCCCGTCGGAGCGGCGTGCGGATCCTGGCCGCGCTGCCCTTCGACGCGGCGCCTTCGGCGCCGGCGCAGGGGCACCGGGAAAGGGTGAGCGCTTCCGATCACATGCAGACTCGGGATCAAACCTGAGGGCAGACCGTCGAAGACCAGCTGCGGCTTGCCGTCGCCGCCCGTCGCCGCCCGTCGCCGCCCGTCGCTGCCCGTCGCTGCCCGTCGCTGCCCGTCGCTGCACCGGCGCGGCTGGTGTGCCGGCTCACCAGCCGCGGCCGTTGTCGCAGACCGAGGCCTCGCCGGCGTCCAGCGGCCAGCGGGTCCAGCTCAGCTCGCGCACCTGACCGACGTCGAGGGTCAGCCAGTCGACCAGCCTGCCGTCGTCGTTGCGCAGGATGCGGCTCGGCTGGTCATGGTTGCCGAGGGTGAGATCGAGGTCCCCGTCGTTGTCCACGTCGAACCAGGCGACGCTCCACGTGGTGAGCGAGGCTTCGGTCGCCCACGCTGGCACCAGGGCACCCCGGTCGTTGCGGTACACGCGGCTGGGCTGATCGCGCCCGGCCACCGCCAGATCAGGATCGCCGTCGCCGTCGTAGTCGCCGAACGCGAGCGCCGGCACGTCGCCGTGCTGTGGCGACGCCCAGCTCTCGATCAGCACGCCGCCCTGGTTGGTGAACGCGCGCACCGGCCCCGCGAGCGACCCCGACACCAGGTCGAGATCGCCGTCGCCGTCGAGATCGGCCCAGGCCACGCTGCGGGTGTCCTCGGTGCCCGGCCGGGTCCACGCGCGCGTGAAGGCCTCGCCGATATTCCGGTACACGCTGACCGTGGTCGACGAGGCCACCGCCAGATCCGGCAGCCGGTCGCCGTCGAGGTCACCCCAGGCCAGGCCCCAGGGCTCGACCATGTCCTCGGCGTGCCACAGGGTCTCGAGCCCGTCGCGCCGGCTGCGCATCACCTTCAGCGAGTGCTCGCCGTCCGAGATCGCGAGATCGAGATCGCCGTCGCCGTCATAGTCGGCCCAGCCGGTGCTGCGCGACTGCCGCAGCCAGTCGAGCGCTGCCACCTGATGGAGCGCGTTGCCCTTGATCTCGAACAGCCGCAGCTCGTCGTCGCTGCTGCCGACCACCAGCTCCGGTCGCGCCCCGTGCGATTTGCCCCAGGCGACCGTGCTGGCGCTCCATCCGGGTGCGATCTCCCATGCCGGCTCGAGCCCGCCATCACAGTAGGCGCGGACCTCGCTCGTCGCGTTGTGGCGGGCGATGGCCAGCACCACGTCGCCGGCTTCACCCGGGGATCCCCCGCCCGGGCCTCCCTCGACCGGGGTCCGACAGACGCCTTCCACGCAGGCGAGGCCCGGCGGGCAACCGGCCTCGCCGCACGCGACCGCCCCGTCCTCGACGTGGGGTTGGAAACATCCCCACACGCCGAGACATCCAACAATGATCGAAGTTCGCGTTCCCATGACGCCGTGCAGTGCATGGGGGGTGCCACTCCGGTACCGGTAGCTCGCGTCGAGTTCGAGGTGTCCCCATGGGACCATTCCCCCGATCGACGGAGATGAGACCCCACTTTGGTTGGCCGATCCGTCGCGGTGGTCACGCGCTCCGACGATCCGGAGGGAGGAACACCCCTTGCATCACGGCTCTGCGTGACGCTCCTGGAGGATCTCGGTCGCTACCGCGTGCTGGAGCCAATTGGCCGCGGCGGCATGGGCGTGGTCTTCGCTGGCGAGCACAGCACGCTTCGCCTGCCGGTCGCGATCAAGGTGCTACACCCCCACCTCGTCGGCGACGCAACCATGGTGCGGCGGATGGTGGACGAGGCTCACACCATGGCCGCGGTCCGTCACCCCGGCATCGTCGCGGTCCTCGACGTCGGCACCACGCTCGACGGTCGCACCTACGTCGTGATGGAGCGGCTGGTCGGCGAGCCGCTGAGCGATCGGCTGCGGCGCGGCCGGCTTCGCGAGGCGTGCGCGGTCGCGTTCGCCCGGCAGCTGGCCGCCGCGCTCGCGTGCACCCACGCGGCTGGCATCGTGCACCGCGATCTCAAGCCGGAGAACGTGTTCGTGGTCCCCGATGCTGCGGCGGCGGCCGGCGAGCGCGTGAAGCTCCTCGACTTTGGCATCGCGAAGCGTGACGTCGACGGTCGCGAGCCGACCAAGACCGGCGTGGTGCTGGGCACGCCGGCCTACATGGCGCCCGAGCAGTCCGAGGGTGGCCACGACGTCGATGCTCGCACCGACGTCTACGCGCTGGGCGTGGTGGCTTATCACATGGTCACCGGCACGCTGCCGTTCGCCGGCACGAACACCGCCGACATGATGGCCGAGCACGCGTTCTGCGCGCCGCGTCCGCCGTCCGCGATCGCGCCGGTGTCGGCCGCGCTGTCGGCGATCATCGAGCGGTGCCTGGCCAAGCGACCCAGCGAACGGTTCGCGACCATGGCGGCGCTCGACGAGGCCCTCGCCGGGCTGGCGACCGCTGAAGCACCGACCCTGCCCGGCCAGGCGGGGTTCGACGACGACGCGGTGCCGCGCCGCCGGTTGTTCGGCGATGACGAGCCGACCTCGCCTGACGAACGCGCAGCCGGTGGCCGCGACGACACCTCCACCAGCCGGATCGCCATCACGTTGCCCGCGTCCGCGAGCGACGCCACCCGGTGGGAGTCGGGCGCCTCGCGGGCGCCGGCCGCGTCGATCTGGATGCTCGCGAGCGTGGGCGCGGCTGGGCTCGGGCTCGCTGCCGCGCTGCTCGTGCGCGTGCTGTCGCCTCAGGCCGCGGCGCCGGTCGCCAGCCCGAGTCCGGTCGCGGTGATCGCGGTGCCGGCCGCGCGGGTGATCATGGTCGCCGAACCGCCGGTAGCGTCACCGGTGGCGCCCCGGCGCGCCCCCGAACAACGCGAGGACCTCCGGCGCGGCGCCGACCCGCGCGAGCGCGACCGGCGCGTCGCTGCCAAGCCCCAGGCCGACCGTGACCGCGGCCAGGCCTCGGCGCGAGCGTCGGTCCGCGAGCCAGTCGCGACCCGACCCCGGCCGCGCCGCGCCAGCGGACCTCCGGCGACGCCCGCGCCCGGGCCGTCGGCCCCCACCTCCGTGACCCCCGACGCGCCGGCACCGGCGAAGGAGCCAAGCTTTGCGACCGTCGAGCCCCCGACGCTCTATTAAGGCGCTGCCCGCGATGTTCGTGATCGCCACGCTCGTGGCGACCGCGGGTCACGCACGCACGGATCCCGACCGGGGCGGCGCCGACCCGCCCGGTGCCGGCGCCGCCCGCGACGACGCGCTCGCGACCTATCGCGCCGAGGTCGAGCGCGGCACCGCCGCGTTCCGAGACGAGCGCTTCACCAACGCGCGGCTCGCGTTCGAGCGGGCCCACGCGATCAACGCCGATCCGGTGCTGATGTTCAACATCGCCTCGTGCTGGCGTCGCGCCGGCAAGCCGGCCCAGGCGGTCAGCGCCTATCGCCGCTTCCTCGCGACCGCGCCGGTGACCGATCCGCGCCGGACGCTGGCCGAGCGGACCATCGCGATGCTCACACCCGACCAGACCGCCGTCGCTCGCGCCGAGGCGCCGCCGACCGTCGCGACCGCGCCGGTCCTCGCCGTGGCCCCGAGCGTCGCGAGCCACCCGCTTGACGCCAGCGCCAGCGCCGTCGCCAGCAGCACCGGTGACCAACCTCGCCGTCGCTCGCGGCTGGCACCGGTAGGACTCGTGGTGACTGCGGTCGGGGCGGTCGGCCTCGTCTCGGGTGCGGTCGAGGCCATCCGGGCGCGCTCGTTCGAGAGCGACATCGAGTCGCTGCCGCAGGGCCATCGCTGGGGGGTCGGCGACGCCGAGCGGTACGAGCGCGGCGAGAGCGCGGCCCGGCGTGCGTTGATCCTCGGCCTCTCGGGCGCGCTGGTGACGACCGCCGGCGTGACGCTCTACTATCTCGGCCGACGCGCCGATCGCAGGATGGAGCTGAGCGGCTCGATCGACCGCGACGGCGGCGGCCTCGTCGTCCGCGGCCCGTTCTAGATCGATCGCGCGATGCCGATCGGGTCGCCGCGAGCGATCGCGTCATCACAGGCGGGCGGTCAGGCCGGCCCACAGCGCGTCGGCGCCGAGTTGCGGTGAGCCCGGGCCGGCGCGCTCGGCCTCGTGGACCAGCTCGACCACGCGGCGGTTGAGCGGCGCCGGCACCCCGGCGCGTTCGGCGAGGCGAACGATCTCGCCGTTGAGGTAGTCGACCTCGGTCGGGCGCCCGCGCGTCAGGTCGTCCCACATCGACGAGCGCGCCGCCGGATCGACGCGCAGCTGCGCGCGCAGCACCACCCGGACCAGCGCGGTCGGCAGGCGCAGGATGCTCGGCATCGCCGCGACCGGCACGCCGCGCAGCCGGGCCGGGCGGAGCTTCGCGGCCCGCAGGACGCGGATGGCCTCTTCGGCCACCGCGGCGACGACGCGGCGATACCGCGGCGACTGCAGGATCTCGCGGGTGGGTGCGCCCGACAGCGCGCTCACCGCGTTGCTGAGGTTGACCAGGAGCTTGGTCCACTGGTCGGGTGCGAGGTCGGCGCGCAACTCCACCTCCATCCGCGCGGCGCGCAGCGCGGCGACCAGGGCGCGCGCGTGCGGCTCCGGTCGATCCTCGAGCATGAGCGGCCCGCTGGTGGCACGGTGGAACAAGCCGCCCCCACGCGCCACGACGTTGAAGCTGACGATGCCAGCGATCACCGGGCGACCGGCCAGGCCGTCGCGCAGGACGTCCGGGTTCCGGACACCATTCTGCAGGCTCGCGACCACGGCGTCGGGCCGGAGCACGCCGGCGAGCTGGTGCGCGACCTCGGCGGTCTGGGCGCTCTTCACGCAGCACAGCACCGCGTCGCAGGCGGCCAGCGCGCCGACCGTGGTCGCGAACTCGATCCGCGCGGCCGCGACCGGGACCGCCGGCCGGTCGAAGTCCTTGACCGTGAGGCCGTGGGCCGCGATCTCGTCGGCAAGCCGGGCCCGTCCGACCAGCACGACATCGGCGGTGTTGGCCGCGACCAGCCGGCCGCCGACGTAGCAGCCGATCGAGCCGGCGCCGATCACGCCGACGCGGAGCCGCTCAGTCACCGACCGCCCCGCGCTGGCTCATGATCGGTCGATACCACGCGGCCGATCGCCGCGCGGGCGGGCCGGGGCCGCGCGGGCGCGATCAGCCGAGATCGTCGTCCATGACGAGGTCGGCCAGCGCGCGCCAGGCGTCGGAGCCCTCGGCCCACGCCGCGGGTGCGACCGGGGCCACGGTCCCGACCCTGCCGACCAGGCGGCGCAGCACGTGGAGCCCGACCGGTTTCTGCAGGTAGTGGTCGACGCCGGCCGCTGCCGCTCGCGCCGCCTCGTTCGGGCTGCTCCAGCTGGTGAGCGCGATCAGCAGCAGCGGGCGCTCGCTTGCGAGCCGGCGCAGCCGGCTGGCGAGCTCGAGCCCGGCGCCGCCGGGCTGACCGACGTCGAGCACGATGATGTCGGGGCCCAGCCTGGCGGCGACCGCGAGCGCCTGGTCGGGCTGGGACACCTCGACCTCGCGATGGCCGAGGAACATCACCAGCTCGCGGACGCACGCGCCCAGGTCGGCGTCGTGGTCCACCACCAACACGCGCCGGGGGCTCGAGGCGACCTCGTCACCAGCGCCGGGCTCTTGCCCCGGCTCCGCACGCTCGCCGTACATCGACACGCCCGGAGCTTGCCACCAACGCCTGCCCGATAACATCACCCAAGATGGGTGGGCTCCGGTACGACATGCGTGTCGCGCGCGTCCGCGCTCACCCCACCGGGGGCGCGCCGGGCGTGGCGAGGCGGCTCTGGTTCCGTACCGCCCCCGACCGCGAACGAGAGTTGTACGCTTCCGAGATGAGCACGATCAGCACGGGCATCGCGGCGCTGTTCCTGGTGATGTGCGGCCTTGGCGCAGGCTGCGGCGGGAGCGAGGGCGACGACGATGACTCCGGGGGCGATGGGCCCGGCGCGCGCGGCGTGTTCGACCCCGCCGTCACCTCCGTCACCATCGAGATCGACTACGAGACCGGCGAGGCGCCCTACACGGGCACCGTGGTCGGCTTCGGCGACACCTTCGCGCTGTCGACCGCGAACATCGGGCGCCTGTTCGCGGGCAAGAAGCAGGTCACCCTCCCGACCACGACCGCGGCGATGCAGGACATCGGTGCGGTCGCGGACGAGGAGCTGACCGTGGCGGATCTGCTCGCGCTGGCCGACCGGCACCGCGGCCAGCGCGACACCGCGACCACGAAGACCTACTTCGTCGTCTTCGTCAGCGGTCACTTCGCCGACGCCGCCGGGGTCCAGACCGGCGTGCTCGGGGTGTCGCTCGGCGACACCGGCGTGATCGCGATGTTCAAGGACGTCATCGCCGGCACCGGCGTGGTGGCGTTCCCCAACCTCGAGCGCTTCGTCGAGCAATCGGTGCTGGTCCACGAGCTGGCGCACGGCATCGGCCTGGTCGCCAACGGGGTCGCGACCACGTCGGCCCACCACGACGCGGCCCACGGCGCGCACTGCTCCAACGACCGCTGCGTCATGTACTGGCTCAACGAGGGCGCCTCCGACATGGCGGCGTTCGCGCGCGAGTACGTGGTCTCGGGCAACTCGATCTTGTTCGACACCGCCTGCCTCGCCGACGTCGACGCGCTCACCGGTGGGCCCTGACCGTCATGGACACGCTGACGCGCAAGCAGGCGCTCAAGCAGGAGCTGATCGAGCACGTGGCCAGCGTGCTCGAGCTGGCGCGGCGCGCCTACGCCGCGGCGATCGAGGGCGCCACCCACGCCGAGTCGCGCGCCGAGAACGACAAGGATACCCGCGGGCTCGAGCAGTCGTACCTGGCACGCGGCCAGGCCCAGCGCGTGGTCGAGCTCGAGGCCGAGCTCGCCGACCTGCAGGCGATGGCGGTGCCGACCTTCGGGCCGGGCGGTCCCATCGGTGGCGGCGCGCTGGTCACCGTCGACGAGGACGGCGACGCCCGCTGCTTCTTCGTCGCGCCTCACGGCGGCGGCGCCACCCTGGCCGGCGCCGTCCAGGTGGTCACCCCTCGGTCACCGCTCGGCCGCGCGCTCACCGGTCGCCGCGTCTCCGACGAGGTCGAGCTCAAGCTGGCCGGCAAGACCCGCGAGCTCGTGATCACCGCCGTCGAGTGACCGCAGCCCGCCGGCCCTTCGCCGGCCTGGCCTTCGCCGCCGGCTTCGTCGCGGCCGCCGCCTTCTTCGTGGCCGCCCTCGTCGCCTGCTTCTTGGCAGGCATCGCCTTCCGTCGCAGCGGGCGTCTCCTTCTCCCCTCCCTCTCCTTCTCCCCCTCCCCGGTCCCCGCCTCGTAGGGCCGTCGAGGGCGTGTGGGGTTCGTGCGCCACGCTATCGACACCATGAGCCCCACGCGATCGCGCTCCGCCGCTCGCTCGCCCCATCGAGCTGTGGCAGTGGCGCTCGGGCCGCGCGCGCGACGTAGGGAAGTGCTCGAAGCCACGGGTGCGCTCCGGTGGCACGCCGCGAGCATCTGCGCTCTCCATCTGAACTGGTCCGGTTGCCGGCACCGCGGGCACCGGTTCGCCTTGGAGGACCTATGTCGCACCCTCTCGATCACCAGGCCTTCCGTACCCTGTCCGAGCTGGTCCTGAGCGGCGACTGGGCCTGTGCTCAACACCTGCCGGAAGAGCTCGCCGAGGCCGCGCACCTGCTCGCGCCGTGTGTTGCGAGCCCCGAACAGATGGAACTCGACCAGGTCGCGCGCCTGGCCAGCATCGACATGGTCGCGGCCGAGGCGAGCTGGGCCGAGGTCACGTCGCGGCTGCTCCGCCGTGGCGTGGTCCGCGCGCGCGGCACCGAGCCGCAGCCGATCGAAGACGCCGCGCGCTGATCCGACCGGACGCGGTCAGGGCGCGAGCCATAGCGAGATCAGGAACGCACGTCCGGGCTGTGGCATCGCCGAGCTGAAGAACCCCTGCGAGCCGACGAAGCTGCCGTCGGCAGCGTAGGCGTCGTCGCCACCCGACGCGTCGTTGATGCCGGGATGGACGTAGCGCGCATCGGTGACGTTGAGCATCGTCGCCGAGACCCCGACGCCGGACTTGCGGATGTTGCGGTAGGCGAGCGTCGCGTCGAGCGTGGCGTAGCCGTCGACCGCCCCCAGCGGGTTGGTCGGGGTGGTCGTGCGCCGTCCGAACCAGCGCCCGCGCAGGTTCACCGACAGGTCGCGGTCGTAGCGAGCGGTCGCGCCCAGGTGGAGCTTGTCGCGCGACAGATCGCCGATCCGCACGACCGTGCGCGAGCCATCGGCGGCGGTCAGCTCCTCCTCGGCATGGAACAGCCGGGTGTAGCTGCCCGACAGCTCGAGCCGGTCGAGGTGGGGCACGGCGACGTGCGCGCGGAACGACCAGTCGAGCCCGAGCACCAGCTGCTCGCCGGAGTTGCGCGGGACCGACCCGGCCGAGATCGTGTCGGTCGAGCGCACCGCGTACGCGGCCAGGCCCTGCCACACGTCGGGCAGGGTCAAGGTCGCGTCGAGCTCGAAGGTCTGCGAGCGCTGTGGGCGCAGCGCGGGGTCCGAGCCAGATCCGGTCCACCCGCCGTAAAGCACCCGCGGCGGCGGCTCCTGGAAGGCCTGCCCGTACAGGGTCTTGAGCACGAGCCCGCGGGCGAGCCGCCCGACATAGCCGGCGCGTACGGTCGGTGCGACGTCGTAGCCGGAGTTGCGATCGACCCGGCCGCCGAGGTGGACATGGTGGTTGTCGGTGAGCTCGCGCCGCAGCTGGGCGTAGGCGCCGAAATCCTCCGTGAGGATCCGGTTGGGCGCCTCGCGGACCGGCTGCGGCGGCTCCGGATACCAGTAGGTGCTGGCATCGATGGTGTCGACCGCCTGGTAGCCGCCGGGGGTGCCGGCCGGGCCCTCGCCGTTGATGTTGTAGGCCTTCTGCAGATCCTTCTGCTCGAGCTTGAGGCCGGCGACCAGCGACCAGCCATCGACCGGCGTCATGGTGACGTCCTGGTACGCCGACCAGCTGGTATTGCGTGACTGCCAGTACGAGAACGCGGCCAGCCGCCCCTCGGTCTCGTCGGTGTAGCCGTCGACGAAGAACGAGTCGCTCGCGATCCCGCTGCCGCGATAGCGCAGCACCGTGCGTGACGTGAGCAGGCGGGTCAGCACGTGCTGGTGGCGCAGGTAGGCGTCGAGCTCGTACCGGTTCCACACCGAGTTGTTGAGCACGCGGTCGCCGGTGTACTCGACCCCATAGCCGCTCGCGAAGCTCATGCCGCGCACGGCCAGCTCGGTGTTCTCGTGGAACAGGTGCACCTCGGCGGCCTGGGCAGCGTGGCGCGAGTAAGAGCCGGCGAGGTTCGGGTTGTCGACGAAGCCACCCCACAGCGAGCGGCCGAGCTCGCCGTCCTGGTAGTAGGCATCCCGGGTGAACTCGTACTGATCGTTGTGGGCGTCGTCGAGGACGCCGGTCTCGAACCGCGCGCTCACCCGCAGCCGCCATGGGCCCTGCTTGTAGAACACGGTCGCGTCCGCGATCCGCGCCGCCTCCGAGCCCATGCCGATGCGGGCGTAGGTGATGACGCCGTCCTGCTCGGCGTCCGACAGGGTGATCACGTTGATCACACCCATGAACGCGTTGGGCCCGTACACCGACGACGCCGGGCCCTGCACGACCTCGATCCGCTCGACCGCCGACAGCGGCACCGCGGTCAGCGGCACGTCGACGTCGACGAAGGACAGCGAGTTCACCGGCAGGCCGTCGATCATCAGCAGGAACGGCGCCGACACGTCGCCGCGGAAGCCGCGCCAGTAGACGAGCACCCAGTTGTCGCCGTACGGCCGCGCGACGTCCATCCCGGGCAGGTCGTCGAAGATGTCGCCGAGCTGGCGATAGCCACGTTCCTCCAGCTCGGCGCGGGTGATGACGATGACCGACGCCGGCGCGTCGCCGAGCTTCTCGTCGACGTTGGACGCGGTCGTGATCGACACCGCCATCAGCTGCTCGAGCGACAGATCGCTGAGCTCCTCTTCGGCGGCGGCCGGCGGGGGCGCGCCGTCGTCGGGGGCTGGTTCGACGGCTCCCGCAGGTGAGGGCAGGTCGTCACCCCATGCGGAGCTGGCGCCACTCGTGAGCACGAGCAGCACCCCTGCCGCAGTCGTGAACCCCCGTCGGGCGAACCCGAACATCGCCGCATCTTCCCCCGCCGCTCCGGTCGGAGACAAGCCATCGATCGTGCCGTCGCGGCACAGCGCCGGCGCGCACGGAGCCTCAGCCCACCCAGCCCACCTCGCGAGACCGTTCTATTGAACTTGACCTCTAGTTCACATTTGTGGTCGAGTGAGCGCCGTGACCGCGACCCAGCCGCGCACCCGGGTGCCGTCGCAAGAGCGCGCCGTTCGTACCCGCGCCGCGCTGCTGATGGCCGCCGAGCGCGAGTTCTCGACCCGCGGCTACGCCGCGACCACGGCGCGCAGCATCGCCGAACGGGCCGGGACGGCGACCGGCAGCTTCTACCAGTACTTCACCAGCAAGGACGACGTGCTCCGCCAGATCGCGGCCGCGCGCCAGGTCGACGTCGCCACCCGCACCCTCGCGCTGCTCGAGTCGACCCCGCCGTTCGCGGCCGGCGATCGCGCCGCGCTGCTGCGCGACGTGCGCCAGCGCATGCGCACCGTCGTCGACCTCGTGATCGCCTATCACACCAGCGATCCCGGCCTGCACGCCGTGCTCGCCGAGCGCCGCCACGCCGACGTCGAGCTCGACCGCCTCACCAGCGACGGCGAGCGTCAGCTGGTCGAGCGGATCGCGGCGCTGCTGGTCCGCTGGGGCCATGTCAACGATCCGCTGCCGATCGCGTTCGTCCTGTTCGGGGCGCTCGAGGGCGCCGTCCACGCCCACGTCCTCGGCCGCCCGCTGGTCGACGACGCTCGCTTCATCGACGCGCTGGTCGAGGCGCTCCTGCGCATCGCTCTCCCGTCGTTCGATCTGCTCGCCACCGTCCCCGTTGCCCCGGAGCACCCATGGCCCTCGTGAAACTCGGTCCCGAATGGTCCAGCCTGATGGCGAAGTATCAGGACGACCACCAGAACAAGACCAACCAGGTCTGCCACTCGATCGGCATCCCCATGATCGCCGCGTCGCTGCCGCTCGCCGCGACCGTGGTCGGCCTGCCGCTGGCGATCCCGCTGTTCGCGGTCGGCTGGGCCTTCCAGTTCGTGGGCCACGCGTTCGAAGGCAAGAAGCCGTCGTTCGTGGACGATCGCCGCCAGCTGGTGACCGGCCTGCTGTGGTGGAGCCAGAAGATGGGCCTGCCGCTGGTCGAGACCACGCCG